>JAFQSY010000016.1 GCA_017409265.1 Clostridia bacterium
CCTGTTGAGAGTGCGATTCTTGCACAGCCCTTTTTGGCGATACATTCATTGATAACATTCGCTGTGTGAATAGCTGCGGATTTTCCGAGCTCCTCGGGGTTCTTACAAATTCTTACTTCCATTTTTAATTTCTCCTTTAAGATATTTTCTAATGCAAAATTAATTTGCAATTATTAACAAGATAATATTACACTATGGTATTATGCAGATAATCAAACCCGCATTTTTCAAGAAAAGCACGTGCCATCAGGGTTGCTCCGATTTGATTCGGATGAATTCTGTCCCATGCAATGCTTGATGAATGGCGAATTTTGCAATAATCAGAATACATTTCCTGAAAGTCGACAAAGATGCATTCGTGTTTTTCTGAAAGCCTTTTGCAGATTGCAACATACTCATTCATTTTACTTCGCATCATATCATCATTATTTGGTTCAATAATATATGGCGAAAGAATAAATATTCCCTTCACCTTGTTTTTAACTTTAAGTATCATTTCCTCAACGTTTTTTTCATACTCGTCAGGTAAAACATGGGTATCAGGAAATGCGGGCAAATCAAACTGTCTCCAGACATCATTGATTCCAATACAAATGGAAACCCAGTCAGGATTGAGATCAACAACATCTCTGTCAAATCTGGCGAGTAAGTCTGTGCTTGTGTTTCCGCCCGTACCGGAATTTGTAATTCTTAAAAAGAGTTCGGGATAGTATGCCGAAAGCATGTTTTCGATGATCCTTACATACCCTTTGCCAAGACTGTCAAAAAGCCCTTCTCCGACGGGTTGGTCGCTTTCCATGCTTGTTACCGAATCACCGGCAAAAACTATTCTGTCCATATGTTCAAATATCATATTTTACCACTCCTATGTAATGTTGTTATGGGTTTACCACGGATAAGACATTAAAAGCTACTATTATCCTTCGTGGTGCTGTCCTGACTGCGTTATACTGTGCAAGGCTGCTTGAATGAGTTCATTGTGCGCTTCGCATCTGAAGAGATTTTCAAGTGCGGCAAGAACGGTCGGATGATAGTTTGCACGGAGATTTTCTGTTTTTGCCCTCTCTGCATTCCGGGCATCAGAAAATTCCGAGCCGTCATTTGAAGAAAGCATGGCGAGATACTCGTCTATCATCGAAAGTGCGTATTTCTCATATTCCGCATTTATAAATCCCGGCTGTTTTATCTGCTCGCTACGCTTCATAAATCCGTCGATTATGTCTTTATCACCGAGTCCCGAGCCTTTGTTTTCGCGGCAGATCGGGATGTATTCTATTTCCATTTTTTCACCGAAGTTTGCTTTAACAACAATACCGGTTTTCCAAAATTCATTGCCCCAAAGGTCAAAGATGAAATTTCCTTGTCCGTAGACAATGACACCTTCCTTATAGTGTTCCTCACAGCCCACGCAATGGCTGTGCTGCCCTACAACGAGGTCAGCCCCGCAGTCAACCATCTTTCGACACGCCTTTTGTACCTTTGGCGACGGATAGCGATAATGCTCCTTGCAACCGTGGTAAATAACCACAACATAATCACATACTTCCTTTAATTCTCGTATATGGTCAGGGCTATCGAAAACGTCGAACGGATTTGCACCGGGCTTGTCCTCTTCGGCAATCGTGAATTCGTGCTCGGTGCAGTTGTAGATGCCGATTTTTATACCATTTTTCTCAAAGATAAACGGTTTTGATGCTTCATCGAGGTTTTTTCCGGCACCGATAAACGGAATGCCGTTGTCGCGCAATACATCAAAAGTACTGAACAAGCCTTCCTTATCCTGATCAAGTGTATGATTGTTTGCAAGTCCGATAAGAGACGGCTTGAGTGCATTTATTCCGGCTATGGTACTTGTAGGTGCAGAGAGTGCCGGACCGCATTTCAGGATAGGACGAAGCTCGTCACAAAGCGGAACTTCAAGGTTGTAAAAGCGAAAATCCGCATCCTTCATTTTATCCCAGAGCGCATCACTTACATAGCATTTTCTTTCCCCGTTTGCAAACTCCTTAAAGTTACTCTGCATGGGAACTGTATCACCGCAAATTATCATACTTACCGCTGTTTCGTTTTTCATATCATATCTCCGTTTATAGTATTTTCGGTTTTACATCTTAACGATTCATAAAGCGCATCAGACCATATTTTACATCCGTCAGAGTTCGGATGCCCACCGAACTTTGCAATGTGCGATTGTTGCTCACTGTCCCCAAGATACGGAACGTTGTCAAAAACAAAATCAACGCATTGTGAAAGCTCGTTTCTAACATAATCGTTAATGCTTTTCCAGTCGGCTATGGTGTTTTCTTCATAGTTAAAGGGAGGTATTGTTTGTAATATGACCGTCTTACCTTCCTTTTTCAGCGTATCAACAATTTTCTTTAAATCTGATTTAATTTGTTCGGCAGAGTCACCAATGTCATTGACGCCAAGGCATACAAAAACAATATCGCTCTGTTTGGCTTTGTAAAGCCACGCACCGTCACTTGCGGCATCGTGCGCCCGGGCAAAACCAAGTCCGAGATTCCAGTATGCATATTCCTCTCCGATTTTCTCTGAAAGACGCGCATTCCAGTGTGAATATGTATTATATCCGGCACCGATGCCCTGTGTGATGGAATCTCCGAGATATGCAATCCTTGCCTTTATCGGACGGTCACAGCCTATCATTGAAGCAAACGGCATTTCGTTTGAATATTCCCATCCTGTGCCGCTTTTTATATATACCGGCAGAAGTGTTTCCCTATGATGAGGAATCATTTTTCCCGTAAAAGTTATTTCGAGGCATAGATATTCGTTTTTGTTGAAATTGAGCTTTATCGGATCTGTTGCAAAAAACTCACCGGGCATTACTTCTTTGGATTTGTTTGAGTTAAAAGTAAGTTCGCGCAGGTCTGTTACAAAAATATCTGCATTTTCATCCGTATCCGATAAGGTCATATCCGCAAGGTCCTTCCCCTCGGGAATGCTTTTGCATTTTCCGGCTCTTGCGCCAAGTATCTTCCAGCTGTCACAAATTAAGTTTGCGTGGCTTACGGCACCGTTGAAAAA
The DNA here is from genome assembly GCA_017409265.1 of Clostridia bacterium. Lineage (GTDB taxonomy): Bacteria > Bacillota > Clostridia > Oscillospirales > Acutalibacteraceae > CAG-177. Next base: position 3,049 of record JAFQSY010000016.1, read on the forward strand.
AGTAGTGTCAATGATGTTTGAGAAAAGAATGGAATAATTATATTCTCCGCCGGCAAAGATTTTATAGAACATTCTGCCTGTGCGGACTTCATCTTCATTCATGTTGAAAAACATCTGATTTCCGCTTCCGGCACAAGTGTTTGAAACATATTTGTCAAAATAAGTCATAATGTTTTCTACCTCTATTTCTGAAGACTTAGCTTTTCAAAATATGGGAGTACATTGAGAGGAGCATCGACAACAACTTTTCTACCTCCCTGATATGTTTTTCCGTCTGCATATTTCCATAAATGCCCTTCGGGAAGCCGCACGCTTTTCGTCACAGCACCCTTTTCGAGAACGGGGGCAATGAGATAGCGGTCACCGAGCATAAAGTAATCCAAGCACAGCTCGTACTCTTCGTTCGGAAATTCGTACGCCATGTGTCTGACTATTGGCTCTCCGCTCACTCTGGATTTATTGACTTGATCTATAATGTACGGAGAAAAGCTTTTGTGAAGCTTTGCCATGTCAACACATATATTCTTGTTTTCTTCGCTTAAATGCTTTGACGGAAGAATAGAGAACTGCATCATGGGGAACAAGGTCGATACCTGGCACATACGAACAAAAAGCTCTTCATCGAACGGAACTCCGCGAAGAAACATGTTCCACTGTCCGCCGCCTATCATGTCGGGGCAAATAAATGGCATGCCCAAAAGTCCGACCAAGAGACAATAAGGAATGATTGTATTTATGCCCTCGTCATTCCACGAATGGGCACGGTCAAGCAGACGCTGGATTTTGCATTTACCTCCGCCTTTATATGTATCTTTATATTCGTGATATGCATACTGTCTTCCAAATTCATTCCAGGCAATATTTCTTTCATAATGTGTTTTGTCTTGATTAACCTTACCATTCACACAAAACATGTCGGAATAATGGAATATCTGTCCACCGTCGAGCTTAAAACCGTCTATTCCGTATTTCGTCACCAGTTGGTCGAGTTGATTTTTCATAAAATCCCAGTCACACTGCTTTGTAAAATCAAGAACTGCAGTAATTCCGTTCCACCATTTTATCAGTGCAATTCCGCCATCATCAAGACGGAGGTACATGTCCGTCATAACGGCTTCATCATTGACTTCCGAGCCCAAACCAAGGCTTTTTATATAATTTTCTCCGGAACAGGTTACAAACGGACACACCCACAGCAGAATTGTAAAACCCAGGCTGAGAAGCTCCTCTGTCATCGCTTTTGGGTCAGGAAATTTTATTTCATCAAACTCCCATGTACCGTATGGCTTATGCCATCCCTCATCGATTATCAGAATTCCGGGTTCAAATCCGCTGTCGAGAAGTTCGTGAGCATATTCAAGTACGCTTTCCTGTGTAGGATTATATGTACAGTGCATCCAGGTGTTATACTGTGCAGTAGTGAAAAACTTTTCCTGTAGCTTCTTGCCGTCGGACGGAAAATGGCACCTTGAAGCTTCGATATAAGCGTCTTTCAAAGAACTGCCAGCATTATACAGACGTACTTCCTTTTCTCCTTCAACATATATGCTGCCGTCCTTAAATTCAAATGCGATTGCTTGATCGCTCCATATGTATCTGCCTTTGCTGGACAAAAGCAGCGGCATTGACTGATTTGAGCATTCACGTGTTTTTGTTCCTCTTAAATCAACCTTAAACCGGCTTTCTCTTGTGAGCGGCACATGCGTTCCGCATTTAGTCGCGCCGCCCCACCAGTATTCATTTTCTAAAATTTCAAATACATAATTCATAGCAATGCTTTCCTTAAATTACAGTGTCTTAAAATACTCAAAATCCTGTTTCGCAAAATGTGTTCTGTCGCCGTCACGGGGTGCTTCAAGTGCGATAGGTCCGTCAAACCTTACCTCGCGGAGCTTTTCTATATAAGCGCGGTGGTTGATTTCTCCGTCGCTGAGAGATGTAGCAATTCGTTTGCCTGTTCCCGGAACAGCAGACGAATTTTTCATATGTACATAAAAAAGCTTGTCCCCATAAATATCAATAGTATCTTCAACTGTCGGACGGTTTGGAAAATATGCCGTGTTGCCGTAATCCATATTTACACCGATTGCCGGACTTGAAATAAGGTCAACAAGCCGCTTTGTTGCCTGCGGTTGGTCATGAATATGATACATGTGCGTTTCGAGCGCAAAACGCATGCCGAGCTTTTCAAGCTCTCGTCCCACTCTGTGATATGCCTCAGCCTCCATCTCCCACTGCCGGGGTGTTGCTATGGCACTTCCGTGAAATTCATAAGCCTCATCCGGTGCGGTCTCGATAGGTGAGCCGAGCGCTTTTCCGAGTGAATTGCAAAGCGTTGTGCCGCAAAGCTCATTCACAGTACGTGCATTCTCAATAGCATCGGAAATGCATTTTTCGCGAGCCTCACGATTTTCATCAAGACAGCCTGCAAGCCCGATGCTGAACATAATTTCCGAGAGTCCATGCTTTTTGCACGATGCCGCAACTGCTGCGGCGTATTCACGGAATGACATTTCCTTAAGCTCTATCGGCGGTCTTCCGCGGAATTCTATTCCGTCAAACCCGATTTCCGCTGCCATACGGCAGACATCATCAAGCGAACTTTTTCCGTAGGAATGGAAGGTGACCTCGGCATAGTTGATGTGCATAATTGTTTTGTTCATTTCATTTAAAACCTTTCTTTATTTGTTTTCATCTGCATGAGTGCGGCGGTACTCTTTTATCGTCATCCCGAAATTCTTTTTAAAGCAACGCATAAAATATGCCTCGTTGTCGAAGCCGGAGCTTTCTGCAAGCTCACGAACCGAATAGTCGCGCTCGTGCAGAAGCTCTGCCGCATGCTCGAGGCGTAGCTTCATAAGATATGAAATCGGAGTAGTTCCGGTTTCCGCTTTAAAA
>JAFQSY010000017.1 GCA_017409265.1 Clostridia bacterium
CTCTTTCAAAACTGCGAAGCACCGAAAAGGTCGCAGTTTTGATTCAGCGGAGCGTTTCTTTTATGAAGCCATACTGTCGTATGGCGAAGAAAAAAACGCTTCGATGGGTCGGAAATCCGACCTTTGCGGCGTATTTAGTTCTAATGCAGTCACTCTAACGATTCTACAATCGCTTTGAATTCTTCAGTATCACGTACGATATCAAGCTCATCGTGAATGAGCCATTTGTCACGGAGTATTTCGCAAAGCGGACGGGTATCCGAGGTTTCAAAATCAAGTTTTCTTTCTGTGATTTCGCCTACCAAAACAGCGCTGTATTTCTGCTCTTCAGGGAATTTATCAAAGGCCTTTGCTTCATCAACAGCCAGACGCAGATGCCTGAAAGTGTTATCTGTATCACCCATAAGCGCATACCTTTTGGCAATATCAAAGTCAAGCCATACGTCGCCCCAGCTGTTTTTGGGTCGGTTGCCGTCAAGAATAAGCTCCTCCAATTCGAAAATCTTGTTTATTGCAATGAATTCGGTATTGACATCAACAATGTCTGCATCAGCCAAAAGCCAGATAAATGACTTTAAGAATTCGTAGCTTTGCTTTATTGTATCTCTTAAAAACGGCAGCTTTTCATCCTTTTCCAATGCCCACCACATCTGTCTTTCTTTGCAAAGCTCCATAGGCGGAAATGTTTCATAAATCTTTTTGCCGAGTTCTTTTCTGCCGTGGAGAATGTGGCTGAATGCAAGCCTTGATGCTGCTTCAAGCCTGAGATTGATGTCAGGGCAATACTTCATAATCCTTTCACCCAAAGCGGTTATTTCAGCATCATATTTTTCCATATTCTCTTTCCATTCGGGGATATTGCCGTCATCATCGCCTGAAGCAAAAAGGGCATACATCAGCTTGTCAAGAAGAACATAACTGTTCGGATATTCTTTTACGCCTTCACGGGCAATTGCAATGCACTCATTAATTTCACCCTTGCTTATAGCAAGCTGAAAGCGTTCAAGATATTTTTCGATGTTTTCTTTCTCTGTTATCTCGTCAATGCCCATAAGTTTATCGGTTGATATACCGAAAAATGATGCAATAGTCGGAATAAGCTCAATATCGGGATAACAGAAACTGTTTTCCCAACGGGATACGGATTGGCACGATACTCCGAGAATTTCGGCAAATTCTTCCTGAGTAATCTCTCTTTCTTTTCTCAATCTTTTTATGGTTTCGCCTATATTCAGCTTCATAATAAAACCTCTTTTTCAAAATTGAAAGTGCGCTCTTTCTGAATATATTGTGACACAATGCAATCCGAGTTTCAATATCACATTAAGAGAGTTTTTCTTAACTGTGTAGTGAAAAAACTTAACGTGCATATACGCTTCAAAGGTGTTGAAAGTTGTGATACGGATATGGTATAATGCTTAAAAGAAAAATTGCACGGGTGATGCTTTATGAGTAAAAAAACGAACGTTCTGTTTATAGTTACCGATGACCAGCGCTTTGATACAATTCACGCTCTTGGCAACAGCGAAATAATTACTCCCAATCTCGATAAACTTGCAGGCAGGGGTATGTCCTTTGTGCGTGCGCACATTGCAGGCGGTACCTGCGGCGCCGTGTGTATGCCAAGCCGTGCCATGATTATGTCGGGCAGGAATCCTTTTCATCTTGACGGACTCGGCGGCAACATCCCCGAGGAGCATAAAACCCTTGCCGAAACCTTCAAGAATAACGGCTATGAAACGATAGGCCTCGGCAAGTGGCACAACGGATGCCCTGCTTATGCAAGAAGCTTTACTCAGGGCGCAAAGATTTTCTTTGGCGGAATGTGGGACCATTGGAACGTGCCCACCTGCCGCTTTGACCCTACGGGCAAGTATGATAACGTAATAAACTTTGTGGTTGATTTTTACAGCGACAATCACCCTCAGCCGCAGCATTGCGATGAGTTTGACCCGGGCAAGCATTCGAGCACTTTGCTTACGGATTCCGCTATTGAGTTGCTAAAGGAAAACGCAGGCAAGGAAAAGCCTTTCTTTATGTACCTTGCTTACCTTGCGCCGCATGACCCACGCACAATGCCCGATGAATTCCGCAAAATGTATGACGAGGAAAAAATCCAGCTTCCCCCCAATTTTCAGGAGATTATTGATACCAACTATCCTCTTATGGTGCACCGTGACGAGCATCTTGCAGCATATCCGCGCAATGAAAAGGAAATCCGGCGCCATATAGCTGAGTATTTTGCAATGATTACCCACCTTGATTATGAAATCGGCAGAGTTCTTGATGCGCTTAAGGAATCGGGCGAGGAGGATAACACAATTATCGTATTCACGGGCGATAACGGACTTGCGGTAGGTCAGCACGGCTGGCTCGGCAAAGAGGATATCTACGAGCACGGGGTGCGCATTCCTCTTATAATGGCAGGCCCCGGTATTGCGGAAAATCAGCGCAACGATGCTTATGTTTATCTGTATGATATTTTTCCGACCCTCTGCGAAAAAGTCGGTATGGATATTCCGTCGTCCGTTGACGGGGAGAGCTTCGCGCAGCTGCTTGACGGTGAGCACGGCGAAAAATTCCGAGATGAGCTGTATCTGATTTTTGATAAGTTCGTGCGTGGAGTGAAGGATGAAAATTATAAGCTTATCGAATACCGCAACGGTGACGCTGAGGAGGATAAGTGGACCTTCCTCTATGATATTAAAAATGACCCGTGGGAGACCGTAAACCTTGCTGCAGATGAAAAATATGCAGACAAGGTAGCTGAAATGAGGGAAAAGATTCTCATGCGCCGCGATGAATGGGAGGAGCAGTCACACCCCTGGGGCGTGGATTTCTGGACAAGATTCTGAGAGAATATGAGCATAAAAATCCACCCGTGTGTTAAACACGGGCGGATTTGTGAATTAAAGTGAAAAGTCGGGGTTTTTTGCCAGGTCCTTAAGTTGATCGGCAATTACGGTTAGCTTTGCCATACTTTCAGACGGAATCTGTTCGGAATACTCATTGAGAATGTTGTAAAATGCGTTTGCTTTATTGAGCTTTTCGCTTTTTGTGCTTAGTTCATAAATTTTAATTCTTGTATCTTTTGCGTATCTCTCAATGAAATCGTTTACAAATTCAACTCTGTTGCTGTTGAAATCCTGTTTGATTTCGGAGGGCTTTTTTTCGCAACGGCGCAAAAATCCTTCATAGGTAATGAGGCCGTCAAACGATTTGTCAATCAGGCTAATATTTCTGAAGAAAACATCGGGATCTTTTGTTTCGGTACACGTTTTTAAAGAAGTCTGCAACACTTCAATGTGTTTGTCTGCTTCTTCTGCCGCCTCAGCTTTATAAGCCCTTGCTTTTTTTGAAATTGCCCGATATATTACAGTTAATGGCCAAATAAACACATAATACAGCAAATAAAACGGCCACATAAGAAGATACCACAGGCCTTTGCCTATGCCTTTTGTGCTTACACTGGTGCCGACATGAAACGAACCAAAGCTTTTACCTATCCCGATTCTCATATTTACCCTCTTTTTTAATGTTTTCAATATGAATTTTAACGGTTATTTATCATAATGTCAACGGTTAGAGTGACTACATCCGACCTTTGCGGCGTATTTAGTTCGAATGCAGTCACTCTACGCAGAGTTTTTAGGGTGGCGGTTATGTGTCAGGTGTATTTAATCATTGCTTACTGTCTTTTGATATGTTATAATAAACCCGAAAATATGGCTTTAAAATCAAGGCAAAAATCAGCACAACGGAGATTGATATGACGGCACTGCTTATTGTTATTTACATCGCTTTTGTTTCCCTCGGGTTTCCGGATTCGCTTTTCGGCGTTTCGTGGCCCGTTGTGCACGTTGAATTCGGCACGCCCGAAAGCTTTGCATCCCTTTACAGCATAGTAACGGGCATATGCACGGGCGGTGTTGCCTTTGTTGCAGGCCCTCTGCTTCGAAAATTCGGCACGGGCAAGGTTACCTTCTTTTCAACGCTGCTTACCGCACTCGGACTTATCGGTATCAGCTTTTCGCCCAATATTGTTGTGATGATGATTTTTACTGTAATTATGGGCTACGGCGCAGGAGCGATTGATACGGGTCTCAATAACTTTGTTTCGCTTCATTATAAGGCGAAGCATATGAACTGGCTGCATTGCTGTTGGGGTCTCGGTGTCACAATAAGCCCCGTTATAATGTCTGCTTTCCTCGGTGTGGAAGGGGAGTGGCGCAACGGATACAGAGTGGTTGCGGCGCTGCAGTTTGCTATAGCGCTTATAATCCTTGCAAGCCTTAAAAAATGGAATATTCAGCCTGCCAATACCGTTGAAACCGAGAAGGAACAAAAGGATTTGCCCAAGAAAAGTCTTTTTGCCTTGCTCAAAGAAAAGGGGATGATAACGAGCATCCTCTCCCTCGGCCTTTACTGCGGCGGTGAATTTATGATTGGCACGTGGGGTGCAACCTATGCCGTAAACGTGCTGGCTGTTTCTCCGGATGAAGCCGCAAAATGGGTTTCGCTCTACTTCGGCGGAATTATGGTCGGAAGAATTATTTCGGGATTTTTATCCGAAAAGCTCTCCGACAATACACTCGTAAAGGGCGGCATGGTGCTTGCGGCATTGGGTATGGTTATTCTTCTTCTGCCGGTCGGCAAAACCGCGCTTGCAGGTCTGCTTTTAATCGGTATGGGCTACGGCCCCGTATTTCCGAGCGTGCTTCACAGTGTGCCTGCGAGATTCGGCGCAGATTATTCGGCAGATATCACGGGCTACCATATGGGCGGTGCGTACGGAATAGGATTTTTCATTCAGCTTGTTTACGGTTACGTTGCCTCCGCAACAACCTTTGCAATAACTCCGTTTGTGCTTCTTGTGCTGGCTCTCGGAGTAATCGGCGCAACGGTTGTTACGCTCAGAAAGCTTAAGCGATAAATATGCGAAGTGCTGATTCGCAAAGATATATGAAAGGGTGTTTGTTATGGTGAAAAAACTCAGCTTTGTTCTTGCGATAATGCTTGTGATGACACTTGCATTCCCCGTTTTCTCTTCTGCCGATTCATCCGCAGGCGGATATATTGTGCTGTCGGATGAAGGTGACAGCAGACTTGTTGCGGCAGGCGAAACGCTTGAAAAGTATATGGAGCAGATTACGGGCAGGGATTTCGTTGTTTCCGCTTCAGGTGAGGGGATGAAGTTTTCGCTCGGATATTGTGCTGAAATTCCCGACAACGGATACGTGATTGAAACGGGTGAAAACGAGGTCCGTATTCTCGGAAGCGGCACGAGAGGGGTCATTCACGGCGTTTACGCTTTCCTTGAAAAATACTGTGACTGCAGGTGGTTTACTTCAACGCTTTATTCAATCCCCGAAAACAGGGAGCTTGACATTCCTGCAGGTGAAAAGACGGAATATACGCCCTTTTTTGAATATACAGATACGGACTGGAAAAGCCCCCGTGACGTTGAGTATTCCCTTGCAAACGGTCTTAACGGCAGCCCTTACAGAACAATTCCCGATGAACTCGGCGGAACGGTTGAGTATATTTCCGCTTTCTGCCACACACTCGGCTCACAGTTCTGCTCAAGGGATACATATTTTGAATCTCATCCCGAATACTTTGCTCTTCATAACGGAATAAGGCAGAACGAACAGCTTTGCCTTACAAACGAAGACGTTTACAATCTCATTCTCGGTGAGGTTATGGCGCTGTTGAAGGAGCGTCATGACCCCCAAAAATCCCTGCAGATTATTTCACTCACTCAGGCAGACAGCGGAGCGGATGCAAAAATGTGCCAGTGCAGCAAATGCAAGGCGATTGATGGTGAAAACGGCTCTTATTCCGGCACGATGATAACCTTTGTTAACCGAATTGCAAAGGCGGTTAAGGAAGCGGGCTACGATAACGTTGCAATCGACACTTTTGCTTACCGTTACACAAGGGAAGCCCCCTCAAAGGTTGTGCCGGAGGATAACGTTATAGTGCGCCTTTGCACCATTGAGTGCTGCTTTGCTCATGCTCTTGATGATGCAAGCTGCTCTCCCAATGCGGCGCTTATGGCAGACCTCAGAAACTGGAGCAAAATCTGCAACCGCATCTACGTATGGGATTACGCCACAAACTATGCCCACACCCTCGGCATTTTCCCCGATTTCGGAGTGCTTCAGAGGAACGTTCAGGTTTTCTACGAAAACAACGTTGTGGGTGTTTATGAGGAAGGCAACTATTATATGGAGCAGTGCGACGGTGAGTTCGGCGAGTTGCGTGCATATCTGCTTTCAAAGCTTATGCAGAATCCTTATATTGATTATGATGCCTGCATGGATGAATTCCTTGAGGCGTATTACGGCAAGGGCTTCAGCTACATCCGCGGCTTTATCGATATGACAATAGAAAAAGCCGTTGCAGAAAACAAGCATCTTAAGATATATGATTCTATGGAAGATACGCTTGATTTCGGAGCGTTGGATATTGAAAAAGCCGATGAACTTTGGGCAAACGCAAAGAAAGAGGCTCAGACCGAAGAACAGCTGAACAATATAAAACGCAGTGAAATCTGCTGGAGATACTGGAAAGGCTACAACGCATTCAACAAAGAAGAAACCGACGGTCTGATTGCCGATATCAAGGCAATGGGCATTACGATGATAAGGGAGATGGATACTCAGGGTCCCGATGCTCTTGTATTCTACAACGGAAAAGTGAGCAGACTGGGCGATGATATCCTTTTCCCCGTATCAATAGTTCTTTACGGTATTTGTGCTGCGTTGAGCATTGTTGTTCTGATTCTTGCGCTCAGGAATAAGCCCAGGAAGTACGTTTATATTCTTCTCCCTGTTCTCATAGGCGTGTTCTTCGAGATTTTCGGCTGGCACAGAAGGGCTTACATGGGCAGGGTTGATACATTCGGCTATATCTTAACGCTTGTGCTTACCGTTCTTCTGTTTGCCTTTATGGGCGCTCTTATGACAAACGGCAAGAAAAAAAGAGCCCTTTGCGCGGTTGTTTCCCCTGCAATATGGGGTGTGCTTTATGCGGCGGCGTTCCTTGCGGCTGAAAACCTCCTTGCCAAAGGCGGCGCTCCCGGTTTCACTATTGCCGTGGCATACATACTTACGGGAATTGAAGCAATTATCATCCTCGCAATTACAATTAAAAATCTTAAAAGAAGTAAATAAACTTTTGTGAAGTCTGTCAAATGTATGATGATTCACAATATCACCTTTTGCGGCAATTATAGCGTCTGTGACGGATTATACAATACGAACAGAGAATATACGGTGCTCAGGTATCTATTCTTTGATTTTGCTTTTAACCTCATCGGCGCTTTTTTCTGCCATATCAGCCTCAACATCGTAGCCTCTTTGGCGTAGGATGTCCGCAATTTTCATATACAGTTCAACTGATTTTTCATATTCTCCCAATTTTTCGTACAGACTTGCCTTGCAGTAAAGCTCGTCACAGAAAAACGAACCTATCTCACCTGCTTTGTCGTAATACTCCATAGCCTCATCATATTTTCCGAGCTTCACGGAAATATCACCGCCGTCAATGTATAACTCCCATTTATCAGGAAATTTTATAACAGCTTTCTTGAATTCTTCGTAAGCTTCTTCATAACGGCCTGCATACATATATGCAGCAAGCAGAAGATCCCGCTCATTAACGTTACCGGGATTGTTCCCTACGATTTTTTGTTGTTCCTTTATGTTTTCTTCGTCTTTGCCAAGCTGAGAGCAAAGCTTCATTCGTTGTGTGCGGGTTTTCCAATAGGCAAATTCATCGGCGCTTTCGCCCTGCTCCAACACTTTGTCAAACCAATAGAAAGCATTTTCTTTGCCGTAGTGCATCAAAAAGTAATGAATCATTCCGTATTCCCACATATCGTACGTTGTTAAGGAATTGTTTTTTATCAGCTTTTTAAACTCTGCATCTGCACGCATAAAATCTTCAATATCGTGTGTGTCTTCAAAAACAGAAGCAAGTCGCTGAGCATAGTTATTGTAAGCAACGGTGCTCTTTTTGTAGAAATCATCAACAGTTACTTCATAGAGCTTTGCAAGTTCAGGCAATGTCAGAACGTCGGGCAGAGATGTGCCGCATTCCCAGCGGGAAACGGTCTGAGAATTAATGTTCAGTTTTTCTGCAACCTGCTCTTGTGTTAAGCCTTTTGCAAGACGAAATTTCTTGAGATTGTCGCTGAATATATTGTTCATCATTTTCACCTTTTCATTTTTTCTCGAAGCTTCTGATATGATTATATCATGCATATCAGTGGTTTATAAGGTCTTATTTAATGAGCAGACTCTTGAATTATGTGTAATGAATATAAAAATGACCTCCTTGTATTTGGTAATACCATTTTACAAGGAGGTCTGTATTTTGTCGAATGTGCGGGATTACAGATGGTTATTTTTACATTTCATAAAAGCTGTTTCAGAGATTTTCAGAAACTCCATAATAAGATGCCAAACCATTTATAAATAAGTTCGTGAATAAACTGCCAGTCTGCAAATTTAACAGTAATATTGAATGTAGCCTTTCTGTTATTTGAAAGATGAGCAATAACTCTTGTTTTTCCTATTGCATGAGTTTTAATTCTTCCATCTCCTAGATATTCAACAATCTCTTCATCTATTATGCGACATGATTCTATTTTTTCATCTAAAATGGATTCTAATGATTTCGTGCCTTTATACCTTATGCTTAAATTCATTTCCCAATTTATAGATAAAGTAGCAATTTCACTTGGTACTTTTCCACTCTCATATACAATGGCTCTTATTGCACTTATATCGTTAGTATCTATTGGTGTGTTATAAATAAAAGATTTACCTATAACAGGCTTTGAACCATTAGTTGTATAGTAAATAACACCACCATTTGAACTGGATATAACAGCTTTATTGTTGCTGTTTAATGATATCACGGGCTTTGCAACCGTAATACTTGATATCATATTTGCCATATCTAAAATCCCGACACCATAGTTTACATCCCATCCAATAGGAACAGATGCAGTTTCCTTTATTATTCTTTTTATTTCTTGTGGCGTCAAATTAGGATTTATAGATTTTAAAATTGCTGCGGCGGCAGAAACAAAGGGTGTAGCCATAGATGTCCCGCTTTTATAATCATGATCATTAGTTGGGATAGTGCTGTAAATATATGAGCCAGGAGCAGAAATATCAACACAAGAGCCATAATTTGATTTTTCAGTTGGAGCATCAAGAATAGTAGTAGCAGATACAGTAATGACATCCTCATTGTTAGCGGGGCAATAATTTGACGCGTCATCGCTATCATTTCCAGAAGCAACAATTACTGGTATGTTGTTCTCCGTGGCTAACTCAACAACCTCATTATATCTATTGTATTTTGAGTTGCTATGGGCGCCTCCAAGACTCAAATTTATGACATCAGCACCGTGTTTTATAGCAATTTCAATTCCAGTACAAGTCATTAAATAATTTCCTTCACCATCATAATTTAAAACTTTATATGGTTTTATTTTTACATTGCTTGGGGTGTTGTCAACAATAATACCTGCAACATGTGTACCGTGGCTATTGTCGTCGTGCGTATTAATACTGCCATCAACTAAATTTACAGAACTTTCTACAAATCGTCCCTTAAAAAAATCATGTGCATTATCAAGTCCCGTATCTAAAACAGCTACAATAACTTCATCTGCAAAATCGCCCAGCGATTCAACCGCTGAGATAGCTTCATCTGTTTTAACTCGTGACGAGCCCCAAGATAAATGTTTTTTACTTGTGCTTTCTTCTGTTATTTCTTCGTCAGGAATATCATTCAAAAAATTAAAATCATATTCAACATATTGAACAGATGATGAAGTGCTATAGTATTCAAAAGCATTGTTAGCGGCTTGCTCACTGTTATACTGCATTATATGTAAACAATCGTATCCCTCTATTTTTGCAGCAGCCCCACAATCATTTTCTAATGAGGTGTTATCACTTGTTTTTACAATTAATCTATTTAATGTTCGAACTTCATCATTCGATTCCGAAGAACCACTTTCATAAGAGTAATCATATAACTGAATCATATCGATTAACTCGGTTGCATATTCAGTGAGGGTTAATGTATCTACTTCATTTAATGAATACGAAATCAAATATATATTACTGATTAGTATAACAAATACAACAAAAACGGATGTGATTTTTTTGAAACCCTTCATTTATATTCATCCTTTCGTAAAATCAAAAAATCTCGTACAACATTTGAAACAAGCCGCTTATTGTTGAGGGTAAACATAAATATTTATAAGAAATATGTATTTTCCCTTCGTTCATGTATAAACCTGCTTTTTTAATTCCATATTTATCTACCGCAGCATATTCTGCTTCAATTACATTCTCGCCATTTACATAGTATTCATCTTCAAGCAATACGATTTTATCAATAATAGTTGTTCCGTCACTATATTTCAATTCTACCTTTATTCCTTCAGGCGATTTTGGGGATTGTCTGAAAGATATACGGTTTTTCAGCGGAACACTAATGATTTTTGCGTCAACCAAATACACAGACTCGCTCTCAGGTGTTTTTTCGTTAGCAAATGCGATATTGCATATCATGAAGCAAGAAAATAAAGCAAGAATAACGGTTATTATTTTTTTGAGTGTATTTTTCATTTTGTTTTACCTCCGATTTATAATTTTATTTGTTTAAATTTTATAGAATTTTTATTCAACCCATCGGAATCTCCTTCTTTCGCTAACTATTAGAACCTGTTTTTATAGAGGAATATACTTCTCCTTAAAAAGTTTTCATATATATATGACGCAAATCACAAAATGTTACGCGAAAATTTTTAAAAAATTGAAGTTTCTCCTTTCTGAACAAAAAAGAAAGGCAAAAGTTGTGGAATATAACCACGACTTTTGCCTTGAAATACAAAAACTCCTCACCGATTTCTCGATGAGGAGTTCATTTTAAATATAGAGGTTAACTTCAATATCTCGCCAGCCTCTTACACGCTTTGTCGGGGATATGGAATAGGCATATTCCTGTGCATCCTCGAGCGTTAAAGTGAACTCGGCGAACTTGAAGAAGTTCTCCATTAGTCCTTTATAGCTGCCTGAGCTGCTGCGAGGCGAGCGATCGGAACGCGGAAGGGTGAGCAGGAAACGTAGTTAAGACCAATCTTGTGGCAGAATTCAACGGAGGAGGGATCGCCGCCGTGCTCGCCGCAGATGCCGTAGTGGAGGTCTTTGCCGCTTGCCTTGCCCTTAGCTACTGCCATTTCCATAAGAGCGCCTACGCCGTTCTGGTCAAGCTTTGCGAAGGGATCAAACTCAAAGATCTTGGTATCATAGTAAGCGGTGAGGAACTTGCCTGCATCGTCACGGCTGAAGCCGAAGGTCATCTGAGTAAGGTCGTTGGTGCCGAAGCAGAAGAAATCAGCTTCCTTAGCAATTTCATCAGCAGTGATGCATGCTCTGGGGATTTCGATCATTGTACCAACTTCGTACTTGAGGTCGATGCCAGCTGCTGCGATTTCAGCGTCAGCAGTCTTAACAACGATATTCTTAACGAGCTTAAGCTCCTTAACTTCGCCTACGAGGGGAATCATGATTTCGGGAACGAGGTTCCAATCGGGATGAGCCTTCTTAACGTTGATAGCTGCACGGATAACAGCCTTGGTCTGCATAGCAGCGATTTCGGGATAGGTTACGGTAAGACGGCAGCCTCTGTGACCCATCATGGGGTTGAACTCGTGGAGACCGGTGATGATAGCCTTGATATCTTCAACGCTCTTGCCCTGAGCAGCTGCGAGAGCAGCAATGTCAGCTTCCTCAGTGGGAACGAACTCATGGAGAGGAGGATCAAGGAAACGGATGGTAACGGGGTTGCCTTCAAGAGCTTCGTAGAGAGCCTCGAAGTCGCCCTGCTGATAGGGAAGGATCTTCTCAAGAGCAGCTTCTCTTGCTTCAACAGTATCGGAGCAGATCATTTCACGGAAAGCAGCGATTCTGTCAGCCTCGAAGAACATATGCTCTGTACGGCAAAGGCCGATGCCTTCTGCGCCGAGCTCTCTTGCCTTCTTAGCGTCAGCGGGTGTATCAGCGTTGGTACGAACCTTAAGAGTTCTGTACTTGTCAGCCCATGCCATGATGCGGCCGAAC
>JAFQSY010000018.1 GCA_017409265.1 Clostridia bacterium
GGATGTGTCACCTTTGCTGCCGGGGCAGCCGCTGTGGCCCATATTTATAAATTTAACAGGATTTATACCGAGTGTACCGGGAGCTCTTTTCATTTCAATACCTTCTTTCAAGCTGTTTTTTGCTTCATAAAGATGCCATTTGACCGTTCCGAGAGGGATGGAAAGCTTTTCTGCAATTTCGCCGAGCTTCAGATTATCATAGTAATGCATGACAACGATTCTGCGCTGAGTTTCCGAAAGATAAGCAATCTCACGTCTGAGATTTTTCGCTTCTTCTGCATCGATTAAATCCTTTTCATAATCAACGCTGTCAGGCAGAAACACCGAATCAATTGCAAGGTGTGCACTCTCCTTGCGTTCGCCGATATATCTTGCAAAAACATTGCAGGCAATACGGTAGATATAGCCGTTGATGTTAGCTATTTCGTCCGCTTTCAGCAGCGAGGAATAAACCTCAAGGGTTATTCTTGAAGCAAGTTCCTCTGCTTTGTTGATGTCTGTCATCTTCGAAAGAGCAAAGCCGTAAAGCTTTTTGTAGTATTCGGTGATAATTTTGTCAGCTCTTGACTTCTCCATTTTTCACATCCTCTCTGAGCGTTTTCGAATATATAGTGATACAGTTTGAAAAAAGGTTGGAAAAAATATAAAAAACTTTTCTGAATATATTTTACAAGATATGATAATCAAAAGCAACGTTTTTCATTATAAGAAACAACAAAGGAGCTGCTCCAAACAAGAAGCAGCCCCGATTAAATCTTTCACTTGAATTTCACTGTGATTTTATGGTTACCTGTGCCTGTTTTGATTTCGATATGGCTTCTGCCTGTTTCTCCGAGAGGAATTAACTTATATTCGCCGTCGGTTTCGATGCTGTCAATTTCTTTATGTGCAAAAACAACAGTAGGAACATCATATTCTTTATCCTGACTGAATTCAAGCGTGAAAGAGTTGTTTTCTCTGTTGTGACGGTATTTTTCAATCGTTCCGCAAACTGCAACGGGGAACGGTCTTGTTAGATGCTTGAAAAACGGCATGTCAAATATAAACATATCCATAAAAAATGTATAAAACGCCTGGCTCCATTGATTTTTGTCAAAATAATCAAGCAGAAAATCAATATGTTTAAAATAATTCTCACTATTCGAAATAGCGCCCCATTCACCAACAAGAATCGGAACGTTCCAGTCATCCTGAGTGTTTTTCTTTTCGTCAAAAATAGTCTGCACTCTCGCATCGCTCGGGAAATCATATGCAGGAGTATCAACCATAAGGTCATATCCGTGGGGTGAATAGCAAAGCTTTTCTTCACGCTTGCCGTCATAGTTCACGGCAGGCATACTGAACGGAATGCTGATATTGGTATAATAACAGCTTTCAACGATGATGATACCGTTATCGGTAATCTCTCTTATGCCCTTTGATAGTCTGTTGATAAAATCAGAATAAACGCCCTCGTCAAATTTCTTTTCAAGCGGAAGACCGGCTTTTGTAACTTTTCTGAAAAGGTCGGGGTCTTCAAACGGCTCAAGAACACCGGGCATATCTTTTTTGAGAAGGCACTTGAGCATCTTCATTTTAGGGCAGCGTTTGTCTGTTATAATTGTTTTGGCAAGACTCATAATGAGCGTTCTGAACATTTTACCGCCGTCACTTCCCGGGAAAGGTTCGTTGAAAAGGTCGAATCCGAAAAGTGCAGGATGATCCTTGACTCTTTCGGCGATATGCTTCCACATATTTATAAAATATGTTTGCAAGCCTATTCCGTTAACCTCTTTGTTTGCCCAGAAGTTATCAAAGCAGTTGTGAACAACCTTGCCCCAGAAATATCCCGTTGCCCATACAAGCTTGTTCTTTTTTAACTTTGCACCGTCAGTCAGAGATGCCCATTGGGGCGCACCGTCCGAACCGCCGGCAGGTCCGTACAAATCCTGATGCATATCAATAAAAACATACATTCCGTATTTATGGCACACATCCATAAAGTTTACAATTTTGTCGATATATTCCTCGTTGTATTTGCACGGTTCGGGTTCGATTGCTTCCCAGGTTACACCAAGTCTTATGATATTAAAGCCACATTCGCTCAATTTACGCAGGTTGAGTTCAGTGTATTCGTTTGGGTTTATAAAGCAATATTTCTGTCCGTTTTTATCGGTATAGTTTATACCGTTAAAAATTCTGTGTCTGCCATAACTGTCGATAAATCGTTTTCCGTCAATGTTTATTCTTTCCATAGCGACCTCCGAAATCATTTAAATCAATTATATTCCGAATTGACATTATTGTAAAGTTTTTGTGTTCTTTTGATTATATAGTGACACATTCCGAAAAAAGGTTGGAATATTTTTGAATTATTTTTTTGCTTTCTTGTATTCACCGAAAACGGTATCGTTTTTACCGATATTCTTGATGCAGAAAAAGAGCATATAAATATCTGAATGGCACATAAAGCAGGATACAACAAGCATTACTCTGACTGCACCGCTGCTCAAAGAACTGATAGACAAAATCGTTGTTTACGAAACGCAGGGAACGGGAAAGCACAGAACGCAGAGAATTGTTATTTACTACCGATTTGTAGGCTATCTCGAAATACCGCTGACCGAAAGCGAATGGGAA
>JAFQSY010000019.1 GCA_017409265.1 Clostridia bacterium
AAGGTTTAGCAGCGCATTACATTCACTGGCAGCCGCTCCCGAGCGGCTGTTTTATTTTGCCTACTTTGTCTTGCTACCCGTAAACGGGTCTATGTACTCTTTCATTGTAACTTGGTCTACTGCGTAATCTTCTTCAAGCTGATTCCTTATGTATTCTGCTATTTGCTTTTTGTTTCGACCGACTGTATCTACGTAATACCCTCTGCACCAGAAACTTCTGGAACCGTACTTATACTTTAAATTTGCGTGTCGGTCGAAAATCATCAATGTACTTTTTCACTTGAAATATCCCATGAATTGTGCTAAGCTCGCCCGTTTTAGCTTTACTAAAGTCTTTTTGCTTAAGCATTAATTAAAATGGCTTGAGAGTTTTTCTCAAGCCATTTGTTGTTTGTTCTGTTTGTTTTACGCTTAGTGCGACTTTCTTTGATTTTTTAACGGAAATTCATATAACCGAAAACGAGCAGACCTACCATTAAGATGTAGAAGAACGGAAGAACCGTTGCATCTCCGCCGAATGAAACAATGAATTCCTTCAAAGATTTTGATTTTTCCTTGTTTTCCTTGAGTCGCTTCGGGCGTGCAAAGTAAGCAAGATCGAAGAGAATATAGCCTACGCAGTAGAAAATCCATGTTTCCCAGAGAGTATAGCCTCTTACTGCCTGAATTGCAAGAGCAACCGCACCGAGAAGAATAAGGAAAATGCGGATAAACTTTATGCCCTTGTAGTCCCAATAGCGTTCAAGACCGTCATGCTGAGCGATAACATAATACATGGTAAAGCAGCAGATGATTGATGCCATTGTTGTTGAGCCGAGCATAACAAGTGCAAGAGGACCTACCATATAGCAGGGGCGTTCGAGCACTTCAACAATATTCATATCAACCTCACCGAAGGCACGGGTGATTTTGTTGCCGTTTCTTCGGTAGGGAATAATAAAGAGGAAAATTGTAAGAATAATCAGAGTGCAGAATACCCACGAAAGAGTTATATCAACCTTTTCGGGGAGCATATACCAAAGCTTGCCTGAGGCTTCAGCCTGTTCAAGATTCTTTGCGGCAAGAGGCCATCCGAGAACAAAAGCGCCTGCGATACCGAGACCGTTGAAGCAGCCCTGAGTGAATTCCATTATTTTCCAGCCATCAACAATCTTGAGCTTTTCCCATTTGCCAAAAAGCATTTTGCCGTTTTTGAGAGGATGAAGCTCCTTGTCATAGAAGGTAATGGCGATAACCCAACCGATTGAGCCGGCAAGAGCGCCGCCAACCCACATAATAATCGTGAAAATATCCCTTCTTATCGCTGCCATAACAAGCACGCCCGCAACTATCACAAGATTGCGTCCCCATTCCTCACGGCTGTCCTTCGAGAAGCAGATTTTGGGCATTTTTCCGTGTTCGGGATCATAGGGAGTGTTGAAAATGCGATATCCGATTTCCTGAACCAACGGAACAAGCGCAAAGAAGATAACGAAATCATACCATTTATAAACAACACCGCTCATAGCTGAGAAGCTCATACCGAGAAAAGCCGATCCCAGACCGCTCCAGATGGAGCCTTTGAAAGCGAGGGCAAGATAACCGAGAGGCGGATTGTAGCGAGGGACATTGTGGGTGAGAACAAGCCCCATTGTTGAGCCGTAAGGCTCCATGCCGCCGTAGAAATAGCCGAGCGCACAGGCGGCAGCGAACAGATAAACATTATCCATCAGGAGTTCCGAGCCTGTGTACCATACGCAAAGAATACCCATGAATGCACCGGGAAGCATAGCACCTTTTTCTCCGCCGATTGCCGAGCCGCGCATACCCCAGCCGAAGCACATGGTTATCATACTTATAGCCAAAAATGCAAAAATGTTCTGAGTTTCCATAAGCAGAACCCTTTCTTCAGTTTAAATTTTTTCCACACGGATAACCGCATAGCCGATTTTCTTTCGTCCGCAGGTATATACCATATGGAGAAGATTTCCCTCTGCAACAATTGAGGGATATGAAAATTCAACTCCGGGCTGAGTTTCAAGCTCGATGCGAACGGGATATGTTGCACCGTTATCCTCGGAAAGAAAAACGCAGAGAGGTGTACGGTCACCCCAGTTTTCGCTTACGGGATTGCAGATAAGTCCGAGAACGCCGCAGTCTGTCATTGCCGCACCGATACCGCTGTTGTTGTTGGGCATATCGGTGGGTCTTGCCACTGACCACGTGCGTCCGAAATCGGTTGATTCGCTGCGGTAAATCCAATTGAGGTTTGTGCGTGCAAGCATATAAACTCTGCCGTCGTGTGCTTGGTCTTCCCATATTGCGGGCTGAATAAGACCTTCGCCTTCTTTGGGAAGCTCCTCTTTGCGGTTGCATATTGTGCCGTCGGGCAGCTCAAATGCAACAGGCGCGGAAAGCTTCCAGGTTTCGCCGTTATCTTCGCTGTAATCTGTCCAGGATTCCCAGCGGTCAGCCAAATCCTCGGTTGAACCGGGAGCGAGAAGTGCGCCGTTTGAAAGCCTTATCATCTGATTTTTAACGGGACCTCTGCCGCCGATATCACCGGGAACAAGCTCCTTGGGAGCTGACCAGGTTGCACCGCCGTCGGAGGAAACGGTTTTCATCGAGTACCAATGACCCTCATCAATACCGCTTTTGTAAATCAATGTAAGAATGCCGTTCTCTGAAAAAAGTGTCGGATTCCAGTCTGCCTCGCCGTCATCAGGTGTTACGGGAACGGGAACGCTCCATTCGCCGTCACGGCGTGCAAACCATATACGCACATTGGGGTTTTTTTCTTTTATGCCGCCGAACCAGGCAGCTGTGGGCTTGCCGTCGCAGACAGCAACCGTTGCTGCATGGCATTCGCCTGTTTCTTCGTTGATACCTTCGGTTGCAAGGTATTCCTGATATAAAAGTTCAGCCTTAATCATTTATCAATGTCTCCCATTCCGAAATTACCGTATCTGCCACAAAACGGTTTTCTTCTTCACCAAGATTATAATAATAGAGAATATGTATTTCATTATTAAAGAACGCTATTCTGGGATATCCTATGTCCGTGTTGACCGCGTCTGTTCTCAATGATGCAGGTTCGCTCCAGTTCTTGCCGTCACGGGTAGCGGTAACGAACAGACCGCAAGGCTCCTGTCTGCGGAAGAAAGCAAGCACAACCGTTCCGTCGGGCAGTGTGCAAAGTGCAGGCGGGCTGCCGCCGCTCATATCTTCATTTATGTAATTAAGCTTCGTTTCGTAAATCCAGGTTTTTCCCTCATCATTGCTCAGGTAAACATCAAGCTGAGTAAAACCCGGCTCGTTTTCGCTGGCGTAACGTGCAACTCCGAGCAGCGAACCGTCGGGAAGCTTTGCAATGGCAGGCATAATGCGGAAATCTCCCTTGGGGGGATCTTCGCCCATCATACCGAACTTTTCCCATTTGCCGTCAAATGTAAGCTTTGCAGCAAAGGCGTTGCCCTCTAAACCGTCAGCCTTGACACCTGTCATCGCAAGAAGAAAATATCCGTCACAAACGAGATAATCCGTTCTTGCACTTACGCCGACAAGACCGAAATCGGGAATGTAAAAAGGGCCTTCCCAACTTTTACCTGAATCATTTGTAACCATAAGCTGTGTGAAAACATTACCGTCCCAGCCTGAAGGCATCAGATACAAACCGCTTTCTGCTGTCAGCAAATCTGACGGCAAATCAGGGAGGGGCGTTTTGTTTTCATAATCAATTGCAGGTATTTCCGGGAACTCGTGAACCCATCCCGTTTCGGGATAAAATCTTGCGAACATTCTGATTGTGGGCTTTGTTCTGTCAAGTGCATGAACACCGGGACCATTATAGTGGTGTATACCCTTTTCAAAGCCGACAAGAAGTTCGTTGTTGAATTTCCAGATACCGTGGTTTGCGGGCCAGCCGAAAAAGTCGGTTTTGCCGATAGCTACGGTGTTATGTGTAACCTTCATATTTTTTCACCTGTCTGAAATGAAAATCATCTGAATATAAAACCCCAAATGAAATTTTTCCTTATTTCATTCGGGGTGTGTACCAAAAAATCAGCAGCCGTGCAACTCTTTGTAAATGCGGATGACCTCCTGCAGATCTTCCTCTGTATCCACGCTGACAGCTTTGTAATGTGCGGGAGCAGGAACGATTTTTATTTTGTAGCCGTGCTCGAGAACCTTTAGCTGTTCAAGCGACTCAGCCTCTGAAAGTGGAGTGGGTGCGAGCTTTGTATACTGATTGAGGAATTCATGTGTATAAGCGTAAATTCCGATATGCTCGAAATATCTTGCGTGCTCCGCATGACGGGGATAAGGAATGGGAGAACGGGAGAAATAAATCGCATTGCCGTTCACATCGCTTACTACTTTAACAACGGTGTTGTTATGCACATAATCTTCATCACCCGTGATTTCCAGACTGCCCGTTGCCATAACGCAGTCGGGGCTGTTGATGAGCGCGGAACCGATGTCATCAATAATTTCGGGGGGGACAAGGGGCTCGTCACCCTGAATGTTGATAACATAATCGCAATCATAATTGCTTGCAGCCTCTGCAACTCTGTCAGAGCCTGTGGGATGATTAACGCTTGTCATAACAGCTTCGCCGCCGAAAGCAATAACAGCATCATATACACGCTGGTCGTCTGTTGCGACGACAACCTTGCTAAGAACCTTTGATTTGCTTGCGTTTTCGTAAACATGCTGAATCATGGGTTTGCCGCATATATCTTTGAGAGGCTTTCCGGGTAAACGGGAAGAACCGTAACGAGCGGGAATAACGCCTAAAACTTTAGCACTCATTTTAATAATCTCCTTTAACGTTCATCAAAAACTGTATTTGTTGCGAAGGGCATTGCGCATTTTGTTGAGTGAGAAAGGTTTGATTTCATCGCAGATACGCTCACGCATTGCCTTTCCTTCATCTGTGTTCTGCGGAGCAGAAGTGAAATCGAGGGTTACACCAAGCTCGTTGCAGATACGGTCAACAAAAATCGGCCAAAGCTCACCGATGTCACCGATAACGGGAATGCTGTTTTCAAGACGGGTGAAGGCGGACATTTCCATACGGAAGGGAATTTTTGTGAGCTTGGTCTTGGGAAGACCTTCGTTGATTGCTTTCTGGATAAGCTCGCTCTGCTTGTTGAGATCCCACGAACGCTTGAGGTTTTCGTCAAGGTCAAAGCGTATAAGAGTTTTATCCTTGAGACTGTATGTGGGAAGACCGTTCATTGCAGCCCAAATACCATGACCGGTATATGTTTCAAAAGGTCCGTCGTGGATTTCCTGGGTAAGAGCAACAGCCGATTCAATAATAACATCTGCTTCGGAAAGCATTTTTGCAATACGTTTGCAGCGCTGGCTTACAGGAATGCTGTCGGAGATGCAAATACCTACCTGACCGCCGCCGATAAGCTGAGGAACGCTTACAAGAACAGGTACGCCCTTGATTGCGCCTGCACCGATCATGGTGTTGGGGTCAGCACCGAGACCTGCAATATACTCAAAGCTTTCTCCGAGTGTCTGTGCAGCAACCATAACCTCTGTTGAAACCGTTTCGTTGAAGTATCCTACGGGATAAGCCATATTACCCGCCGCTTTGATAATAACCTTACCCTCTGCCTTTTCGCAGACGGAAACAAGGTCTTCATCAAGAGGAAGTTCCGAACGGATTCGTGCCCATTCTTCTTTGCTGAGCTGAGTGAGCTCATAAATATTGCCGCGGCAACGGATGTTTTCGGGGCACTTGTCACCGAGAATATCCGCATCAAAACGTTTTACACGGTCAAGCGTACCGCCCATTTCATGTGAAATAACGGCAGAGCTTGTTGTTACGCCGTCAATAAGACCTGCGTGGATGAGAGCGGCGATCAGAGTTGTAACACCCTCGTGAAGATTGGGACCGCTTCCGATAACAGCCGCAACCTTGCCGCCGCGTTTTTTTACTTCTACAACTTTTTTAATCGCAGTATTTAAAAATTCTTTTGTCTCATCGGGAAGAGCCTGATAAAGCTGCTCAACCAGAGCCGGTGATGCCATAATAATTCTCCTATCTGTAATTTGGTTTGCAAAAAAATTGTTACTGAAAATGTTATTTGATTTTTCTGCCGAAGCAAGCGTCGTCATGGTCGAGCGACAAAAGAGTAAAGCCGTATTTTTTGTAGAAATTTACTGCTCTTTCGTTTCTCGGTCCGCAGGTAAGACAAACTCCGTGAATTCCTTTTTTTGCCAAATGGTCACACAGGGTTTCAACAAGCTTACCGCCCATACCCATTCTCTGATACTCGGGAAGAATATCAATGTGAAGGTGAGCGGGATATTCATTTTTGAATTTTTCCTGAGCGTTGTATGCGGTTGAAGCCCATTCGTATCTGTCTTCGCCAAAACTGTCTGAAAGGGGAAGATAATCTTTGTCAAAAATCTCTTTGAATTTGTCAAAATTTTCAGCACAGATTATATAACCGACCGCTCTGCCGTTATCGTCGATAACAAAGCAGTTTTCGGGCTCATGGTCAATATAATAATTGCAGAATGTGTTATGATAAAACTGCCCCGTTAAAAAATCGGGCACTTCTTCGGGTCCTTCGCTGTTGTGGCATATAAAATGCACATCGGCACGGTCCGATTCCTCATATTTCCTGATGGATAACATTACGATTCACCACCCTCAATCCGGTTTACAGAAACAGATTATCATAAAAAGTTATAAAATGCAATAAAGTTGCTTGAAATTTTCAAAAATAAGAGTATAGTAAAGATATACAGTTTTTTGAAGAGGTGTGTATGAATTTTAGAGATAGTTTAACAAAAAAAGCGGTAGGTTCCCTGATAAGCTTTATTATTTCAACCATGCCGAAAAAGTGCTTCACAACGCAGAAAATTTCGGATGAATTCATGCTTGCCGGTGACGAAAGGTTTTCGTACGCTCCGGGCAAAAAATGGACCTGCGGTTTCGGCAAGGCATCCTATACCCCCGACGATTATGACAGCAAAACATATTACATTGCCGGATATGACTCCGACAATCCCGTAAAAGGTGTGCTTGACGATCTTTATGCAAGAGCGGTTTATCTTGACGATAACAGAGGCAGCGGCGGCGTGATTTTCTGTGCACTTGACTGTGTGGGAATGAGCAGAAAAGATATAAACGATATAAGAAAATATGCTCTTGAAAGCGGCAGGCTCGGAAAAATCAAATCTATCAATATATCTTCAACGCATACCCATGCGGGAATTGATACACAGGGTCTTTGGGGTGAAAAAATTTATAAAAGCGGCAAAGACAAGGCGTTTATGGAAAAGCTGAAAAGGATTGCGGCACAGGCTGTTATTGCGGCTTTTGAGAGCAGAAAAGACGGCAGACTCTTTATGGGCTATACGATTGTCGAGGATATGCAGGCAGATGTCAGAACTCCGGAGACCTACGACAAAAACCTCACAAGCTTTCGTTTTTCACCCGACGATAAATCAGGTGACATTTATATGATAAGCTTTGCTTCGCATGCCGAGCTGCTCGGCACAACCTCTCTTGTAAGTGCGGATTTCCCCGCATACCTTATAAAAGAAATAGAGGAAAGCAGACCCGGATCAGATGCCGTTTTCTTCAACGGTGCCGTGGGCGGAATGATTTCTGCAAAAGAAATAAAGAAGGTTTACAGGGATTCTATTGACTGTGAAGCATATATGAAGGGCTTCGGCAAGGAATTAGGCGAAAAAGCTCTTTCGATTAATAACGAAAAGGAGCTAAAACCCATTCTCAACATAAAGTCCAAGGGCATTGCAGTTCCTGGCGATAACACGGTGCTGATTCTGGCAAGATATCTTAATGTGCTTAACAACGATATCGGCAGAACAGGAAAGAGGAGTAAGGTGTGTATTTATTCCGAGGTGGGATATGTAGAGTTCGGTGACAAGGATGTTGCGGTATTTCTTGTTCCGGGAGAACTCTTTCCCGAGCTTTATAACGGAGATTTCCTGACTGAAAAAGACAGTGCAAACCACAGAAAAGCAAGTTATAGGAAGGTGCTTGCAGATATGACGGATTGCAGGCATAAGTTTGTTATCGGTCTTTGCAATGACGAGCTTGGATATATTCTTGCGGAAAATGATTTTCTGCTGAATGAAACTCTGCCTTATATCAACAAGGCCACCGATGATATGGACAGAGACCACTATGAGGAAACGAACTCAACCGGTCCCGAAACGGGCAAAATTATTCTCGATGAAACAGAAAGTCTGATTAAATCGGCCTATAATTGATAACCGACTATATAATAAGGAGATGTAAAAAAATGAAAAAACTTTCCCGTTCTTTTCTAGCAATTCTTCTTGTATTTACCATGATTTTCTCTGCAAATTCAACGGCGGCATATGCAAAAAGTGAAGCAAGCGGTCCGATTTATGTTGTAACGGATGTTCTCGGAGGCGTTATTGACGGCTTAATTAAATTGCTGGGATTTCTGGCTCCTACACCTGACCACCCGACGGTTGAGGAATATTTTTCGGCGGAAAGTGAAAGTTTCTATGAAGGTACAAAAAGCTTCATAGATAATGCTGCTGTCGGAGCAAAATGGTCGCTCGGCTTCGGAAAGAAAAGTGTTGTTCCCGAAAATCTGCGAAACGGAACAAAGGAATACTACACCGGAGGATATTTTACGCAAAAAGTAAACGGTGTTTTTGACGATCAGAAGGCAGTTGTAATTGCCCTTAATGACGGTTCGGGCAGAGGTACAACGATTTTTGCTTCGATTGACGGCATCGGCGTTGCAAATGCGGATGTGCGTGCCATAAGAAATGCTGCTGAGCAAAAGCTCAAAGCAAAAGGCATTGACAGTGATATCAATGCCATCAACATAAACGCAACTCATTGCCATACGGTTATTGACACTCAGGGTATAGGGCTTGATCTGCTGCCCAAAATTTTTCTCAGCTTCTTTGTCGGAGCAAAAAGATCGGTGAATGCCGAATTCCTTGAGGTTATGATTGACCGAGCTTCCGACGCAATAGTTGAGGCATACACAAATATGGAAACGGGCAAGCTCTTTTATTTTGAAACCGCAGGTATGGGCAAAGATGAGGAAAACGGCTTGTATACCGAAGACGAATATCCATATCTCGTCAACAAGAGATATTACACCGAAGGTTATCAGAATGTGTTTGCCTGCTTCAAGTTTGTTCCCGATAATGAAGATTCTGCGGCAACCATTTTTACAAATATAGGCGCCCATCCTACCGTTGTTGATGAATCAACAAATCTTCTTTCCGCAGATTTTCCTGCTTTTATGGAAGAAAAAATTAACGGTGCAGGCATGAATTTTATGTTTATTCAGGGTGCTCAGGCTCCCGTTTCCGTCAACAAGTGGGCAGATTTACCGGAAGTGACCAATAATGAGGTTGATGCAAAAATTGCAGTAAATCCCGTTGCGGAAGATTATAAAACAGCTATACTTTTAGGCTACGAGTATGCAAGGCTTGTGCTTGAAGCTCAGAATAATGCAAAAGAAATTGAACCTATACTCAATGTAAGGATGACGGAATATACGGTCAGACTTGAAACAGGTCTTTTCGGCTACGGTGCAACGGAAGGTTTTATAGGCACAACAACGGTGAAGGATTCCTCAAGCAAAACCGGCTATTCGATTGTTACGGAAGCCGGCTATATAGAAATAGGAAAAGATATTGTTATGCTTACCGCACCGGGAGAGATTGTTCCTCAGCTTGTTTACGGCAATGTTGTTTCGGCAGAAGACTCATACCGCAAAACAGAGTGGACTTATGAAGCAACCGCCAATCTTATACCCGAAGGAAAAACCGTTCTTGTTATGGGACTTTGCAACGATGCCATAGGCTACATTCTTCCGGATAATGACTACGCACACTTTATTACAGATATAATTTGGGACGCAGACGGTGCCGATAAGCTTTTCGGTCCATATCACAGACATTATGAAGAAATGCTTTCGGCAGGAAGCTCGGCAGGATCCGAAACTGTTTCTGTTCTTAATGAGCTTGTAAAAAGTAAAAATCCCTGAGCAGTAATCTTAGCTGTCGGTCCGATACAATAATGAACCGGCAGCTTTTTTACGGATTGATACAGGAGGATTTCGCATGACAAAAGAAACAGCCAGAAAAAAAGCCGAAGAGCTTGTTGCAAAAATGACAGTAGAAGAGAAGCTTTCGCAGCTATTATATAACGCTCCCGCAATAGAGAGGCTCGGTATAGAAGAATATAACTGGTGGAACGAAAGTTCTCACGGCATTCATGGTGCAGGTACGGCTACCGTTTTTCCTCATGCTATTGCAATGGCTTCGACCTTTGACCCCGGGCTTGTGGGAAGGGTTGCCGATGCGATCTCAACGGAAGGCAGGGCGAAATATAACAAGCATATAAAATTCGGCGACCATGATATTTTTAAAGGAATTACCTTTTGGGCACCAAACATCAACATTTTTCGTGATCCACGCTGGGGCAGAGGACAAGAAACCTTCGGCGAAGATCCGTTTCTTACCTCGACGCTTGCTGTTTCCTATATCAACGGAATTCAGGGCAACGGCGAATTTCTTAAAGCGGCAGCCTGCTCAAAGCATTTTGCCGCTCATTCGGGTCCCGAAAAAACCAGACACGGCTTCAGTGCCGTTGTTGACAAGCACGACCTTTATGAAACCTATCTTCCCGCCTTTGAAAAAACGGTTAAAGCCGGTGTTTCGGGTGTTATGGGTGCATATAACTGCCTGAACGGAGAGCCTTGCTGCTCTCATTCATATCTTATTTCACAGATACTCCGCAAAGATTGGAATTTTGACGGCTATGTTGTTTCTGATTGCGGTGCACTCAAAGATATTTATAAATTCCACAAATTTGCCGGAACAAGAGCAGAAGCCGCTGCTCTTGCTCTAAAAAGCACCTGCGACCTTAACTGCGGCGATACCTACGATGCACTTGTTGATGCATATGAGCAGGATCTGATAAGCGAAGAAGATATCACTGCGGCGGCAGAAAATCTTTTTACAATCCGTTACCGTCTGGGTGAATTTGAAGAAACAAGACCGTATTCCGATATCGGATATGACAAAATTGACTGCAGGGAGCACAGGGAGCTAAACCTGAAAACGGCAGAGCAATGCATCGTTCTTCTTAAAAACGATGAAAAATTCCTTCCTCTCGACAAGAATACAAACAAAAGAATTGCTGTTGTAGGGCCGAATGCTCTTTCGGTTACTGCTCTTGAAGGCAACTACAACGGCTATGCTTCCGAATATGTGACCGTTGCCGACGGTATCAGAAGAGTGTTCGTCAACGCGGAAATCAGCGTTGAAAAGGGTTGCAATTATTGCGATGAGCATTTGAATCATTGGAGCGGATTTCAAAACATGATAAGCGACGGCATTGCAGCTGCCGCCGAAGCAGATATAACAATTCTTGCACTCGGTCTTGACCGTTCCGTTGAAGGGGAAGACACAGGCTTTGATGATGATTATACAGCCAGCGGCGACAAACGGTCGCTTTATCTTCCCGCAACTCAGCGGAAGCTTGCGGAAGCGGTCTGCGATGTATGCGACAACGTTGTTGTCGTCCTTCTCTGCGGCAGCTCGATTGATGTCGGCGAAAAGGTAAGGAATCACGCAAAAGCAGTTATTCACGCATGGTATCCCGGTTCGCTCGGAGGTCTTGCACTCGCCAATATTCTTTCAGGTAAGGTGAATCCTTCAGCAAAACTTCCCCTCACAATTTATAAGGGCGATCACGATATGCCTGATTTTGAAAATTACGGTATGAAGGGCAGAACCTACAGATATATCGAAGGTGATGCACTTTATCCGTTCGGCTTTGGGCTTTCATATACAAATTATAAGTATTACAATGCAAAGCTT
This sequence comes from Clostridia bacterium, assembly GCA_017409265.1. Classification (GTDB taxonomy): domain Bacteria; phylum Bacillota; class Clostridia; order Oscillospirales; family Acutalibacteraceae; genus CAG-177. The sequence goes on from JAFQSY010000019.1 coordinate 11,860, forward strand.
GTTTCGGCAGACGGTGAAAAAATAACAGTAAGCGCAGAGGTTGAAAATGCAGGCGGTATCGCAGGCAAGGAAATTATTCAGGTTTATGCGGCATATACCGACAGCCGTGCCGCAACTCCTCATTGGCAGCTTTGCTCGCTCAAATCTGTTAATCTTGAGGCAGGTGAAAAGAAGGAAGTAGTGCTTGATATTGACCGCTACTGGATTAAGGCGGTTACGGCAGACGGCGAAAGAGTTGAACCCGACGGAAAGATTATTCTTTTCATCGGAGGACATCAGCCTGACAGCGCAAGTGACAAGCTTCTCGGCTATTCATGCCTTGAAATTGAACTTTAAGATATATTGGATTTCCCGGACAAAATACGGTTCGAATCATTTTAATCCGAAAAGGAGTAAAAATGGCAAAGAAATTTTTTGATCATATAATACACGGCGGCGATTATAACCCTGATCAGTGGATAAGAACTCCTGAGATATGGGATGAGGATATGCGCTTGATGAAGCTGGCTCACATCAACAGTGCCACTGTAGGAGTTTTTTCCTGGTCGGCAATTGAGCGTGAGGAAGGCGTTTACGATTTCGAATGGCTTGATACAACACTTGATAAAATGCACCAGAACGGAATGTCGGCAATACTTGCCACTCCGTCGGGTGCCCGACCTGCCTGGCTTGCCGAAAAGTATCCCGAGGTTTTAAGAACGGACGAAAACGGAATAAGAAACAAATTCGGCGACAGACACAATCATTGTCTCACCTCCCCCGTATACAGAGAAAAAGTCCGCAGCATCAACAGAATGCTTGCGGAAAGATACAAAAACCATCCTGCCCTGAAAATGTGGCATATTTCAAACGAATACAGCGGAGAATGCCGCTGTGAGCTTTGCCGGGAGGCTTTCAGAAAATGGCTCAGAGAATACTATCATAATGATATCGATGAGCTGAATTTCAAATGGTGGAACGCATTCTGGTCGCATTCCTTCAACGATTTTGACCAGATTAATCCTCCCCCCAAAAACGCAGAAGACAGCGCGTCGGCTCTTAATCTTGCATGGCAACGTTTTATAACCGACAGCCATATTTCGTTTTTTGAAAACGAGATTGCGCCTCTGCGTGAAATTACTCCGGATATTCCCGTAACTACTAATTTTATGCGTAGATACAACGGCATTGATTATCAGAAATTTGCAAAACATGTTGACCTTGTATCCTGGGATAATTATCCTGCCTGGGATAAAGGAAGAAATCTTGACGAAGCGATTGAAGCCGCTTTTCTGCACGATTTTTTTCGTTCATTAAAAAACGGTCAGCCGTTTTTCCTTATGGAAAGCACACCGTCGCTGGTAAACTGGCAGGATGTCAACAAGCTGCCTAAATCGGGAATACATGAGCTGGCATCGATACAAGCGGTTGCACACGGTGCAGATAGTGTACAATACTTCCAATGGAGAAAGAGCAGAGGCGGCGATGAGAAATTCCAAGGTGCTGTCGTAGACCATTGCGGACATGAAAATACAAGAGTTTTCAGAAATGTTACGAAGATAGGCAAAACACTCGAAGGACTAAACAGTGTTGTCGGCTCGGAAGCCAAGAGCAGAGTTGCGGTTATATATGACTGGGAAAACGGTTGGGCAGTCAATGTTTTTCGGGGCTATAACAACACCCGCAGAGATTATGTGAAGGAATGCAAAAAATGGTATGCTCCGTTTTATAAGCGGGGAATCAGCGTTGATGTGATTTCAATGCAGGATGATTTTTCAAAATACGAAGCCGTTATTGCACCGTTTCTGTATATGCTCAAGGACGGTACGGAGAAACGGATTGAAGAATATGTCAGAAACGGCGGTTGCTTTGTTGCAACATACCTTACGGGTATAGCGGATCCGGATGATCTGTGTTATCTCGGAGGTTTCCCGGCAGGAAACCTGAAGTCGGTATTCGGCTTATGGTGTGAAGAAACAGATTCTCTTCCCGAAGATATGCCCGGTAAAGCAGAATTCAACGGCAAAGCTTATGAAGTAAACCATATTTGTGATATTATTCATACAAACGGGGCAAGAATTCTTGGCAGATACAAAAGTGATTTCTACAGCGGAATGCCATGTGTTACCGAAAATGCTTTCGGAAAAGGCAGAGCATATTACGCCGCTTTCAGAAACGACAATGATTTTGCCGATGATTTTTGTGAAATGCTTATTGAGAGCAATGCCATTGTGCCTGATGCGGAGATACTTCACGGCGACGATGTTTTTTTGCGAAAACGTGCGGATAATATATTTGTTATGAATTTCAGCGATGAAGAAAGAGAAATTGTTCTTGACAGGGAATATATAAATGTAATAACAGGCGAAACCGTATGCGGCAAAATAACCTTGCCTGTTTGCGGATATATTGTTATAAAACAGAACTGAAGAAATAAAATCCGCTTCACGGATGCTCGTACAACTGTGAAGCGGATTTTCTTTTTTGAAATTTACATATTTTTATTGATGAATTTTACTTTTTTCAGAAGCATAACGGCAACAGGGATAAGCACAATCTGAAGAATTATTCCGGGAACAGCATTAGTTACAGCACCTGCCCAAAAAGCGGCAAGTCCGAATTTTGATGAATCGAAACCGAGACTGGCAAATTGAACCGCACCCCAGACGAGTCTGCCGAGAATCATTGAAACAAAAAGAGAGCAATATATGTAGCCTTTCTTTTTGGGAAATACACGGTAAAGAAGTCCGCTGACAAATCCGTAAACAGCAAGCTCGAATGCCATTGAAAACGCTGTGGGAAAAATCGGCGGCATTCCCAGAATAAGAGCGCGTAACAACGGTGCCGCAAAGCCGACAACAAGTCCCCATGGTCCTCCGCAAATAAATCCGCAAAGAATAACGGGAATGTGCATCGGACAGAGCATATTGCCTATCTGCTGAATCTGTCCCGTCAGAAACGGCATAACGAATGCAAGGGAAAGAAACATTGCGGCAAACGCAAGTTTCACAAGATTGTTCTGCTTTTTTATTCTGTTTATGTCATAAGTATGGTTATCCGTGCGAATGATATTTTTCCCCATTTTATATTCTTCCTTTTTAATATTATTCAAATGCAATCTCAACAGTTTCGCCGGCATTGACCCTCATTGTAAGCACGCCGTTTTCAACGGTATATGTTTTTGCAGTACTGATTCTGCCTGTTTTATCGTTGAGTTTTATCCGAAGCACATTGTTGTTTCCGGAGGTTATTACCGTTTTTGTTGCTTTGCCCTCGCTCCATACAATATCAACGGTAAAATTACCGCGTGCCTTCAGACCTGCCACAGAGCCGCTGCTCCACGCATCAGGTAACGCAGGCAGAAGCTCGATAATACGTTTGTCGGGTTCACCCAGATGGCTCTGCAGCAGCATTTCGTTTATGCCTGCCACACCGCCGAAGTTACCGTCAATCTGAAATGGCGGATGAATGTCGAACAGGTTGTTTGCAGTAAATTGCTTAATAAGCTCCTGCAGATGCTCCCATGCTTTTTCGCCGTTCTTAAGACGGGCATAGAAGTTGATTATCCATGCACGTGACCATCCCGTTGATCCGCCACCGCGGGATAAACGCCGTGCAATCGTTTTCTTAGCGGCCTCATAGATTTCGGGTTTTGTTTCGTTTATTATGTCAGCCGGATAAAGACCGAACAGATGCGAAATATGACGATGATTGGGCTCGACCTCTTCATAGTCGCTGTTCCATTCACAAATTGTGCCGTAACGTTCGCTTATTCGCAGTTCAGGCAGCTTTGTAAGAATATCTTCCATGCAGGAAGCAAAACAGGAATCGGTTCCGAGAATCCTGCAGGCATAAATCGTGCGGGTGAAGAGGGCATGGATTATTTCAAAGTCGATTGTTGCTCCGTGTGTAAACATGCTGCTTTTTTTAATGCCGTTTTTATCATAATAAAAGAACCAGTTTTCGGGAGAGTTTGACGGTGCGGTGGTAAGCATACCTTTTCCGTCATCAATCAGATAGTCGCAGATAAATTCGCAGGCCCCCTTGAGAATCGGATAAATTTCTTTCAACATATCCGCATCTCCGGAAAATTCATAATGCTCCCACAAATTAAGACACAGCCACGGCCCTGCCATCGGGAAAAAGCAATGAACAGAATCGTGCGGTCCGGTACGTCCGAAAATGTCTGTTGTATGGTTTATAACCCAACCGCTGCAGCCAAGCAGTTTTTCTGCGGTCTGTTTGCCGAAATTGCTGATCATCTTCATAAAATGAACGAACGGACGCATGGTTTCGGCCATATTGGCAGGTTCGGAGGGCCAATAGTTCATTTGCATATTTATATTTGTGTGGTAGTCACTGCCCCATTCGGGTCGGAAGCCGTTGCACCAGATACCCTGGAGGTTTGCCGGCAGAGTAGCGTTTTTTCCCGAGCTTTCAATGAGCAGATAGCGTCCGAAATTATAATACAGCTCATACAAATCAAGGTCTTCCTGACGGTTGCGCTGCAGAAAATAAAGACGCCAATCCACAGGGATGTCATCGTAGGTCGGAGCATTGAGCCTGAGCGATACTTTGTCAAAGACGGCTTTGTGTGCGGCAATATGCTCGGCTTTTATGGTCTCATAATCAACCGCAGTCATAGCCTCCAGCTTGTGTCTGAGAACAGCACGGTAGTCAATTGACTCATCAATGTCATATTTTTCAACATTATAATTTGTTTCAAACACGCCATAAACAATAACCCATGTTGCATCGTGAACGATGATATGCTTTTTGTCATTCAGAAGCTTACCGTCGCTGCGGACAAAAATATTGGCACCGAAAGACATGCCTTCTCCGCCTTCGCCGTATATATCCTCATCATAACTGGTAACACGTCCGTTCATAAAAAGCAGATTGTTGCGAAGTGCAGATGTGTAGGCATCCTGACCTCGCTCCATGGTGACAAGACAGTCAAATTCCGATGTTGCGCTTACTTTATAAACAAGGCCGTCATATTTTTCACTGACAAAGGTTTCACTGAAAAATTCAATCTTGCCTTTTTTATAAGATACCCGGCCGACAGCCTCGCTGAGCTCCAGCTCCTTGCGGTAGTTTTCATAACGGCTTTTGTCGGGAAATTCTATACGAACCTCGCCCATACTTTCAAAGAAGCGTACGCGTTCTGGGCTTGACATAAATGTTTTGCTGCAAAGTCCGGCGGCTTCTTCATAGCATTCATCAAGCAAAAGCCGTCGGATTTTTGCAAGCATTTCTGGAGAACAATTATATTTTTCCTGAATCTGTCGGCCGCTCCAAAGAGATTCCTCATTGATTTCTATTGTTTCTTCGTACGGATCACCGTAAAGCATTGCTCCGATGCGGCCGTTGCCCAACGGAAACGCACGCATCCAATCGCGTTCATAGTCCTCGTGCCAAAGTCTGGTTGACATTTTGCATACCTTCTTTTGTTAAACAGGTTAATTGATATTATATCATAGTGCTGTTTTATATACAAGTTGATTTTGCTCTTGTCTGATGAAATCAGCGGAACTGTGTTCCGAGTATTTTTGCAAAAAATCGCAATGTCAACGGTGTATAATTGCGCACTTTTACAAAGTGGTGTTTTCGTTGCTCTCTCTGAATTGCTCAATTGATAAGCATATTTTGTGTTCTCTCCCGAACCCGACCATTTAACTCTGTTGAATTTGTGACCGCATTCGCAGACGAGAAGTTTACCCCATACGGTTTTCGGCGGTGTTTTGCCCTTGGGTTTTCTTCCCGAATTCAGATTTTTCATTTCTCCTCTTTTACTTGCCATAATTTTTTGCACCCTTTCATATTCATCTACGGATACTATCGGCGTGTGGGTTCCCTGAACCTGTGTAAGCTCGATTTCACCATAGTTTTTTGTCTTTTTCTGATCAAGATAATTTTCAACGTACTCTTTGTGATATGTAATTATTCCGCAGTAAAATGTGTTTTGCAGGACATGGGATATAACCGTACAGTGCCATCGGGATTTTCCCATTGAGGTCAATCTGCCTCTGCGTTCAAGCTCATCTTTGATTTTCATCAGACCGTCACCCGCAAGGTACATATCATAAATCATTCTAACAGTTTCCGCTTGTTCGGGATTTATGACAAGGTCTTTGCCGACTCTGTCATAACCGAG
>JAFQSY010000007.1 GCA_017409265.1 Clostridia bacterium
ATATTTTTATTTTACATAATTGAACCGAGCATTCCCCATCCATTTTGCGAAAATTGTCTTTATGTGTCGTTTTTTTCAGGAATCTATTAGTGGGGATATAAAGCTTTAATAGACTGTTCGTTTTCTTTGTTTATTGCAGTAAAGATTTTTACATATAGGTATAAGAAAAATCAGAGTAGTATCAGATATTTCTGTGTACTGCCCTGCTCTATTAATTTTACTCCCATTCAATATACTCATTAATAAATCTATCGAACTGCCAACTGGGACCGTCATATAATAATTGCAATAATGCTTCTTGCAGTTCAGCTTTTGAAAGCTTCTTTATGTATTTATGAAGTGCCTCTTCAAGCTCTGCTTACCGATCTTGAACGGTTTCATACCGAAATAATGATTTGCGCCTGTGATTGTGATAAAAATATTTTCCATAACATTTCCCTTTCTTTTCTTTGAAAAATCCGAACTTCACTTTGGCAATTAACGTTTGTTATGGTTATAGTCTAACATCTTTGGTGTCCGTTAAACTGTACTTTCAAAGCAGAAAACAGTACTTTTTGATGTTGTTAATTAAAAAAGTAAATGCAAATATTTGGGATTAAATCATCCTCACCAAAACAGTAAACCACCTCTTATCGGTGCTTTCTGCATCGATTGAGGTGGTTTTGTATGTTCGGCTCTTTCCTCTGCCGATTGATTGGAATTTAAACTGCAAAAGGGACCATTTCACTTCCAATGTAGGTGTAGAAGAGCTTTCTCACCTTGAAATGATAGGCGCAATAGTATATCAGTTGACGAGAAATCTTTCTGAAGAAGAAGTTAAGAAAGCAGGCTTTGACGCATACTTTGTTGACCACACAACAGGCGTTTATCCGTCATCAGCGGCAGGTGTTCCCTTTACTGCCGCATACATTCAGAGCAAGGGCGATTTAATCACCGATATGACTGAAAACCTTGCCGCTGAACAAAAAGCAAGAACTACCTATGACAATATTCTTCGCCTTGTTGATGACCCTGATGTGAGAGAACCCATAAAATTCCTGCGTGCAAGAGAAATTGTTCACTTCCAGCGTTTTGGTGAAGGTCTGCGACTTGCAACCGATAAACTTGACGAAAAGAATTTCTACGCATTTAATCCGTCATTTGATAAACATTGCAATAAATAACAACAGTGCCCACAGGTCATCTGTGGGCTTTTTTATGTATTGTCAGGTTGTTTGTGAACAAAAGCAGTATGAAAATTCAAGTTGAATTTTGTTGCATCTATGATATAATTTTATTGTTATAAACAAATTTTATTATATAAATAAGGAAGTATGTAATATGAGTCTCAGTATGCTGCATTGTGAAGGTGAAAAAATTATCAATGCCGAGGGGAAACAGGTTTTTCTGCGAGGAACAAATCTTGGCGGATGGTTGCTTGATGAATTATGGCAAGGTTTTTTCAAAGGCGGAGAAGCTCAATGGGATATCGTTACCACGCTTGAAAGACGCTTCGGCAAGGATGAAGCGGACCGGCTCATAAAAGTCCGTGAGGATAACTATATCACCGAACATGACCTTGATTATCTTCAGTCTCTCGGCTTCACCTGCGTGCGTGTACCGTTCTGGTACCGTAATTTCCAGACGGATGATAACGGCACCTGGAAGCGCAAAGAAAACGGCGAAATTGATTTTTCACGCCTTGACTGGGTTGTTGAAGAATGCGGAAAAAGAGGAATGTATGTCATACTTGATATGCACGGTGTGCCGGGTCACCAGAGCATCGCACACCACTGTTGCCGTGTGAACCATTGCAGACTTTATGATGAAACCGAAGAAGGTGCTCGTTTCCGTTCGCTCGCCTGCGAATTATGGAGTGAAATTGCCCGCCATTTTGCAGGTAACGGAACTGTTGCCGCCTATGACCTGATGAATGAGCCGATGTGCGATTACGAAGGCGAAGATAAAGTCAACAGCAAATACCACGACGTTTATTCTATGCTTTACGATGCTGTCAGAGCAGTTGACCCCGATCATATCATTACGCTTGAAGCTATCTGGACACCCGATGACATACCGCATCCGTCAGAGCGTGGATGGGAAAACGTGATGTATCAGTATCACTATTATGACGATTCAAACGAAAGCTTTAAAGAAGTAACCCTGCACCATGCAAGCAAAGATTTCAATGTACCCGTGCTTGTGGGTGAGTTTTCTCCCTGCCGCGGAACTGCGGATTGGGAGTACATACTGAAGCTTTTTAATGAATGTTCATTTAACTGGCAGACATGGACATACAAAGGACATTGCCCTAAAGGCGAAACAAGCCAATGGTTTATGATGGGCTCGGACAACCCCGACAACGTTGTTGATATCAATAACGATTCTGCTGCAGAAATCGAACGCAAATGGTCATCTGTCAGAACAGAAGTCTGCTGTAAACCGATGAACGACCATACATTACTTTCCAAATATGCAAAAGCGTAACATTTATTTGATTTCAAAGGTGGTTAAATATGAATTACAGAGTACCGCTAAAATATCATTTTGCTACAAAAAAAGGCTGGATAAACGACCCTAACGGGCTTGTGTTTTTTAACGGGTATTATCATATTTTTTATCAACATTCACCGAATTTTGAAAAACCGTGGCAGGAAAATATGCATTGGGGACACGCAAGAACAAAGGACTTTCTTGAATTTGAAGAACTTCCCGTTGCACTTTTCCCCGATATGCCGTATGACAAGGACGGATGCTGGTCGGGTACGGCTATTGTAAAAGATAACAGACTTTTTCTCTTTTACGCTTCAATTCACGATGGTATACAGTCTGTCAGCGTCGCATATTCCGACGACGGCATAAGCTTTGAAAAATATGAAGGCAACCCTATAATCAGTGGCTATCCGTCTGACGGTTGCCCCGATTTTCGTGATCCTGCCGTTTGTTATTCCGGCGGCAAATATTATTGTGTAATGGCATCGGGCAATCATGAAAAGAAAACCGCAAATCTTCTGCTCTATGAAAGTGAAAATCTCTTTGACTGGAGCTACAAAGACATTCTTTGCGAGTGGGAAAATTCAAGGTTTGCCGAGTGCCCGTCTTTTATGAAATCGGGAGATAAATATTTGCTTACCGCATCCGTCTGCAAGGCTGACAGTCACCGTTTTTCGGTGATGTACGGCACTTTTGACGGCAGTAAATTCACACCCGAATACACAGGTGAGGTTGACAAAGGTCCCGACCAATATGCAGGGCAGGTTTTTCTTGACAACAAAGGCAGAACGATTCTCATATCGTGGATTCCCGGCTGGAATTATGCAGGCTACCGCAAGAAGGATATCGGCTGTATGTCAGTCCCCCGAGAAATAACGCTGACTGACGGCAAGATTACGGGTTATCCCGTTGACGAAGTAAGGCATCTGATGAAAGACGATGACCCTGCTCTTATCCGCACGGCAAACGGATTCAAAATAAAGCGTGACGGGCGCAAAAGCGTTGTTTATAAAGGCGAAATCAATGACCTTAAAATCATCCGTGACGGATATATTCTGGAAGTGTTTGTAAACGGCGGCGAAGAGATTTATTCTGTTTTGCTTTAATGAATGCAACAAAATAAACATCTTGTTAATAATACACTCACAATAAGGAGCGGACTATGATAACAAAGTTTGAATTACATACAGATGTTTTGGTTCTCGGAAGCGGACCTGCGGGATTTGCCGCTGCGTATACCGCTGCCAAAAACGGTACAAAGGTTATTCTTGTTGAACAAAGCGGTGATGTTGGCGGAATCTCAACATCAGGACTTATGAGCCATTGGACAGGAAGCTGCGGCAGTCCGCTATATTATGATATTCTGAAAAGGTCATCCGAAAACAATGAGGGTGAATTCAAAAATAAAATAACTAATCTTATTGACCCCGAAAAGCTGAAAACTCTTTATCTTGAAATGCTTGACAAGGTCGGCTGTAAGCTCATGCTTTACACCTTTGCCGAAGATGCAATCTGTGACGGCGACAAGGTGCTCGGTGCAACCATTATCAACAAATCGGGCAAAACTGATATATATGCCAAAGTCATTATTGACGCTACGGGTGACGGCGATATTGCCGCAAGAGCAGGAGCAGAATTTGTTCTCGGCAGAGAAAGCGATAACAAGATGCAGCCTGCAACTCTGATGTTCAAGGTCGGCGGTGTTGACTATGACCGTGCGGTCTTTTTGGGCTCATTTGAATCCACTTATGAAACACCCAACGGCGAGCTTCAGGCTCTTGCAAAAGAACATATTCCCTACCCTGCCGGGCACATTCTCACTTATGAAACCACACTTCCCGGTGTTGTTACCTGCAATATGACAAACACCGTTGAAATTGACGGCACGGTTGCCGATGATTTAACAAAGGCAATGCTGACCTGCCGCAGACAGATGGATGATATAGTGAAATATTTAAGGAACTTTGTTCCCGGATATGAAAACTGTTTTATCATCAGCTCCGCATCGCTTATAGGCATTCGTGAAACAAGGCATTTCAAGGGTAAATACACTCTCAACGAACAGGATATTCTTGAAGCGAAAGTGTTTGACGATTATGTTGTGAAAGATGCCTACTTCAATTTTGATGTTCATAACATCACGGGTGCGGGACTTGACAAAACGGGCGTTCAGAAGAATTTCAAGCAGACAAAGGGATATACGATCCCATACCGTTGCCTTCTTCCCGAAGTTAAAGAAAATCTTCTGTTTTGCGGAAGAAACATTTCGGGCACACATATGGCACACTCCAATTTAAGGGTAATGCCTATCTGCGTAGGTATAGGTGAAGCCGCAGGTGCAGCGGCATATATCTCCGTTTCGCAAAACCGTAATCTGAATGATATTGACGCAAAGGAAATCAGAGAGATTATCGGAATATAAATAAGAATTTGTGGAGGTAATTATGAGATTTAAAAAACAAATTTCATTGCTTCTTTGTGTTGTAATGGTATTTTTATCCGCTACACTCTCATCTTATGCTTCTGACGGAACAAACGCAGGCACACCTGCAATAATAAACACAGCAGAAGAAATCACAGGCTTAGTTATAAATTATTTTGCAAAATTGATCAACAACATCAAAGACACAGATGAAACTGCTATACTCCCTGCAGCGGTAAATCCTCACTCGTGGATTGAATATAACGGCGAACCGATTAAGAATCCCGAACAGAGATTGAACGCAGAAACATGGGTTGCAAATGAAATTGCTTTTGAAAGCGAAAAATCATATACCAACCCGTTCAATGACGTTGATGTGGAACTTCACCTTTGGGGCAACGGCAGACTTTATAAAATCCCTGCTTTCTGGGACGGTGGTAATGTCTGGAAAGTCCGGTTCGTTTGTCCCTCCGAAGGTAATTGGCATTTCAAGACCGTCTGCACGGATGCCGAAAACACTTCGCTTGACGGCAGAACAGGTGCTGTTATCTGCACCGGATACAGCGGTGAGCACGATATTTATAAGCACGGTTTTATCACAACAAACGCAGGTGAAAAGTATTTCACTTATGACGACGGAACACCGTTTTTCTGGCTCGGTGATACTCATTGGAGCCTCGGCGACGAAACAGTTGATATGGTTGAAACAATATGCGAAAAGCGTGTTTCACAGGGTTTTACCGTGTATCAGAGTGAACCCATCGGAGCAAAGTTTGATTTTACAAACGGCATAACCGAAGAGGATATGGCAGGTCTTGCGGACTATGATGAAAAGTTCCGCATTATTGCAGAAAACGGGTTCGTTCACGCAAATGCACAGTTTTTTTTCTCCTATTTTATTGAGCCCCTGATTTCAAACAACGGCGGTTTCAACGGCAATGAGCCGTCTGATTCTGCAAAAGCTTACCTTGAAAAAGTCAGCCGTTACTGGGTCGCAAGATACGGAGCTTATCCCGTTGTCTGGACCCTCGGTCAGGAAGTTGACAATGATTTCTATTGGAGCGAAACAAACCATCCCGAATGGGGATTGGATAACAACCCTTACAAGCTTGTTGCGGAGTATTTAGCAAAACACGATGCATATGACCATCCGCTTTCTGCTCATATGGAAAACGTCGGTTCAACGTCG
>JAFQSY010000020.1 GCA_017409265.1 Clostridia bacterium
TAACATATACGAAATATGCTCACTTTTAATGAAAGGTGAAAAACCCTGCATATTCTCAAGAGGTAACCACGATTTAAGAGGTGATTTTGCAGAGAAATTTGCCGATTACACTCCCAGTTACTTGGGTAATACATATTACAGTTTCCGCCTCGGTAATATATGGGGAATACTGCTTGACTGTGGCGAAGATAAGCCCGACGATCACGAAGAATACGGCTTTACCGTTGCCTGCCATGCTTTCAGGGAACGCCAGACTGAATTTTTGAAGAAGATAATCAAAAACAAAGAAAATGAATATGAGTTCAAGGGTATTAAGCATAAGCTTGTGATTTCTCACAATGCCTTTACTCACAGATATAACCCTCCTTTTGATATAGAGCAGGATATTTTCGCTGAATGGGCAAGACTTTTAAGAGAGAATGTTAAGCCTGAGGTTATGATTTGCGGCCATGCACACGAACTCAACGTCTATTATCCTGAAAATACTGAGTGGAACACTAACGGGAGTATAAGCCCTGTGGTAATAGGCAGCACAGTTGAAAAGGATGATGAAAATTATTTTGCGGGCTGCGGATATATTTTTAACCAAGATGAGATTAAGCTCATATTCACAGACAGTAACGGCAAAATAATAAAAGAAGAAACTGTGTAACAGAACAGTCTGATCAAAAACAGCAGGAAACATCCGCAAGATGTTGCCGTAATAGAAATCTTCAATGATATTTGATATTATGTATTTCTCAGTGTCTGATGAAATATATTAGAGTACGAAATATAGAATATGTATTACCGGAGAACTGCTTGTGTTATAAACATTTGCACCACTCCAACATAAGAAAACAGGGTTAGCTGTCTCTAATCAGCATTTCTAAAAAGTGGTTAGCTACAGCTAACCGTACATTTTAAAAAGCGGTTAGCCACCGCTAACTTATTTTATTATATATAAAAACCGATAAATTGTCAAAAATAATTTAAACACAGCTTTTTGTTTTTTTGACCTGAAATTTAGATTTTTTCTATCTATAAATACACTGTAAACCATTGAAAATTTAATTTTATCTGTTCAGTTTTTTTAAATGCCAATTCATCGTAAAAACAAAATCCATTCGACAAAAGTTAATTCCGCACGATTCAGACCGATTAAAGGAATTGTTTGTGCTTATAAAATCAGAGCCTTTATATCCCTTAATCTACATAACGGCTGTATTTGGATTGAGAAGAAGCGAAGTGCTTGGTTTAAAATGGGATAGTATCAATTTTGAGAACAACACATTAACAATTAAACATACAATTGTTGGTGAGGGGAAAATCATTGCGAAAGACAGTACGAAAAATGCTTCGAGCTATCGTTCGTATCCGATAAGTGAAGATGTAAAGAGTATGTTGCTTTACCTTATGTCAAATAAGGAAAAGAACAAAATGCTTTTTGGTAATGAGTATAATGCAAATGATTATGTGTTCTGTTGGAATAACGGAAATCCTTATAAACCGGATTATATATCAAGGCACTTTAAGCAGATTTTAATAAAGTACAATTTGCCGGTTATCCGTTTTCACGATTTACGGCATAGCTGTGCGAGTTTGCTTGTTTCGAATGGCTTTACACTAAAAGATATACAAGAATGGCTCGGTCACGCTGATATTCAGACAACCGCAAATATTTATGCTCATTTGGATACTGAACGGAAAGCAAATATTATGAAGTCTATGACAGATGTATTCAGTTCCTCATCGTGTTAGAAAAGTGTTAGAAAAAAGCCATTTGCTTTGCTTGTGATTTTGCAGGGTAAAAAGAAAAACAACCCTAAATCATTGATTTAGAGCCGTTTTTTGATGGTGCGGATAATCATAACACAAGTTGTTCTCCGGCTGTACATATTCTGACTTTCGTACTGTAACACATTTCCTCAATTGCGGAGGAAAACAATATGTCAAATATCCTTGAAGAATTATATTACGGAAACATTGAGCCGCAGGCATTGAATTCCGAATTGTCAGCAAAGCTCAAAAACAAACTAAGCAAGCTTACAAAGAAAGAAGAACAGCTCACAACAAAACTGACAGCAGAAGATAAGGAACTGTTTCTCGAATATACAAATACATACAATGAGTTTTTAAGTTTAAACAATTCTGACAGTTTTATATCAGGTTTCAGACTCGGTGCTAAATTTACATACGATACATTTATTGAAAATTTAAAAGGTTGAAGGTTTATTTTATAATACCCTGCCTCATATGGTACGACAGCGTCACAACAAATAAAAGTAATAAATTAAAAATCCGAGGTCAGAAAACCTCGGATTTTCTTGGTGAAAACAAACAGAATTGACCTCTTGACTAGTTGAATATCATTCAAGTGCTCTCACAATACACCTAAAAACGATCTCTATGCTTTTGTATAAAAGTTTATTTAATGGGTTGTACGCAACAACTAATAGTTTTAAAGTAAATTTTCCGGCTCTGGTGTCTTTCCGCTTAAAACATTTTCAAGCATCTGATTGAGAGGAGCTTCTTCATAAGTCCCCATAAAAATTATTTTTGCAATCTCTTTAGCAACTTGTGTTTTACCTTTGCTTTTTGTGTCAATTCTAACAACACCATATGGAGCTGTTGAATAAATATAATCAATTAAACACTGCTGTTTCCTAAGTTTCTCGGCATCAGTATCTTTTTGACTAAGAATAGCTCTAGATGCCATTGTACAAGGATCTCCTATTAAAAAAATTATTTGAGCGGGACAAAGTTCACGTTTCGATTGACCTGGACTTATATGTTTTTTTGTTAATTGAGCTTTGTTTTGCCATTGCCCTTTAGGCGTAAAGGCAAAAGCATCTAAAGGGCCTCTATCAATTATATGAATTCCGCTAGAAATGCGCAACAATTTATAATTTTTCTTTCCCCATTGATCTGCAATCCATTGATCAATGTCATCAATTATATCTTCATTAACTTTACTTGGGTCTTTTGCCATATCTTCTGGCATAAACTCTAACCATTCGTCTTGTGTAGATACACTTCTAAAATGTGACATAGCTGTACTTTTTCCAACAGCTACAGATCCGACTAATATATACTTATATGACTTATAAAGTCCCCCTACTTCTTCAACATATTTATCAAAGTCTGCTTCATCCATTTCTATTAATTCGAGTAAACACGAAATTTCATTCCCGTTCAAAAACAAAGTTATCAAATTGTAAACATCAAAATTAGCATCAGCAATTGCTTTTTGATTGTCTAAAATCTCACCTGAATTAACATATTTTATGTAGTAATGATAAATTCCTGGATGATTTGTTGCATTTGTTCTTAAAATGTGTTTCAGTGTAGGATCACTAAGTGACAAACCCAACAATAGACAAGTGTTATGAGTAAAGTAATCTGTCAAAACATTATAGTGTCCGTGTATGCTTTCGATAAGTTGGTCAGCAAAAGAATCTTCCAAAAACACAAGCCTTTCACTTGGATGTTCACTTATTCGATAAGGCAAAAAACCATTCGGGTGATATACGACACTGCTTTTAGGGAACATATATACATTTGAACTCCACAACGTTGTATATCCTCTGCTTTGTTCCAATTCCTCCGTTGTTCGAGTGGCCGAAAGAAGTCTTTGAATGGTGTCATCAAAATTATAATTTATTGTCATTGGAGTTCTCTTTATTATTTTAATTAGTGACCACAAATAATGTTCTTTGGGAACCAGGCTTTTTACATCTGCCGATACACCCTCATACAGAGAAGAGTGCACTATTCTCTGCCACTGTGCACGTATTTTCATATCTATTCGATTGTATGCACGATCTTCCTCTTCACAAGAATCGATCATATGTGATTTATATGCTTGGAACAAGAGTTGTGCGTTTGCTATGGGATCACCATCAGCAGCAATTTTTACATCTAAATCTTTAACTTGCTCATTTAGCTCAATTCTTTTGACAAGTTCTTTCCAATCCGGTAGACCGATACCTTTGCTTGCACCTGCGCCAAGAACAATTCCAAGATTTGAAGATGCTGTGTGATACTGTTGTCGCATATGAACAATTTGCTTGCAATACTTTGCTAACAGAGATTTATACAATTGTTCTTTATTCATTTTTAACACCTCACCTTGTTTTGTATTTTTTAGATGTTATGTCAGCAAATTGAAAAAGTTCTTTTAAAAATCCTTTATCATAATCAGAATTAATATAGTTTATATTCCAAAGACTACTATCGACTATTTCTCTTCTGGGACTATGGTTACCTAACCAATCTAATGTTGAAAAATTAAATGAATAATTAATTGATGAAAGTAGAGAAATTGAGTTTTTTTCAACAAAAGCACGTGAACTTGTGGCGGATGGCAAATCATTAACATCAAAAACAATTACACCTAAATGCCCAATATATTCAGATACCAAATGTTCAAGAAAAGCTTCTTTTTCTCGAATTTCTTTACTGGCAGTTTGCCCCTTCCCCCACGTGTCACAAAGCAATCCTTCTTTTTCAATAAGTGCATTTCCAACATGAAGTCTAAATATAGAAC
Source organism: Clostridia bacterium (assembly GCA_017409265.1). Classification (GTDB taxonomy): domain Bacteria; phylum Bacillota; class Clostridia; order Oscillospirales; family Acutalibacteraceae; genus CAG-177. The sequence goes on from JAFQSY010000020.1 coordinate 4,529, forward strand.
CTCTATGGTTTCCTCCGCCTTCATTGGTCCCTTTGTGAGTCTTTAACCTATGCCACAAAGTTGTTTTCGAACCAACACTTACTGCATGTGTACCAACTCGTACTATTCTAGGCATATCTTTCGAGACTAGGCTTTTTTCATTAAAATCCACAAAAAAATATACTCCTCTTTGAGGCCAATACATCTTTCCAGTACATTCACTGAACAATCTAATTCCACCAGTATTATCTGCCAAAGTATATAAACAATTGTACAGTTCAATTACATTATCAACATTTTCACTTTTTTGAATATAGTCTGATAATTCACTCTCACCCTTGTCTAAAAATGGAGCAGAAACTTTATATCCTTTGGAAATTAACCTTGTAACTATATACTTAGAATAGTAATCATCGGCAATTACAAAAAAATGAGTATCTTTACTGAAAATTGAAAGCTTATTTAATATTAGTTCTTCCCAATTGTTTCTATATTCAGTTGAACATTCGGACAAACACATATCGTAGGGTTCAATTATTTCATTTGGTGACAACAATCCATATTTTGCAGACATGATATACCATTTAATCCCCATTTTATTTGCAATTTCTTTGAGTTTTTGAAATCTGTAAGAGTTATACATGTCTTGTGCTTGGCAATTATAATTATTCTTTTGTTTTCCACAAGATATTAATAAAACTATAGAATCCATAAATATACTCCATTCAATATGATTAGTTTTAAATATCAATTAAGGTTCTGTGTTTGAAGAAAAATCTTTAATTCATTTATACTACGTAATATAACTTGAAGTGAAACTGTTAGCATCAAGTTATCAACTCCACCAATCAATGAACGTGAATCTGTTTTAAACCCAATACATCGTTTTCCTTTTGCATAGGCGTATCCCAGTTCAAAACAAGCACCTTCATCAGGCACTCGACCATCAAAAACAAAAAGCAGAGTATCACACCAATTAATTGCATTGATATCTAATTCATGAATCACAACATCCTTAGGCCTTCCATTAATAAAATCCGGAGAATCAGCAAAACATCCTCCATCTCGTTGCGGCAAATAGGTTTCATGTCCAAACGATCTAATAATATTGTCGATTTCCTCGTTTTGTTTCTTTTCTGCTATACAAAACAGCGGAGCTGCTATATATATTTTCATAAAACCTCCAAAATAACTTATTAATATGTTAATACTATACAGCAGTATCTATATTATTTGCTTTATTAAGAGTAATAGGCAATTCAAAATACAATAAATCTTACATCTCAATTATACCGATATCTCTTTGCAGAATGTTTTTTATCACAATTGAAACTACACATGGATAAATAAGTGCAGTATCTTTTGTTATTGTCCATATCAAACCGTTTTCGTTAAAGTCTGCGCCATGGTCTGCTGCGTTTCGAACTTGTCCGATATAATCAATCATTCCTTTGTGTTTTTTTGACAAAAATGCCGAAAGTGCATCTCTTTTTTGAATTATACCATTTTTGCCAGACAATGAAACGCTTTTACTTATTGCATATGTATTGAGAAATGATTCAAAAGCATTCGCAGCATATATTATTATTGCCCTTGTGTCAGGACTGGTTGCTTTTGCTTTTTGAAATGATTCATAAAGCGGCTCTATAGTAGTCTCAATATCAAGTGAACAATATATTCTTTCTCCAAAAAAATCTTGCAAGGATCTTTCTGCGACTGCGGTATTAATCAAAGAAAATTCTACTAACGGATAAATTCTTTCTTCTTCTGCAAAACTATATAGATTAGCACCTTCGCTTTTGAGTGCCTTTGCATATGTTGCTATGCTTATCAATGTATTTCTAATATCTCGCTCATTAGCCGAAAGAGAACACAGTGTTTTAGTTTGCCTGCAAGCTTGTTCTATAGAACGGGTAAAAGCATAACGTGTTTTAAAAACTGTGTACGGATAATATTGTTCTAATATTAATCTCATAATTACAGCTTTCTCGTCATCAGTTGTTGCTGTAACAAGTTTTTTTGCAAGGAAAGAATCAACATAATAATTTCCAGATGATTCACACACAACCATTTTTAGTTCAACCGCCATATCCAAAGCTTTGTTTACTTGATCCCCTGTAGCTATACCGGTAAACTCTGAAATGAAGTCAATATTGGCCTCGTGCCCTTTTGCAACAACAGCATCAACAACAGCAACAATATCTTCAGCAGTAGTCAAAACTATATTGTATGCCATTTCATTAACTCCTTATTTAAAATTACCGCGATAAACCGTTTAAAAGATTATTAATTTTTTCTGTAAGATTATCTAAATCAGCAACAGAGCAATCAATATTAATGTTTATTACAATTGAATTGCCAGTTTGTGTAGGCAATGAAACTTTTAAATTATTGGGAGTTGTTTCTGTTGTTACAGACTGAGCAACAATATGTGTTGGATTAGTATTTTTTTCAGTTGTAGCCGTTTCCGTTATCGTAAGTTTACCGTCTGTTTCACTAAGAATATTTACTGCTTTCATAATCTCAATGATTGCACCTGCACCAGTGCGATTTTGCTTTGTGTCCTTTTGTCCGGAAGAATAGATAATATGGTTAAGAAAACTGCTTCTATCCATCCCATTTCTAATTCTGACAGCAGAAATCATTCGATTTAAAAAATCGTTTTCTGCAACAACTTCTTTCCATATTCTTTCAATTTCATCATCTATTTTAGAAATATAGGCTCTTCCAAGAGAGCGACCCGTGTCAGTAGTAGATTTTTTGTTTCCTTCTGTAATTAATCCAATTTGAACAAGAAAACCGTTATTAGCACTTATGCTTGTACGTGCTATTCCAGTAGATTTGACAATATCATCTAAAGACAATATTGCTCCTTCTTTTTCGCTTGCATAAGCTTGAATTATTTTTAACAGTTCATCTATTGATGATGCGGGAAGTTTAAAAGATTCAGCCATTTGGGAACCTCCTTTAAATAAATTAACTGAATAATATTATATATTTAAGATAATTAGCAACAGTTTTGCAAAAATGTGTCTTTTTTCGACAAAAATGTATGTTTTTTGTAACAGTTGTAAAAACGCTCCATACATTCGACAAGCCATAAGTCTTCTTGTAAAATGGAATCATCAAATTACAAGGAGGCTGAATTTATGCAAAAAACATTATTTGAACAAAACGGCAGTACATACAGAATGGTTGGCGATTACAGAATCCCTAACATCTCATCACCTAGCGAAGCAAGCGAGCCACTCGGTGTATGGGGATTGAAACGCAAAGATTATCTTATGAAACATAAACGTGTGCAGTTTAACATTATGCTTATGAGTGGCACATTGTGGACTCATCTTGCGGAGGTTGATGAACAAGCATCAGCTATGTTCTCTCGGATAGTAGAACAGATAAAAGCTAATAAAAAAATCACAGAACAACTCAAAGAGCAAAACCAAATGGAGTGGGTTGCCCGTATGAATAACATTGAAGCACGGGCAAGAGAGATGGTTAATCTCGAACTGATTTTTATTGCATAAACACATCTTAAATTTATAATCAGGTGCAACGGAATTTGATTTCTGCTGCACCTGATTTTATCTTTTTATATAAACTTTTTCTGCGGGGTATCGGGGGTAAAAATCCCTGAACTTCGGATTTGTACACACAAATCCATTGCTCGCTAAGACAAATGCCACGAAAATATGAATTGTTATTGTGATAAAATAATATTACACTTGCAATCTTGAATTTTTGTAGTATAATTAGCTCAAATCTTAACTGGAGGAAATCAGTATGTTCTTTATCTCTATTCGACGCAGACGAAGATAGCTTGTATCTTGTATTGGGTACAGGCTTATTATGCTGTGTGCCTGATAGAGTGATAGAGAAAAGTTTCCCTTTTATATTACTGTTAACGGCATATAGCTGTTAACAGTATTTTTTATTTTTGGAGGTCATATAAAATGAGCAATAATAAATTTTCGTCATTAAACAAAGCTATTTTTGAACAAATAAAATTGCCCGATAATGCAATAGTTGCAGACTTAGGTTGCCGTGATGCAGGATTTCTTGTAGGATTACAACAAGGATTTCCTGATAAAATACATCAAGCTATAGGTGTTGATATTACCGATAAATGGTTTAAAGATGTGAAATACAAAAGTCCCATTAAACTCAAAATAATGGACTGTTCAAAGAAACTTGAGTTTGAGGACAATACATTTGATTTTATATTCTCTGCCGATATGTTTGAATGTGTGTCAAATAAAGATTTATTGGTAAGTGAAATCCACAGGATTTTGAAACCAGGCGGAGTGATAATTTGCGTAAACTGCGACTGGGACAGTGTTGCGTATAACGGTGAAAACAAAGACCTTATTTCGAAAGCAGTACATGCTTACGCCGTAACAAAACAGCCTTGGATGGATAACATTGACAGTTGGATTGGCAGAAGGATGCACGGAATTTTCAACAAGAGCAAATTGTTCGAAAGTTCTGTATGTGTCCATAATGTTGTTGAAACAGAATATAAAGAAGGTACATTCGGTTATGATTTAAGTTTGGATATAGCTTGGCTTCATAAGGAAAACACTGGAGCATTAACCAAGGAAGAATATGATGTGTTTATAGACAATCTGAAATCAGCACAGCAAGACGGAAGTTATATATTCTCAAAACCGTATTATGTTTATAAAGGTGTAAAATTATAAATAACATTGTTCTCAACTGCTCTCCTTGTGGGAGCAGTTGTCTTGTTGAAATTATCAAAGTGAAGTGTTATAATCATCTTATACATATTTTAAGGGGTGAGTTTATTGTATTATCATGCATCACAGACTGCTGATATAAAAGTTTTAGAACCCAAGGTATCAAATCACAACACACCTCTTATTTATTTCTCCACCAAAAGAGAAAATGTTTTGGTTTATTTGAGTAACGCTATTGAAAAGCATTGCAAAGAATCTGGTTTTATACATAACGGCAAATGGCACAAGTGGGCAAGTTACGGTTTTGAACCTGACGGCACATTAAGATTGGATGAATATTATCCCAATGCTATTGAGGATACATATAAAGGTGTTTCGGGTTACATTTATTCAGCAGAAAACATTCATGCGATGATCTATTAAAATATGCAACAATAGAATCATTGGATGAAGCGTGTTACCTTTATATCAAATATCAATTTGATAACAACTTGTTGGTTATGCCACACCAGTGGATAATTGAGGCTTATGAGGATTTGAAGAAGGCTTGAATTTGCGGAGGTTTATGAATGGATAAATTGATATATTCCGTTGCAACAGAAAAGGATATTGCTTTTATCAATGAAACATATAACGAAAATATAAACATACTTCACGGTGTCCGCAGAAATTACAATGTTTGGAAGAAACTGCTTTCGGATAAGGATTGCACATGCTATGTTGTCAGTTCAGATAATCCTATAGCGTGGTTCAGAATAGATGTTGAAACCGACGAATTATGGATAGGTATGATTCAAGTTAAACCGATTCATCAACATAAAGGTGTTGGCAAATATATTCTGTCTGTGGTTGAAGATATAGCAAATGAAAAAGGTTATAAAAAAATCGGTATTCATACAACAGAAGATAACATTGCGGCCCGTACACTATATTTATCAGCAGGTTATTCGGTAACAGAAATCGGACCTTGTACTACCGCAGACGGTAAAGAAAGAGTTGGGTACACTTTTCAAAAAGAAATATAAGGTTAAGACTAACAAAATCCGGTTTAGGAGGATGATAAAATGAGTATAAATTTTATTGTCAGAAAAGCTGTAATCTCCGATGCTGAAGATATTTATTATATCAACAAAACAAGCCTCGGATACGAATATGATTTTGAAAAACAAAAGCTCAAAATTGAGGCTGTATTGAATGATGAAACACAAGTTATCTTTGTGGCTGAAACCGAAAACAAAGTTGTCGGATATATTCATCTTGTAAATTATGATGTTATTTATGCTGATAATTTCAAGAACTGTTTGGGATTGGCAGTTGATAACGATTATAAACGAAACGGCATCGGTTCGGCTTTGCTGAAACAAGCTGAAATCTGGGCAAAGGAAAACGGTGCAGTCGGAATCAGGTTTTGTTCAGGAGCAGAGCGTGTGAATGCTCATATGCAGCTCTCGCAAAAATATGAAGCAGAGCGAGATGAACTGAAAGTTAAAATCAAGCAATACCGTGATAAACTCGCCGAAACGGAAAACCTTCGCACAAGCAAAGAACAGTTCACAACGGCTGTTCGCAAGTTTATGCAGATGGAAACACTCACGCCGGCACTTTTGAATGAGCTGGTAGAAAAGATAGAAGTTTATTCCATTGAGGGCAAAGGCAAAAACAGAACACAAAGAATTATCATTCATTACCGCTTTTTCGGAGTGATTGAAAATCCCGTCAAGGATGAAAACGTAGTTCTTGAAGCAAGGCAAGGAGTAGCCGTTGAATATCTCACGGCATAACAAAAAGAGCAGGTGTAAAACCTGCTCGATACATAACAAATCATATTAAAATTAACTATGAGGAAATGTAAAAAAGAAAAGTGAGTGTTCACTTGTGTTATGAACACTCACTATGGTTGCGGAGACAGGACTTGAACCTGCGACCTCCGGGTTATGAGCCCGACGAGCTACCAACTGCTCTACTCCGCGATGTCTTGTTCTATTATTATACACATTTTCTGTTGCAAGTCAATAGATTTTTTGAAAAAAGTTTAATTTTAGTAAAGGATTTTAAATGTGTGATTATTCCAATAATATTATTATGGATAATTTGTATAAATTATTCCTTGCTTTGTCTATATTTTTATAAAAGATTGACATGAGCCTTTTCTGTATGATATTATTGTTATTAAATAAAAGAACTCTCATTTTATTGAAGAGGAGAGAGATTAATGTCTGTTCAGAACACAGCGGTTGAAATTCAGGAAAAGAAATCGGCTGAAAAAGAATTTAAGCGTTATGTTCGTCCGCGCGAAATCGCCGCATATGCGATTACTTCTTACGGACTTAACAATCTGACTTCATTTATAGGCTCAACAAAGCAGTATTTCATGATGAGCTTTCTGGGACTCACCGGTAAGCAATACGGTCTTCTCGGAACGATTTCCACCGTATGGGATGCTCTTGATGACCCGATTTCGGGTATTGTTATTGACCGTTTCAGAACAAGATGGGGAAGATTGCGTCCGTTTCTGATTCTTCCGATGCCGTTCTGGGCTATTGCTTCAATATTGTTTTATATGATTCCCGGTTCGTTTACCTCGGGTCAGAAATTTGTTTATGCGCTTGTTGCAACCATAATCTACGGAATCGGTTTTTCATATTTGAGCGGTTGGGAATTACTGCTTTATAATATGACTCCTAACACCAACGAACGAAGCACATTGATTGCGACGCAGAAATTTGTCAATCTTTTTACATGGCTTCCGTCACTCGTTCCCGTGTTTGTTGACTTTGTTCCGGGTGTAACAAAAAATGCAATAACGCAGCCGCAGGTTTATACGGGATTTTCGATATTCTTTGTTGTGATTGCGGTTTTAGGTGCGGTTTACGGATTCTTCGTTATGAAAGAGCGAGTTTCAATTGCATCTAAAGAAGAAATGAATCAGGTCGGGTTCTTCAAAGCAGCAAAGTCAATTATAACCTGCAGACCGCTTGCGGCATTACTGCTTTCAAACTTTTTCGGCGGAATCAAGGGCGTTGGCGGTGCATCGGAGGATTTCTTCTGGCTTAACTGTACGGGCAGACTTTCCAACCGTCTTCTTTGCAGCCTTTTTACGGGCATTCCCAACTATGTTATAACTCCCGTTGCGCCTTCCGTTATCCGTAAATTCGGGCTTCGTACAACAGCGATTTCAGCAGGAATATTCAGCGGAGCTGCATACACCTTGCTCTATTTTATCGGATATAAACCGACGGGTAATTATTGGCTTGACTTTGCGATTGTCACAATCGGTCTTACCGTGTGCGGACTCCCTAATCATATCATGGGTGTCTGTGATCCGCTTCTTAAGGGTGATATGTATGACTATCTTGAATGGCAGAACGGAATCAGAAACGAGGGAATTGTTAACGCAGTTTCAAGCTATGTCAACAAGCTTTCATCAAGCGTTCACGCTCTTCTTTCGGGCGTTGTTTTCGATTGGATTAAATTCAAGCCCCAGCAGGACGTTTTCGGAAACATCGTTCCCCATACAGACCCGAAAGTCCTTAAGGGCATATGGGGGATCTTCTGCCTTGCTCCCGCTGTTGCGAGATTCGGCTACGGACTTGCTCTTCTTGTGTTCAATGTTCACGGAAAAACAAAGGAGCGCATGCTAATTGAGCTTGCGGAGCATAGAAACGCAAGAGCCGAGATGAAAAAGCAGGATTTAATTGATAATACGGAGAATAATAATGATTAATTTCAGAGATTTTAATATATTCTCGGAAACTCCGCCGTCAAAAAAGGCGGCGGAGCTCTTTTCCGAAGAGATAAAAATAAGAACGGGAAGCATTCCCAATATATGTGAAACCAAAGACAATGCTAATTTTATTTTTGAAACAGATACAAGCCTTTCTAAGGACAGTTATAAAATCAAATGCAGCGGTAATGCAGTAACCGTTTATGCAAGCGGAATCAGAGGCTTTATTTACGGCTTCGGAATGTTTCTGCGCAAGATAGCTCCTGTTTGTGGAGTGCCTGTTCTGACGGAGGATATTTCCGGTGATTACAGCCCCGATAAATCAATCAGAGGTCACCAGATAGGCTACAGAACGACGCCGAATACCTATGATGCATGGAGCTATGAGGATTATCGGCGCTGTTATCTTGACCTTATGTTTTTCGGTGCAAATACCGTTGAACATATACCATATGAAAAGGGAGTTTCAAAAAGAAACCGCCTTATGAAATATGATGAAGAAGAATTTCTTGTTGAAGCAACAAGAATGGCGGATGAATTTGATCTTGACGTTTCGCTGTGGCACCCCAACAATGACGGCGAAACGGTTGAGCAGGCAGCCGAAAGACGCGGTAAGCTTTATTCGACTCTGCCAAGACTTAACGTTGTTTTCCCTCCCGGAGGTGACCCCGGAGAATTTGATGCAGATGAATTTGTCAAAAGATGCGGCGAAATTTCAAAAGCGCTGAAAAAGGTGCATCCGAATGCACAGATGTGGCCCTCGGCGCAAAAGCCCCACTCAATTCCGACATGGGGCGAAACTTTTATTGAAGAAATGGAAAAGCTTCCCGAAACATTTGACGGTGTTATTCACGGTCCTAATCATGCTTTTGAACTTGATGTTTTGCGCCGCAGACTGCCTTCCAAATACCCGATAAGGCTTTATCCCGATATTACCCACAATGTAAGGTGTGAGTATCCCGTTCACTTTGACAGAGATGACTGGCATTTTGCGCTGACAACGGGCTTAAGCCGTGAATGCACAAATCCCAGACCCCGCGAATACCGTCTTATTCACAGACTTACACGACGATATGTTGTCGGCTCCGTCAGCTATTCGGAGGGTGTAACCGACGATGTGAATAAAGCGGTATGGTCTGATATGGATTATTTTTTCGATTGCGATTTGAGAACAACCTTGCTTGATTACGCAAGACTGTTTTTCTATGGCGCAGACCCCGAAATGATTGCCGACGGCATTCTTTCACTTGAGCTTAACTGGCAATGCGATCCTGCTGAAAATCCGACGATTGACAGAACGCTTGAAACCTTTGAGATGCTTAAAGCTCAATATCCTTTCCTTGCCGACAACTGGAGATTTCTTCAGCTTCTCATGCGCGCAAAATGCGATTATGTTATCAGGCACAGAAGGCTGTTTGAGCTTGATTTGATAAAGCTTGCCGAAAAGGAAATCATAAACGGAAATCTTGAATCTGCAAAGGCGATTCTTGAAACCGATTATGACGAGCAATATAAAAAAGAGCGAGCCGATATTTCGGCACTTGCGAAAAAGCTTTTTGAGCTTATCGGACTTCAGAGTGATATTGAGAATTACTGCGCCGATAACTGGGAGAGGGGAGCGATCCTTGAAACGATTGATTTGCCCGTGACCGACAGAAAATGGCTTCTCGGCAGACTTAAAAAGGCAAATGAAACCGATGATGCGGCAGAACACATGAAAAAGATTATCGGCAGAAACAAAGTCAGACACGATGAATATTATTTTTCTGTTGCACTAAACGGTCTGGAAGAATGCGGTGTTGCGCAGACGGGCGAGATTTATATGAATTTCCAGGGAGACAGACCGAATGTCAACACGGGCGAAATGCCGACTGCAATGTTTAAGGTCTATGATAATCTTACATTTAAATGTAAGGTTGGCGGTCTTGATTATGACGGTGACTATAAGTTGAAAATTACATTCGTCAGCAAAAAAATACCCGCCCTCTGCGGTCACAAAATAACCGCAAACGGACAGGTGATTTACTGCGGAACGCAGTTCGGCGGAGAAACAGACGAAGAATTTGACTCCGCAATGCTTGCACCCGGATTTGAAACCGCAACCTATGTTATCCCGAAAGATGCTATCGAAAATGGCTGTGTTGACCTTGAATTCAGCGAGCCATATATGGGCGTTATGTTCAGCGAGTTCTGGATAACGCATGAATAAAAAAATAATCCCGCCAACGGATTTTTCCGTTGGCGGGATAACGTTTTATATACTATTAAAAATCTGCCGAGCCTGTTGTTCTTGGGAAGGGGAGAACATCGCGGATGTTTGAGATACCCGTCAGATACATAACAAGCCTTTCAAAGCCGAGACCGAAGCCGCTGTGCTTGACTCCGCCGTAACGGCGAAGGTCAAGATACCAGCTGTAATCCTCGGGGTCAAGACCGAGCTCCTTGATTCTTGATTCAAGAAGGTCAAGACGTTCCTCTCTCTGGCTTCCGCCGATGATTTCGCCGATGCCCATAACAAGGCAATCGCAGGCGGCGACGGTCTTTCCGTCGTCGTTAAGGCGCATGTAGAATGCTTTTATTTCCTTGGGATAGTCTGTAACAAAAACAGGCTTTCTGAATATCTTTTCTGTCAGATATCTTTCATGCTCTGTCTGCAAATCGCAGCCCCAGCTGACTTTATATTCAAACTCATCGTTATGCTCTTCAAGCATTTTTATCGCATCTGTATAGGTCACTCTGCCGAAATCGGAATTTGCAACAGCGGTAAGTCTTTCGATAAGCTCCTTATCCATGAACTTGTTGAGAAATTCAAGCTCCTGCGGACAGTTTTCGAGAACATAGCTGATAACATATTTTATCGTGGCTTCCGCAACATCCATATTGTCGTTCAATTCCGCGAATGCCATTTCAGGCTCAATCATCCAGAATTCTGCAGCATGACGCTGGGTATATGATTTTTCTGCTCTGAAAGTCGGGCCGAATGTGTAAACCTTTCCGAATGCGAGTGCCATTGTTTCTGCCTGAAGCTGACCCGAAACAGTGAGATAAGCGGGCTTCTGGAAAAAGTCCTCGTTATAATCAATTTCACCTTTTTCTGTTTTGGGCGGATTGTCAATGTCAAGAGTTGTTACCTTGAACATCTCACCTGCACCTTCGCAGTCGCTGCAGGAAATCAGCGGTGTGTGTGCATAAACAAAGCCTTGGTCGATAAAGAATTTATGGATTGCATATGCCGCAACCGAGCGTACTCTGAAAACTGCGTTAAAGGTGTTTGTTCTCGGGCGAAGATGTGCAATTGTTCTCAAAAATTCGAGCGAATGTCTTTTTTTCTGCAAAGGATAATCGGGGGTTGAGAGAGCTTCAACCGATATCTCATCCGCATTAATTTCAAAAGGTTGGTTTGCCTGCGGGGTGAGCAGAAGTTTGCCTGTTACTTTAACTGCAGAGCCAACGTTGAGCTTTGCAATATCCTTGTAATTTTCAAGCTTTTCGGCTTCAAAAACGACCTGCACACCCTTGAAGCAGCTGCCGTCGTTAAGTTCAATAAAACCGATTGCCTTCGAATCTCTGATTGTTTTTACCCATCCGCAGACTGTTATGCTTTTATCTGCATATGTTTCGGCTGATTCATAAAGCTTTTTTATTTCAAGTCTTTCCATTAAAAATCTCCCGTGGTTATTCTGTCAATGTTTTTTCTCAGAATGCCCTCGCTTATTCCGTTCACATTTGTGATTTCTTCGGGGATTCTGAAATTTCCGTTCTTTTCTCTGTATTCGATTATTGCAAGTGCTTTCTTTTCGCCGATTTCTTCAAGCTCCGTGAGCTGCGAAATATCGGCTGTGTTAATATTTATTTTTTCGGTATTAACTGTTGCAGATTCACTCAATAAAGTTTTGGCTGTTATCGGTACTGCTTTAAGATTGTTATATTTTGGTGAATCAAAAACAGTATAAAGAATCGTACAAACAGAGATTAAAAGCGCTGCTGCGATGAGAAGAAGTTCATGTTTCTTTTCGCTCATGGGTTAAAAATTGACGCCGTTCCAGCCCCAATGCTCCGCTTCTTCATATTTGATGTAGATATTCTCGCGGTCAATGCCGAGTTCTTCATTGACTATTTCCGAAAGAGCGGCTGTGAGTCTGTCATAAGCTGCATCGGAGGTTGAACCGAAAAGGCTTACCTCAAGATATGCATAATTCTTTGAGCCGTCGCCCTTGAAATACATATCAATTTTGTCCTCAAATGCAAGCATGAGCCAAGCTTCGCTTTTTCCGGGGATAAGGGCGATTGCCTGACCGAACTTTGATTTAAGATTTTCTTTGCTTTCGCATGTGAGTTCTTTGCTGACTGTTGTTCTGATATAAGGCATGGTTTAACCTCCAAATTAGTTTACTCTTATGAAATCTCTCGCCTCAACAACGATGCCGAGGGTTGAAAAGTCATTATTGGTATAGTTAACATAAATCATTGAACCGGTGTCATATTCCGTGCAGAAAACTCCGTCATCAACCTCATAGTGGTCAGTCATTCTTGCATCTCGAAGGTCGTTGAGGATTTCGTTTGCTTCGGTGTAAAACTCTGCGGCTGTGTTGATAGTGTTATCATAATAGAACGGGTCGCTTTCGGTTTCGTCCGAAAGTGGCTCATAATTCCATTCAAAATGGGGACATGCTCCGTATTCTATATATTTAAGAAGAGTTTCTTCGAGATTTACGCTGGTGTTAATCGGGTCACCGGAATAGTCAACTATTCCGTGAAGAACAAGCTGAACAAACGGAATTGAGAAGTATGCGCCGCTCTGTGAAACGGCTGATTTTATCGGAATGTTGATAACCGAATCAATGTTTTTGAGTATATAGAAGTTGCCGTTTGACGCCATTGTTGAATGACCTGTTGAGAGGGGAACAATGGCTTCGCTGATTCTGTCGGCAGCGGCATCGCGGAGAAATCCGTTTGATGAGAAATCAGAATACAGAACGGAACCGACATCGTTGAGACAGTAGCCCGTGAAGCTGTAATATCTTGTGTTGCTTAAAATTGAAGCGATAAGCTTTGAAAGCTTGTCAAGGCTTCTGAAGCTGCGGTGTGAAATGCTTTCGCCTGCGTGTTCGGCAAGAGCACTTTCAGGTGTATAGCTGCTGTCGTTCTTCTTGATGTTCAATGCATTGCCCGATGAAAAGCCTGTTGAAGAAGTGAGCAGATTGATGTCGAGATAAAGGCTCATTTTTTGCGTTGAAACGTATTCGTAAAGCTCGGCGAGCTTGTCGCTGCCGCCAAGTCTTGTGAGGATTGATGCGCCGTCAATATCCTTTGAATCAAGACCGCCGCTGAATATTCCCGAATATCTTACATTGATATCATTGATGCCCTTGTTTTTCATACGGGTGAGCATGTCCTTTGCCTGCTCAAAATCCGTAAGTGTCGAAAGTCGGCTGAACGGACCGAATGATTTGTCGGCAGCACCCGTAAGAGTAAGGAAAAACGGAAGATAGTCGCTGACCTCAACCGTTTTTGTCGAGAGAACCGAGTTTCTTATCAGCTGCTCGCGGCATGCCGACGCAAGACCTGAATATGTTGCGTTGTTGCCCGAAAGGAAACGGTAACACAGCGATATTTCAGAAACGCTTGAGGTGTTGGAAATATACAAAGTTTCGTTTTCATAAAGTACGGGTGTTATTTTGAATTTCGGATAAACCGTGTTGTATTCGCTTAATGTTTTTGCTTTTTGTGCATTGACGGTTGCAACCGCATCGCCCTTTTGAATCAGTGAAACGAATGCGGAGTCTCCATGCTTTATTCCGAAAGCCGGAATGATTGCACTGCCGGAGGTTTTAATTTCAGCCGAAGGGTCATCGCCGTAAACGGCAAACGAAAGTTTTTCGAATGATTCATCGTAAATGGCTGTTTTGATGATTGCACCGCACCCGTCGGGAACAAGAAGAAAATCGTCGACCTGCGAATCGTTATATGCACCGAAATAATTGAGAATCTCAATGTTCTCAATATATGCATCGGGATTGCCAGTAAGGTTTGAATGAGTGCACGAAGCAAGCATGCTGCCGTCTGCAAGAGTAACGGTGAGTGTTACTCTGAAGCCGATATCCGTTTTTTCATATAATTCTTTTTCTGCGGTTTTTGCATCCGTAAAAATATCGAAAACAAAAACTGCGCCGTTTTCAATAAGACTGTGTGATGCTTTTCCGTATGCAACGGAATTATCCTGCGAATTAAGATGGTAAATATCGGTGCCGCCAATGATTTCGAGAGAAACCATGCTTGCCTTGCTGACAAGCTCTTCTCCCGAAGCAATGCCGTCAAGCAGAGGCAGAGCACTCCACAGATATCCCTTAGTGGTTTCAAATATGCAGAATGAATTTGTTTCAGGGTCAATATAAAGCTCAATAAGACCCGAGGCAGCAGCCTTTGTTCCGAATGAATTGCTGTTTTCGGAATAATGGATTGATGCATCATCGGAAAGCGAGGTTATGGTGTTTCGGCTGGAAACGGATTTAACAGTTTTAATGCCTGTTTCTTCGCTTTTTGAGCAGGAGGAAAGCATTCCGGCGCAAATAATGAAGCACATTGCGGCCGAAACAGCCCTGAGAATTATTCTTTTGATATTATTGTTTTTTTTCATAATATCCGGAATCCTTTGAAACTTCAAAAGTGAACACAACGCCGGTTTCGGTATTTCTGACACCGTAGCGGCAGTTATGGTTTGTCATTATGCTTTTAACAATTGAAAGCCCAAGACCGAAACGATTTTCGCTTCTGCCGTGAGCCTTGTCTGCTCTGTAAAAGCTGTCCCAAAGCTCGGGAAAATCGTGAGCCTCTATATTTTTGCCTGTGTTGAAAACGCTGATTTCAATGAATCTGCCGCTTTCGCGGCAATTGAGCGCTATTATTTTTTCTCCCTCGCAGTGAGAAAGTGCATTGGTTATGTAGTTCCTTAAAACTGTTTCGATTTTATCCTCCTGTGCATAACAGACAAGGGGAGAAGGGACGTTATTGATAAGAGTAATACCTTTCTGTTCAAACTGGAGAGAAAGATGGTTTATCATCGAGCTTATGCAGGCACCGATATCGAAATATTCGGGTGCAAACGGCTGAACTCTGTTTTCAAGCTTTGAAAGCTCAAGAAGTTCAACCACGAGAGCGTTCATTTTAGTGCTCTCATCATGGATTATCTGGCAGTATTCCTTGATAACCTCGGGGTCATCGCTTATTCCCTCGCAAAGCCCTTCGGCATATCCCGAAATAATCGCAATCGGAGTTTTCAGCTCATGTGAAACGTTGCTTATGAAAGAACTTCGCGCATTGTCGAGCTCATGGCGTCTTTCAATATCTTTTTCGAGCTGCTCGTTTTTATCCTTTAAATCTATGAGGGTCGCGTTGAGGGTTGTTGAAAGAGTATTGATACTGTTGCCGAGCTCGCCGATTTCGTCTTTACCGTAATCTCTGCATTTTCGGCTGAAATTCAGCGATGCCATATCTTTGGTGACATCGTTCATTTCAACAAGGGGCTTCGTGAATTTGGCAACAAGAATGTAGAAAATCGCAGACATAATGATGATCATGGTAATGCTTATAAGCGAATAAACCGAGCCTGAAACATTAACCGTATTTTCAACATTTGCAACCTCTGAATAAAGATGGAGTGTTTCACCGTATTCAAGATTGCGGGAATAGACGAAATATTCGGTATTAGCTGCATCTCTTTTCAATATCTGAAAGTTTTTCGCCTTTGTAAGATTCTGATGATTCTGCGAGGGCTTCATTTCGTAATATTGTGCCGATGTTGTGCCCGAGGATGAGAAATGACCGCTGCCTTGAGCCGAGCTCGTTGAAGAGGAAGCGTAAATAAGCGAACCGTCAGACCCTACAATTTCAAAAGATATGCTGTTATTTGCAGCAAGTGAATAAAGGTCAAAATAATAGCTTGCCGATCCGGGAACAAGGACCTCTATGCTGTCGGCGATTTCCATAAGTTCTCTGTAAGTGTTGAATGAAAAAGCCCTGAAAAGAACGGGCTTACTGAAAACTGTTATAAGCGTCAGCAAAACCGTGAGAACGGCAAAAATCATTGCAAAGAGTTTTATTCTGATACGGCTCATCTTCAGCTTTGAAAAGAACCGCTTCAAGATGTACTCACCTCAATTTTATAGCCGATTCCGTAAACGGTTTTAAGATGCTTTTCGCCCCATACGCCGAGCTTTGTCCTGAGCCTTGCAACATGTGAATCAACAGTTCTCGGGTCGCCGATAAAATCAACGCCCCATATGCTGTCGAGAAGCTGCTCTCTTGAATAGATTCTGTCGGGGCTTGATGCAAGCTTGACAAGAATGTTATGCTCTTTTATTGTCAGTTCAACAGCGGTGCCGTCAAGAGTGACCTTGTGGGCAGGGAGATCTATGATAAGCCCGTCAACAGAGATGATTTCATCGGATTTGTTATCGGGTTTGCCCTGCGACCTTTTAAGGAGAGCCTCGACTCTTTTTACAAGCACGCTCGGGCTGAACGGTTTTGTGACGTAATCGTCAGCACCACTCTCAAATGACATCAGCTCGTCAAATTCCTGGCTTCTTGCAGTTAAAACAAGGATGGGAACGGAGCTTGATTCACGGATTTTTCTGCAGACCTCCCAGCCGTCCATTTCAGGCATCATGATGTCGCATATAACAAGGTTAATGCTGCCGACCGAATAGAATTTTTCTATTGCATCCTTGCCGTCAACAGCTTCAACCGTTTCATATCCTGCATTTTTAAGAAAGTCGCAGACAAGTCTTCTGATTCTTGCTTCGTCATCCGCAATTAATATCCGTTTCATTTTTTCACCGCTTTCATTAATAGAAGGGATAATATACTCATTATATAATATCACATAATATATGTATAAATCAAGTATCGGAGAAGAAATATAAACGTCTGTTTGGCAGATTTTAATAAAAAAAACGCATGCAGACGGGCACACGGTCACGAATATTGAAAAAATCAAAAAAATTCATCAAAGGTATTGTTTTATACTTTGATATTTAGTATAATAAATCAGTATTTATCTTGGGTCATAAGGACCTTTTGAAAGGTGTGGTGTTATGCTCGGCAAATATGTCAGAGTAAGGGTTACTAACCCTATCCGCTCCGTAAACAGGCAGTTTGGTTTTGTATATCAGCTTAATTTCGGTGCAATTGAAGGCAAAAAGCGCTACGACAGCATTTCTCACGGTGCTTATATCATGGGTATCAACCATCCCGTAAGAACATTCGACGGCAGAGTTATCGCTGCGATAAAAAGAAGCGACGGAAGCCCTACGGTTTATGTTGTTGCGCCGAAGAGTATGAGATTTATTTCTTATCAGATTGAGGATGCTATTGCTTTTGCGGAAAAAGGAAGAGAATATAAGCTTGAATGCCTTTATGAGCGTTCCTGCGGTGCGGTTGTTTACAGACTGATTAACGATGAAGTGCGTTATCTTCTTATCAAAAACCGCCGCAGCACTCACTGGGGATTCCCTAAGGGTCATATCGAAAAAGGCGAAACTCATGAGCAGACAGCTATGAGAGAAGTTCTTGAAGAAACTGGTATACACATTCAAATTTTACCCCAATTTGCTTCAAAATCAGAGTATACCATTCAAGGCAGAGTTGAAAAATCAGTTACTATTTTTCTTGCTAAAACAAAGGACACGCAAACAACAATTCAGCGCGAAGAGATTGAGGATTACATGTGGTTAAGCTATGAAAAAGCAATGGATACACTCCGCTTTATTAACGACAGAAACATTCTTCAGAGTGCTCACGATTTTTTGGTTGAACAGAAACTTATTGATTAAAGAAAGGAATTTTACATGACTGAAGCGATTGCCGATTATCTTGTCGGAATATTTCAGGGTACAATTCCCGAGGAGCTTATTATTTTCATCATTTCATTGATGCCGATTCTGGAGCTTCGGGGAGGGATGATTGCTGCAAAGCTTTTAGGAGTTGAACTGCTCAAGGCGTTTGTTATATGCTATATCGGAAATATTCTTCCGATACCCTTTATTCTGTTGTTTATCAGAAAGATTTTTGAATTTCTCAAAAAATTCAAGGTAACAAGAAAGCTTGTTGAAAGGCTTGAAACAAGCTCGATGAGAAAAAGCGAAAAGGTGAAAAAGGGCAGTAAATGGGGACTTCTTACCTTTGTTGCAATTCCTCTTCCCGGTACGGGCGGATGGACAGGTGCTCTTATTGCCGCCCTTCTTGACATGAGAATAAAAACTTCATTTCCGATAATCGCGCTCGGAGTTCTGATTGCAAACCTTATAATGACTGCTTTTTCTTACGGATTACTCGGAATATTCGGACTATAAAACTAAAACCACCCGAGAGGGTGGTTTTCTTTTATTTATAGTATTTCTGATTGAGATTAATAAGTTTTTCGAGAGAATCGGCAAGCTCTTTCGGAGAGGCTTTTATTTCTCCATTAAGCCATGAAAGAATAACTGTTTTTGCTCCTGATGTTATATAGATTAAATAAAGGTTTGCTTCGTTTTTTTCGGAAGTGCTGTTTTTTCCCAAAACATTATTGAGGAGCTTTTCGTAATAAATATCAACAAGTCTCCAGATGAAGTTGTTAAGTATGTTTGATTGAGTGAGCATGCGGTAGTATTCCATATCTCTGCTCAAATATTCGCAAATAAGCTCCAAAAATTTGCCGATATTTGCTGTGATGTTTTTAAACCCGAAATTATCAACATATTCCATAAGAGCATGGATTTCTTCGCTTTCAATTTGTTCAATAACGCTTGAAACATCTGCAAAATGAGCATAGAAAGTGCCGCGGCTGATATCAGCTTCTCTTATAATGTCGGAAACGGTTATTTTCTGAATGTCCTTTTCGTGAATAAGTTTTGCAACAGCTTTTTTGATAAGATTTTTTGAACGGATTGAGCTTCTGTATTCAGCTTTTGGCATAATTATGCACCTACCCTGATTTTTATTTTCTCTTTCAAACTATTCTATTATATTTTTGATACTATGTCAATTAATAATCTGTTAATATTTTTATTTACTGCTTGTAGATGGCAAATAAAGGTGATATAATATTCTCTAACATTTATAAGGAGTGCATATTTATGAAGCTTGTAACGCAGACTGAAATATTATCCGAACGTTTCGGCGATGAAGCAGCGGTTAAAATAATTTGTGAAAGCGGCTTTGACGGAATTGACTATTCAATGTTCTGTATGAGCGATGATAACGATTTTCTCAATACGCCGTCATACAAAAATCATGTGAAAGAAATCAGAAAGATAGCAGAAAGCTATTCCGTCACTTTTGACCAGTCACATGCACCTTTTCCTCCGATGAGAGAGGGCGATGAGGAATACAGCCGCAAAACAATGGAAAAAGTTAAAAGAGCACTTGAAATATCGGGTATTCTCGGCTCAAAAATTTGTGTTGTTCATCCCTGCGTTTTCAGCGAAAATCAGTTTGAACGCAACATGGAAATGTATCATACTCTTGAACCCTATGCAGGGGATTACGGTGTTAAAATAGCGATTGAAAATATGTGGGGCTGGAGTGACAGCCTAAACAGAATCGTTCCCAACGTCTGCAGCACGGCTGATGATTTCAACCGTTATGTTGATGCGGTTAATCCCGAATTTTTCACTGCTTGCCTTGACCTTGGTCATTGCGGGCTTGTCGGTGATGATGCAGCCTCGATGATAAGGGATATGGGCAGCCGGCTCGGATGCCTTCATATTCACGATAACGATAACATACACGATACGCACACTTTGCCTTACCTTTCAAAAATGGATTGGGATTCTATTCTCAAGGCTCTTGCAGACATTGATTATGCAGGCAATTTTACCTATGAGGCAGACGGCTTTCTGCGCATGTTCCCCGACAGTATGCTTGTTGAATGCGAAAAATTCATGTGCGGAATCGGCAGAGAAATGATTAAGAAAATCAATGAATACAAAGGAAACTGAAATGAATTTTACTTGTCCCGTATGCCGTGAGGCGCTTGCAGAAGAGGAAAAGCTTTACAGATGCGAAAAAGGGCATTGCTATGATAAATCAAAGTTCGGCTATGTCAATCTTCTTCAGTCGCAGAAATCGTCGGCAAAAAGGCATGGCGATGACCGTGTGATGATAAGGGCAAGAAGAGATTTTCTTGATAAGGGGTATTACGGTTTTTTGCGTGATGCTCTTTATGAAAACTGCAATGAGTTTCTGCAAAGCGGCGCATCGGTTATTGATGCTGGCTGCGGAGAATGCTGGTATTCCTCGGGGATAAAGCAAAAGCTGAATGAAAACGTTAAGAAGATATCTTTTTACGGTGTTGATATTTCAAAAGATGCGCTTGAATTTGCGTCAAAGCGTAAAAGCGGAATACCTGCAGCGGTTGCAAGTGTTTTTGATTTGCCTTTCAATGATTGCTGTGCGGATTTGCTGCTGAATGTCTTTTCTCCTGAGGCTGATTCGGAATACCTGCGTGTGCTTAAAAAAGACGGAATAATGATAAGAGTTATTCCGCTTGAAAAGCATCTTTTTGAGCTTAAAGCCGCTGTATACGAAAAGCCTTATCTTAACGATGTTCCTGAAACGAATGTTGTCGGTTTTACGTTAATACGCACGCAAAAAATTCGTAAAGCAATTGAACTTGGTTCTAATGAAGATATTCAGAATCTCTTTAAAATGACCCCGTATTACTATAAAACAAGTAAGAATGACCAGTCAAAGCTTGACTCTCTTGACCGTCTTAAAACTCAAGCTGAATTTGAAATAAGAGTTTACCGAAAGGATTGATAAAATGCATAAAAGACTTGCAATGACCCCTCCCATGGGCTGGAACAGCTGGGATTGCTACGGAGCCGCCGTAAATGAAGAGCAGCTTCTCGCAAATGCCGATTACATGGCAAAGAATCTTAAAGACTATGGATGGGAATATGTTGTTTGCGATATTCAGTGGTCAGAGCCTACAGCAGACAGCTATTATTATCACAATTTTGTTCCGCTTTATATGGATGAATATTCCCGTCTTATTCCTTCTCCCGAAAGATTTCCTTCATCGGCAAACGGAAAGGGCTTCAAACCCATTGCCGATTATATTCACTCGCTCGGGCTTAAGTTCGGCATTCACATTATGAGAGGTATTCCGCGACAGGCAGTTCATCAGAACACAAATATCAAATGTGACGGTGTGACAGCAAGGAATATCGCCCAGCAGTATTCAATCTGTCCGTGGAATACGGATATGTACGGTGTGAATCCCGATGCAAAGGGTGCGCAGGAATATTACGACTCGCTTTTCGAGCTTTACGCATCATGGGGAGTTGACTACATAAAGTGTGACGATATTTCCAATACGGAGTTTCTTAAAGATAATCCTTATTCCGCAAGGCGTGAAATCGAAATGCTCCGAAAAGCGATTGATAATTGCGGCAGAGATATGGTATTGAGTCTTTCTCCGGGTCCTGCACCTGTATGGGAGCATGAGCATCTTGCCGCAAATGCAAATATGTGGCGCATGACGGGTGATTTCTGGGATGAATGGAGCAAGCTTCACGCAATGTTTGAGCGCTGCTATGCATGGCAGGAATATGTTCAGCCCGGCGCATGGCCCGATTGTGACATGCTTCCTCTCGGACGCATTCAGCTCACAGAAGAGCTTCCTGAATACAGAAACAGATATACCCGTTTCACTCATGATGAGCAGATAACCATGATGACGCTTTGGGGCATATTCCGTTCACCGCTTATGATGGGCGGCGAAATGCGCGAAAACGATGATTTCACACTTTCTTTGCTTCAGAACAGAGAGCTTATAGATATGCTTAAAAATTCAAGCGGAGCAAGGCAGTTCAAACGCGAAGAGACTGACGGCAAAGGCGAAATTATCTGGACCTCAAAAGGTAAAAACTGCAAATATGTTGCTCTTTTCAATACCGATGATGAGACAAGAGAAATTTCCTTTGATATTACCGATGTTGCAATCGGCGGTATAGAATACAGCGTTTGGGATATGTGGAGCCACGAAGAATATGCTGTAACCGACAGCTTATTCAGAGCTGAGGTTAATTCTCACGGCGCAAGACTTTTCAAAATCAAGGTGAAATAATATGGACAGACAACCTAATTTAAGGCTTGCAACCGAAAAGCCCGACCACATTATGGTCAGCATTTCGGGCGATGCAAAAACCTCGATGACCGTCACATGGCGTTCAAGCACTGATGTTGAATCGGGTTATATCGAATATTATGAAAAAAACGGCAAAAAAACAAGGACAGATGCAATTGTCAAGCCCTTTAAGAGCGATGTTGACATAAGCAATATTTTTTGGGCAACTGCTGAAAATCTGAAGCCCGGAACAAGATATTATTACACCTGCGGAAGCGACGAAAACCGCAGCGAAGAATATTGGTTTGATACTGAAGAAGAAAATCTGACTAAATTCAAATTTATTGCGATTTCCGACCATCAGAAGGATAACGACCATTATAATCCCGATTATTCATCCCTCAATAAATTCCTTAAGGATGTTCTTGCAAAGCATCCCGATGTGAAATTTATTCTTACCGCAGGCGATAATACCAACTGCGGTCAGCATGAAATTCAATGGAACGCAATGTTTGAGGGCATGGAAGGAATAATTGAGTATCTGCCATATATGATGAGCTGCGGCAATCACGATAACAGGGGATTCAAGCAGTATTTTCCGACGGAGGTCAGCAGATATTACGCAGAGCCTGCCGAGTTTTTCAACACTCTGCTTGAATATTCCTATCCCCAAAACGGTCCCGAAGGCTGGCAGACTGAAATTTATTCCTTTAATTACGGCAATGCACATTTTACGGTTTTCGGAGTCAACGAGCCCGAGCTTATGAATGAGTGGGCAAAAAAGGATATTTCCGAATGCGGCAAAACGTGGAAGTTCGGTGCTCATCATTTCCCGATTTATTATGCGGGTCCCAACCTTGCGAACGATGACAGCTATCCGATGATGCGCGAATCAATGGAGATGCTTGATGTTCTTTTCTCGGGTCACGAGCATAATTTTTCGCGTTCGTTCCCTATAAAGAACGAAGAGCTTTTCGATAAGCCGTCGCAGGGAACAATCCATTATGAGCTCGGAAACGGCAACTTCAATCCGCCGGGAACCAAAACCACCGATAAGGTCTGGCATGCCTCGTTTTATCCTCAGGAGGAGCAGGTTGCGGCTTTTGCACTTATCGAGGTTGACGGCGATAAGATAACAATGATTTCAGAGCTTAACGACGGCAGAATCATTGATGAATGCGTTATCGACAAGACTAAAGACGAAATCAGACCTTACAGAGTTGCGCCGATATTCGGCGAGGGCAGAACAAGAGTCTACTATAAAGGCGTGGATTTGGGTCTTTGCAATGCATCAACTCCTGCTGTCTGCAAGGACGGTGTATGGTATATCGCCTTTGCAACGCTGATAAGGTTTGTCGGCGGAGTTGATATCAGAGAAAAAGGTAAGGTTACTCTTAAGCTTTACGGCAAAGAAGCAGTCTTTACCGAGGGCAGCAGTATTGCGCAGACACCCGACGGAGAACTCGACCTCGGATATGAGGTTTTCAGAGGCAACGAAGGTCAGCTTTATATGCCTGTTGACGGCGCATGCAGGGCGTTCAAAATGAAGTGGGCATATGCCGAGAGAAACAATTTTATAACAATTGAACACATAAGCGAGGATCATCCCATCGTTCCTCAACCTTAAAAAGCAACAGCACCCGACAAAATCGGGTGCTGATTTTTTATTTTGTATCAAAATCTGTTACTGTGCCTGCAAAGAGCGGTACGCCGTCGGGTGAAACGATAACATAAATAAACGGTCTGTTGAATATGATCGTTTTTGTGTCACGGGGAGGAACCTCGGAGAAGCATTCATCAAACATTTCAACTGCAGTTGATGCTGCAGCTTTTGTACCTTTTTCGTCAAATTTCATAAATGTGTTGTGAAATACCTCGTTTATAAAAATATTTCCCCTTGAAGATGTTGCCATGCCCGTAAAATCTGCCTTGCGGGCATTGAATGCATTGGTCATTCCCATTGCGTTGAGCGTTTCCGAAAGTCTGAATTTGCACTCAAACTCAAACTTAGGCAGAAATACATTCAAAAGGTAAACTCCGCAAAGAGGCTCGCCGTTCTCATCGGTGTTGGATTTAGTTACTGCATTAACAAATTCATTTCCGCTGAAGCTGTCAAGAGCTTTTTCGATTGAAACACCCTCGTTCGGGAGCATAGCTGCAAATTTATATCCGTTTTTATAATCGCGGCAAACAACCTCTGTTTTGCCAAGTTTGAAATGTGAGGTTTCGTTAACTCCCTCTGTGGATTTGAGCATTGTAACGCTTTGCTTTCTGCCGTCAGCAGTTGTGAAATCGGAATACGGAATTATGTCCGAAGATGAATAGGTGCTTACCCATTCGGATTCAAAAAGTACTGCATTGATAAGATATGCAACCGCTGCGTCAGGCACTTCGTCAATGACGTTTTTAATCAGTCCGTCCGTTTTGATGCTTATCCATTCATTGATTTTATCAGCAGTTTTTACTCCGAACTCTTCTTTGAAAACATCGGAATAAAAGCGGCTTCTGCATAGATTTTCAAAATGTGAGTTTATTTTGAGTCTGCCTTTCCGGGCGTTGAACCACACCGAATTTGCAAGCTTTATTCCGCTTTCGGGGTTTGCGTTTATTTCGTTGATATAAGCTTCAACAAAATCCTGCATTCCCGGCATATCGCTTCCGAATAATTTTACGAATTCGTCAAGGGTTTCGCCCTTTGCACCGCTTCCTGCCATGGTCAGTGCAATCGCGACGGAAACGGGCGAAACAACTGTATTGGGCGTGTCAAGTGTGTGCTTTAGAAGTTTGAATGCCAGGTCTGCCGTGCCTCTGATTGCGGCACGAGGCTGACATAATCTGCTTTGAAAATTAACAATAGTTTCATCATTGTGGTTTTCTGTTTCTGATGAATTGGTGTTGATGACAGTTTCTGCGATTGTTGTGACAATCTTTTTTGTTAAGTTTTCGATTTTGTTTTCTGTGATTATCGCATTTTCGCCGCTTAATTTCATTTCGCTGTTATCCTTTCCATCCGTGCAGGAAAACAGGCAGAGTACAGCGGTGAAAGTGAGAATGAGTGAAATGATTTTCTTCATCGTTTATCACCTCATCGGAAGAGTGCCGTCAAGCATAAACGGAACGGAATAATCAGTATAAGTTGCCTTGATTGATTCTGTTTCCTTTGAAATGTTTACAAAAACAGCGTTGAATCCTATAACTGTTAAACCTATTGAGGGTTGTGAAACATTATAGCATGTCACTTCAATTTCTTTGGAAGAAGGATTAAATTCACAGATTCTTGTTTCAGTTTCGGAATTACCAATCGGGCTGAAAACAAGCCCGAGATTGTTGCTTTCAAAAAAATTTTTGTTGATTTTATCTGCATATCCGTAAAATTTCCATTCGTTTTTTGCAAGAAATTTCTGCCAGCTGTCATAGTCCTTAAAAAGATATGTCAGCTCAATTTCCTCTTCGGGGTTATTCGTTTTTTCTGCATCAACTATATTGAAAAACGGACCGGATTTTTTGTTTATAAACGGAAGAGTTTCTTTGCTTTCTTCTGTAATTTCAACCTCATAAATAAGCTTGCTTGTTTTTATACAAATTGAATCGTAGCATATAACACACAGATCTACTCCCATGTCTGATACGAGTGAATATGCAATCGAAAGCTTTGTTCCGTTTTCAGTAACAGATTTCAAAAAAACTTTTTCTCCCGAACTTGAACGGGTTACGTCAACAATAACAAGGTTATTATCATCAAAGAAATCTTTATCGATTGTTTTGGCATATTCTTCCATTCCGTTTGATTTGTTTATGGTGTTGCAGTAAATCATGAATTCTTCATAGCTGAAGAAAATGTTTTGATTTCCGTCGCTGTTGTAGGACATTTCGTGTGAGCTATCAACTATTTCAATATCTTCGTTCTTAACAATAATTGGATCAATGTCAACAGGAATATTAAAAAGCGGCAGAATAACAGAAATTATGAAAGCGATTGCTTTCCAAAAAAAAGCATGCATGATAATCCTCCTTTATTAATCGGGAATATAAGGCAATGCGGCTGTAGTTGCAGGTGCCTGTGATTTCTCTGAATTAACCGCAATGGGCTCAAGTGTTTCGGAGTCGAGGCGGATTTTGTGATTTGTTCCGTTTATGTCAAACCATATCTCATAATATTCATCGCCCTGCGATGTTTTTGTGACGGTAACATAAGCTGTTTCAGGGTCGACAAATTCTTTGTGTTCATCGGATAGATACCCAATCGCAGCTGTGATAATTTCTTCTGTCGTAAAACTGTTTGAGGATTCAGCGTTTTCATCAGCATTATTATCGCTGCCCGTATCGGGGTATTCCTGTAAGATGTTGTCTTCTCCTGAATCGGGCGGTGGTACAGCTTCCGTATGTATTTCCGGTTCCATGTGAATCAAGCCGTCAACAAACGAAAAAATATCTTTTCTTTTGGTGGTTTCTTCCGATGATGCCGCACCAACGGTTATTTCTTCATCAATTTCTGCTTCGGAATTAATTGCAGGAACAGTCACGTCATTTGTAAGGCTTTGTGCTTCTTCGTAATATGCGGTTGCCTGAAAATTTTCGTGTGTGGGTTTGGTGTAAGGGCCTATAAGCAGGTTGGTGCAAAAAGTGAGGTTTTCTTCAACAAATATCTTGTTTTGTTCCGTAATCATTTCTTCGTGTTCCGATGCTGTTAATGCCGATGTTGTTGCGTTGTTATTTACAATGCGGCCAGGCAGCTGCGGAATAATAATAAATGCTGCAGCAAAGCATACTGCTATTCCTGTGCCTGCAGCTGCTTGCGAAATCCTCTTTTTACGCTTTTGAAGCAAAGCATTTCTTTTGGCAAAAATACTTGCTTGATATTCTTCTCTGTTCTTCACGGAAGCTTCGCCTCCTTTTCAATTTCTTTTTTTAGGGCTTGTTTTGCCCTATAAACAAGGTTTTCAATTTGTTTCCGGTTTTTCTTCATAACCTTGCCTGCCTGCGCATAGCTCATGTCCTCAAAATAGATGAGATGCAAAACGGTTTTATAATCATCGTTAAGTGTGTTGATTGCTCTGTGAAGCTCACGTTCACGTTCCTTTTTGAGAAATTCGTCCTCAAGATTTTTTCTGTCACTTTCGCATTCTATGTATTCATAGGCGCACTCGGGCTTTTTTGAACATCTGCGCAGATAATCAACCGCCTTGTTATGCGCTATGGTGAAGATATAGGTCTTTAAAGACGTTTTAAAATTGAATCTTCTTTTGTGAATAAGAAGTTCAACAAAAACATCCTCTGAAAGCTCCTGCGCTATCGCAACGTTCCCGACATAGCGGTTAATGAAGAATATTAAGTTTTCACTATACATATCGAGAAGCTCCCCGAATGCATTTTCGTCTCCGTCAAGAAAACGGCGGTAGCTACTTTCACCGTTATCCATGCGAACACCTACTTCCGTGTTAACACTTCACTGATTATTCGTTTAATTTTCAAAAAACACTCACCGAAAAATAAAAATCTGCCGCATTTTTGCGAAATGCGGCAGATTTTTACTTAAATTTCGATATTCTCAAGCTTTTTCAGCCATATTGAGGCGCACGCATCGCTCGGCATTCTGAAATCGCTTTTCGGAGAAAGACCTACAGAACCGATTCTTATTCCGTCAGGAACGCAGCTTCTTTTGAATTGTTGTGTGAAAAAGCGTCTGTAAAAGATTTTGAGCCATTTCATAATTGTTTCGCCGTCAAAGTCGTTCGCGAACGCTTTTTTTGCAAGAGCGTAAATTTTATCGGGCTCAAAACCGAAACGGATAACATAATAGAGGAAGAAATCGTGAAGCGCATAAGGACCGACTATGCTTTCGGTCTGCTGCGCAATTTCACCCTTTGCATCGGGCGGCAAAAGCTCGGGGCTGATAGGTGTGTTGACGATATCGTTAAGATATTCTGTGCTTTCGGCAAACATGCCGTTTTTGATGAGACTGTCAATCATCCAGCGCATAAGAGTTTTGGGAATGCCCGAATTAACGCCGTACATGCTCATGTGGTCGCCGTTATAGGTGCACCAGCCGAGCGCAAGCTCACTCATATCGCCTGTGCCGATAACCAGACCGTTTGCCTTGCCTGCATAGTCCATAAGAACCTGTGTTCTTTCTCTTGCCTGTGCATTTTCATAAGTCAGGTCATAGGCATCTTCGTTCTGGCCAATATCCTTAAAATGCTGAAGGCAGGCATCCTTGATGTTTATTTCAAGGCTTGTTATGCCAAGGGACTTCATAAGATTTACGGAATTATTATAAGTTCTGTCTGTTGTACCGAAGCATGGCATGGTTATTCCGATAACGTCAGTCAAGGGTCTTTCAAGCTCTTTGATTGCCTGAACGCTTACAAGCAGGGCAAGCGTTGAATCAAGTCCGCCAGAGATGCCGATAACGGGCTTGCAGCCTGTTTTCATAAGTCGTTTTTTAAGTCCCGATACCTGCATGTTGAAAATTGAAAGACATCTTTCGGTTCTTTCTTTTTCCTTTGAAGGAACAAACGGGAGCTTTTTTATTTGAGCCAAATTGCCGTTTGATTTTGATTCATCTTTTGGAATGATAACGGTATCGGTGTTGTCCGACCAAAGGGTTTTGCAGTCGGTGAAGGTGGTGTTTGTCAGTCTGTCGCGGCGGATTTTTCCAAGGTCAACATCACTGATTATCATATAGCCGCTTTCAATATCCTTTTTGTTTTCTTCTGTAATTTTTCCGTTTTCGCAGATGATTGAATGACCTGAAAAAACAGAGTCAGAGGTTGATTCAAGACAGCCCGAAGAACAGAGTGCATAAGCGCAGATGTTTTTTGAAGATTGCTGTTTAACGAGTTCTTTGCGGTAGCTGCGTTTGCCGACAGCTTCGCTGCCTGCGGCGAGGTTTGCGATTATTTCAGCTCCGTTAAGGCACAAAAGTGATGAAGGCGTAATCGGTGCCCATAAATCTTCACAGATTTCGAATCCGAGCTTGACCCCGCATGCATCAAAAACAAAACTGCCGACGGGAATATTATATTCTTCGTCCGAAAGGCCAAGCTCCTTTGATGATATTTCGTTTCTGTTAAGCGATGAAGCGGAGCTGAACCATCTTTTTTCACTGTGTTCACCGTGGTTGGGAATGAATGTTTTGGGAACAACACCGAAGATTTTTCCGTTTGAAATTATAACAGCACAGTTGTAAAGGCATCCGTCAACAGCAATCGGTGCGCCGACGGCAATAATCATATCGCTGTTTCTGCTTTCTTCTGCAAGAATGCTTATTCCAGCATTTGAGGATTTAATCAGCATATTCTGAAGAAAAAGGTCAGCGCAGGTGTAGCCTGTTGTTCCGAGCTCGGGAAAAACAAGCAAATCAACGTCTTTGTTTTTTGCATATTCGATGTATTTTTTAATCATACCAATGTTGAAATCAACATCACCAATCTCAACATCGGGAACTGCGCACGCAATTCTGAAATAATCAAACATATAAAAACCTCTTTCGGATATTACTATCTGCATTTTATCATACGATATAATTATTGTCAAAGATTTTGTGTTAATTAATATAAATCACTCCCGAGCCTTGTCAGCTCGGGAGTGGAAAAGTTTATTAATCTGCAAAGCCTTTCTGTACCGCGTAGTATGCGGGTTTGGGCTCACCCTTGCCATCAACCAGACCCCAGCCTGTTTCAACAGGGCAATCCGACTGACCGCAGACATAGCAGCTGTCGCTGTCTGCCCAGCAGTAAACGCACATTCCTATAACGTAGTCAAGCTTGCGTACCTTAGGAATAACATACTCAAAGAAGTCTGCCTGACCTTCGGGAGTGTGTTCAAATCCGTAAAGACCCATACCCTCTGCAAGCTCACAGTAAAGATGGTTTGAATATTCGCCGTTGAAGATAAGGTCTGCACGCTCTTCGGGCGTTCTGTCGCTGTAATCTTCAATGATTTCTTCTCTCATATCCTCGGGAAGCTTGCTGATGAAATCATCAATATTTGCTCTTGCTTCTTCTTCACTGTTATAGCCGTATTTCTGAAGAATTGCAATTTTTTCTTCTTCCGTTTTAGGTTCGCCATAGCCGATATAACCAAATTCGCAGAGAATAACGGGCTTGCCGGTTACGCGTCTTACAAAGTTGAGAAGAGTGATAAACTGGTCAGGGTTCTTGAGGACCGGCTCAAAGCAACCGAGATACATATCGAGTCCCACGTAATCGCAGTACTGATGATATTCTGTCATCTTAAACGGAAGCTGTGCAACCGAAAGGCCACCGAGGTTATAGCCTATGATGATATCGCCTCTTATCGGATACATTGCTTCAAGTTGCATGCCGATAAAATCAGCGGCTTCGTCAAGTGTGAGAGGAAGAGTGAAGCGGTCAATACCCATTTCGTTTGTAATCTGGAATGCGCCGACTATGCCTTTAAGGTCTTCCACATAGAATCTTGCAATATCCTGAATACCTTTTCTGCTTGCAGGGTCTCTTGGGTCAAGACCATATGCAATGTAGTCGTCAGGGTAGGGGGTAACACCGAAAATTCTTATTCCGTTATTAACATATTCCTGTGATTCCTTTTTCCAATTCTTATAGTGTTCGGAAACGGTGCCGTCTGTATTGTAGGGGAACGGAATATCATCGCGGAACCATTCAATGTTGCCTTCTTTAATGAGCTCATAATCGGGATCAAGGTGGCACACGCCTTTCATAAATCCGCCGATTTTCTCTTCGGCAACGGGAACTTCCTTGTCAAATCCGGCAAGAGGGTCCCAGGTGATTGTTGAAAGAAGGGGAGTGAGAATTGCAAGCAAAAAGCCTATGATTTTGAAAAGAACAGTCATTTTGTTTTTCTCCTTTATATTTGATATTAATATATTAACATAGCAAATCCGCCATTTCAATGAATTTTGAACGGCGGATTTATTTTTGTGAATTTCCACAAGGTTAAAAGTCGGCTTTTGTTAATTGTTAACAGCGGCATTGATAACCTTTTCGACTATTGATTTAAGCTGATCCATGGTTTCGAGTGCACCGATTTCCTGCCTTAATGCAGCCGCACCTCTGATTCCTTTGATATACCAACCCGAATGTTTTCTCGCTTCGCGCATTCCGACGTAGTTGCCCTTGTATTCGCAGAGCTTTTCGATGTGGCGGAGCATAATTGCCATTCGCTCCTCAACAGGAGGCTCGGGAAGAATGATTCCGTTTCGGAAATATTCATTGATTTGTCTGAATATCCACGGTGCGCCGAGTGCGCCTCTGCCGACCATTACGAAATCACAGCCTGTGGTTTTATACATGTTTTCTGCAGATAAAGCATCAACAATATCACCGTTGCCGATAACGGGAATGTTGACGGATTCCTTGACCTGCTTAATGATTTCAAGGTTTACAGGAGGTGCATACATCTGCTTTTTTGTTCTTCCGTGAACGGTTATTGCCGATGCACCTGCTTTTTCCTGCAAAACTGCAAACTCAACGGCATTGATGCTGTTTTCATCCCAGCCTGAGCGAAATTTGACCGTTACGGGTATTTCAACAGCCCTGACAACTGCCTCGGTTATTTTTGCGGCGAGGTCGGGGTTTTTCATCAGCGCACTTCCGCCGCCGTTGCCTGCGATTTTTGGAGCAGGACAGCCCATGTTGATATCAATTGCACAGCAGCCTGTTCCGGCTGCTTTTTTTGCGGCTTCCGCCATTGTTTCGGGGTCGCATCCGAAAATCTGAACTGCAGCAGGTTTTTCTGTTTCGCCAAGAAGCATAAGAGAATCCGATTTTCTGTCATGCATGGTAAGACCCTTTGAGCTTACCATTTCCGTCACGACATATGAAGCATCAAATTCTATACACAGCTCGCGGAATGCTCTGTCAGCAACCCCTGCCATGGGAGCGAGTGCTGCATATCCGTTTATTTCAAAGTTTCCTATCTTCATAAGTTCTCCGAAAGTTTATTTTTAATAATGTTACCATTAAAACAAATTAATTTCAATAATTTTCAAAAAAATGCTGAAATTTACAATTTATATGGTATAATATAAAATGAGGTGATTTGGAATGAAGCTTTTGGCTCTTGACGGCAACAGCATTCTCAACCGTGCTTTTTACGGAATAAAGCTCCTTACTACCAAAGACGGCAGTAAGTTCACAAACGGAATATATGGATTTTTAAATATACTTTTAAGGCTCAAAGAAGAGGTTTCACCCGATGCGGTGGCAATCGCGTTTGATGTTAAAGCCCCGACTTTCAGACATGAGATGTATTCGGGATATAAGGCAAACAGAAAGGGCATGCCGCCCGAGCTTGCACAGCAGATGCCTCCGCTGAAAGAACTTCTGACCGCCATGGGATATACGATTCTCGAAGCACCAGGCTGGGAGGCAGATGATATTCTCGGCACTCTTGCTGCAAACTGCAAGGACGGTGACTTTTGTTATATCGCAACGGGTGACAGGGATTCTCTTCAACTTGTGCGTGATAATGTCAATGTTCTTCTTGCATCAACAAAAATGGGCAGGCCTCAGAGCGTGCGCTATGACTGCGACAAGATTAAAGAAGAATATCTCGTAACCCCGGAGCAGATGATTGATATCAAGGCTCTTATGGGTGACACATCTGACTGCATTCCCGGTGTTGCGGGCATCGGTCAGAAAACGGCGCAGGATTTAATCAGCCGTTTCGGCTCGATTGATGAAATCTATGCAAACGTTGAAACAATTGATATCAAAAAGGGCGTTCATGACAAGCTTGTCAGCGATAAGGAAATGGCATACCTGAGCCGTGAACTCGGAACGATTAAAACAAACGCACCCGTTGACGGTGACTATTCGTCTTATGTGCCTGCCGAGCCTGATACATTTAAGGTTACGGGTATTCTTGCAGACCTTGAAATGTATAAGATGATTGAACGTCTTGAACTCAAGGCGCCCGAAAAGCGTGAACAGGGCGAAATTAAAAAAATCAATTGCGAATGCTATGAGCAGGAGGATTTAAAGCTTCTTTTCAATATGCTGAAAAAAGCGGGAGAGGCATTTTTTACCTTTGACAGCGGTATTTTTATGTTCAAAACGGACAACGGTGTT
Source organism: Clostridia bacterium (assembly GCA_017409265.1). Lineage (GTDB taxonomy): Bacteria > Bacillota > Clostridia > Oscillospirales > Acutalibacteraceae > CAG-177. Next base: position 38,111 of record JAFQSY010000020.1, read on the forward strand.
GCAAAGGTCAATCCAGAAAACTACGGGTATGCAGAGTTCTGTTCCGATTTTCTTTTTGATAAAGAAATAAAAAAATACACATATAACTCAAAACAGCTTTACGCATTTTTCTATGATTACAGCAACGATATTGAAATAAATTCAATCTGCGGCGATGCAATGCTTTCGGCTTATGTTATCAATCCCTCATCGGGTGCATATGACCTAAAGAGAATCATTGCTGAATATGCAAATGCTGAAATGCCCGACGAAGAAGACGAAGCGGCATTTTTTACTGCATATCTTCAGACGGCATTTCATAATCTGAACAAACTCATTGAAGAACACAATCAGAAAAGATTGATTGATGAAATTGAACTTCCGCTTGCAAGAGTGCTTGCATCAATGGAGCGTGAGGGATTTTTAGTTGATGCAGACGGAATTGAAAAATTCGGAATTGATTTGCAGGGCAGAATAGAAGCTCTGGTTGAAGATATCTATGCCGAGGTCGGATATGAGTTTAATCTCAATTCACCGAAACAGCTTGGTGAGGCGCTGTTTGTTAAAATGGGACTTCCCGCAAAAAAGAAAACAAAAAGCGGCTATTCGACCAACGCTGATGTTCTTGAGGGTCTTGCGGCGGATTATCCCGTTGTGGCAAAGATTCTTGAATACAGAACTCTCGCAAAGCTAAAATCGACCTATTGTGACGGTCTTTTGAAGGTTATCGGTGATGACGGCAGAATCCATTCAAGCCTCAATCAGACCGAAACGAGAACAGGCAGAATTTCATCAACCGAACCAAATCTTCAGAATATTCCCGTGCGCTCCGAACTCGGCAGAGAAATGAGAAAGTTTTTCAAGGCAAAAGATGGTTGCGTTCTGATTGATGCCGACTATTCACAGATTGAACTTCGTGTTCTTGCACACATTGCAAACGATAAAAACATGATAAACGCTTTCAATGACGGCGACGATATTCATGCAATAACCGCATCGCAAGTGTTCAATATGCCGCTTATGATGGTAACTCCGCTCATGCGAAGCCGAGCAAAGGCAGTTAATTTCGGTATTGTTTACGGCATAGGTGCATTCTCGCTTGCAAAGGATATCGGCGTTACACGCGCAGAAGCGGACAGCTATATAAAAGGCTATCTTGCACATTTCAGCGGAGTTCAGCAGTACATGAAGGATGTTGTTGAAAAGGCAAAGGAAAACGGATATGTTGAAACCGTTTTTGCGCGCAGAAGATATCTTCCTGAGCTTACTTCTTCAAACGCAATGATGCGTGCCTTCGGCGAAAGAGTTGCGCTGAATATGCCTATTCAGGGAACTGCGGCGGATATAATTAAAATCGCTATGATAAGAGTCTGGGAATGCCTTAAGGAGCAATGCCTTGAAGCAAAGCTTATTATGCAGGTGCATGACGAACTGATAGTCGAAGCACCCGAAGCCGAGGCGAAAATCGTTGCTGGAATTGTAAAACGTGAAATGGAAAACGCAGTTAAAATGCGTGTGCTTATGCAAGCGGATGTAGGCATAGGCAAAACATGGTATGAGTCAAAATAAAGGATAAAGATATGAATATATTATTTGTATGTACGGGCAACACCTGCCGTAGTCCCATGGCTGAAGGGCTTTTCAGAAAGATGGTTGCCGATAAAAATAATGAAAATATAAGCTGCTCAAGTGCAGGCCTTTTTGCAATGACGGGCGATGAGGTAACACCCAACGCTGTCAAAGCTTGCGAGCGCTTTGAGGTTGACATTTCGGCTCACAGAGCAAGAAGAATAACAAGCTATATTCTTGATGAAACAGATAAGTTTGTCTGCATGACTCCCGAGCATGCGGCGAGTCTTGCAATGTATGTACCGACGGAAAAGATATCTGTTCTCGGCGGCGGAATACCTGACCCGTTTGGCAGCGACCTTGAAACGTATATCAAATGTGCAAACTATATTAAAACGGCGCTCAATCTTCAGTTTGATGACATAATTTCGGAGGAGTAAAGATGGAGTTTACTCTTGAAAAAATGGGTGCGGAGCATATAACGCAAATTGCACAGCTTGAAAAAGAATGCTTTTCCGAGCCTTGGAGCGAAAATGCACTTGAGGAAGAACTTGCAAACGAAAACTCACATTTTCTTGTTGCGGTTTCAGATAAGGTGATGGGCTATATCGGCGTTCAGGAAATCTGTGGCGAGGCATATATAACAAACGTTGCGGTTTTCGGCGAATATCGTAAATCGGGTGTCGGCAGAGCGCTTTTAAAATCCGCCTGTTACGGTGCAAAAAGCAGAAATTGTGAATTCATAACTCTTGAAGTGCGTGAAAGCAATGAGCCCGCAATTGCTCTTTATGAATCTGAAGGCTTTGAAAAAGTGGGTGTCAGAAAGAATTTTTATTCCTCTCCGACGGAGAACGGGATAATTTACACTAAATTTTTTTAACACGGGGTGTTAATATGAAAATCCTTGCAATCGAATCCTCATGCGATGAAACGGCGGCAGCCGTTGTTGAGGACGGAAGAAAAGTTTTATCAAGTGTAATAGCTTCACAAGTAAGTGAGCATATTATATACGGAGGCGTTGTTCCCGAAATTGCATCAAGAATGCACGCACAGGCGATATCCGGAGTTGTCTCAAAGGCGATGAGCGATGCGGGTGTCGGTTATTCCGATATTGATGCCATTGCGGTTACTTATGCACCCGGTCTTATCGGTGCGCTTCTCGTCGGCGTCAACTTTGCAAAGGGACTCTCATATTCAGCGCGTCTGCCTCTTATTCCCGTTCATCATCTGCGGTCTCATATTGCTGCGAACTATATTTCCCACGCAGATTTAAAACCGCCGTTTCTCTGCCTTGTTGTTTCGGGCGGTCACAGCCATATAGTTGCCGTTAATGATTATACCGATTTTTCAATCATCGGAAGAACAAGAGATGATGCAGCAGGTGAGTGTATGGATAAAGCTGCAAGAGCGATGGGTCTGCCTTATCCCGGCGGTGTTAATCTTGACAGAATCAGCACTGACGGAGATTCATCTCTGTATAAGCTTCCGCATCCCCACGTTGAGGGAAGCGAATATGATTTCAGTTTTTCGGGATTGAAGACAGCGGTTGTTAATATAATTCACAATTCAAAGCAAAAGGGGATTGATGTGAGCGTTCCTGACTTGGGTGCAAGCTGCATTGAAACCGTTGCTGACTGCCTTGTAAAGAACACCGTTAAGGCTGCCGAAAAACACGGGTTTGACAAAATTGTTCTCGCGGGCGGCGTTTCCGCAAATTCCCGGTTGAGAAAGAGAATGACGGAAATCTGCACCGAAAATGGATGGAAGCTTTATATGCCCGAGCTTTCTCTTTGCGGCGATAATGCGGCAATGGTCGGTGCACAGGCTTTTTATGAATATCAAAGCGGTAATATTGCAGGATTGGAGCTTAATGCTTTCGCAACAATGCCGATTGATGAGCAAAATTGATAAAATTCATCAAGAAAATGAATTTTTTGAAAGATGATTATGCAAAACTTGCCAATTGTATTGACTTTACAAAAATGTATGATATAATTATAATGGGTTAGGTTAGAAAAGAGAAAAGATTGTGACAGCAACTGTAACAAATCATACTTTGATAACCGTAAAATTTTGTTAAATATTGTTGGTTTTTCGTAAGAAAGGAGAAAAAACTATGGAAAACATGACTTCCAATAAGAGCGTTCTTTCATGGATTAATGAAAAAATTGATCTCGTTAAGCCCGAAAAGGTCGTATGGATTGACGGCGGCCAGGAGCAGATTGAAGCTCTCCGTGCAGAAGCTTGCTCAACAGGCGAAATGATTAAGCTCAATCAGGAGCTTCTTCCCGATTGCTATCTTCACAGAACAGCAGTCAACGACGTTGCACGTGTTGAAGGAAGAACCTTTATCTGTGCTCCCACAAAAGAAGAAGCAGGCCCCACAAATAACTGGATGGATCCTGCAGAAGCATATGAAATGCTCTATGCAATTGCAAAGGACAGCTACAAGGGCAGAACCATGTATGTTATACCCTATTCCATGGGTCCTGTCGGTTCGCAGTTTTCAAAGATCGGTATTGAGCTTACAGACTCAATCTATGTTGTTCTCAACATGGCTATTATGACAAGAGTCGGTGCTGATGTTCTCGAAGCTCTCGGCGACAGCAATGATTGGGTTCGCGGTCTTCATTGCAAGTGTGACATTGATGAAGAGAAGAGATATATCTGCCATTTCCCGCAGGATAACACAATTATCTCCGTTAACTCCGGTTACGGCGGAAACGTTCTTCTCGGCAAGAAGTGCTTTGCACTCCGTATCGCATCATATCAGGGTAAGAATGAAGGTTGGCAGGCAGAGCATATGCTCATCCTCGGTCTCCAGAAGCCTGACGGCGAAATCAGATACATCTGTGCTGCTTTCCCCTCGGCTTGCGGCAAGACAAACCTTGCTATGCTTATTCCTCCCGAGGGATATTATAAAAACGGCTACCGTGTATGGTGTGTAGGTGACGATATTTCATGGATTCGTAAGGGTGAGGACGGCAGACTTTATGCCATTAACCCCGAAAACGGCTTCTTCGGCGTTGCACCCGGCACAAACGAAAAGTCAAATCCCAATGCTCTTGCATCAACAAGAAAGGGTACTATCTTCACAAACGTTGCTCACAATCTCGATAATAACACAGTTTGGTGGGAAGGTCTTGACAAGAATCCTCCCGCAAATGCAGTTGAATGGAAGGGAAATCCCTGGAACGGTCAGGAAAGCGAAGAAAAGGGTGCACACCCCAACAGCCGTTTCACAGCTCCCGCTGTCAACTGCCCCTGCATCAGCTCCGAGTTTGAGAATCCCGACGGTGTTCCCATTTCAGCTATCGTATTCGGCGGCAGACGTGCAAAGCTTGCTCCCCTTGTTTATCAGTCAAGAGATTGGAATCACGGTGTATTTGTCGGTTCAATCATGGCTTCCGAAACAACTGCTGCAGCTGCAGGCGCAGTAGGTGTTGTTCGCCGTGACCCCATGGCAATGCTTCCTTTCTGCGGCTACAACATGGCTGATTATTGGCAGCATTGGATCGATATCGGTGCAGGTCTTGATCCCGAAAAGGCACCCAAAATCTTCAACGTTAACTGGTTCCGTAAGGATGACGAAGGCAACTTCATGTGGCCCGGCTTCGGCGACAACCTTCGTGTTCTCGATTGGATTATTGATCGCTGCGAAGGCAAGGTTGAGGCTGATGAAACAGCTATCGGCTTTGTTCCCAAGGCAGCAGATATCAATCTTGAAGGTATTGAAGACGAAGTAAGCGATGCACAGCTTGCAGAGCTTCTTAGCGTTGATGTTTCACTCTGGAAAGATGAAGTTGCAGGTATCGAAGAGTTCTACGGTAAGTTTGACAGACTTCCCGCAACTCTTAAGTCAGAGCTTGAAACTCTCAAAGCTAACATTAAATAATTTTAAGGGCATCGTGAAAACGGTGCCCTTTTTGCAAATGCGGTGAATATTATGATTGTTTTTGTTGTGATTATTGCTTTTATTATTTTGTGCTGTGCGGCAATTGCTGTTTACGGCAGACGTGATAATGCAAGCTTTGACGAAGATGCCGTTATAGTGCTTGGCAAAGGGCTTGACGGCGATAAGGTTCCCGTTAACCTTGCCAAAAGACTTGATAAGACAATTAAATATCATTCAAAAAATCCCAGGGCGCTTATCGTTGTTTCAGGCGGAAAGGGCAGCGAGGAAAAGCCTTCTGAAGCGCAGGCGATGGCAGATTATCTTCTGTCAAAGGGTATCCCCGAAAGTATAATTATAAAAGAAGAGAAATCAACAACAACGTATGAGAATTTTGTCTTTTCATCTGAAATACTGAAACAGTGTCTTGGTGAAAAATATTCTGTTGTATTTGTTACTAATGTTTTTCATGTTTACCGCGCTGAAAGACTTGCAAAATCACTTGGTATTAATGCAACACATCTCGGTGCGGGTATTGAATTTCGTACAATCCCTGCAAACTATCTGCGTGAGTTTTTTGTGCTTTTCGGTTTGATTGTACTTAAAAAGAAGTAAGAGGTAAGGTTCTATGAAAAAATATAGTGTTGTTCTTTTTGACCTTGACGGTACTCTGACTGACCCCGGCATAGGAATAACCAATTCCGTAATGCATGCTTTGAAAAAATACGGAATTGAGGTTGAGGACAGAGCTGAACTTTATAAATTTGTCGGGCCTCCGCTAATTGATTCCTTTGAAAGATATTACGGATTTTCTCATGATGAGGCGGTTAAGTCCGTTGCTTATTACAGAGAATATTACAGGGATAAAGGTATGTTTGAAAACTCGGTTTATGATGGGATTGAAGATTTGCTGAAAAGACTCTGCGAAAAAGGTAAAAATATAATTCTTGCAACCTCAAAGCCGGAGCCTTTTGCAAAAGAAATTCTCCGCCATTTTGATCTTGAAAAGTATTTTTTCTTTGCTGCAGGCAGCACCATGGACGAAACGAGAACAAACAAAGCGGATGTTATTGAATATGCGCTTTCGGAATGCTTGATAACAGATAAAACTTCGGTTGTTATGGTCGGCGACAGAGAACACGATATAATCGGCGCAAAGAAAAACGGGATTGATTCAATCGGAGTTCTTTTCGGCTACGGAAGCCGAGAAGAACTTGAATCGGCAGGAGCAACGTATATCGCCGAAACGGTTGAAGATATTGAGAAATACATATAAAAAACGGCAGGCATTGAAGCCTGCCGTTCATTATTATTTAAATGCGTAGTTATATACCTTTGCCCATGCCTTGACTCTGCTTGCATTCCATTTTTTCGGCATCATTGTGCATGCTGCCGAAACATTACCCATGCGTACACCGCAATTGATGATTTTTTTGAGAAGCTCGGAGTTGCTGCATACCTGCTTTGCTTTATTGATTAAATCTTTAGGATCGAATTTCATAACATTGCCGATTCCTGTGAAATCTGCACCGATCGTAATTAAATCATCGGTAAGAATTTCTTTTTCAAAAACATAGTCGATTTCATCAGCTGTAAGTGTAAGCAGCATCAGCTTAATGCAGGCGAGGGGAGCAAGGCTTGCACCGAGAGCTTTGTAATATCCCGTCTGATAGTTCCAAAGAGTGTCTGCGCTGAAAACACCTTCTTTATCAGTAGAAACGGTGTTTGCAAGAATTTTTGCTGCTTTAAGGCTGTTTGCGATTCCCGAACCGATGAGGGGAACGGTCATGAATGCGCTGTCGCCGATGGCAGCATATCCGTCTGCAACCATGATTGCAGGCGGCTGACGAACGGGAATTTCAACAAACTGACCGCCTCTGATTTTTTCTTTGCCGAGTCTGGGATTGGTTTCGCGGAGAAAATCCGAGAATCGCTCAACCTCTTTCATGTCAAATTCTTCAAATCTGCCGATAAGAAGGTCAGTGTGGTCGTCTTCCGATGCAATCCAGCTTATTCCCTGTATACCGCCGGGGAAAAGCATAACCTTGAATTTAGCCTCTGCTGGTTCTTCGTCGGCAACATTAAAAAATGCTCTGTAAATATTGATCTTTTCGCCGTTTTCAACATCTTTGTCAATTCCGAAGAAAGAGGGGAGGTTGCTGCGCACGGGTGAATTCATGCCGCATGAGTCAATGATAAGGTCGCCGTAAATCTCTCCCTGTTCTGTTTTGATTCCGACAACTCTGTTGCCGAGAACAATCGGCGCTTTTACTTCGCAGTCATAAACAATTTTAACACCGCATTCAAGTGCATGGTTTATAAAATGCTCATAAATATCTCGGCGCTCCATTTTTATTTCAAGCTTTTCTGCGGGCACGTGCTGCTGAAGCTTTTTTGTGAACGAAGGATTGAAGAATGTCATATCCTCTTTATATTCATATTTATCTTCCGGAGGCATCTTCATACCTGCGATTTCAAGTGCCTGGGGTGCAAAAATATCGGTCCAGTCATAACCGAGAGTGCCTTCGCTTTTCTTTTCATAGACGGTAACGTCATATCCTGATTTTGCAATGAGAGCTGCTGCCGCAATTCCGCCGTGACCGAGACCTGCAACTATAACTTTTTTACCCATATACAACCTCCGTTGAGTGGATTTGATATAATTTTATCATATAAAAATATTATAATCAACATAAAAAGCCGCGCTGTTACAAATGTAACAGCGCGGCTTCTGGTTTATTTATGATAAAGTTTTTTTGTTTGGTATCTCGGCTCACAGGTGAGGTTTATTCCGATTTTTCTGTAAACATCGGAGTCAACCTGCGAAAGAATAACGGTCGAATGAGCCTCGCAGCCTTTGAGCTTTTCAATTGCATCAAGCGCTTTTTTTGCAACGGGATTTGTGCTTGCGCTCATTGAAAGAGCAATCAGGGTTTCGTCTGAATGAAGTCGGGGATTATGTCCCTTCAAGATGCCTGTTTTAAGCTCCTGAATGGGTTCTATTATTGACGGCGCAATCATCAAAAGATCTTCGGGTAAGCCGGCAATTGCCTTTGCTGCATTGAGAAGTGCTGCGCTTGAAGCACCGAGAAGATTCGAGGTTTTTCCGGTAACGATTCTTCCGTCGGGAAGTTCGATTGCAACCGCCGGCTGACCCTCGGTTGCATTGCTTCTGTCGATAGCGGCCTTGATAACTTTTCTGTCCTCAATGCTTATTCCTGCCTGATTCATAAGGCTGACTATTTTGTCAATTGCTTCCTGCTTTCCTCTGCCCATTGCAAAATCACACATTGCGGCGAAATAGCGGCGGACAATCTCTTCTTTCGATGCTTCTTTTACTGCTTTATCATCGCAGATTGCGTAGCCTGCCATGTTAACGCCCATATCTGTTGGCGATTTGTAGGGGCTGACACCTTCAATTTTTTCGAAAATTGCATTAAGCACGGGGAAAACTTCAACGTCTCTGTTATAGTTAACGGTTGTAACTCCGTAAGCCTCAAGATGATAAGGGTCAATCATGTTGACGTCGTTAAGGTCTGCCGTTGCAGCTTCGTATGCGAGGTTGACAGGATGCTTGAGCGGAAGATTCCATACGGGGAAGGTTTCAAATTTTGCATAGCCTGCCTTATTGCTGCGCTGATTTTCATGATAAAGCTGGGAAAGACAGGTTGACATTTTTCCGCTTCCGGGTCCGGGCGCAGTTATAACCACGAGAGGTCTTGTTGTTTCTATAAAATCATTTTTACCAAAGCCTTTATCACTTACTATGTGTGTAACATTATAAGGATATCCTTCGATGGGATAGTGGATAAAAACTTTTATTCCGAGCTGTTCAAGCTTTTCTTTGAATGCCTGTGCAGCAGGCTGACCTTTGAATTGAGAGAGAACAACACTGCCGACATAAAGACCGGAAGCTCTGTAAGCATCAATGAGTCTTAAAACATCAGCATCATAGGTAATTCCGAGGTCGCGGCGCATTTTGTTGCTTTCAATGTCGCCCGAACTGATAACGATAACAACCTCAACATTCTCAGCAATGCTTTTGAGCATCTGAAGCTTGCTGTCAGGAGCAAAGCCGGGAAGAACGCGTGAAGCGTGAAAATCGTCAAAAAGCTTGCCGCCGAATTCAAGATAAAGCTTACCGCCGAATTCGTTGATTCGCTTTCTGATTTGTTCAGACTGACGGCTGATATATGCCGCGTTGTCAAAACCTGTTCTCTTCAATTCAAAAACACCCTTTCATCCCGACAAAAACTGACGGGAAACTGCATAACTATTACTTATTATATATCACACTTCGTTTCAAATCAAGTGTAAAGAGAAAATAAATTTTAACGTTTGTTTTTGCGGTTTGATGAATAAAAATGCAGGATTTCCTGAAAGTTTTATTGTCAATCGTTGCAAAATGGAAATGTTTTGAGGACTGTTTTTATGAAATCTTACAAAATAATGAAAGTTGCAATAATTTTTGTTGCATTTTGAATGCGTTCGGTATAGAATGATATGCAGGCAGTTTTATTCTGTAATTAAAGCAGTAAAATTTTATGCTGTAATTGCTTCGGCAATTTATAGAAGGAGTGTTACTTTTGAGTTATGTAGAAAGAGTCATCGATCAGGTGGCAAAAAAGTATGCGAGAGAGCCTGAATTTGTTCAGACCGTGACAGAGGTTTTTGAATCAATCGCTCCCGTTATCGAACAGCATCCCGAATATGAAGCAAATGCTTTGCTTGAAAGAATGGCTGAACCCGAAAGACAGATTACATTCAGAGTTACCTGGGTTGATGATAACGGAAAGGTTAATGTTAACACGGGATACAGAGTTCAGTTCAACGGCGCAATCGGTCCTTACAAGGGCGGTCTGCGTTTCCATCCTTCAGTATATATCGGTATCATGAAGTTCCTCGGATTCGAGCAGACCTTCAAAAACAGCCTCACAGGTCTCCCCATCGGCGGCGCAAAGGGCGGCTCCGATTTTGACCCCAGAGGTAAGAGCGATGCTGAAATTCTCCGTTTCTGCCAGGCTTTTATGACAGAGCTTTACAGACACATTGGTCCGGATGTTGACGTTCCTGCAGGCGATATCGGTGTAGGCGGCAGAGAAATCGGTTATCTTTACGGTCAGTACAGACGTATTAAAGGCGCTTTTGAAAACGGAGTTCTTACAGGCAAGGGTATTCCTTACGGCGGTTCGCTTATCAGACCTGAAGCAACCGGTTTCGGTGCAACATATTATGCAGTTGAAATGCTTAAGCATTTTGAGGAAGAAATCAAGGGCAAGACCTTTGCAATTTCAGGTTTCGGCAATGTTGCATGGGGTGCAGTAAAGAAAATTACAGAGCTTGGCGGCAAGGTTGTTACAATTTCGGGTCCCGACGGATATGTTTATGACGAGGACGGCATCAACACTCTCGAAAAAATTGATTATATGCTTGAAATGCGTGCATCGGGCAGAGACAAGGTTCAGGATTACGCAGACAAGTTTGGTGCACAGTTCTTCCCCGGCGAGAAGCCCTGGGGTGTTAAGGTTGATGTTGCAATGCCTTGCGCAACCCAGAACGAAATCAATATGGAGCAGGCTGAAAAGCTTGTCGCAAACGGTGTTCCTTACTATATCGAAGTTGCCAATATGCCCACAACCAACGATGCGCTGGCTTATCTTAAAGCAAATTGTAAGGCGGTTGCTCCTTCAAAGGCAGTTAACGCAGGCGGCGTTGCAGTTTCCGCACTTGAAATGAGCCAGAACTCAATGAGATACAGCTGGACTGCAGAAGAAGTTGATACAAAGCTTAAGCAGATTATGAAAGATATACATGATAATTCCGCTTTTGCGGCAGAACAGTATGGCCTCGGCTATGACCTTGTTGCAGGTGCTAACATTGCCGGCTTCATCAAAGTTGCAGATGCTATGATGGCACAGGGACTTATCTGATTTTGCCTTATGTCCGCAAACCGTTCTTTCGGATACGGTTTGCGGATTTTAATTTTTTTGATTTATTTTTCAACAGGTATTGACAAATTTTTAAAAAAGGTGTATTATGGCAATGCGCTTTAGCGCATAAAAGCTTTAAAGCTTTAAAAAACAAAAGGGGTAAAGTACAATGGATAAACTTCCGATTTGGATAACGATAACCGTTTATGTTGTTCTTATGGCTGTTATCGGTATAACACAGGGTAAAAAAGCCAAGAGCATTGCTGACCTTACAGTCGGTGGCAGAAATGCAGGCGCATGGCTTTCGGCACTTTCTTACGGTACGGCATATTTTTCGGCGGTTATGTTTGTCGGTTACGCAGGCGGAACGGGCAAGTCATATGCACTTTGGGGCATCCTTGCAGGTCTCGGCAACGCGGTTTTCGGCTCATGGCTTGCATGGAAGGTTCTTGCGAGAAGAACAAGAGATGTTTCTTACCGTCTTAAGCTTAAAACAATGCCTCAATATCTTGAAAAACGTTATTCAAGCGAAGCAATGCGTCTTTTCGCATGCGTGATAATTTTTGTTTTTCTTATTCCGTATTCTGCATCGGTTTATAAAGGACTTGCATCGGTTGCAGAGGTTCTTTTGGGAATTAACGTTGATATTTGCATGATTATTATCGCTGTTGTTGCGGCGTTTCTTCTTGTTTTTGGCGGATATCTTGTTCAGGCAAGGGCAGATTTTATGCAGGGTATCGTAATGATGTTCGGTGTTGCTCTTCTTATAATTTGTGTTGTTCGCTGTGATGCAGTCGGCGGTATCAGCGGACTTGTCGAATATGCAAAGGCAGCAGATATTCAGCCATCTGCAACAAACGGACTTCCCAAGCTTAATGCATCTCAATGGATTTCTCTTTGGGCAACAGTTCTTATGACCAGCTTCGGAACGTGGGGACTTCCTCAGATGGTCCAGAAGTACTTCGGCATCAAAGATGACAAGCAGGCTAAAAAGGGTATAACAATTTCGACTTTCTTTGCATTCCTTGTTGCAGGTGGCGGATATTTTATCGGTTCACTTTGCTACAGATATTTTTCTTTTGCACAGCTTAACGACCCATCTGCGGAAGGTTATATTGTACAGGACTACATAGTTCCAAATATGCTTAAGGAATCGAACCTTCCTTCGGTGCTTCTCGGAATCGTTCTTGTTCTTCTTATTGCGGCTTCGGTTTCTACTCTTTGTTCGGTTACTCTTACCGCAAGCTCAACTCTCACAATTGATTTCATCAAGCATTTCAAAAAAGATTTGAGCAACGAAAAAACATCATTGATTATTAAGGGCTTATGTGTTATATTTGTTATATGTTCTTATATAATAGCAAACACAGACACTGCAATTCTTGACATGATGAGTTATTCATGGGGCATAATCTCCGGCTCATTCCTTGCGCCTTATGTTGTTGCTCTTTACTGGAAAAAGATGAATACGAAGGGTGCATGGGCAGGTATTCTCGGAGGATTTGACGTTGCAGTTATTCCCGCAGCTGCAAAACTTCTTACAAGCTTTACTGCGAACGAAACAGTGGTGTGGCTTGCAGGCAAAGGTCCTGTTTTCGCTTGTGTCGCAATGCTTGCTTCGATTGCACTTTGCTTTATTGTAAGTGCAGTTACAAAGTCAACAAACGAAAAGGAAACCGAATTCTTCTATAGTGGCGATGTTCATGTTGAAACAGTAAAATAATATAGTTAATAACAGAGTGACGCAGCTTTTTGCTTCGCCACTCTGAATTGTGTTTTCATATATCAAATTAATTATCAAAAACATTTAAGGAATGATAAAAATGCCTATTACAGAATTTCTTGAACAAAATGCAAAGCTTTATTCAAATGATACAGCTCTTGTTGAAATTAACCCTGAGCTTCAGGGTAAAAGCCGTGTCACATGGCGCGAATATTCGCTTATTGAGCAGGGCGCAAACGGTGACGGAAGAAGCGAAATTACATGGGAAGAATTCGATAAAAGAGCAAACCGTTTTGCAAATCTTCTTCTTTCACGCGGAATAAAGAAGGGAGACAGAGTCGCAATCCTTCTTATGAACTGCATAGAATATTTACCGATTTATTTCGGCATTCTTAAAACGGGTGCACTCGTTGTGCCTCTCAATTACCGTTACACGGCAGATGAAATCAAATACTGCCTCAAGCTTTCCGAAAGTGATGCAATTGTTTTCGGCCCCGAGTTTACAGGACGTATGGAGCAGATAAGCGACCGCATTCCCGATGTAAGACTTAAGTTTTATCTCGGCGGCGATTGTCCCACATTTGCAGAGAGCTATAATAAGCTTGTTACATATTGCACATCCAAAAAGCCTGATGTTGCGGTTACCGATAATGAATATGCCGCGATTTATTTCTCTTCGGGAACAACAGGATTCCCCAAGGCAATTCTTCATGCACACAAGGCACTTGTTCATTCCTGCAGGGTTGAACAGAATCACCACTCGCAGTCAAAAGACGATGTTTTTCTTTGTATTCCGCCTCTTTATCATACGGGTGCAAAAATGCACTGGTTCGGTTCACTTCTTGTCGGCGGAAAAACCGTTCTTCTCAAAGGCGCAAAGCCCGAATGGATTATAAAAGCTGTTTCGGAAGAAAAATGCACAATTGTCTGGCTTCTTGTTCCCTGGGCGCAGGATATCCTTGATGCAATTGACAGAGGCGATATAGAAACCGAGCGTTATAATCTTTCTCAATGGAGACTTATGCATATCGGTGCACAGCCTGTTCCTCCCAGTCTTATCAAAAGATGGCTTGAAAAATTCCCGAATCATCAGTATGATACAAACTACGGATTGAGTGAATCAATCGGTCCCGGCTGCGTTCATCTCGGAGTTGAGAATGTTCATAAGGTCGGAGCAATCGGCAAGGCAGGCTATGGCTGGGAAACAAAGATTGTTGATGAAAACGGCGAAGAGGTTGCAAAGGGCGATGTCGGTGAGCTTGCGGTTAAGGGTCCCGGTGTAATGCTTTGCTATTTCAACGACGAAAAAGCAACCAACGAGGTTCTTCACGGTGATTGGCTATTTACGGGCGATATGGCGCAGGAGGATGAAGACGGCTTCATTTATCTTGTTGACCGTAAAAAGGATGTTATCATTTCCGGCGGTGAAAATCTCTATCCCGTTCAGATTGAGGATTTCCTGCGTAAGCACGATGCAATCAAGGATGTTGCAGTCATTGGACTTCCCGATGCAAGACTCGGAGAAATTGCGGCAGCAATTATTGAACTCAAAGAGGGCTGTAAGGCAGATGAGGATGATATCAACGATTTTTGCCGTGACCTTCCGAGATATAAGCGTCCTCACAAGCTGATTTTTGCCGAAGTACCCAGAAACCCGACCGGTAAAATCGAAAAGCCGAAGCTTCGCAAAATTTACTGCGGTGAAAGCTTGGTTGCTTCTCAGGTTGAAATGAAGCTTGATAAATAAAAAATAATTGTTTGTTCATGTATCTTTTATGCTAATTTTCTATTGTAATTTGCCTTTTAAGATATTATAATCTATATTAGAACAATGTTTATATAACTTTGTGTTATACTTTATAGGAGGAAATCCAGTTGAAACTTTTTTTAGGTAACGAAGCGGTTGCAAGAGGTCTGTATGAGGCAGGCTGCCGTGTAGTTTCAAGCTATCCCGGAACTCCGAGTACGGAAGTCACGGAGTTTGCGGCAACATATGATGAAATTTTTTCTGAATGGGCACCCAACGAAAAGGTTGCCTGCGAGGTTGCTTTCGGAGCAAGTGTTGCAGGTGCCCGCTCATTCTGTGCAATGAAGCATGTCGGTCTTAACGTTGCGGCTGACCCGCTTTTCACTGCATCTTATACAGGTGTGAATGCAGGTATGGTTATCCTTGTTGCTGATGACCCCGGAATGCATTCATCACAGAATGAACAGGATTCAAGGCACTATGCAATGGGTTCAAAAACAATGATGCTCGAGCCCTCGGATTCTGCAGAATGCCTTGACTTTACCAAGAGAGCATTCGACCTTTCGGAGAAATTCGATACTCCCGTTATCATCAGACTCACAACAAGAGTTGCGCACTCAAGAAGCACGGCTCCTGTCTCCGAAAGAGTTGATAGCGGACTTAAGGAATATACAAAAAATCCTCAGAAGTATGTTATGGTTCCTGCAAATGCAAAGGTCAAGCATGTTGTTGTTGAGCAGAGAATCCTTGACCAGACCGCATATTGCGAAAAAGAGGCTGTTGAAAACGGACTCAACAAGGTTGAATATAACAGCAAAAAAATCGGCGTTATCACCTCGGGCATCTGCTATCAGTATGCAAAAGAGGCTCTCGGTGAAAATGCATCATATCTCAAGCTCGGCTGTGTTTATCCGTTGCCTGTTCAGCTCATAAAGGATTTTGCAGCGCAATGCGAAAAGATTTATGTGCTTGAAGAGCTTGACGATTATATTGAAACCCATTGCCGTAAAAACGGTATTGAGGTTATCGGTAAAGAAGCCTTTACACTTCAGGGAGAATATTCACAGAGCCTTATTTCAAAGGTCATTCTCGGCAAGGAGAGCGAAAGCCTCAAGACAGATGTGAATATTGTTCCCAGACCTCCCGTGCTTTGCGCAGGTTGCCCCCACAGAGGACTTTTCTATGCTCTCAAGCAGCTTAATGTGACTGTCAGCGGCGATATCGGCTGCTACACTCTCGGCTCTGCACAGCCTCTCGGAATGATTGATACCGTTCTTTGCATGGGTGCTTCGGTTTCTGCTCTTCACGGCAGAAATGCGGCAAACCCCGAAAATGCAAAGAAGAGCGTTGCCGTTATAGGTGATTCAACATTCATTCATTCGGGTGTAACGGGACTTATTAATATAGCATATAATGCAACCGATTCGGTTGTTATCATTCTTGATAACTCAATAACAGGCATGACAGGACATCAGCAGAATCCCACAACTGGTAAGAATATCAAGGGCGAGCCTGCAAACGCAGTCAGCCTTGAAAAGCTTGCAAATGCTGTCGGTATTGAAACCGTTATTGTTGTTGATCCCTATAATCTTTCCGAAACAAAGGAAGGTATTAAAAAGGCTCTTGAAACAGACGGCCCTGCTGTTGTTATTTCAAGAAGACCCTGCGCTCTTCTTAAAACGGTTAAGCATAATCCGCCCCTTAAGGTTAATCCCGAAAAATGCAAATCCTGCAAAATGTGTATGAAGATAGGTTGTCCTGCCATCAGCATGAAGGACGGCAAGGCACATATCGACTTCACACAGTGCCTCGGCTGTAAAGTTTGCAGCCAGCTTTGCAAGTTTGATGCTATTGAAGAATAAAAGGGGAGGAGAATGAAATATGAATAAATCAATTATGATTGTCGGCGTCGGCGGTCAGGGTACTCTGCTCGCAAGCCGTATTCTCGGCTCAGCTCTTCTCGACTGCGGATATGACGTTAAGGTTTCAGAGGTTCATGGCATGAGCCAAAGAGGCGGCTCGGTTGTTACCTATGTCCGTTACGGCGAAAACGTTGCTTCTCCCATAATTGAAAAAGGTGAAGCGGATATTATCCTTGCATTCGAGCAGCTTGAGGCGGCAAGATGGATTGAATATCTTAAGCCTGACGGAAAAATTATCGTTAATACTCAGCAGATTGACCCCATGCCTGTTGTTATGGGCGCAGCCGAATATCCTGAGGGAATTATTAATGCTCTCAAGGCGGCAGGTGCAGATGTTGAAGAAATTGATGCTCTGCCCATGGCTGTTGAAGCGGGTACATCGAAGGCTGTCAATGTTGTTCTTATCGGTGCAATGGCAAAGAATATGGCAGTTGTTTCAAAAGAAAAGTGGATTGACGCTCTTAAAGCGAGCGTTCCTCCCAAATTCCTTGAACTCAATCTCAAGGCATTTGAAATGGGATATAACATCTAAAAATGTAAAAGGAAGTGTTACCAATGAGCAAGTATTATCAGCCTGAAATCGAAACCGCATCGGTTGAAGAATTGAAGGCACTCCAGAGTGAAAAACTCGTAAAACAGGTAAAGCATGTTTATGAAAACGTTAAGTATTACCGAGATATGATGGATGAAAAGGGTGTTACACCTGACGATATCAAGTCCATTGACGATTTACATAAGCTTCCGTTTCTTACCAAAGCAGACCTCAGAGATGCTTATCCTTACGGACTTCTCGGTACTGACCTTAAAAACTGCGTCAGAATTCAGTCCACCAGCGGTACAACAGGCCGTCGTGTAGTTGCTTTCTATACTCAGAAGGATGTTGACCTTTGGGAGGATTGCTGTGCACGTGCTATTGTTGCTGCAGGCGGCACAAACGGTGACGTTTGCCAGGTTGCTTACGGCTACGGACTCTTCACAGGTGGTCCCGGTCTTAACGGCGGCTCACATAAGGTTGGCTGTCTGACTCTTCCCATGTCATCGGGTAACACAGAGCGTCAGATTCAGTTCATGCAGGATCTTCACTCAACAATTATTTGCTGCACACCCTCATATGCAGCTTATATCGGCGAAACACTTAAGGAAATGGGTCTTACTCCCGACGATATCGACCTTAAGGCAGGTATCTTCGGTGCAGAGCCCTGGACTGAAGAAATGCGCCGCGATATTGAAAAGTCACTTGGCATCAAGGCTTATGATATCTATGGTCTTACAGAAACAAGCGGACCGGGCGTATCCTTTGAGTGCGAAGAGCAGACAGGTATGCACATTAATGAAGACCACTTCCTTGCTGAAATTATCGATCCCGAAACAGGTGAGGTTCTTCCCGAAGGCTCAAAGGGCGAGCTTGTTTTCACAAGCCTTGATAAGGAAGCATTCCCTCTTTTGAGATACCGCACAAGAGACATCTGCGTTCTTTCAAGAAAGAAGTGCTCCTGCGGACGTACATTTATTAAGATGACAAAGCCTATGGGCAGAAGTGACGATATGCTTATTATCCGTGGTGTTAATGTATTCCCCTCACAGATTGAAACTGTTCTTATTAAAGAGGGATATACTTCTAACTATCTTATCGAAGTTGACAGAGAGCGCAACACAGATACTCTTGACGTTTATGTTGAACTTACTCCCGAGCAGTTCTCCGATACAGTTAAAGAGATTTCTGCAAGAGAAAAATCGCTTGCAAACGCAATCAAGATTATGCTTGGTATCAACCCGAAGGTTCATCTTGTTGCTCCCAAGACCATCACAAGAAGTGAAGGCAAGGCAGTAAGAGTTATCGATAAGAGAAAGCTTCACGATTAATATGAAAGGAGAATTTCCATGGCAGTAAAACAGATTTCCGTATTTATTCAGAATAAAAAAGGCAGACTTGCAAAGGTTTCACGTCTTCTTGCGGATAATGATATCTATATCAGAGCGCTTTCAATTGCAGATACACAGGATTTCGGCATTCTTCGTCTTATTTGTGAAGATGTCGATAATGTTAATTCTGTTCTCAAAGAAGCAGGATATCTCACAACAATTACGGATGTTCTTGTTGCGGCAGTTAAGGATGATGCCGGAGCTCTCGCAATAATTGCCGAGGCACTCCGTGATGCAGATATTTCCATTGAATATATCTATGAGCTTGCAACGGTTGATAACATTGTGTATCTTGTTGTCCGTGTTGACGATAATAAGATAGCCGCCGCCGCACTTGCAGGCGCAGGAATAAAGATTGCAAACGAAGACGAGATTTTCAAACTGTAAACAGCATAGAAAAACTCCCTGCGGAAACAAACCGCAGGGAGTTTTTTGATGGATTTAAACAATTCTGAATGTTTTAACCTCAAAGGGCTTGAGCATAAATTCAAAGCTGTTGTTTTCGCAGGGGATTTCTTCCTTGTCCTCTTCAATCATGTTGCATTCATAAACCTTTTCAATGTCAAAGCCGAGCTTGATTGAACGGAGTCCTCTTCTTTGCTCTTCTTCAACAACACGGATGATATATCCTCTGCCGTCCTGTGCTTTCTTGAAGCAATCAATTGCAGCGTTATCTTCAAGAGAGGAAACGAAGCAGACTTCGGAATCAATTATTCCGTCAACCTTTTCTGCATTATAAACTGCAACGGGAGGAACGTTAAAAGCAATTGCCTGCTGAACGGTATCGTATCTCCAGTCGTCCTGATGGGGATGGAAGGCATATTTAAAGGTGTTGATGCCGTGGTCGCCTGTTCTGTCAGGGCAGGTGGGAGCACGCATAAGAGTTATTCTCATATGGCTGTTGTGAATATCATAGCCGTATTTGCAGTCGTTGATGATGCTGCAGCCATAGCCGCCTTCCGAAAGGTCAGCCCATTTGTGAGCGGCAACCTCAAATCTTGTGAGGTCATAGAGCGTGTTCCAATGGGTGGGTCTTTTTGTTGCACCGTGAGCGATGTCATAGGTTGCATCGGTATCAATAACGGAAACATCAAAGCCGGCTTTGAGAACCTTGTCGCTTTCGTGCCAGTCAACGGTTGTATCAAAAACGACACTTTCACCGTTCTGGTAAAGAATAACATCCTGTGTGATTGTTGATTTGTTAAAAGTATAGGTTGCACGGATAACGCCTCTTACTGCATTGCATTCAACAACCTCAATCTTATCGGCTTTGAGTTCCCACATTTTCTTCTGATAGTTGAGTTCAAGATTCCATGCGGTTTCATGAATGCATTTATCGAGAGAAATTGTGAGAATGTTGCCTCTGCCGTCAAGGCTTTCACGTTCGTTAAGCTTATCATAAATGCTTGTAATTATTCCGTTTTCGTCAAGTTCAACACGGAGAACCGCATTTTCAAGCAGATTTGTTTCTGCCTCAACGGGAGAATATATGCATTCTCCTTCTTTGAGAACAAAGGTTTTGCAACTCATGGGTTCAAGCTCATCGGGCAGAAACATGAATTTGCCGTCAATAAATGCGCAGGGGAGTGAAAGACCATCAGCGGTTGCGGCATACATTCCTTCGGGAACGCCCTCAACCTCAATCGGCTCATAGCTTCTTGCGTTTGTGAGATTCCATACCGTGATGCTGTTTTTATCGGCTGTAACCGCACCCGAAAGAGCCTTGAGAGCACCGTTATAAATATCCTCTCCGATTTTGTTCATTACGGCATAATCTCTGCGGCAATCCTCGAACACCTCATGAATTGATGAACCGGGAAGAATGTCATGGAACTGGTTTGTCATAAGGATTCTCCAGCCCTTTTCAAGTTCATCCTTCGGATATTCCTTGCCTAAAAGCTTTTCCGCAAAAACAGAAAGCATTTCGCCTCTTGTGAAAAGATATTCACCCTTGCGGTTGTTCTTTTTAACGAATGCCTGGCTTGTGAAGGTTCCTCTGTGGTTTTCGTAGAACATTTCGCCGTTCCATACGGGAAGCTCGTCTTCGTGACCTCTGAAGGTTTCAAAGAAATCATCAACATGCCCGATTTCTGTTTTGGGAAGACCGGGGAAATTCTGAAGGCGTCTGCCTCTTTCGAGCATAGCTCTTGTCGGACCGCCGCCACCGTCACCGTAGCCGTACATGCTCATGGCGGTGTTAAGCTCGTTTTTGTTGTTGCACTCTTTGTCAACTGTCATGATTTCTTCAACATTATAGTGGCAGTTATATGCAGGACGCATCAGATGAGCATAAACCCTGTCGCCGTTGTTGCCCTGCCACATGAACATGCTGTAAGGGAATTTTGTTGTATCGTTATACGAAAGCTTTGATGTGATGAAATTGGTCATGCCGCAGCCGTTGATAATCTGGGGGAGAGCCCATGTGAAGCCGAAGCAGTCTGGCAACCAATATGTTTTGGATACCTTACCGAATTCTTTTTTAAAAAATTCGGTACCGTAAAGCACCTGACGGATAAGAGCTTCACCCGAGGCAAGGTTTGTATCAGCTTCAACCCAAACGTTTCCGCAGATATCCCATTGACCCGCTACAACCTTTTCTTTAATTTTTTCGTAGATTTCGGGATAATGGTCCTTCATCATCTGATAGAGCACAGCCTGACTCTGGCCGAAGGTCATTTCGGGATAAACATCCATGAGAGATGTAACGTTCATGAATGTTCTTGCGCTCTTTCTTATGCTTTCTTGTATTCTCCAGAGCCATGCTACGTCAATGTGGCTGTGACCTGTGAGAATAACCTTGCTTTGTGCCGACCAGTCAATTGAAGCGATTTTTGAAAGATAATATTTTCTTGCTTCAGCAATTGATTTTCTGACCCTTGCTTCGTCAAAGTCATAGTCGACCATGTGCATGCTGTCATCAACAGCGGCATAAACCTTTGCGTTGATGTGTTCGTCTTTTATGTAATCAAGAGCCTGGAATGCGACCTCTAAATCGAGATAATAGCCCTCGCATTCTTTGTCCGCAACAAAAATGCAGGTTTCGCCGAAACGGCATTCGCTGAATTTTGCGCCGTCCATCGCATCGTCGCAGAAACACATTGAGTCAACAGCTGCTTCGATTTCAAAATTGAGAGTTTCGCCTGCCTTATGAATGCCAAGAGCAACCTCTGTTCTGTCGGGGATGCTTTCTCTTGATGCACAGCCTGAAACATAACTGCCGTTGCATTTGACGAGCGCCTCGCCGCCGACTGCGAATTTTGCTCTGATTTCAAGACCGTCCATTTCTTCGGGAACAGTTACGCTTGCCTTGAAAAAATGAGCCGAATCGTATGCGGCATACCAGATATCACCGCTTTTGATTTCGCCTTTGAAGTCCTCCATCTCATATCTGTCGCCGAGGAACATTCCTCTTGTATATTCCCAAACACCGATATCCTTTTTGTAAAGGATGCAGTAGTTTTTCAGCTGCTTGAACATATCGTCTTTGAGTATCTGTGGTTTTATAGTGTGCATAAATACCCTCCTTATTTATAATTTAACTTAAAATATAATAACAAATCGTTTGTTAAAAAGCAATAATATCTAAACAAAACTAAATTCTGTATTTGTTAAGCTCGGATGTTACTGTATCCAGAAAAGAACTTTCTCCCAAAGTGTTGATCTTGAAAAACATTGCCTGGCTTCCGCCTGATGTTATGACCGTAACAAAAATTCTGTCCTTGGCTTTCAGCAGGGTGATATTCATGCTGACTCTGTTTCCGCCCGAATAGCTGAAACGCTCATAAACACGAACGCTGCACGCGGTATCGCCTGCGATGAAATCGCTCTTATCTTCAAGCGATGCCGACGAACTGCGTTTCATTACGGCATCGTCTATTGCTTCGAGAATCTCGTTAAAATCGCCCTTGAGTTCAGCTTCATATTTTGCCATTTTATTCTCTCCCTACAATTTGATTGTTATTGTGTCAAAAAGAGCCGGAATTAATCCGGCTCAAAATTTTATTCTGTGGGAAGACCTTCCTTGTCATAGATGCAAGCAGCTTCAAGCATAATTTCGATACCTGCTTCAATTGCTTCGGGAACAAGACAGCTTGCATCGTCAAGTCTTGTGTGATAGTAACGGGGAGGAGTGGGATCCATAGCGGCAAAACCTGTTGCTGGAATACCCTTCTGTGTGAATGCTGCAGCGTCGCATGCACCGATATAGATTGATTCAAATTTAAGGTCGTATCCGCAATTTTTACCTGCATTCTGAACAAGGTGCTTTGCGCCCCAATGGTGTTTGAGTGTACCGCTCAGGTCTCTGTCATAAACTGCCATTGTATCAAGGTCACGGAAGGTGTCTGCACCGATAACGCAGGTTTCGATATCCTTGAGCTCTTTTTCGTGTGCGTTGACATAAGCCTTTGCGCCCCTAAGACCGGATTCCTCCGAACCTGAACAGATAACGACAAGCTCTGTGTTTTCGAGTCTTGTGTCTGTCTCTGCCATAGCTTTTGCAACTGCCATCGCAACGTAGCAACCGGTGAGATTATCGTTTGCACCGGGTACGCTCTTGAACGGATTCTGGAAAAGAAGGAATGCGAGCTGGAACGGAATGAAAATGCAGCCGATAACAAAGCCGAGAATCATGAGCCATCTGGGCTCTGCCGCATTGAGGGCTCCGTCTGTGCCTGCACAGATAATGCCGATAATTGCAATGATAAGGTCTGCAACAAGACCGACAACAGCGGGAATAAGCACGCACTTCATTCCGACGCCGCCGAGAAGATAGTTGAGAGTCCACTCGAACTGGCTGTCTGCGTGACCAACGATGATAAAACGCTTTTTTGTTTCACCTTTGGGTGCTCTTTTGGCGATAACATTGTGGCTTGGATGTGCCTTGAAAAGCGGATCGATGAATTGTTTATACATAACAAATTCAAGAAGAAGAGGAATGAAGCCTAGAATAACAAGAATAAGTGCAATAACAGGATTTGCAAAAGCGTATGTAAACACGCTTGCTATTGCGCAAGCAACGGTAAAGGGAATAAAGCCCATGAATGCCTGACGGTGAACCTTGAATTCTTCAATGTTGACTTCATCGCAATATTTTTCAAGGTCTTTTGCCATAAGCTTCTGTGCTTTGAGTTCTTCCGGAGAACCGGGTTTTCTGGGACCGATTTCGTTGCAGATTCTCGTGATGTTTTTTACGGCATATTTTCCGAGCTTTTTTACATCAAAGCCGGTGCTGTACTCGAGTGCTGTTTTCATTGTGTTTCTCCTCCAACTGATATAATATTAATAAAATAACATAAAAATAAACAAAAATCAATATTATTTGCTGCGTTTTTTGTTGCAATGTGTAACAGTAAAAAACAGCAGAAAAAATTTCTGCTGTTTTTTTATAAACTGTAAACTCCCGATTGCATAACCGTATATTCTATATCCTTGACTCTGAAATATTTCAGAACAGGTTCATTGAAAATGCAATAATCGGCAACCGTGTAGTTATCAAGGCTGATGGTTCTTATCTTATATGAATATGCATTGCAGATAAAGAGCTTATTATCGTAAATCGAAAGATCGGTTGGGTGGCAGAATGCTTTTTCTTTCGGACTTCCGATTCGAAATTCAATTCTGTTATGCTTTACGGAATAGTTTATAATTGCATTTGAATCGGGAACAACAAACCAAAGATCCTGCCCGTTGACGACGGGCGAACATGCGGGGTTGTCAAGATATTCAACCTTTGTCTGCGAAACGGTTTCGCCGATACTGCCGAGAATTTTAAAAGTTCCGTCATCATAGGCAACAGCTTTTGTACTGTTTGTGAGATTGACCAAGTCGCAAGTTACAAAATCGCCGAGCGACCTTGCAATGTTTACACCGTTTTCGCCGAATTTTGAATTTATGTAAGACAAAACGGGGATTTTTTCAAAAATATCAATTTCCTGATTATAGCTGTAAAAAGCAACAGCCTCGTTGCCCTCGGGAAGAGTTTCCTTGCAGGCGTAAACGAAACCGCGTTCGATCGGTACAATATCAAGTAAATCTGCGTTAAAAAGCTTTTGCAACTTTATTATTCCTCCGGAAAATGCATAATAAACCCCCGCCAAGCCGTATGCAGCCGATTGTAACCTGCTCTTATAGCAGGTGGGTGCCGCCCGATGCTTTCACGCTCCCTTCGTCCAATCAGACTTGAATCTGACCGGGAGGTCTGCAATCCGCCACCGGAGCAAGGCTCCCTATTAATGTGTGTTGGGTTACATATAGACTGCAAATAAATCGCACAAGGCAGGGTGTATATATTTTTTGCTTTGCAAAGTGTATTATTCTTCTTCAAAGTCAAACATTTCCGAAAGTCTTTCTTCAAATGCCTGACCGACTTCATTGAATTCAGCATCATCCTCGATGGGGCAGAGATAGGTTTCTCCGTTTTCTTCCTCAACCTTGAGAATGATGAGTTCATTATCTTCTTCTGTTATTTTATCGGGAGTTTCGGGAAGGGGAAGAAGAGCAACGTATCTGCCGCTGTCTGTTTCGATTCTGTCAAGCTCTTCAAAAATGTGTTCCTTGCCGTCCTCGTCAACGATGCTGACTATGTCGGGAGTGTATTCTTCGTTATTCATGATTAATTCTGTTCCTTTCGTTTCAATCCGTTTATATTTTAACTCCAAACGGAGTTTTAGTCAATAGAAAATCCTACATTTGAACGAATTTGATGTGTTCTTAATGATAGGTGCAAATTAAATAAAATCTATCAACTTTTTATAAAAAAACTATTGACAACTCCTAAAATGTATGCTATATTATAGGCGAGGAAAGGAACAGGGATAAATAAAAACAAAGAGATTGAATATGTTCCCTGCGAGAATCCTTTGACCATAGATCATAGGATAGAGGTCATCAGAATCAAGTGAATAAAAGAAAGGCGGCGATACCCGATGTACAGTGCAGAACATCAGCTCGCAGCTGCTGAATCCGACAGATAATAACCGCGGAATTTAATGGTGAAATCAGATTAATATTTCAAATCTGCAAAGAGCCCTTTAAACCGCAATTGAAACATATTGAATGTTTGAAAGTCGGTAACAGTGGCTGTGAGCAAAGAAAAATTGAATATTAAATAACATAAACATAATCGGACCGTGCAAGAGCACGGTCTTTTTGTGTTTAAAGATGTTTTCTGTATCGAACTGTCTGATAAGTAATATTTAAGAAAATTTATTTATTCCCTTGTGAAAATGTTGGTTGTGTGCTATAATCATAAAATAAATTGAGAATCTGAAGGAGAATAAGATATATGAAACTCGGCATAGTCGGACTTCCCAATGTCGGCAAGAGCACACTTTTTAATGCAATAACCAACGCAGGTGCACAGTCTGCAAACTACGCTTTCTGCACAATCGAACCCAACGTCGGCGTTGTTTCTGTTCCCGATGAAAGACTTGATAAGCTCGCAGAGCTTTATAATCCCGTTAAAATTACCCCTGCATTTATTGAATTTGTTGATATTGCAGGTCTTGTAAGAGGTGCTTCAAGAGGTGAGGGACTCGGCAACAAATTCCTTTCACACATCCGTGAGGTTGATGCGGTTATTCATGTTGTCCGTTGCTTTGAGGATGACGATATTGTTCACGTTGATGCAACAATCGACCCGGAAAGAGATATTGAAACGATAAATCTTGAGCTTATTCTTTCAGATATCGAAATGGTTGAGCGCAGAATAGACAGAGTGACAAAGGCGATGAAGGGCGATAAAACCCTTGCGTCAGAGCTTGAATTTCTTAAGAAGCTGCAGCAGGCTCTTGAAGATAATATTCCTGCAAGAAATCTTGAATGCGATGAAAACGAAAAGGCATGGCTTGCAGAGATTGCACTTCTTACTGCAAAGCCCGTTATCTATGCCTGTAATATGAGTGAGAGCGACTTTGCGGGCGGACTTGATAACAATGCCCACTATAAAAAGGTCTGCGCAATTGCAGAGGATGAGGGCAGCGAGGTTCTTCCTATCTGTGCGGAGCTTGAGGCACAGATTGCATCGCTTGAAAAGGATGAAAAAGAAATGTTCCTTGAAGAGCTCGGTGTTGAATCGGGCGGTCTTGATCTTCTTGTCAAGAAGAGCTACGCACTTCTCGGCCTTATTTCATATCTTACCGCAGGTCAGCCCGAGGTCAGGGCATGGACTATCACAAACGGCACAAAGGCACCCCAGGCAGCAGGCAAGATTCACAGCGATTTTGAACGCGGATTTATCAGAGCAGAGGTTATTGCTTATGAGGATTTGATTGAGCTAGGTTCTCTTGCTGCCGCAAAAGAAAAAGGTCTTGTCAGAAGTGAAGGCAAGGAATATGTAATGAAGGACGGCGACGTTGTTCTTTTCCGTTTCAATGTATAATGATTAAAATTAAACTCCCTGTGGAAAGATATCCGCAGGGAGTTGATTTTTTTGAGAAGAAGGGCTTTTTTTCTCTTTTCGCTTATGGTTTTTATGTTTTCGGCAGTATGCGTAAGGCTTTACGGCTTATCAGCAGGCGCAAAGCGTGTTTCTGATTCTTATTCTTCAAAAACGGTTGATGTTGCCGAAGTGCGCGGAACTGTATATGATTGCAGAATGCGTCCGCTTACCAACGGAGAGTTTGAATATTATGCTGCCGCAAAGCCGACAAATGAAGCGCTTGCAAAGCTCAAGGGCAGAGTTTTGCCCGAAATATTTGAATCTGTTATGAAACGGATGTCAAAAGGAAATCCCGTTGCGGTGAAGGTTGATTCATATATAAGGCCTTCGGAAAACATTATAACTGCAAAGGTTCCGAAGCGCTATTGCTCTGCTTTTACCGCATGCCACGTTATCGGAAGCGTTGATAATGACGGGAACGGAATAAGCGGAATCGAAAAGGTGTTTAACAGTATTCTTTCGGAAAATAATTCAACGGTAAGCTTTCGCTTTTCCGCAAACGCGTCGGGCAGAGTAATGCTTGGAGAAGAAATAAGTGTTTCTGGTAACGAAATTCCGAAAAACGGAGTTGTGCTGACTCTTGACAGAGATATTCAGCAGATAACCGAGTCAGCACTTGATGAGTCGGGTGCAGGTTGTGCGGCAGCGGTTGTAATAGAAATTGAAAGCGGAGCGGTGAGAGCCTGCGTTTCACGCCCCATATATGATCAGAATGATATTTCACAAAGTCTTAACGACGAAAAATCGCCGCTTATCAACAGAGCTTTTCTGCCGTTCAGTGTTGGGTCGGTTTTTAAACCTGTTGTTGCTGCATCAGCGCTTGAAAAGGGAATAACTGAAAAATTTGAATATACCTGTACGGGTAGTGTTACTCATAACGGAGTAACATTTCATTGCCATAAAGAGGATGGTCACGGCACGGTTGATATGGCTGATGCCGTTGCATATTCTTGCAACACGTATTTTATAGCGCTTGCAATTGAAACGGGAGCAAAGAATATTATCAATACCGCATCAAATTTCGGCTTCGGAAAAGAAACGGATTTTGTTTCGGAAATGGTATCATCTGCCGGAAATCTGCCGACATCCGAAGAGCTTGATTCAAGGGCTGCAATTGCAAATGTATCATTCGGTCAGGGGTCATTGCTTGCAACTCCCGTTCAGATTTGCTCAATGATGGCAACGATTGCAAGAGGCGGAGTTTATGTCAGCCCGTATCTTATTGAAGGAGAAACCGATGCAAACGGCAATCTGACCCGAATAAGACATTATGAAGAAAGAAAGCAGATTATCAGCCGCTCAACTGCGATAAAAATCAAATCTTTTCTTGAAAAGGTTGTTGAATACGGCAGCGGAAGCAGAGCGAAGAGCGATTTTGTTTCGGTTGCAGGCAAAACAGCAACTGCGCAGACGGGAAAAATGGAAAGCGGAGAAGAAATTTATAATGCATGGTTTGCCGGTTATTTCCCTGCCGATGAACCGAAATATGCGGTTGCAATTCTTAAGGAAAACGGCGGAGAAGGTGCTTTAAGCTGTGCGCCTGTGTTTAAAATGATTGCAGAAAAAGTGAACAGTCTGATGTGAAAAATCCCCTTTCGCGATGAAGCGAAAGGGGATTAATACATTAAAGTAAATCTGCGATGTCGTAAATGAGTTTTTCTGTTTTCTCCCAGCCGAGGCAGGGGTCGGTGATGGACTTGCCGTAAACACATTCGCCGATTTTCTGTGCACCGTCTTCAATGTAGCTTTCAATCATGAAGCCCTTGACGAGCTTTTTAACATCTGCATCGTGGCGGCAGCTATGGAGAACCTCTTTTGCGATTCTGATCTGCTCAAGATACTTTTTGCCCGAATTTGCGTGGTTTGTGTCAACGATAACTCCGGGGTTTTCAAGTCCGCTGGTTGCATAGACCTCTGCAAGATGAACAAGGTCCTCATAGTGATAGTTGGGCAATGACTGACCGTGTTTGTTAACATAGCCGCGGAGAATTGCATGTGCACAGGGATTACCTTCCGAATGAACCTCCCAGCCTCTGTAAATGAATGTATGTTTATGCTGTGCGGCTGTGATGGAGTTCATCATAACGGAAATATCGCCGCTGGTGGGGTTTTTCATTCCGACGGGTATTCCGAGTCCGCTTGAAACGAGTCTGTGCTGCTGGTTTTCAACCGAACGTGCGCCAATTGCAACATAGGCAAGAATATCGCTCAAATATCTGAAATTTTCGGGATAAAGCATTTCGTCTGCGCATGAAAAACCGGTTTCTTTAAGTGCTCTCATGTGAAGCTCTCTGATTGCTACAATGCCTTTATACATATCTGGCTTTTCATTGGGATTGGGCTGATGGAGCATTCCTTTGTAGCCGTCGCCCGTTGTTCTGGGTTTGTTGGTATAGATTCTGGGAATAATGAATATTTTATCGCTCACCTTATCCTGAACGGTGCGAAGACGTGAAATATAGTCAATAACGCTGTCCTCGTTATCTGCCGAGCAGGGTCCGATAACAAGCACAAGCTTATCGCTCTTGCCTGTGAAAATATCCTTAATTTCCTCTGCCCTTGTGCTGACAAGCTTTGCAAGATCGTCGGAAAGGGGATACTGTGCCTTAACATCCTGGGGAATAGGGAGCTTTCTTTCAAAAATCATACTCATGGGTTGAACACTTCTTTACGATAAATTTGCAATATATTTTACACTATATATTTTAGTTTTGCAATATCATAATCGAAAAAACCCGAATATTTATGCATTTATTTGAATTTTGGCAAAAACTATTGACAAACCCATTCTAACACGTTAGAATATAGCTGTACTAATGCATTAGAACGAAACGAAAAAAGGGGGATTTTATATATGGGTACACCAAAAATCTTTGAAAGCGAATACAGATTCTGTCTTATTCTCTGGGAGCATGAGCCTATCAGCAGCAGAGAGCTTTCGGAGCTTTGCAAGGAAAAACTTGGCTGGTCAAAAACAACTACATATACTGTTATAAAAAGGCTTTCCGACAGGGGAGTGCTGAAGAATGAAAACACGGTTGTAACATCTCTTGTTTCAAAGGATGAGGCGCAGATTTCCGAGATTGACGAACTTATGGAAAAAAAGTTTGAAGGTTCAATTCCCGCATTCATTGCCGCTTTTGCAAAGAGCCGCAAGCTTTCGGAAAAAGATATTGAGGAGATAAACCGTATAATTGAAAACGGAGGTAAGTGAAATGGGTAATTTCTTTATTGACCTTCTTAATATCAGCATAACTGCAAGCTATATTATAATTGCCGTTGTTTTTCTCCGCCTGATTTTCAGAAAGATACCGAAAAAATTTATCTGCCTTCTTTGGGGAATAGCGGGATTAAGACTTGTTTTTCCCTTTTCAATCGAGAGTGCGTTCAGCCTGATTCCGAGCACAGAGACTTTTGAACCCGTTTCAGGCAATACCCCGGGACTGCGTGTGAATTCAGGTATTCCGGTGATTGATATGCCGGTCAACGATTATTTGGGTGACAGATACGCCGAGGGAATAACCGTTCCTGCGAATTTAAAAGACACAATAGCATCTGCCGCCGCCGTTATCTGGCTTGTCGGTGTTGCGGCAATTCTGTTTTATGGATTAATAAGCTATATCAAAGTAAAAAAGAGCGTTTCAACCGCCGTTTTGCTAAAGGATAACATATGGCAGAGCGAAAGTGTGGTTTCGCCGTTCATTCTCGGAATTTTCAAGCCGAAGATTTATATTCCTTTTAATATGGATGAAGAAACCCGAAATTATGTTATTGCCCATGAGAATGCGCATCTTAAACGCCGTGACCATTGTATAAAACCGCTCGGATTTGTTGTTCTTGCTGTTTATTGGTTCAATCCGCTTGTTTGGGCTGCTTATGTGCTGCTTTGCCGTGACATAGAGGCGGCATGTGATGAAAAGGTTATCGCTAAAATGGATAACGGAACACGCAAGGAATACGCATCGGCACTCCTTGAATGTGCGGTTAACCGCAGAAGAATTGCGGCGTGCCCGCTTGCGTTCGGAGAGGTAAGTGTCAAAAACAGAATAAAGAATGTTATGAATTACAAGAAACCTGTATTCTGGGTTATCATTCTTGCGGTTATTGCTTGTATAGTTGCATCTGTGTGTTTCCTTACAAATCCTGAAAAGCATGAATTTTATGATTGTGGATATGCCTTGAGAGTTATTTCGGGAGAAACGGAGGGGATGTCTTTTTTTCTTAATGTCGGACAAAAAGGCAAGCTTTATGGCTCGGAAACCTATAAAATAACCATGGTTGACCTTCAAGGCGGCTGCGTTGAACTTAAATTCAGCGAAAAAGTTCTTGTGTCAACAGATAAAAGCTTTTATGACGATTTGCTTTCAGGTAAAGAAAAAACAAAAAACCTGAAGCTGGATTTCGGCGAGAAAAAAACAGTGTTTTTAAGTAATGATAACGAAGATAAAGTGACGTTTTGGGTTGAAAAAAACAAAGCCTTGACGATGTAATAACTGCAGCGATTATGGAGCATAACAAAGGAAAATATACAGAGGGTACCTATGCCTGTTCGTTTCACGAAATTCTTTCAACCAAAATATCCGGCAATAAAAGCGACAGTATTCAAACCGTCACTGCATATGTTGATGCTGCTTACGGTGAATATGTTATGAAAAGCGGTAAGACTGAATCTGTCGGCGGGTGCAGCATGCCTCTTGCGCTGACATTCAGACTTGAAAACGAAGGCTATACACTTGTTGAATATTGGGAGCCTGAAAGCGGCCGCCATTATGCTGATTCGATAAGAGATAAATTCCCTTCATCTGTTGCCGAATCGGTAATAAAAAATCCGTATCACGCGGCAGAGCAATGTCAGGCAAAGGCCGAAGCCTATTTTAACGAAAATGCTTCTTCCGCTTCGGGAAACTATCATTATCTCGGCAGAACAAAGGCATACACAACAAGCGATGAAGTTGAGGTTTATGTCGGTGAGATTGATTTGGGTGCAAAAAATCCGTATATAACTCTTGTATGGAATAATAATTCCGATAAAGAGCTTTATACGGGAAGCATGTTTACTCTGTATCGTTTTGAAAATAATGAATGGAAGCTGTGCAAATCAAAAGATGATTTGTCATGGTCTTTGGAGCAAAAAATTCTCCTTGCAGGAAAAAGCAAGGAGGAAAGCTACAATCTGTCAGTTAAGGATATTTCCGAAAACGGATATTACAGACTGACAAAGGATTTCAAGCTTGGTTATGAAGGTCATACCGCAACCGCAGAGTTTGTCATTGATATCAATGAAGGCTGGGAAAAGCTTGAACTTCCCGTCGGGGAATCAATGCTTGTTCCCGATTCGCTCTATACCGTTTACCGTGACGAGGTCAGCAGCAAGCAATCAGATTCATGGTCACGGTTTAAACATTACTCCAACAACGGATTGATTGAATATATCGAAACCGTTGAGCCTCTTACGGGATGTCTTATCAAAAGCAAGGCTGAGTTGGAAGATTTTATTGTTACGATGACTCCATATTTCAATCTTTCGTCTTTGGAAAAAGGAACAACATTCCTTGACAGAACAAAGGAATTTGACAATGAATTTTTCAAAGAAAACAGTCTGATGATAATGTATGTTAACGAAAGCAGCTGCTCAATAACGCACTCATTGAGCGATATTTACAGATTTCATCAGAAAGCACCCGAAGAAAGCCGAAGAGAGAGCGAAGGTCATGTGCTTTCGTTTGAAGTTCAAAGAAACATTCCCGAAATATGTGCTGATGGGATAGGCGAATGGTTCATCACGGTTGCAATGGATAATGCCGCCATAGGCGATGTGCATGGTTTTTATGTGACATACGGCGAGAATATGATTGAAAATTCAAAGGTATACAGATTTGATGGCAATGACACTTATGCCTATGCATATATAAGACTCTATGATGACAAGAGAATGGAATTTATGTTTTCTCCCTTAAGCAGCTATTTGCCTTATGGCACGTATACCCTTGACAAAGAAAAGCTTGTTATGAAAACTGATGACGGCAAAAACACCTACACATTTAAAGTTGACGGTGAAAACTTTGTTTTTGATGCGGCAAATTCTTCAGCTATGCCTGAATATTATGCAAGCAAGGGAAAAACTTATGTTGCTGTGCCTGACGGAGCGATTTTTATACCGTAATGTTTCCGCCGAAACAGTCGGATTCTATATAGTCAACGCCGAGTGAAAGGCAGTATTCAAGTGCTTCCTTATCGTTGACGGTCCAAAGTGCGACTTCAAGGTTTCTGTTGTGAAATTCCTTTATCATTTCTTTGGTTATGATTCTGTATTCCGCATCAAGCGAGAAGCCGTATTCAAAGCAGCGCTCGTATCCTGTTTCGTTTGAACCGTAAGTAAGCATGAGCGGCAAATCGGGGAACATTTCACGGGCTTTGATAAGATTGTTGAAATCAAAAGACTGCATAATGCATTTTGAAAGGTCATAAACATTGGCAACCATGTCAAAAACTTCTTTTACCTTTTCATCGCTGAACGCACCCTTGAGTTCAACAAAGCAAATCATGTTGTTTTCCTTCATAATTTCAAGGTAACGTTTAAAAGTACACAGATAAACGGTATCATCTGACTTTGTGTTGCGCAGGGGCTTTGCGGTCAGTTCTTCATATGTTGCTTCTGCAACCAAAAGCTCTGTGCCGTCAGCAAAAACAACCTCGTCATTGTGGTTTGTGACAAGAATGCCATCTTTGGTTATGCGGACATCTGTTTCAGCTCCGCCCGAGCCGTTTTCGGCTGCTTTTATAAAAGAGATTTCAGTATTATCGGGATAGCGTGCACTGAAGCCTCTGTGTCCAATCATGCAAACGTTATTTTTCATAATATATCACTCCGAATTGATAACGCACCCTCCGCAAGGAAGGTGCGTTAATTTTATTAAAGATTGTAATACTTATCAAATTCTGCGGGGTGGGGGATTGCTGAAAGCTGGCTGCATTCTGCACGCTTTGTCTTAATGAAGTTTGCAATAAGCTCTTCGGGGAATACTCCGCCCTCGGTAAGGAAATCGTGGTCTGCTTCAAGAGCGTCAAGAGAAGCTTCAAGAGAAGTGGGAAGCTGCTGAAGCTTTGCTTTCTCTTCATCGGGAAGATGATAAAGGTTAACATCATAGGGACCCCAACCGTTTGCATGGGGATCAATCTTGTTCTTAACGCCGTCAAGACCTGCCATAAGGATAGCTGCATAGCAGAAATAGGGGTTGCAGGTTGCGTCGGGGTTACGAAGCTCAAATCTTCTCTTGTCGGGGCTCTTTGCATAAGCGGGGATTCGGATAACAGCGCTTCTGTTTGATGTTGCGTAACCGACTGTTACGGGAGCCTCATAGCCGGGAACAAGGCGCTTGAAGGAGTTTGTGCTGGGGTTTGTGATAGCACAGAGAGCACCGATGTGCTTAAGAAGACCGCCCATAAAGTAATGAGCTGTTTCGCTCAAGTGTGAATAGCCGTTGTCATCCGAGAATACGGGCTCGCCGTCCTTGAAAAGAAGCATATGAACGTGCATGCCGCTGCCTGCCTCGCCGTAGATGGGCTTGGGCATGAAGGTTGCTGACTTGCCGTATTTGAGAGCTGTGTTGTGAATGATGTATTTAATCATCATTGAAGCGTCTGCCATATGAACAACCTCGCCAAGCTGGGGTTCGATTTCATACTGACCGGAAGCCGCTACCTCGGGGTGATGATAGTTAATGTCAATACCTGCATCCTTCATGTGCATGCACATTTCGCTGCGGCATTCATAAGAAGTGTCAAAAGGCTTTGCGATGTGGTAATTCTTCTGTTTTGCAACAACAACGCCGTGACCTTCGGTATTGGAGTTCCAGAATGACTGCTTTGCATCTACCGTAGCACCGATATGTCTGCCTTCAACATTCCATGTAACATCGTCGAAAAGATAAAACTCAAACTCGGGCAGAATCTTCATTTCATCGGCAACACCGCTGTTTTTCATATATTCGACGGCTGCCTTGATGATGTTTCTGGGGTACTGTGCAAGAGGTCGGTTTTCAGGTGTGTCGATAATCATTGCATTACCTGTCATTGAAAGAGTAGCAATGTCGCAGAATGGGTCAATAACCGCTGTATCGGGGTCGGGAATGAAAACCATATCGCTCTTTTCAACAACAGCATAGCCGTAGTTTGAAGCATCAAAGCCGATACCGCTCTTCATTGTGTCCTCGGAGAAGTTTTCGGCGGGGATAGTAACATGGCGATACTGACCGTTGATGTCAACCATCTTGAAGTCTACCATTTTTATGTCATTTTCTTTGATAATTGCAAGAATATCCTGAATACTCTTTGCCATAGGAATCACTCCTTATATTAATATCAGCAATAAGTATAACAATATTTTACATTTTCGTCAATAGCAGGGTGCAATAAAAATGACCGACGTTAAACCGTCGGTCATATGATTTTTATTTAACATCATTTCCGTCAAAAATGTCGCCGCACTCAGGGCAGAACTTTGGCGGATTCTTTGGGTCTTCGGGTTTCCAACCGCACTTATCGCACTGATAAAGCGGTGCACCCTCGGGCTTTTTCTGTCCGCAGTTGGGGCAGAACTTGCCTTTGTTTACTGCTCCGCAAGCACAGGTCCAGCCCTCTGCTTCGGGCTTCTTTGCTCCGCATTCCGTGCAGAATTTACCGCTTACCGTTGCACCGCAGGCACATTTCCAGCCGTCAGCAGAAGGTGTCGGTGCTGCCTGCTGCTGTGCCTGTTGCTGCGCAACACCTGCCTGATACATCTGTGCTGCATTAAATCCGCCGTTTGCACCCATAGCCATATTGAAGCCCATAAAGCCGTTCATTGCACCGTTGGGGTTGTTTGCCGCTGCTTCCATTGCATTTGCCTGTGCATCCGTCATTCTGCCTGCCATCATAAACGGATTTGAGCCCATTGTTGCCGCATCTTCCATCTGCGTAATCTTCTTCATATCCTCTTCTGTGAGGGTAATGGGATTGAGCGCAATGGATTCAACAGAGATACCTCTGCGGTCTGTCCATTCAGACTTAAGTGCCGCATTCATGGCATCTTTAAGTTCGTTTGTATGAGCCGGAATCTGTGCAGGGCGAAGCTCAAGTTCTGTCAGCCTTGCAAATGCAGGCTGAAGCGCAGAGATAAACTCTGTCTTGAGCTGCATATCTATTTCTTCTCTTCTGTATTCGTCGTCAACGTTGCCTGCAATCTTTGTGTAGAAAAGAAGCGGGTCAGTGATTTTGTAGGAATAGACACCGTTGCATCTTACCTGAACGGTTCTTGCCATACCTATTCTCTTGTTGACTACCTCGAACATAAACGGGTTGGGTGTGCCGAACTTGTTGTCGAGAATCTCCTTTGTGTTGAAGTA
>JAFQSY010000008.1 GCA_017409265.1 Clostridia bacterium
CACAAAGGAAGGCTTCACTTTTGCAGGCTGGGATCACGAAGTGCCTGTTATAATGCCCGCAGAGAATCTTGTATTCACCGCTGTATGGACTGTTAACCGTTACAGAGTATACTGGGATATGGACGGTGAAATAATCGAATGCGATGTTGAGTTCGGTGAGCAAATAATTCCTCCTGTTGAACCCACAAAACAAGGCTATGTGTTTGCAGGCTGGAGCCCCGAAGTGCCTTACACAATGCCCGCAACTGACCTTATGTTTGTTCCGGTCTGGGAGACTTCGGGTCCTGTAACCTACAGAGTTGAAACCTACACAATGAATACATCGGGAACATATGAAATGAGTGCAACTTATCACACCGCTGAAAAGACAGGTACTGTTTCTGCTGATCCTGTTATTCCCGAAGGCTTTGAACTCAATAATAATCTCAGTGTTCTTACGGATTATGCCGATGTCGGAAATGATCTTGTTCTCAAAATCTTTATCGACAGACAGACCTACCGTTTAATAAAGTATGTTGACGGAAAGGGCAGCTCAGTCAGTTATCTTTACGGTTCTCTTGTGGCTGAACCCGTTTCTCCCGAAAAGGACGGATATGTTTTTGTTGGTTGGGATAAAGAAATTCCCCGTACCATGCCTGCAAACGATGTAACCGTTACCGCTGTTTTCAGAGAGAGAACACCTGCTGATGAAGGCGGAGAAATTTCGTTCTATATCACGCCGCTCAACAATGTGAAGCTCAATTACGGTGAAACCCTCAAGGTTTATGCATACACAAGAAATCTTCCTGCAAATTATAAGATAGAATGGTATGTTGACAGCAAATGTGTCACAATCAATCCTTCTTCAAGCGGGAAATCGTGTACCGTTACTGCAACTTCATCAGGAGGTGCGGCGATTTCTGCATGGATTATTGATGAGAACGGTCAGAAGGTAAGAGATAAAGACGGAGATATTATAAAAGATACTGAGGTTCTTTATTCCGAAGTGAACACATGGTTAATTATAGTATCTTTCTTTAAAAAACTTTTTAAAATTGATATTTAAAATAAGAAATTATAAAAAGTAACAGACCAACCCTGAAAAACTTTCGTCTAATTTATGAAAATCCAATGAATACAAACGGAGGATTCGTTATGAAGAATAATAGCATAAGAATTGACGAGCTTGCAAAAAAAGTAAAAAAGGGCGATAAGAAAGCTTTTGAAGAACTGTATAAACTGACAAGTTCAAGGGCGTATTTTACGGCACTTCAGATTTGCGGTGACAATCAAGAGGCTGAAGACATCGTTCAGGAAAGCTACATTACAGCCCTCAACAAAATTTCTTCACTTGAAAGGACCGAGAGTTTTATGGGTTGGTTTAACAGGATTGTTGTAAACAAGAGCAAAGATTTTTTGAAAAAGAAAAATCCTAAGTTGCTTTCTGAGGAAGAAGAATGGATTCTTCAGGGTCAGGCAGATGAAAAGCTTGAGTTTTCACCTGAAGAAAATATTGATAAAGAAGAATTGAAATCTGTTGTCATGGATGCTGTCAAGGAGCTTAATGTTGAAAAACGCACCTGCGTTATGATGAAGTATTTCAATGATATGAGTGTCAATGAAATTGCACAGGCAATGGAAGTTCCTGTCAGCACCGTCAAAAACAGACTTTTTGATGCACGTAAAGAGCTCAAAATTTTATTTGAAAAGAAAAGTACAACTGCAGCCTACAGTATTGCACCGTTTGGAGTTGTAGGTTGGGCATACAACGCTGCCTTTGAAAACATTGCACAGTCGTTTGAAGGAAGTGCGGCAGCGGCAAAAATCTTTTCAGGCATTGCGGTTGCGGGAACAGCAGCTTCCGCCGCAACCGCAGGCACCGCTGTAACAGGAACAGGTCTATTTGCAAAAGCAGCGGCGGCAACAACGATGCAAAAAGTTGCTGCGGGTCTGGTTGTTGCAGGTGTTGTAACGGGTTCAACAATCGGCATAACATCGGTTGTCAACAATAAAAAAGAATATGATGATGTTTTGACAACATCATATTCAGAAACAGTTGAAGATGCCTCAATCTCGGAAGAGAAAAATTCCTTAATAAATGTAATTCAGCCGGCTTCTCCCGAGGAAGAAAAAGAACACGATGAAAAAGTGCTTGATTTTAACATTCCGGGTGAGATGCCCCATGAAGTTGTATATAAAGGCACGATGAAAACAGGAAAAAACCATATAACTTTTGAAGAGAGTACGGATTCATATTATGTTGATTTTGAAGCAGCCGAATCGGGTTATTATCTGTTTGACAGCGACTGCGTTGACGGATATAACACTTTAAGTGTTGCTCTTCCCGATAATATTCAGGGCGAAAGCATAAATGCTCTTTCGTATGATGAGGTTAATATCCGCAACGGAATTCAGATTTATTGTGTTGAAAAAGGTGTGAACACAGTTCTTGTTTTCAGCCCGCCCGATACCGATTCGATGAACATTGATGTTGAATATTTGGGCGAAGATATAGCTGAGATTGTCATTAATCAGGAAGACCTTGACAATGTTGTGCTCGGATATAATGAATATCTTGATGACGGCAATATCGTCAGCCAGAATCAGATTATGGGCGAAGGAACATATTCAAATTTTTTCAGAACAAAGCTTATTTTCTCGTCAGGCAAGGTCTATGACATGGGCGATACTCAATTGATATATACTGTCAGAGAGGGCGAACTCAAAGAAGGTAGTAACACAGCTGTATTCAATATTTTCGGCAAGGAAATTGAAAGAGAAATAACGGTGAAACCGATAACCGATTATGTCAAGGATATTCAAATAAACAATCTTGAACAATTCACTTTTGCAAAGATTAATGAAGACGGTTTTGTTTATGAAGCTCCCGAAAACTACGAAATAACCGTAACCTACGGAGACGGAAGCAAAGAAACCTTCAACGGCACAACCTGGGATAAAACTTTGAAGTTTGACGGCGGAGTTGAGCTCAGAGTTGATATGTTCACAACAGGTCTTCGCGACAGAGAGCCCCTCAGATTTGTTGTTGCCATCGGTGAACAAATATATATTGACCGCATCTGTGTTGTTAATGAATTTGATGCAGTCGGCTACAGAAAAGCTCTTGACAGAAATAATCTCGAAACTGCAAAGGAATATAAAGAATTTATCGGAGAATTTTATGAGCGTGCGGAGAATAGCGGAGACACCACTACAGAACGCATAGACTCCACTGCAGAAGCCGTTAAATCTTCAGCGCATTATTCGTTGAAACTTGTTAAGAAAATTGCCGGCTTCGAGCTTGATTACGCAATCACCATATATAAAATTATGACCGAAAATGAATTTGATTTATTAAATTAAATTCATTTACAACAATTTTAAATCGGTATATAATTAACTCATACGGTATGACTAAAACTTATTCAGTTCGGAGGCTATTATGGAAAGAATAACGGTTGACGGAAAACGTTTTGTTGATGAATATGGCAGACACAGAATTTTCAACGGAATAAACTACACCGACAAAAACGGACAGAAATATTGCTTTATAAATCCCGATGAATACACGGAACTCAACCTTCGCAAGCTCAGCGAATGCGGATTTAATGTCATAAGGCTCGGTGTAACATGGGAATCAATCGAACCCGAGCCGTGCAGATACAACGAGGATTATATCGATAAAATCGTGAGTTTTATGGATGTGTGCCACAAATACGGCATGTATGTTTTTATTGATATGCATCAGGATTTGTACGGACCCGTCGGCGGATCGGACGGCGCACCCGAATGGGCATCTCTGACTGACGGTGCAAAGTTAAAAAAGAACAAGCTTGTATGGGCAACGGGATATTTCTGGGGCAAGGTTGTGCATAATTGTTTTGATAACTTCTGGGCAAACAAAGAGGTTAACGGAATCGGTTTGCAGACATATTTTATCAATATGTGGAAGCATGTTGCTGAAAGAGTCAAAGACCACCCTGCACTTTTCGGATTTGACCTTTTCAATGAACCGTTTCCCGGAAGTGACGGCGGTAAGATGTTCAGAACGCTTATTATGAGCCTTGCCAAAACAATAATTACAGACAAACGCTGCCCGAAAATAAAGATGCTCAGGCATTTATTGAAAAAAGATATGCCAGCTGTTCTGGAGCCGTTTGATGACCCCGACCTTTTCAGAAAAGTCACAAGAGCAGGGCTTCCGCTTGAAAAAAAGTTTGACGAGGGCGTTTATTCAGATTTTATCAACAGACTCTCAAAAGGAATAAGAGAAGCTACCGATAACGGCATCATAATCGTTGAAAGCTGTTATTATACAAACATCAGCATTCCGTTCAGCATGCCAGCCGTAAACTATGACGGCAAGCGTGAAGAAAAGCTCTGTTATTCTCCTCACGGATATGACCTTATGGTTGATACTCCTGCATATGATCATCCGAGCGATGCGAGAGTGCAGACTATTTTTGATGAAAAGAAAAACACTCAGGAAGCATGGAATGTTCCGATTCTTGTTGGCGAATGGGGGGCCATTGCCGAAAGCGAGGATTATTTTAAACATATCGATTTCCTTCTCGATTATTTTGACCGGAATCAGTGGAGCCAGGCGTTTTATACATTCTTTATGACTATGTTTGTGTACGACTTGCCGTTTCTTGATCATCTTACAAGACCGTTCCCCGTTGCTGTTTGCGGCGATATCGTAAAATACCGTCACGACAGAGAGAACAACAGTTTTATGCTTGAATTCAATCAGGATAAAGAATATGATGTTCCTACTGTTGTTTTTGCTCATAAAGAGATTGAAAGCATTGAAACCGACGGCGAATACAAGATAATTCCTCTCGGAGAAACAGGCAGAAGTCATATTGAGATTAAAACGGGAATCGGTAGTCATAAGATTAAGGTGAATTTCAAATAAATCAAGCAGGTGTTGGCAGTGAAGTTGTTCGATAAAATTTATAGTTTTTTGTGTACGAGTGCATATAGACAGTCATCGAGAATTATCAAACACAAAAAAGCTCTGACCGAAAGTCAGAGTGAAAGCTGTGTTATAAAAACAGGAAAAGCAATATGGTATCCATCGTATAAAAAGTATTATTACTGTGACAAAATTTCGGGAGAAGGCTGGTTTTTCCGTCTCAAACCGATAACTGACAATGGGAAATATCCTGTTTTTATCTATCATCACGGAAACGGTCTTAACCGTGCAGGCGAAAACGATTTCCAGATGTTTGAATTCAGGAATATGAGGAAAAAGCTAAAAAACCACCCTTGCCATCAGGTTGCTGTTCACTGCGATTATACCTGCGAATACAATACCGATGAGCACAGCCGTGTCATTGAGGGTATAATCCGTTATCTGGAAGATACATATAAAAATGTTGACCGCAGCAGACTTTATATTGCAGGCACATCATACGGCGGATACGGAACAGCTTATGAAGTGCTCAGAAACCCCGATAAATATGCGGGCGCTGTTTCTACTATGGGATTTACACACAACGAGAAGTTTCCGATTACCAAGTGGTGGCAAAAAAATGAATATCGCCGCAATCTTACGGAAGAAGATTTCGTCGCTCTTTCAAAAACACCGTTTTATTTTGCTTGGGCGACAGATGACCATCCGAGCATTTCCGAGGGAAGCGATTTTTTCAGCGAAAAGCTTACGAAATACGGTGGTGAAGTCAAAACAAAAATTTACAGCCGCGGCGGTCATACAATAGCTGCCGATTTCTTTAAAAACGAAGATTGGGATAAATGGCTTTTTGAAAAACAAAGAATATACTGATAGAAAGGAGCTGTCTCGGTTGGCAGCTCCTTTTTTAAAAAAAGAAAACATTGATTTTATTTGTTTTATCTAATAAAATATTTCTGTGAAGAAAAAATCTGAAAATTTTCCAACCTTTTTTCAACCGATGTCACTATATATTCGAAAACGCTCAGAGAGGATGCAAAAAATGGAGAAGTCAAGAGCCGACAAAATTATCACCGAATACTATAAGAAGCTTTACGGCTTTGCTCTTTCGAAGATGACAGACATCGATAAAGCAGAGGAACTTGCTTCAAGAATAACCCTTGAAGTTTATTCATCTTTGCTTAAGGCGGATGAAATAGCAAACATCAACGGCTACATCTACCGCATTGCCTGCAATGTTTTTGCAAGATATATCGGTGAACGCAAGGAGAGTGCACACCTTGCAATTGATTCGGTGTTTTTGCCTGACAGCGTTGATTATGAAAAGAATTTAATCGATGCGGAAGAAGCAAAAAATCTCAGACGTGAGATTGCTTATCTTTCGGAAACTCAGCGCAGAATCGTTGTCATGCATTACTATGATAATCTGAAGCTCGGCGAAATTGCAGAAAAGCTTTCCATCCCTCTCGGAACGGTTAAATGGCATCTTTATGAAGCAAAAAACAGCTTGAAAGAAGGTATTGAAATGAAAAGAGCTCCCGGTACACTCGGTATAAATCCTGTTAAATTTATAAATATGGGTCACAACGGCTGCCCCGGCAGTAAAGGTGACACATCC
>JAFQSY010000021.1 GCA_017409265.1 Clostridia bacterium
CATATCATCGTTTGAAACTTCGTTTGCACCTGCTTCAATCATTGCAACAAGCTCGCTTGTTGATGCAACGGTAACATACATTTCGCTCTTTTCTCTCTGCTCGAGAGTGGGGTTGATAACATACTGACCGTCAACAAGACCGACAACAACGCTTGAAACGGGGCCGTCCCAGGGAATTTCGGAGATTGAGATAGCGATTGAAACGCCGAGCATTGCAGCGATTTCGGGCTGGCAGTCGGGGTCAACAGACATAACTGTTGCAACAACGCCTACATCGTTTCTCATATCCTTGGGGAAAAGAGGACGGATGGGTCTGTCGATAACACGTGAAGCAAGGGTAGCTTTTTCGCTTGCCTTGCCTTCGCGGCGCTGGAATGAGCCGGGAATACGGCCTACCGAATAGAGTTTCTCTTCGTAGTCAACCGAAAGAGGGAAGAAATCAACGCCCTCTCTGGGTTTTGCTGCCATGGTAGCTGTGCAGAGCACGTTTGTTTCGCCGTAACGAACAAGGCATGCGCCGCCTGCAAGCTGTGCCATTTTGCCTACTTCAACAACAAAGGGTCTGCCTGCAATTTCTGTTTCGTACTTTTTGAAAGCTTCAAAAAACATAATTTTTACCTCTCTGTAAAATTTTTATTTCCACAGGCGGCAGGTTTGGGTTTAGCAATAAATCCAGAAACCTTATTTAGTGAAAAGTTAAAAGTGAAGAGTGAAAAGTTTCGGATAGGCTCCGCCTATGACCGATTATATAATAACTCGGAGCGAAGCGACCCTTAACTATTCACTTTTCATTATTCACTCAACCAAAGGTTGCTCGATTTACCGCTAAAACCGGGGAAAACAGCCGCCTGAAAGATGCTTTTTCTGATGCCGCTTTAAATCGGTACCAGGCTAATGTTTTAACGGGTTGACTTGCCGATAAAACGACACAAAGCAGGCAAGATAATGTTCCTGCCTGCTTTATTGATGAATTATTTACGGATGCCGAGTCTTGCGATGATTGAACGGTAACGCTCAATGTCAACCTTCTGAAGGTAAGCAAGAAGGTTTCTTCTGTGACCAACCATCATAAGAAGACCTCTTCTTGAGTGATGGTCCTTCTTGTGCTCCTTAAGATGCTCTGTGAGGTCGTTGATTCTCTTTGTGAGAACAGCGATCTGAACTTCGGGTGAGCCTGTGTCGCCCTCGTGAAGAGCATATTCCTGCATGATTGCGGTCTTTTCTGCCTGTGTCATTTTCTTTCACCTCATTAATTTATTTGCCACGCACCCAGAATGCGGCAGGTGAATACCTCGTTGAGGTTTACTCCGCAACCCGAGAAACGGGCATGTGCAAATGGGATTATATCACAACAAAATCAAAATGTAAAGCCCTTTTTTAAATTT
Organism: Clostridia bacterium; assembly: GCA_017409265.1. Taxonomy (GTDB): domain Bacteria; phylum Bacillota; class Clostridia; order Oscillospirales; family Acutalibacteraceae; genus CAG-177. The sequence goes on from JAFQSY010000021.1 coordinate 1,386, forward strand.
ATTTTAATGCCCTTTTTTACGTTTCGGCATAGAATGGATTGAGGGCTTTGCTCTCGAAAACAAGGCGGCTGCCGTCAAGCGGTGGCATTTAATGCCCATGGGGAGCCGGGTGACACATGGCAGCCGCCATAATCATAGATTAACTCTCTCCAACCTTATTCAGAGCTTTTAACGGGTCAACATTTTCGCCGTCAATGAGGATTTCGAGGTGGAGATGGTCCTCTTCGCTGATTTCAACGGGAATATGACCGAGCGAGCCGATTTTGTCATATTTTTTAACCTCGCTGCCTTCAGGCAGGCAGCTTCCGCTTTTGAGTCCGCAGTATCTCGCCGTCATTCCGTTGCCGTGGTCGATTTCAACAACCGTTCCCCAGAAGCTGTCGTCATAAACCGAGGTGATTTTTCCGTCTGCAACGGCAACGACCTCATTGCCTGCGCTGCCGCCGAAATCAACGCCGTTATGCACGCGCCAGTCGCCCATTGTTTTTGACTGCACCATTTCTCCGTTACTGAAATCTTTTATGATATCTGTACCCATGGGCAGGGCAAAATTGCCCGAATAGGGCTTGTTTTCCTCAATTTTTTCCGTTGTTTCTTCTGCGGGATAAATTCTTTCGTCAGCAATGCCGCTGATGCCGATGTTTGCCTCATCCGTCAGCGGCTGCTCATTTTCAAGGCTCCATTGAACGGTAATACGGCTGAAATCTGTTGTTTTTTCGGGTGAATTTCTGTTTGTCAGCCCCACAACCGAGCCAACACCCACCGCAATCAGACAGACAAAAAGCGCAAGGTAAATGTTGGGATACTGCTTGAGTTTCTTTTTCATTTTAAATCCTCTTTTCATTCGTTGAAATTCACCGTTATTTTTGACGTTTCAAGGGGGCATTATTCCAATGAAAAGATAAATTTGAAAAAAACGGCATTATTAATGAAAAAATTTGAAAATACATCTTGATACTTGCGGACTTTTCTGTAATAATAATAGGGTATAATTATTTTTAACAGAGGTGTATGTTTTGGATAATAAAAAATTGGCGGAGCTTCTCTTTCCTCATATCAGAAAAACTCCCGATTATTATGAGGAGCTCTATCCCGAGAGAGGTCTTGCAGAGGGCGCAAGGGTAACAAGATTTGCCCCGTCGCCCACAGGCTATCTCCACATCGGCGGACTTTTCGGCGCACTTGTTGACGTTCTCACCGCACAGTCGACAAACGGCGTTTCATTCCTGCGAATTGAAGATACAGATAAAAAACGTGAGATTGACGACGGTGTTTCCGCTATTATCAACGGTTTTAACTATTTCGGAGTTGAATTTACCGAAGGCGTAACGGGCTTCGGCACCGAAAAGGGTGCATACGGTCCTTATACACAGAGCCAGAGAGCTGAAATTTATCAGACGGTTGCAAAGAGTCTTGTTGAAAAGGGTCTTGCATATCCCTGCTTCTGCACGGCGGACGAGCTTTCCGAGCTTCGCAAGGAACAGGAACAGGGCGACGCTCTTATCTGGGGTTATTTCGGAAAATGGGCAAAATGCCGTGACCTGACTCTTGAAGATATTGAAAAAAATCTTGCAGAGGGCAAGCCATGGGTGCTCCGTCTGCGTTCGGGCGGCAGCGACGATAAAAAGATAATGTTTGATGACGTTATCCGCGGCAAAATCGAGATGCCCGAAAACATAATTGATGAGGTTCTTCTCAAATCCGACGGCATTCCCACCTATCATTTCGCACATGCCTGCGACGACCATTACATGAGAACAACCCACGTTATCAGAGGCGAGGAATGGATTTCCTCCGTACCCAAGCATATCGAGCTTTTCAGAGCCTGCGGCTTCAGGCTTCCCAAGTTTGCACATACTCCGCAGGTGCTCAAGATAGACGAAGAAACAGGCGACAAGCGCAAGCTTTCAAAGAGAAAGGACCCCGAGGCGGCGGTCAGCTACTTTGTTGAGCAGGGCTTCCCCAAGGAGAGCGTGCTTGAATATCTGCTCACTCTTCTCAACTCAAACTTTGAGGACTGGCGCAGAGCAAATCCCAAGGACGATATTGCAAAATTCCCGTTTAACCTCAAAAAGATGAGCTCCAGCGGCTGTCTGTTTGACCTTGTCAAGCTCAACGACGTAAGCAAAAATGTTATCTCCGTCATGAGCGCAGAGCAGGTTTACGAAAACGTTGCCGAGTGGGCAAAGGTCTATGACCCCGAATTTTATAATCTCTTCACGGCAGACCCCGAATTTTCAACTGCTGCCGTCAACATTGACAGAGAAAATCCCAAGCCCAGAAAAGATATCGCAAAATGGAGCGAGGTCAAGGACTATTTCTCATATCTTTATAATGAGCTTTATGCTCCCGATTACACAATGCCCGAAAACATCTCCAAGGAAGATGCGGCGGCGATAATCGAAAAATATCTCGGCGAATTTTCGCTTGCAGATGATAAAGACCAATGGTTTGCAAGAATCAAGGAGATGTGCGAGCCTCTCGGCTTTACTCCGAATGTTAAGGAATATAAAAAGAATCCCGAGGCATTCAAGGGTCACGTCGGCGATGTTTCAACAGTAATCAGAATCGCCCTGACCTCAAGAAAGAATACTCCCGACCTTTATTCAATCATGAATCTTCTCGGCGAGGACGAAATAAAATCAAGACTTTCAAAAACACTTGAAAGCTTAAAATAACCGCAATCAATCTGAAAGGAACAAAACCATGGACGAAATAAATACCACCTCAAATTTTATACACGATTTTATTGATGAGGACCTTGCGAACGGCGTCAACACCAGAATCCAGACCCGTTTTCCGCCCGAACCCAACGGCTATCTTCACATCGGCCACGCAAAGGCTATCTGCATTGACTTCAGCACAGCCGAAAAATACGGCGGTGAGTGCAATCTCCGCCTTGACGACACAAACCCCTCAAAAGAGGACGTTGAATATGTTGACGCCATCAAAGCGGATATCGAATGGCTCGGCTTCAAGTGGAACAAGGTGCTTTATGCATCAAGCTATTTCGATTTTATCTATGAATGCGCAATCAAGCTCATCAAGAAGGGAAAGGCATATGTCTGCGACCTTTCGGCAGACGAAATCAGAGAATACAGAGGCACTCTCACAGAGCCCGGCAAAAACAGCCCTTACAGAGACCGTTCAATTGAAGAAAACCTTGACCTCTTCAAGAGAATGACCGACGGCGAATTTGCCGACGGTGAAAGAACTCTGCGCGCAAAGATTGATATGGCATCGCCCAACATCAACATGCGTGACCCCGTTATTTACAGAATCGCTCACGTTACACATCATCAGACAGGCGATAAGTGGTGCGTATACCCCATGTACGACTTTGCTCATCCTCTTTCGGATGCAAGAGAAGGCGTAACCTATTCGCTCTGCTCGCTTGAATTTGAAAATCACAGACCTCTTTATGACTGGTTCATCAATGAAATCGGCTTTGAAGAGCCCCCCAGACAGATTGAATTTGCACGTCTTAACCTCAACTACTGCGTAACCAGCAAGAGATATAACCTTGCAATGGTGCAGAACGGCACCGTCGACGGCTGGGATGACCCCAGAATGATTACTCTCAGCGGTATGAGAAGAAGAGGCTATCCCGCAGCGGCTGTGCGCAATTTCATAAATCGTATCGGCGTTTCAAAGGCAGACAGCGTTGTTGATTACGGTCTGCTTGAGGCTTGCGTAAGAGATAATCTCAATGAAAATGCTCCCAGAGCAATGGCTGTTCTCCGCCCTCTCAAGGTTGTTATTGACAACTATCCCAAAGGACAGAGCGAGGAAATAGAGGTTGAAATCAACCCTCTTAAACCCGAGCTCGGAACAAGAACCGTTCATTTCTCAAGAGAAATCTTTGTTGAGCGCGATGACTTTATGGTTGAGCCTCCGAAGAAGTATTTCAGACTTTTCCCCGGTAATGAAGTCCGTCTTAAGAGCGCATATCTTGTGACCTGCAACAGCTGGGAAACCGATGAAAACGGTGAAATCACCTGCCTCCACTGCACTTATGACCCCGATACCAAGGGCGGCGATGCTCCCGACGGAAGAAAAGTCAAGGGCACTATTCACTGGGTCAGCGCTTCAGACTGCGCTCCTTGTGAAATCCGTCTTTATGACCGTCTTTTCAATGCCGAAAATCCCATGGCAGACGGTAAAGAAAACTATCTCAACCACCTCAATCCCAACTCGCTTGAAATTCTTGAAGGCTGCCTCGTTGAAGGCGGAATCGGTAACGCAAAATGCGGCGATACCTTCCAGTTCATGCGTCAGGGCTACTTCTGCGTTGACAAGGCGTCGACCGACGAAAAGCTTGTTTTCAACAGAACGGTTGACCTCAAGTCGTCATGGAAATAAGAAAGGATTTTTAAAATGAAAGCTTTATACAGAATAGTCAATGCCCTGCTTGCGGCGGCGGTTTTCCCCGTTATTCTTCTGATGGATTTTGTTTATATCAGAATCGGAACAACCGTTGTTGATGCAGGTCTGCACGAAACCCTTACGGTTATGGACATGATTGATATTGTAAGAGGCGAGCATACTTTTTCGTTTATTTTTGACGGAATAAAATCCTCCAGCTTCAGCTGGCCTGATGCCTTTGACATCATCAACGGCAGACTCATTGCCTCAGGCGTAAGCTTTGTTCTTGTTATTATTGCTGCTCTTTTCATTATTATATGGTCAATCTGCAGCAGCAAAAGAATCCCCGTTCTTATCGCTACCGCCGTTGGATTAATTTCAACAATTGTTATGACGGCTTGCTTCGGTTCAGCAGCATCTGTAATCACAACGGGCGTTATCGGCGTTAAAGATGTTCTTTCAACCGGTCTTCTGACCTCGATTCTCGGCAGCCTTGTCAAGATTGAGGCAATCTCCCTTGCAGGCTTCCAGAACGGACTTATTTTCACCTTTATTTTCCTTCTTATCTGGACAGGCTCGTTCTATATTATCGAAATCGGAGAGCCCAAGGAAGGAAAAGCAAAGAAGGCAAAAAAATAAATTTACGGGAGAAATCCAATGAAAAGAATAATTGCTTTATTTTCTGCATTGATTATGCTTTTTTTCCTTGCTTCATGCGATAAGTCGGTTAACCCAGGCGATTTTGAGCCGAGTCCCGTTGAAGCGGCGCAGAGCAAAATCATAGCAGGACTCGGAATAACGCAGGAGAACAGCCGTATTGTTGCTTATCAGGGAACAAACGACTATGTAAAATATGTTGTTGTTTTTTATGAAAACGGAAAAAGAACAGACGAAGTTACCCACATGTTTTACACGAACGACATTGCCTTCGAAAAGGCAAACGAAGTCCTTAACGGAAAATCCCACGTTACCGAAATAAGACCCGAAGCAAGATATATTTCATATTGGTCAGGCGTTGCGTATTACGGAGATTATGCGCAGGACCTTGAGCTGGTTAAGGCTGAATACACAATAAAATGATTTTCAGGCGGTCTTGAAGACCGACTTTTTTAGTGAAATGTGCAAAGTTAAGAGTTAATGGTCGCTTCGCTCCGAGTTTATTTGTTTTGCAAAGTCAGAAAATAATTATAAAATTGGTCATAGGCGGAGCCTATCCCAAACTTTTCACTTTTAACTTTTCACTAAAAAACCACCTTTAATTGTTCCTTTATTAATTTTTTGAATATTACCGCTTTTTTGGGGCAAAAATATTTACAAACGGAAAATAAGGAGCGGTAAAATATGAAAAAATCAGCAACTGCCATTCTCGCAGCGGTAATCCTCATTGCCTGCATTTTTGCAGCATGCAACGGTGCCGACGGCGGAAAAATTACAGACACACAGCAAAATCTTTCAGATGCAATGACGGGAATGCAGGATATGATTACCGATATTTCAGAGGCATTCACCAATGCACAGAATACCGAAAGCACATCCGAATCATCAACCGTCACCGATTCGACTGCAAATACAGTATTATAAAAAATTATCACCGTGGAAATCAATCCACGGTGATTTTTTTGCAAAATACACTTAAATTAAAAATTAAAAATGTCCTCCGCGAATAGCAACGGTAATCTTATCGCCCTCAAGATAAACCCAGCCGAGAACCTCAACAACCTTATAAAGCACACGGTGGAGCTTTTTGAAGATTGAGTCATCGTTATGGTCATCATCGGTTTTCTTGATTGTAAGCGAATCGAGAAGCTCGCTGTTATCGCCCCTCATGGTCTTGATTTCCATGGTGTCACCCTTGAAATCGAGGGTTGTGTAGGTTGTGACATCATTCTTTCCGAAGCTGTAAGCAACATAGGGGAGATTGAGAAATTCATATTCCTCAAAGCTGTTCTGGTCGCAGATTGCGTTTGTGTTGAGATAAACCGTGCCGAGGGGATCGGTGTAGGTTTTTCCGCTTTCTGCCTTGCCGATTGTCATGCTCTCATACATAAAGTGCGAGCGACCCTGCATGTGGCTGTGACCCGTGAGAACAAGGTCAACATCAAATGTATCGAAAATCGGGGTAAAAACCGCGTTGAGAAGAATCTGTGTTTCACCGCTGAATGCGCAGACCGAAGGTCCGAAAAGAGCCTGATGCATGACGCCGATGCGCCATTTTGCGTCGGGATTCTTTGCAACAGCTTCCTTCGCCATTGCCATATGGTCGGCTGCTGATGCGGAGCAAGCATCAAAAACAAGATAAAGAACATCGCCGTAGCGGAACCAGAAATCGCGGTCAAGTCCCTCAAAATATTTGCCGTAAAACTCGTTGGGCATATTGGTGTAATAGTTATAAGCCATGCCTTTTTTATCGTGGTTGCCGATTGCAAGTGCCATCGGAACGCTTCTGACTCCCTTGGGCATGAGAAGAGTCTGCCACTCATCGGCAGTTTTGCCCGTTGAGGTGTTATCGCCGGGCGAAACAAGATAGCTGATGTCGGGATTCTCTTCGAGCGCCTCGGCAAGAACGTTGTTCCATGTATATCCGTTCATGGACTGCACGGTCGAATCCTCGGTCTGACCTCCAATCTGGATATCGCCGATAACCATTGCTTTGTGGTCGCCGAAGGACTTGGTTTCATACTTGCATTTTTCGCTCCAGCCCTTATCTGTATACCACTGATAATAGTATGTTGTGTTTTCTTCAAGACCCGTGATATCAACGCGGCACACAACCTGCTCTTCGGTTTCTGCTTCGGTTGTTTCCCCCGTAAATGTTTTTACATTTGCCATTGAATATTTCTCCGAAATTCTTACCTTGGGGTCTGCCTTATCGGCGTCAGCATGCCAGCAAAGGCTGACCTCTCCCGCTTTTGCGCCGACATTGAGCATGGGAAGAGTATTTTCGTCACAGAGAGAAGAATAGCGTCTGTCCCATTCCGTCTGCGAAAGCTTCGGTGCATCAAAAGCCGCAAATGCGGGTGCTCCGAGAGAAAGCATCATTGCGATGCAGAGAATGATTGCAACTGTCTTTTTCATTTTTTGCCTCCTTGATTTTATTTGTCCGTTTTTCGGTACTCATTTTTTAGTATAATAAAAAACAGACAACTTACCGTATAAAATTATAGCAGGTAAATTGTCTGTCTGCAATATATTTTTTATCCTGTGTAGGCTCGTTCAGGCTTAATCAGCTCGCCCTGCTTGAGGAGCGAGAGCAGCTTTATGTTCTGCTTCACGGTGCCCTTGTAATCCTCAATTCCGTTTGCCTGCGCAATCACCTTGCGGCTCGAATAGCTGCTGTTCTCGCCAAGCGATTTGAGCGCATCAACAATTGAGGTTTCGTCTTTTTCGCATTTTGCAAAATATCTTGAAGCTGTGGGGTACTTAATCCATGGGCATTTGCCCCAGCTTTCCCACGGTCTTTTTCTGATATCCGTTTCAACAACACCGTAGTGAAAACCCCTCGCTTCAATTACTCTTCCGCCGCCGATATATATTCCGACGTGACCGGGCATGAAAACGAGAATACCGGGAATTTCGGGCAGAGTATATATTCTTCCTCTCTCCCTGCACTTTAAAAGCATTCCGTTTGCGGAAACATCCTGCGCCGAATTATATACGGGCTTGCTGTCGGGAGTTTCGCTCCAGAGATAGCCCTTGATAAGCCCGACACAGTCATGAACCCTTTCTCCGAGGTCTGACTTATATCCGTCCATTCTTTCATACTGATAATGTGCGGGATACTGACCCTTTTTTCTGTTAAGCAGGTCCTGGGTGGCGGTGTTGCCGAAGGTGCCGTACCAATAGGGCTTGCCGAGCTGTGCGATTGCGTATTCAACAAGACCCTTGCTTGTTTTCATTGGCATTCACCTCCGTTCAGGGCTTTTACCGTTCCGTTCCAGACGGCGGAAATGCCTGCGGCGAGAGCTGCAATAAGCATTGAAAGCCCGACCTTTTTGAATGCATCAAAATCCGTCACCCCGAGCAGAGCATCAACCGAAATTGCCGATAAGAATGCCTGCAAAAAAGTTTTTGCCGCGCGTATGGCGGTGTCTTTTATAATTATCTTTGTTTCTTCCTTCATTTCATCCTCCTGTAATAAGTGTTACGGCAGTGCTGACCGCCGCTCCGATAAAAGCAAAAAGCAGCCTGTCCCAAAGCGCGGCAGGTCTTGATCTCAAAGCCTCAACTGCAGCTTTAAGCTCCCCGACAAGGGTAAGCAGACTGTTTAAAGTTGTTGTTGTTGCAACGAGTGATTTATCAATGCCGTTATATTTTCCGAAAAGCTCCTTTATGTTTTCCTCTGCCTGAATAAGTCGGTGCTCAATCTCCGTTAGGCTGATTTCGCTCATGATTCACTGCCTTCGGTATAAGTGATTCTGACATACCGGAGCTGGTTTGCGCTGATATAATCCTGAATAACATTTGAATTTACGAGAAAATGAACGGTAGCGACAACATAATTGTAATCATCGTTATAAAACGGCTTTCGGCAGCACACAACATATGGGCAATCAATATCATACATATACATATCTCTCAAATCGAGCCATTCGGGAAGACTGTCATTTTCAATCTGAAGCTCAACGGATAAAATCTGCGCATTATCGGGAATACCGTAATTTTCAAGGCTTTCATACGAGAAAATTTTGAAACCCAATGCATTTTCCGAAACATGAGTTGCGTCAACCTCGCCTTTTTCATATGAAAGAACAACAACCTTTTCATTTTTTTGAGCACCGACCGGTACGCCGTTATATGTAAGGCATCCGCCTGCCTCGTTGAGATTTTTGATAACCTCGGAATTATCATGTGAGTGTCTGTGGTTTCTGTTGATTTCAATGTTTCCTTTAAGAGTGTATTCCGCAATATCCTCTGTGCATTCCTTACCCTCGATTGAAGGCATGAAACGGATTTTTGAAACCATCGGGCTTTTGTAAATCAACATATTTTCTTCGGAATAGCCCTCAAGCTGAACGCTCAGATAATGGTCCTGCGTAAGATGCGCTCCGAGCATGATTCTCATCTCCTGTGCAGGCTTAAGCTGCTCCGAGCGGTAAATCCTGCCGTCGGTTAAAAATACTGCAACAAAAAAATTACTTTCGCTGCCCAGAATCTCTTCGGACGGCTTAATCACAAGCTGAGTTGCATTGTTTTCGCCGATATAGCCTGCTTCATCGCCGCCCGAAAGGGGATTTTCACTGTTAAAATCAATCAGTAATTCTCTCATTCGTCATCCTCCTTTTCTTCATTAATTTCACTAAAGGAATTTTTTCCTTCAATAACATCGCACCAGAGCTTTGCCTGAAAAAGAAAATCAAGAAGCATTGAAAGCTTCGTTTCGGCAATCGGAAATTGGCAGCATTTTATTCCGTTTTCGCATCCTTTGACTGCAAAAATATTGAACAAATCTCCTGCAGTTATTCTTGCATATTCCAGCTGCTGGCGAAGCTCTCCGACAGGAATTTCATTCTCGTTGACATTTTTGTTTTCTGACATATTATTTCTCCTTTCTCTTGTTTCGTATTCGACACAAAGAAGAACAAAAAAATACGTTGTTCTTCTCACCCTCTTATATTTGTGTCGCAATCGACACTAACTATATTAGCGATAAAAATTGTCGTTGTCAACACATTTTTTAAATTTTTTCAAAAATTTGTTGCGTTTAAGAAACATTTATGTTATTATTCGATTGAGGTGAGTGAAATGCTCGGTGAAAAAATAAAAAAATTGAGAAAAGAAAACAAAATGACACAGACAGAGCTTTCCGATAAGCTCAACAGTCAGTTCGGTCTTAAAACAGACAGAGTTATGATAAGCAAATGGGAAACGGGGTTTCAGACTCCGATAGTATCAACCCTTACATGCCTTGCGAAGCTTTTTGACGTTTCTCTTGACTATCTCAACGGCAACGAGAACGCTGAAACGCAGGCAAAAAATAACGTTGAAGCAGCCAAGGTTGCACTTTTTTCGGGAGCGGGCGAAGTGACCGAAGAAATGTGGCAGGAGGTTGTTGAATTTGCAAAATTTATTGAAGCAAGGGAGGCGAAAAGAAACGAAAACAAATGAGCTTTATGAAATCGCAGAAAAAAACGGAACAGAAATCGTATGCTGCGATTTGCCCAGAACCTGCTCGGTTTCGGTAAGAACCGCATCGGGCTGTTGCTTTATTGGCATTGATCCGTTTGAGATTGAAACAACGGCACAGGAGAGGGTGCATCTTGCCCATGAAATCGGTCATTGCGAAACGCTTTCGTTTTATAACACATATTCGCCTCTCGATATCCGCGAAAAGCAGGAAAAAAAGGCGGACAGATGGGCAGTTTCAAAGCTCGTCCCATTTGATGAGTTGAACGAAGCTTTTGAACGCGGAACAGTTGAAATCTGGGATTTGGCAGAGCTTTTTGACGTTACTGAAGAATTTATGCTCAAAGCCATTGAAATTTACAAATTAAAAGGAATTTTAATATAAAAGGAGAATAACCATGTCAGATTTATACAGCTCAATCTGTATTTCATCCGTCAAGGCATCGGCGCTTGAAATTGCAGGAATCGAAATACCCGAAAGTATTGAGAAACCCAACCCCGTTTTAACTGCCCTTGCAGAAAAAAAACTCGGAGGTAAGCCCGCTGACAGAGTTGTTATCTACAACCCCGATGCGGTTGCGCTCTGGGTTTATCAGAAATATACCTCAATGTTTACAAAAACGGCGCTCTGCTCCGATGTTGCGCTGCCGATGCTTTCGGTTATGCCGAGCGTAACTCCCGTCTGCTTTGCTTCGATGTATTCGGGAGTCATGCCCGATATCCACGGAATAAAGAAATATGAAAAGCCCGTTCTGACCGTCAACACAATCTTTGACAGCTACATAAAAGCGGGTAAAAAAGCTGCCATTGTTTCAACCGACAGGGACAGCATTTCGATGATTTTCCTCAACCGTGACATGGAATATTTCATTTATGACACGCCCGAAGAGGTTAATGAAAAGGCTCTTTCACTCATCGATGAGGACAGATTTGACCTTATCGTTATCTACAACGGCAACTATGACAGCACCATGCATAAATTCGGCCCCGAGGCTCCCGAATCGCTTGCAGAGCTTGAAAAAAATATTGAATTTTATTCAGAGCTGGTTGAGAAAATCAACCGTGAGTGGAAACACCACAGCGTTTTCTACGGCTTCTGCCCCGACCACGGCTGCCACGAAATCGACGGCGACTGTGGCTCACACGGTCTTGACATGGAAGAGGATATGAATGTAATTCACTTTTACGGAGTAAAAGTGTAAGTGCAAAATGCAAAGTGCATAATTTCGGAAAAGCTTATTTAGTGAAAAGTGAAGGGTGAAGAATTTTGGGCGGGTTTCACCCGCACCCAATTTTATAATTTTTTTCAGCTTTTTTAAAACAATATATAATAAATTGGAGCGAAGCGACCCTTAACTTTTAACTATTAACTTTTCATTCTTCACTAAAAAGCGTCGCAAACCCTTCGTTCTGCACTCTGAACTCTACACTTTTATTCGGGCCACCATTCGCTTTTCCAGATGCGTTCAATGAGCGATTCTGAAATTTTTTCGTGCTTTTTGAAATCCATCGCTTCAATATAAAAAGCTTCAAGCTCGTCATGGTCATCCTTTGCCATTTTAAGAGCGCAGATGGCCTCATTCATAAGTTCTCTTGATGCTTTTTTTGAAAAAGCAAGCCTTGCTCTGTGCTGTGACAATTCCCCTGCGGAATAAAAACGACGCAGAGCAACTGTTTTTGTCGGGATAATTTCCGGCTCACAGAGCTTGTCGCAGGTGAAAAATCCGAGCGCAAGCTCTTTTATTATGATATGGCGCAACTGCTTTTCATTGCCGACAAACGGGCTTGAAATAACGGAAAATCCGCTTGCAAGAGCATAGGAGCGCAGCTCGCCGATGAGCATTGATGCCGCAACTCCGAAATCATCCTCAAACATGATTGTCGTGTCGCACATTTCATTTACGGTATCCGATAAAAAATAATATCCTTTCGGAGTTATTGCATCGAGCAGACGGATTTTTTCAAGCCCGATTTTACCGCTCGGTTTTTTGAAATGGCGGTTTGCAACCCTTGATGCGTAACGCATCAGCCTCTCTTTATCAATGCAGTCGCGGCAGATTTTTTCGCCGTCGCCGTAAATTGAAAATGCGGATTCGATAAACCTCCTGCTGCGCCTGTGGCAGGCTTTGTTTCTGTCGGTCAGAGATATGATTTTTTCTCTGTTTTCAAGGAGCTTTTGCTTATCCCAGCAGTCGCCGAGATTGACTATTTCGCCGCTTGCACCGGGATAATCGGGGTCCAGAGTGTGAGGAGAGGTGCCGTCAGCTATACTGACACGAAGCGACGGAAAAATAACTCCGTCAAGCGAATCGGGGTCAGATGAGCAGTATATTCTTTCGCATTCGATATCTCTTTTTTCCATTTCTTCTGCAATTTTTCTCATCAGCGAGGATTTGCCCGTGCCGGGTCCGCCCTTTATGATATAAGTATACTGTCCTTCAATTTTCGGAGTAAGCTGTGAAAAGCATGAAAAAAATCCGTTTCTTCCGCTTGAGCCAAGAAAATAAGCCTGCATCATAAATAAAACCTCCTATATTCTCAAATTATTCCGAATTTCAGAAAATGTGAAAAACTATATGGATTTTCAGCCATGTTTTTTAAAATTTCCCTTTAAATATAAAAATTTCACTTGATATTATTATAAATATATTATATAATACTATGGTAATTGAGTTTTGTTTTGGTCATGTGGCGTGTGGGTCCTGTGCGACAGGGCGCTGTGAACCATGTCAGGCGGGTGAACCGAGCAGCATTAAGCAGGCTGTCTTGTGCGCCACAGTCCGCCTACCGCCATATGACCAAGATAAAACTCTTTTTTTAAAACAGTTAAAGGAGTGAAAGAATGTATCAGGCGCTTTACAGAAAGTGGAGACCGAAAGACTTCGGCGATGTTTACGGTCAGCCTCATGTTACCAGAACTCTGCGCAGCCAGCTTGAAAACGGCAGAATTTCCCATGCTTACCTTTTCACGGGCTCAAGAGGTACGGGCAAAACAACCTGTGCAAAAATTCTTTCAAAGGCGGTCAACTGCCTTAATCCTTCAGACGGAAATCCTTGCAATGAATGCGAAATCTGCAAGGGTATTGAAAACGGCTCAATCCTTGACGTTATCGAAATCGACGCTGCCAGCAACAACGGCGTTGACAACATCAGAGATTTGCGCGAAGAAGCAAATTTCACCCCTGCAAACGCAAAATACAGAGTTTATATAATCGACGAGGTTCACATGCTCTCAATCGGAGCATTCAATGCTCTTCTCAAAACTCTTGAAGAGCCGCCCTCACACGTTATTTTTATCCTCGCAACAACAGAAATACACAAGCTTCCATCAACCATTCTTTCGAGATGCCAGCGCTTTGATTTCAAGCGAATCTCTCCTGAGGATATCACGGCAAGACTTATGTATGTTGCTGAAAAAGAAAACGTTAATCTCACACCGAATGCTGCAAGCCTCATTGCAAGAATTGCAGACGGCGGAATGCGAGATGCGCTCTCGCTCCTCGACAGATGCTTTGCAATGGGAACGGATATTGATGAAAACACAGTCAGCGATGCGGCAGGTATTGCGGGAACGGTTCATCTTTTTTCATTCTCGGAATTTGTTGCAAAAAGCGATTTTACAAGCTCATTGAAGCTTGTTTCAAAGCTCCACAGCGAAAGCTGCGATATTGACAGCCTCTGCACAGAGCTGACACTTCATTTTCGCAACCTTATGGTTGCAAAAACAGTCGGCGACTGTGAGGGACTTATAGTCTGCTCAAAGGACGAGCTTGAAAAGATAAAAGAAAGAGCATCACAGCTGAAGCTCTCAAAGATTCTTTCCTGCATTGAAATCCTTGAACAGACAACAAAAAACATAAAGAACGCCGTAAACAAAAAGATTCAGCTTGAAGCGGCTGTTATAAAAATGTGCGCACCTCCTGCCTCATCGGGTGAGGGAATCTCTGCCGACCTTGAGGACAGAATAAGCGCAATTGAAGATAAGCTTGCATCTCTCTCAAGCGGTGCCGTTGTTTCAGCTCCCACACCTGTTGCTGCGCCAAAACCGCAGCCCGCAGAATCTCCGAAGAGTGAGCCTGCACCTGCCCCAGAACCGAAAGAAGAACCAAAGCCCGAGCCATCCGAAGCTCCGCCTCTTCCGCCTGCTCCCCCCGAAGAGGGCGAAATTCCCGACGGAAGCTTTGATAACTGGGCAGACGTGCTTGATAAATTGATGAAATACGATATTCCTCTTTTCGGAATACTTTCAAATTCAAAAGCTTCAATCAAAAACGGCAGGGTTATTATCCATTCCGATAATTCTACTCTTTTTGATTTCATATGCACCGATACTCATTCAAAGGAGCTTGCAAGAGCTGTCTATGAGGTTATGGGCAGAAGAATGAAGATTGCCGTTTCAAATACCGAAAAGGCTAAAACAGAAAAAAGTCCTTTGGAAAATCTGAAGGCAAAAATAAATCAGTTTAATTCTAATCAGTAATCGGAGGATATACAAATGAAAGCAAGAATACCCGGCGCTCCCCAGGGCGGCAATATGATGAAAAAAATTCAGGAAATGCAGGAAAACATGACCAGAATCCAGCAGGAGGTTGAAGCAACCGAGTTTTCTTCAACAGTCGGCGGCGGCGCAGTTGAGGTTGTTGTTACAGGCGCACACGAGGTAACAGCAGTCAATCTCAAGCCCGAGGTTGTTGACCCCGAGGATATTGATATGCTTCAGGACCTTATTATTTCTGCATTCAACGAAAGCATCCGCAAGGCTAATGAAGCCATGGAGCAGGGCATGGAAAAGGCTAAGGGCGGCCTTTCAATTCCCGGTCTGTTTTAATGAGCGGTTATACTCCTTCACTTGAGCAGCTTATTGAGCAGTTTGCAAGGCTTCCGTCAGTCGGAAAAAAGAGCGCACAGAGGCTTGCTTTTCATATTCTCAATATGAGCGACGCCGAGGCGCAGAAATTCACGGATACAATTCTCAATGCCCGAAAATCAATCAGCCGATGCGAAATCTGCTGCAACCTTACAGACGGCAACGTCTGCAACATCTGCTCGTCACAGTCGAGGGATAAATCAACAATCTGCGTTGTTGAGGACCCGCGCGATGTTATTGCGATTGAACGCACACACGAATATAACGGGCTTTACCATGTTCTTCACGGAGTTATTTCTCCGATGAACGATATAAACCCCGAGGATATCTGCATAAAAGAGCTCATTTACAGACTCGGCGACGACACGGTTAAAGAGGTTATCATGGCAACAAATCCCACCGTTGAGGGCGAGGCAACGTCGATGTATATTTCAAGGCTGATAAAGCCCATCGGTGTCAACGTCAGCCGCCTTGCTTACGGCGTACCCGTCGGCGCAGACCTTGAATATGCCGATGAATTTACTCTCATCAGGGCTATTGAAGGAAGAAAAGAGCTTTGATAATGAAAAATGAATAGTGAAAAGTGAATAGTTAAGGGTCGCTTCGCTCCGGAATATATAATAATCGGGTGCGGGTGAAACCCGCCAGAAACTCTTCACTCTTCATTTTTAACTCTTAACTTAACATCAAGTAACGGCGAAGCTCTTCTTTAATCATTCATTAATAGAGTTTTTCACTTTTTTATCCTTTTCCACTTCCGAGTTTTCCACTTATTAACATTGACAAAAACAGGGATGTTGAAAACTCGGAGTTATCCACTAAAAAAAGTTAGTCTTTTTTGACCGAAAACCTAATAAAATCAACAGGTTCGGAAGTTTTACCATTTTTTCACGTCCCCTACTGCTACTACTATAATTAAGATATGCTATGCATTCTATATATAACGAGAAAACTGATTTTTTCCGATATGAACCGATAGGGCGGTAACAAATGCGTTAATAACTTATCATATTTTCGTATTCCAAGGAGGAACACCAAATGAAAATTATATGTAACACACTCGAGCTTTCAGAGGCTTGCCAGAATGTTCAGAGAGCTGCTTCAACAAAAACAGCCATTCCCGCTATCGAGGGTATTCTTATGGTTGCAAAGGAAGGCGTTCTGACCCTCACAGGCTATGACCTTGAAATGGGAATCACAACTTCAATCCCTGCAAGAATTGAAGAGGAAGGCGAGCTTGTTCTCAATGCTCATATGTTCAGCGAAACTCTCCGAAAGCTTCCTGAAAGCAATGTAAGCATTGACAGCGATGCAAGACATATTGCAACAATTTCATGCGGTGAATTTGAATCAACTCTTATCGGCATTTCTGCTGAGGAATATCCCGACCTTCCTTCGGTTTCAGGCGGATATCCCATTTCCGTTAAGCAGGAAATCCTCAAGGATATGATAAGAAAAACAATATTTTCTGCCGCTGTTAAGGACAGCAAGATTGTTCATACGGGTATTAAGTTTGAAATTGAAAAGAATCATATCAGACTTATTGCCGTTGACGGTGTTCGCCTTGCAATCAGAAACGAAGAAATCAGTTATGACGGCGAAAATCTTTCATTCGTTGTTCCCGCAAAGACTCTCTCCGAAGTTACAAAGCTTATGAATGACGATGATGCAGATGTTACTCTCGGAGTCGGTAAAAGACACATTATTTTTGATGTAAACGGTTATAACATTATTTCTCGTCTTCTTGACGGCGAATTTCTTAACTATAAGGCTGCAATTCCTTCATCAACGAAAACCGTTATCAATGTAAATACAAGAAGCCTTATCGACAGTATCGACAGAACATCTCTTATAATTACCGATAAAATAAAGAGCCCCGTTAAGTGTATTTTCGGCGACGGTCTTATTAAAATTTCAAGCATTACCTCACTCGGTACCGCAAACGACAGACTTGCAGCATCAATTGAGGGTGAAAGCTGCACAATCGGCTTTAACAATAAGTATATGCTTGATGCGCTCAAGGTTTGCGATACAGACGAGGTCAGAATCATGCTCAACGGCGCAGTTGCACCCATTCTTATCGTTCCCAATCAGGGCAATTCTTTCATATTCCTTATTCTTCCCGTGAGGCTGAAAAATGAAGATTAAAGTTAAAGTTGCCGAAAAAAGGCAGATTAATAAAAAAATAGATACTGATTTTATAAGACTTGACGCTTTTCTTAAGATGTGCGATGCCGTTCAGACGGGCGGCCATGCAAAAATCGTTATTCAGGAAGGTGAAGTCAGAGTCAACGGAGAAATCTGCACTCAAAGAGGAAAAAAACTCCGAAGCGGCGACAAAGCAGAATTTGAGAATGTTATTTACAATGTAGAATGATTTTTGAAAGGAATGGTAAAAGTTGATAATTAAATACCATTCCGCAAAAAATTTCAGAAATCTTGATTTTGTTGAGTTTGAGCCGCATCCCGAGATGAATATTATCTACGGAGAAAACGGTCAGGGCAAAACAAATATAATCGAAAGCATATGGCTTTTGACGGGCTTTTACAGCTTCAGAGCAAGAAAAAATTCCCAGCTTATCGAGCAGGGCAAGGATGAGGCTGAAATTTATAACAGATTTTATTCACACATGCGTGAACAAAATGCCGTTATGAAAATCAACAAGAAAAAAGAAATAACTCTCAACGGAATCAAGGAAGAATCGCCGAGAGTTATGATGGGCAAGTATTATGCCGTTGTTTTTTCGCCTGCAACGCTCGGAATAGTGCAGGACGGTCCCGGTGAAAGAAGAAAGCTTATTGATATCGCCTTAAGCCTTATAAAGCCGAATTACGCGGTAATAATGTCAAGATATTTGCGTGTTCTTGACCAGAGAAATGCTTTGCTCAAAAAAATGGGAGAGCGCAGCTTTGAAAATGATTATATAGCTCCGTGGGATGCGGAGCTTGCAAATCTCGGCGCTAAAATAATAAAATACCGCCTTGATTATATTGAACAGCTTTCCGCGCTTTCCGGCGAGATTTATAAAGGTATCAGCTCCGGCAGAGAAGAGTTTACTTTCTATTATGATTTTTCAAAGGAAAATATCAGCGAGAAAGAAATCAAAGAAAAACTTATTGCTGATATAGAAAAATCGAGAGAAGCAGATTTAAAAAGGCTCTATACAAATGCAGGTCCTCACACTCATGACCTTGTTTTGAATTTAAACGGCAGAGATGCCAGAGTTTTCGGCTCGCAAGGTCAGCAAAGGTCGTGCGCTCTTGCATTGAAGCTCGGCGAAGCGTCAATTATTGAAACCGTAACGAGCGAAAGTCCCGTTGTTCTTCTTGATGACGTTATGAGCGAGCTTGACGAAGGCAGACAGACATTTATTTTGAATTATCTTGACAATTGGCAGGTATTCATCACCTGTTGCGATCCGTCACAGCTTCTGCGCTCAAAAAAAGGCAAAGCGTTTGAGGTTACAGACGGCAGAATTAAAGAAATGGAGTAAAATATGTATCTTCATCTCGGAATGGATAAGGTTATAACATTTGATGATATAATCGGCATTTTTGACCTTGACACAACCACTGTTTCAAAGCGTACAAGAGATTATCTTGCAAAGGCTGAAAAGGCGGGAATTGTTGAAAATGTTTGCTACGATATCCCGAAATCATTTATAGTATGCCGCGATAAAAACGGAGATGAAAAGGTTTATATTTCGCAGATTTCGTCATCAACACTCCTTAAAAGAACAGGATATGTTGATTCTCTTACAAATGTATAAAAAAATTAATCCACCCGATTTAATCGAGTGGATTTTTTCATTAATAACCGTATTTAGCTTTGTATTCTTCTCTTGTTCTGCGTGTGAGGATTTTTTCGCCATCGAAGATAACCATTGAATATGCGCTGCCGGCTTTTTTACCCTGGTCAAACCATTCTGCAAAGGCCTTCTGCATGGTTGTATCTCTCTGCAATTCCGCAGGTTTAAGACAGCTCTTACCCTGACCGAAAAGTCTCCAACAATCTCCGAAATCGTATGTGCGTTTTATATCAAGCGGCTCAAAGTCAAGAATGAAATCAGCCGCATTTGAGTTTTCGGGAAGAATATTGAGATTGTCGGGATAAAGAAGCCATGAACCGCAGCAGATAACGATATATTTTCCGCCGAATCTGTCTTTGAACATTTCAAAAGCTCTTTTGTATGAATCGAGTCTTGCTTCATAGGTGAGAGGTCCGAGATGAGAGGGGATATGCAGACCGAGAACGAACTCGCTGTCCTTGATGAAAATGCCGTGCTCGTCATAAAATTCCTCGCCGAAATCAGAAAGCTCAAACTGAAGTCTTCCGAGACCGAAACGCTCAAGAGTATAGAATGCTCTGAACCAGCCTTCAACGAAGGTACCCCATACATCAAAGTTCTCTTTGCATTCAAGCGCTTTAACCTTGAGGTCAATGATTGTGTTCCAATAAATATCTTCGCTGATTCCTGCTTTTTTATATGCAGCTTTCAAGGGCTTTGTGCAGTTAATGAGAAAAACAAGATAAACGGTGTAAACGTTTTCACCGATTAATTCTGCAAGAGCCTTTGATTTATCCGCAAAGGTGTTGAAATTCTTTTTCTTGACCCAATATGCACGGTACATGGACTCATAAATTTTGTTTGCTTCGGAGTTTGCAAGAATTTTTTTATTTGCTCTTATGATAACTTCTCTTGCTTCTGCGGGATAATCCTGCTTCTCCATAACGAGCAGGGCATGCTTATAATCTTTCATAATTTTTTACCTCATTCCAATGCTGAAAGTATTGATGCGATTCTTGCGAGATCGTCTTTATCATAAAAAGCGATTTCAAGTGTACCGCTTTCTTTACCGTTTTTAGTGATAACCTTTGCCTTTCTGCCAAGGCTGTTGTTAAGTGAAAGCTCAACCTCGTCAAAAAATGTATGGCGGGCGGGAGCTTTTTTCTTTTCTTTCTTTTCGGCGGTGAGTGATTTAACAAGCTTTTCAGTTTCTCTGACCGAAAGATTTTTTTCGATTATCAGCTCTGCGGTTGAAATAATGAGATTTTCATCGTCGAGGGCTGCGAGAGTTCTTGCATGACCTGCGGAAAGCTTGTTTTCACGCAACATGTCAAGCACCTTTTCGGGCAGCTTCAAAAGACGGAGTGCGTTTGCAACTGTGGGGCGTGATTTACCGACCTTTGCGGCAGCTTCTTCCTGCGTTAAATCAAAGTCCTTTATAAGACTTGCAAAGCCGAGAGCTTCTTCAACGGGGTTTAAGTCCTCACGCTGTAAATTTTCTATTAAAGAAATAACGGCAGCTTCAGTATCATTAAGTTCTTTAATAACAACGGGAACCTGAGTCAGACCTGCAATTCGGCTTGCTCTCCAGCGTCTTTCGCCTGCAACGAGCTGATATCCGCCGCCAATCATCGGACGGACAAGCAGCGGCTGCAAAACGCCGTGCTGTGCAATTGAATCGGCAAGCTCTGAAAGTGCAGCATCATCAAAAATCTTTCTTGCCTGGTCTTTGTTTGGCTCAATATCCATTAAGTTAAGCTTGACAGATTGAGCACCGCTTGTTTCTTCTAAAGAATTATCCGCAAGCAGAGAGCCGAGTCCTCTGCCGAGTCCGCTTTTTTTGGGTGCCATATTATTTTTCCTTTCCGTTAAGTCTTAAAAATTCATCTGCAAGGTCGCTGTAAGCATGAGCGCCCTTTGAGGATTTATCATAGTACATAACCGGCTGACCGTAGCTGGGAGCCTCCGAAAGTCTGACATTTCTGGGAATAACGGTTGAATAAACCTTTTTCGGGAAGCATCTTTTAACTTCCTCAACAACCTGCTGTGTGAGATTGAGCTGACCGTTATACATCGTAAGAAGAACGCCCTCAATTTCTATGTAGGGATTATAAAGTCTTTTAACTGTTCTGACAGTTGAAATAAGCTGTGAAAGACCTTCGAGGGCAAAGAACTCGCACTGAATTGGAACAATCAATGTGTCCGCTGCGCAAAGACCGTTTAGGGTTATGAGTCCGAGTGACGGGGGACAGTCAAGAAAAATAAAATCAAACTTATCTTTAACAAGAGCAAGTGAATTTTTGAGTTTGGATTCTCTCTTCTGAATTTCAACAAGCTCAAGCTCTGCGCCTGCAAGGTCCATGCTCGAGGGCATGACCGAAACATTGGTATAAGGAGTTTCAACTATTGCTTGCTCTGCGTTGCAGCCGCCGATAAGTACGGTATATGATGAGAACTGAAGCCCTCTTTTATTGATTCCGAGACCGCTTGTGGAATTGCCTTGCGGGTCAATATCAACAAGAAGAACCTTGTATCCCTTGCTGCCGAGTGCAGCAGTAAGGTTAACGGCAGATGTGGTCTTACCGACTCCGCCTTTTTGGTTAACAATGGCAATTGTCTTTCCCAAAATAATCTCTCCTATATTAATTACATTAGATACTATTATATCACACACATTTTAAAAAGAAAAGATAAAAATGAAATATTAATTGTTTCACGTGAAACGCAAAGAGAGCAGGCAAAAAGCCTGCTCTCTCCGCTTGGATGTGGGTGTGAAAGAGAAAGATATGGTAAGTTAGAAGATATCAAAAATTATGCCGATGTTTTTTTAGCCTTAATTACGCAGTTGCCTGTTTTAGGAATGCGGACTATATATTCAATGTATTCATCGGTTTCGCTTTTTGCCGAGTCTGCTTCAATGCCTGCTCTTCTCATGGTATCAACCGCATGGTTGAGTGTATTTACAAAAATTCTCACGTCTTTAAAGAGCTTTACGGGCGGCTGTCTGCGGCGGCTGTCATTGGTCATTATCTGCGAAATAAGTCTTTCAGATTCGGCAACATTTAGCCTCTTTTCCGCAATAATTGACATTGCACGCTCCATCTGGCTGATTGATGTTAATTTCAATAATGCTCTTGCATGGCGCTCCGAAAGATTTTCCTGAATGATTTTCAGCCTTATTTCTTCGGGCAGACGGAGCAGACGAAGCTTGTTTGAGATTGTCGGGGGAGCTTTGCCGAGTTTTTTGCAGACGTCGTCACGGCTCATTCCGAAATCGACTATCAGCTTTTCAATTGCCTGCGCCTCTTCAAAAAATCCGAGGTCACTGCGCTGTACGTTTTCAAGAAGGGCAAAAAGAGCGGATTTATCATCACTTGCTTCCATTATAATGCAAGGTATCTGCGTTATGCCGACAAGCCGTGATGCACGAAGACGTCTTTCACCCGAAATTAATTCATATTCGCCTTTGCTGTTGATTCTGACGGCAATGGGCTGAATTATTCCGTTTTGCCTTATGCTCTGGGCAAGACCTTCAAGCTCATCAAAATCAAACCGCTTTCTTGGCTGGTTGGGATTCGGATAGATTTCTTCCTGCGGAACTAAAATTATCTGTCCGCCGATTTTGTATTTACCGTTCTTCAAAAATCAAATCCCCCCGTTCGGTTCGTTGAGTAAATCATATCACCGAAAGAGGGGATTGTCCAGCAAATTCATACGCCAAAAAACGGCGCAAATCTGCATTTCATATTAAATTTAAAGCGGTTTTTTGGCAATCTGTGCGGAGGGTCTGGGATATTTGGGCGGAATTTGCGATATCTTTTTGATAACAACGAGTGTTCTTTCGCCGCCGTCTGAAAGAGAAAATGACTTTTCGTCGACTATTTTACCGCCTAAAAGCTTAATTGCGGACTTTGCTTCTGCAATTTCTTCCTGCGCCTTTGCGCCTTTCATGGCTATAAAGTATCCGCCAACCTTAACAAACGGAAGGCAGTATTCACAAAGAACGTTGAGAGCCGCAACTGCTCTGGAGCATACAAAATCAAATTTTTCTCTGTATTCCTTGCTCTGACCTGCCTCTTCAGCCCTTGTATGGAAAGTTGTTGCAATAAGACCAAGTTCATTAACGGTATTTTCGACATATTTCAGCTTTTTTGCCGTGCTGTCAACCATGGTCAGATCAAGGTCGGGTCGCATAATCAAAAGGGGAATACCCGGAAAGCCTGCACCCGTTCCGATATCCATAACCCTTGCACCGTTCGGTATATCACATGCGGTCAGAACGGAAATGCTGTCAGCAAAATGCTTTATTGCAATACCGTCGGGGTCGGTTATGGCGGTAAGATTCATTGTTTTGTTTTGTTCAACAAGCAGGTCTGAAAGCAAATCAAAGCGCTTTAACTGCTCATCGGTGAGCGAAAGACCGAGCTTTTCGGCATCGGATATTAAAAGTGAGGTGTTAAACATTTATATGATTCCTCTCAAGATAGATAAGTAAAACCGAGATATCGGCAGGGGAAACGCCCGAAATTCTTGATGCCTGACCGACAGTTTCGGGTCGGATTTTGCAAAGCTTTTCGATAGCTTCAAGGCGCAGACCCGTAATTTCATTATAATCAAGGTCTTTCGGCAGTCGCTTTACTTCAAGTCGGCGCAAATCGTTAATCTGCAACTGCTGGCGCTTGATATAACCCTCGTATTTTATGTCAATTTCAACCTGCTCAAAAACCTCGTCGGGAAGGTCAGGTCGGGTTTTATCAAACGGAGTGAGCGCTTCATAATCAATCTGCGGTCTGCGCAACAGCTCAATCATCTTAAGACCTTTTTCAAGAGCGGATGTTCCACGTGAAACAAGCATTGCATCTATTTCATCCGTCTTTGGAATGGAAAGGTTTTCAACTCTTTCGCGTTCCTCGGCGATAAGTTCAAGCTTTTTGAGGAATGCATTATATCTTTCCTCGCTGATAAGACCTGCCTTATAGCCGATTTCGGTGAGTCTGCGGTCGGCATTATCCTGACGGAGAATAAGGCGGTATTCGGAGCGGGAAGTCATCATTCGGTAGGGGTCGGAGCAGCCTTTGGTTACCAAATCATCAATAAGTGTACCGATGTAAGAGGTTGTGCGGTCAAGAATGACAGGTTCTTTGCCCTGAATTTTGAGAGCGGCATTCATGCCTGCAACAAGGCCCTGTGCGGCGGCTTCTTCATATCCGCTCGAGCCGTTGAACTGACCTGCGCCGTAAAGACCTTCAAAATCTTTAAATTCGAGTGTCTGTCGCAGAGAAAGAGGGTCAACGCAGTCGTATTCAATCGCATATGCAGTGCGCAAAAACTCTGCTTTTTCAAGACCGGGGATGCTGTGAACGATTTTGAGCTGAACATCCTCGGGCAGAGATGACGAAAGACCCTGAAGATACATTTCGTCTGTGTTTGCGCCGCAGGGCTCAACAAATATCTGATGGCGTTCTTTTTCGGAGAAACGCACGATTTTATCTTCAATGCTCGGGCAGTAACGGGGACCTACGCCGTCAATTTTGCCCGAATAAAGGGGGGAGCGGTGAAGATTTTTAAGGATAATACGCTTTGTTTCTTCGCCCGTGTATGTAATATAGCAAGGTTCTGTGTTTCTGACTTCGATATCTTTATTAAATGAAAAATGGGTGATTTTTTCATCGCCGTACTGCGGCTCAAGGTTTTCAATATCAACACTTCGGCGGTTGATTCTCGGCGGAGTACCTGTTTTGAAGCGGCGGGTGAGAACTCCGAGCCTTTTGAGTGACTCGGCAAGCTCAACTGACGGGAACATTCCGTCGGGTCCGCTTTCATAGGAAATGTCACCGATGAAAATTTTGCCTGCAAGGAAGGTGCCCGTTGCGATTATGACAGCCTTGACTCTGTGGAGCGCTTCAAGTCGGGTTTTGAGAATCCATTCATCGCCGTCACGGCGTATATCAACAATCTCTGCCTGACGGAGAAAAAGATTTTCCTGCTTTTCGAGTGCGAACTTCATATAGTCGCAGTATCCGCGGCGGTCTATCTGCGCTCTTAAGCTGTGAACGGCAGGACCTTTGCCGAGATTTAGCATTCTGTTTTGCAGAGTATTTTTATCAGCGGCAATACCCATCTCGCCGCCGAGCGCATCAATCTCACGGACAAGGTGTCCTTTTGAGGTACCGCCGATTGACGGGTTGCACGGCATGTTGCCGACCCAGTCAAGATTGATTGTGAAAACGGCGGTTTTGCATCCGAGACGTGCAGCAGCAAGACCTGCTTCAATTCCCGCATGTCCTGCGCCGATAACCGCAATATCAAAATTTTCAGAAATGTACTCCATAAAAAACTCCACAATATAATAAAAATAACCTCTCGATTACAGCCGATAGAAATTTTTAAAACGATGCACAGCTCATTTTGATTTGCGCTATCGTCTGTAATCAAAAATCACTGTTTTGATGCGAAATAAGAATAAAAAACAGCTGTTTTAATTACAATAAAGAATAATAATTACTTTCCAACACAAAAACGTGAGAAAACTTCATCGACGACTGCCGAGGTAGCTTTTTCGCCCGTGAGCTGAAGAAGAGCGTCGATTGCGCAGTCGGCGCAGACATTGACCGCATCAAGAGTGACTCCGCAGTTGATTGCGTCAATCGCCTCTTCGATGCTTGCGAGCGCATTCACGCAACATTGGCGCTGACGTTCACTTGTCAGGCATGCGGCGTTCGGATTAAATTCATCGGTTGAAAAAATCTCGGCAACCGCTTTTTCAAGCTCTCCCCTGCCCTCTCCCGTTGAAGCCGAAAGTTCGACGGAATGTGCAAAAGCATCTTCGATAATTTTTCTGTCTGCCGCAAGAGGCAGGTCGGATTTATTGAGAAGAGCAATCGCTCTTTTAGATTCGCATTGGCTGATGATGTCAAGGTCGTCGGCGGTCAGAGGCACGCTGCCGTCAAAAACGGCAAGCACCAATTCCGCGCGCTCAAGGCGTCGCTTTGCAAGATTAACACCGATATTTTCAACAACATTCTCGGTTTCACGGATTCCTGCCGTATCGGCAACACGCATGATAATTTCGCCAAGAACGATTTTTTCTTCAACAACGTCACGGGTAGTGCCTGCAATATCGGTAACAATAGAACGTTCAAAGCCCGTGAGCAGATTCATCAGCGTTGATTTGCCGACGTTGGGTCTGCCGACGATGACAGCATCAATTCCGTCGGTTACGGCACGTCCGCAGTCATAGCGTCTGATTATTTCTTTAAGAGAATTTTTAGCAGATTCAAATACAGGGAGCATGTCCGCAGCGTCTGTGTCCTCAATATCCTCGTCAGGATAGTCAACCCAAGCGGCAAGAGATGCGCAGATTGCGATTATTGAATCGGCAACTCCCCTGATTTCACGGCTTAAGTTGCCGTCAAGAGTGTTGAGTGCGGCGGTTGCAGCCTGCTTGCCCGATGCACCGATAAGCGCCATAACGCTTTCGGCAGCGGCAAGGTCGATTTTTCCGTTGAGGAAGGCACGCTTTGTAAATTCACCTGCTTCGGCAGGCTGTGCACCTGCATCAAGAGCAGCGCGGAGCACCTGCTTTGTGACGTAAAGTCCGCCGTGGCAAGAAATCTCCGCAACGTCCTCGCCCGTATAGCTTTTCGGAGCACGAAAAACGAGGCAGACTGCCTCGTCAATTTTTTCATTATTATAATAAACGCTTCCGAAATAGGCGCAGTAGCCCTTGCTGTCTGCAACGGATTTACTGCTAACGGGCTTGAAAATTTTTGATGCAGTTTCAAGCGCATTTTCGCCCGAGATGCGGACTATTCCGATTCCACCGGGTGCATTCGGAGTTGCAATGGCGGCGATGGTTTTGTTATCCATAAAAATACCTCTTTATTCGCAGATAAGCGGCACACGCTTGCCGGTAATTCTCATGGCGATTCGGTTAAACGCAAGCGATGATGGAGCATCGGCTTCGGGTGACTTGCCCGTTACGGAGCTGAAAGAGATATTGATATCTCTGGGAATGACGCCGATAAGCTGAACGCCTGTTTCATCAATGCATTGGTCGATGTTGAGCAGCTTGCGCTTGCAGGCAGGCTTTACTTCAAACATATTTATAACCAAACGGATATCTTCTATTTTTGCCCTGCGAAGCTCTTCAAAGGCTCTCGCACAGCTTCTCACGCACACGAAGTCCGCCGTTGAGATAACGATTGCACGGTCAGCGGCAGCGGCGGGAACGGTCAGTCCCCTGTCGATGCCTGCAGGCGCATCAAGGAATATGTAATCATAATCATCCGAAAAGGAGCGGAAAAGTTTTGAAACATTTTCGGTGGTAAATGCATCGTCAAAGCTTCTCGGAGCGGCAAGAAAATCAACTCTGCCCTTTATCAGTGCCTGCTCACGGGTGCATCTTTCAAGCAGCAAATCGCCCCAGTCGAAAACAACGTTTTCTGTTACGCCGAACATCAGGTCAAGCGAACGCAGACCGATATCGCAATCAGCCGCAAGCACTTTTTTGCCGAGGTCGGCAAGTGCGTTTGATATTCCGCTCACGAAGGTTGATTTTCCCGAGCCGCCTTTTCCCGAGGCAACGAGAATGATTTGAGCCATAGAGATGCTCCTTTCGGTTAAGTGAAGAGATAAAAGTGAAGAGTGAAGAGTTTCGGATAGGCTCCGCCTATTCTGTAAAATTAAGGTATAAGTGTATTTTCGGGCTGATAGAGCTCCATTGAATCGCTCTGACCGAAATAATAGTCAACAATTTCTGCAACAACGGGGGCAACAAATGCGCCCGAGGTCATGCCCTCGCCGACAACCGCAACTGCGATTTCGGGGTTTTCATAGGGAGCGAAAGCAATAAGGAAACCGTTGTTAATCTTAACTGAAACGCCGTCAATCTGACGGATTTCCTGTGAAGTACCTGTTTTTGCGGCAACCTTGACGGGAAGACCTGCAAAATAGCTTGAGCAGTAGCCCGTAGTACCAACCTCGAGCATACCCTGCTTTACAGTATTGAGGGTTTCGGCGGAAACACCTGTTTCAGCAACTATTTCGGGCTTTGTTTCAAGAACATTCTGCGAATAATCGTAGCTCTTGATGCACTTTACAAAATGTGTTTTATATCTGGTGCCGCCGTTTGCGATGGTTGCACAATAATTAGCGAGCTGAATGGGTGAGAAAAGATTGCCTGCCTGACCGATTGCCGACTGAACGGTATAACCGGGCAGCCATTTCTGGTTGAGGGTTGCACGGTATTCGGGGCTGTCAAGAACGCCCGAAGCCTCGCCGAGTTCACAGCCCGTTTTTGAGCCGAGCCCGAAAAGGGTTCTGTATTCATTCATCTTTTCGATACCGAGGTTTTTGCCGACTTCGTAAAAGAAGGTGTTGCAGGATTCATCAATTGCGTGAACAACGTCAACAAACCTGCTGTCATGCGACTGCTCACACTTGAACTGCTGACCGAGGTAGGTATAAAGTCCGCTGCAATAGAAGGTGTATTCGGTGTCGATAATCCCCTCTTCGAGAGCGGCGATTGCAACCGAGGGCTTCATGGTTGAGCCCGTTGCATAGGTCGAAAGAAGAGCTCTGTTCCAGAGAGGAGAGCCGGGCGCTGTGTTAAGCTCGGCAACATTTTCGCTGTAGGTTGAAATATCATAGGTCGGATAGGTTGTGCAAGCAAGGATGGCACCCGTTTTGCAGTTGATGACAACCGCGGCACCTGCGTTTTCAACCATATTGCCTTTTGAGCCTGCATAGTCCCAGAGTGCCTTTTCAAGGGCTTTGTTTGTGACATCTTGAAGCCCTGCATTTATTGTCAAAACAACGGTGTTGCCGTGAATCGGGTCTGTTGTGACCTCGGTTGTGCGGTTGCCGTCGCCGTCGGTATAAATAGTTGCCTCACCGTCAGTGCCCTTGAGATATTTTTCCATTGCGGATTCGATTCCGCTTTTGCCGATAAAATCGGTGATTTTATAACCCTCGTTCTTCTTTTCGCTGTATTCATCAGCATCAATCGCACCGATTCTGCCGAGAATATGGGGCGCAAGAGAGCCGTCGGCATATTTGCGAACAGGCACAACCTGAACGTCAACTCCCTTGAAATAACCGCTGTTTTCTTTTATCTTGGCGATTATCTCTTCGGGCACGTCAAGGGCAAATGTATATGGATTTCCGATTCGGAAATATATTCTTTCCATTTCATAGCGGACCGCTGCAATTTTTCTTGCCGCCTGCGCGGAATATTGCTCAAGCTCATATCGGTCAATAAGCGCATCAAAGCAGTTTTGTGCCGTTGCGTAATCGTTGAGTTTGAGCCTGTCCTTGCTTTTCATTTCTTTGATTTCGTTTTCGCTGTCCTCTTTGAAAGCGATTGTGCCGTTTGCATCAAAAACAAGGGGCAAAGTGTCGGTCCATTCGAGAGAATTGCTCTCAAAAAGCTGAATTAATGAGTTTATAATTTCGTTTCGCTGTGAATGCTCGCTTGATGAAGGAAAATATGCCGCATCAAAGATAACGGAATACCCCTGGTCGTTATAGACGAGAGGTTTTCCCTGTTCATCAACGATTTCGCCTCTTGCTGCGGAAATCGGAGCAGTGTTTGCAGAAACGGAGGAGCTTGCGGCATCATATTTTTCGCCGTCAATTATCTGGATTTTAACAAGGTCAAATCCGAAAAAAACAAGGAGGGAAAGAATAACAGTAACAGAAATAATCCGCCTTTTTGCGGTTATTTTAGCATGCATGTATTTTACCCCCTTTTTTATAAAAGTTTATTCTTCAATGAATTTTTTCTCAACCGAGCGTATGATAATAAATATCAGCGGAACAAAAACGACGGTATAGACGATACCCGGAAGATAATAGCGCAGGAGCATATAAACTACGCTGTCAAGCCCTGCGAAAACATAGTGGAAAAGCCAATAGGTTATATTGTATAAAATTGTTGAAACGGTTGAAAGAATGACTGCTGTCACAACATTATTTCGCATAATTGTGTTGATAAGAGTTCCGCAAAGAAAGCCGACTGCCGTTAAAAACAGCGCATTGAAGCTTGCGCCCGATGCGGTTATATCCCAGAGAGCACCTGCGAAAAGGCCGAGCGCCATGCCGCACAAGTCACGCTCAAACATTGATATACAGACAACCACGGGTATAAGCAATAAAGCCCTGACGCCGAAAATCTGCGGAAAAAATCCGTCGGTATTCTGAACAACGGAAATCAGCAGCAGAATCAGTGCAAGGCATATCCTGCGGATTATCAACTTTTTGCGTTGTGTTTCAATGGTCATTGTGTCTGTCCGTCAAAGGATGTAATGATAAAAACATCGGTTATTTCCGAAAACTCAATTCCCGGCTTAATGACGGCGCTTGCGGAGATATCAACCGTGCCGTCAACAACGTCAACGATATTGCCGATAATCAAATCTCTCGGAAATATTCCGCCGACACCCGAGGTGCAGACTATTCCGCCTGCCGTAACGGCTGTAGACGACGAAAGACCGGGCATATGGCAATGTCCCTCCTGTGCGAGGGCTACCGTTGAGGTAACAAAGCCGAGGTCCCTTGTTCTGACCTCATAGGCGCTGACGTTTACCTTGGGGTTGAGAATTGTGTTGACCGTGCATTGGGTCGGAGTTACGGAAGCAACAACGCCGACAAGATATTTGCCGTAGATAACGGGGTCGTTGACGCAGATATCGTTCGCAGAGCCTTTGTTGAGAGTGAAGGTGCCGAGATTATCGGCTGCATCCCTGCCTATTATGGCAGCCTCTGCAAAAACATAGTCGGAATGCTCTTCCTTTATCTGGAGAAATTCCTGATAGAGAGCGTTTTTATTGCGCAGCTGTTCAAGCTCAACAAGCTGTTCGGTGAGATTATCAACCTGCTTTTTGAGTGCCTCAACCTCGCCTGCAAGGGCTGATGATGATTTAAATGAAACGGGAATTTTTGAAAATTGCGCCGCAACATAAGACGAAACTCTCGAAACAGGACCGAAAACAAAGCTTGTTACGCTTGTCAGAGGCGACGAACCGCTCCTTGAAACAACGGCAAAAACCGAGCCTGCAAGAAGTGCCGCGGCAACAACCGCAAATATTTTAAATGCCGTGCTTTTCAAAAAGCGGATCATCGTTGAACTCCTTAGATGTATTTTTTATTGCCTGTGATGTTGAGGCTATCGTTTTCAAGGCATATGCCTGTGCCGTCTGCAACGCAGTCAAGAGGATTGGTTGCGATGAGAACGGGGATTTTTGTTTCAGCGGAGATGAGCTTGTCAAGTCCTCTCAAAAGAGCGCCGCCGCCGGTGAGCATAATGCCGTGGTCGATGATGTCTGCGGCAAGCTCGGGGGGAGTCTTTTCAAGGGTGGATTTAACTGCATCAACAATCTGTGAAACGGGGTCTGCAAGAGCCTCGCGGATTTCTTCGCTTGTGATATCAACATTCTTGGGAAGACCGTCCATAAGATTTCTGCCCTTGATGTTGATTGTGCCCTCGCCCTCATAGGGATAAGCAGAGCCGATTTTAATTTTGATGTCTTCTGCAGTTCTTTCACCGATAAGCAGGTTATATTTTTTCTTGATGTAAGAAATAATAGCTTCGTCAAAATTATCGCCTGCAACTCTTGCGGAGTTAGCAGTAACAACGTCGCCAAGTGAGATAACGGCAACCTCGGCTGTACCGCCGCCGATATCAACAACCATGCTGCCGGTTGCTTCGCTGACGGGAAGACCTGCGCCGATTGCAGCTGCCATGGGCTCTTCGATAAGGCTTACATATTTTGCGCCTGCGCTCTTTGCGGCATCATAAACAGCCTTTCTTTCAACCTCGGTAACGCCCGAGGGAATGCAGATAAGAACTCTGATTCTTGAGAAGGGAGTTCTTTTTGTTGTTCTTTTGATGAAAGAGGCAATCATCTCTGCTGTAATTTCAAAATCAGCAATAACGCCGTCCTTGAGGGGACGTACTGCGGTGATTGAGCCGGGAGTTCTGCCTATCATTTCCTTTGCTTCTGTACCGACCGCAACAACTCTGGGCGGATTGCTCTTCTGGTCAACAGCAACAACCGAAGGCTCACGGATAACGATTCCCTTGCCCTTAACGAAAACGAGGGTATTCGCAGTACCTAAATCTATACCGATATCTTGTGTGAAAAGCATTTTAATTATCTCCTTAAGCTATTAATATACGAAGTTGATTGTTCCGAGAATATCAAGAATCTCGGGGATTGATGAGGAAATGTCTCTGTTTGAGTTAACCATGCAGGAATAAACATCGCCTGCGTGCTCAAAGAGAATATATGCAAGGTAAACCTGTGTGCCGTTGCCTGTATCTGCAACAAATGCCGAAAAGAAGTTTGCTTCTTCGATTTCGCCGAAGGAAACGCCCTTTGTTTCAACAACGGTATTGGGGAAGTTTGACTTCGTGAGGTTAATAACGGATGAACGCTCCTCTGTAATATCGGTAAGGGATTTATCGTCAATAACAGAAAGAGTAAGAACGTCCTGTGTTCCGTCTCTCTTAATAACAAGGCTTTCATAGCTCATGCTGTCTGACCAGCCGTTCGGAATCTGAATTGAATATTCGGGCATTTCGATTGTGTTGCCGACTACGAGTGCATGCTCAATACCGACTGCGTTGGTCTGATACTCGCCGTCTTGCTTAACGTTTCTGCCGTTTTCGTCGGTAACAAGAACGATGAGGTTGCCGGCTTCGTCTCTCTTAAGACCGCCGTCAGCTTCGGTAACTGCTGCATAGTTTTCGCCTGCCTTGTCGGTAACAAGAGTGCCGTCCTTGATGGTGGGCTTACATGCTGTGAAGCATGTGAGAAGAAGAACAAAAGTGAGAACAATAGCAAGATATTTTTTCATGTTGATTTTTCCTTTCATGGTTGCATTTATCAGCCGTTGAGAGCCTTGAACGCATTTTTATTATTTTTATAAAGAGTTTTATAGACTTCGTAATTTTTGTCATAAACCTCTTTATTCTTTTCGTTGGGAATGAAGGTTTTCTTTGCGGGGATAAGTCTTTTTGCGTGAGAAACATCGTCGATAATTCCGAGGCCGACTGCCATAATAACCGCCGCACCGACTGCGCCGACATTCTGCGGGCTGTCAACGGTTTCAACGGTTCTGCCCGTAACGTCTGCAAGAATCTGGCAGGTTACATCGGAGAGTGCGCCGCCGCCTACAAAGCGGACAACGCTTGAAGTTTTGACCTTTTTATCCTGTGTTTCAAGGAACCAGCGCATATGCATGCAAACGCCTTCAAGAACGGAGCGGATAAGCTCTGTTTTGCCGACATCGAGGCTGATGTTGAAGAACATTCCTCTTGCATTGGGGTCCTCAAACGGGCAGCGGTTGCCGTGAAGCCAGGGAGTGAAGATAACGCCGTTGCTGCCTGCGGGGATTTCATCAACAATCTTTGAAAGATAGTCATAAAGGCTTGTGTAAACGGTTTCGGTGGACTGAACAACATCTGTTTTTTCAAGGAAGATACCGATTTCGTCAAGAGCAAGATGGTCTTTGACCCATTCAAGGCACTTGCCTGCGGTTTCAAGCTCTGCAAAATAGTTGAAGCTTTCTTTCTGTGCGCCGATGATAGCGGCAATCATTGCCGATGCATCAACAACGCTCTTTTCGCAGACTGTTGAAACCCAGCCCGAGGTTCCGTTATAAATATGTGTTTCGCCCAGCTCAACGCTGCCTGCGCCGACACCGATGAGCGATGCATCGCCGCCGCCGCCGAAAACAGCCGTGCCGGGAGCAAGCCCGAGTTCAGCCGCAGCCTTAACCGTCAGACCGCCGACCTTATCGGTGCATTCAACGATTTCGGGCATATGGTCGGGATTGACGCCGAGAAGTTTGCAGATGGTTTTGCTCCAACCCTCATGTCCCTTGCGCAGGTCATAAAGAAGAGTTCCGAATGCGGAATCCCTTGTCATAACAAAGCGGTCGGTCATGCGGCTGATTATGTATTCCTTAACATCGAGCCACTTGTAAATTTTCTTGAAGTTTTCGGGCTCGTTTTCCTTGACCCAATTGTATTTCCATACGGGGTCCTTAACGCTTGCGGAAACAGCGCCCGTGATGATAAGCGAGGGAATAAGCTTAAAGATGTTTGCGCCTGCAATCTGGATTCCGTTTGCAATGCCGTCTTTAATCTGCTTTTTGGCACGCTGGTCCATGTAGCTGAATGCTCTGTGAACAGGCTTTCCGTCCTTATCGACAAGAACAAGACCCTGCATCTGCGAGCAGAAGGAAATGCCCTCAATCTGTTCGGGTTTTATATCGCATTTTTCAAAAACGGTTTTGGTGGTGGAGCAGATAGCCTGCCACCATTCATCGGGGTCCTGCTCTGCGCCGCCGTCGGGCAGGATATAGAGTTTATAGCCCTCCATCGCCGCGCTGATGAGTGTTATTTCGTCACCGATTCCGAAAAGGCAGGTTTTAACGCCTGTTGTTCCTATGTCGTAGGAAATAACATATTTTTTTGTCATGATTTCCCTCCTGAATTGAGATGCAGAGCATCATTTTAATTATATATCGTGTGAGAATAAAATAATTAATAATTTTTGAAGAAAGGGTAACTTTTCATTTAATAAACCCTATTATCCGATTATAACTATCCTATTATATCATTATTATTATAATTGTTTTAATATTAAAATACAAGTGTTATTTATAATTTTATTACATTAAATAATCGGAATTTACTATTGTAAAAGCTTTAACGGTGTGATATATTAAAGTTAAACCGATGTGTGAATAATCACACCGAAAAAAGGAGGAAATCCAATGCCTAAAATTACATTTATGGGTGCGGGAAGCACCGTTTTCGTCAGAAACGTTATCGGTGACTGCATGTGCACTCCTGCTCTTCGCGACAGCACAATCGCACTCTACGATATTGACGCCGAAAGACTTGAGGACAGCTATATTATCCTCAGCGCACTCAATAACAACATCAACGAAGGCCGCTGCAAGATTGAGAAATACTGCGGCGTTGAAAACAGAAAGGATGCTCTCCGAGGAGCAAACTTTGTTGTTAACGCAATTCAGGTTGGTCTTTATGACCCCTGCACCATCATTGACTTTGAAGTTCCCAAGAAATACGGTCTGCGCCAGACTATTGCCGACACTCTCGGCATCGGCGGCATCATGAGGGGGCTGCGAACAATTCCCGTTCTCAAGGACTTCGCAAACGATATGGAAGAGGTATGCCCCGACGCATGGTTCCTCAACTACACAAACCCCATGTCAATCCTTTCGGGCTACATGCAGAGATATACAAATGTCAAGACCATCGGTCTGTGCCACAGCGTTCAGAGCTGCACCAGAGACCTTCTTAATCACCTTGGCATGGAAGATAAGCTTGAGGGCAGAAAAGAGCTTATCGCAGGTATCAACCACATGGGCTGGCTTCTCGAAATTCAGGATAAGGACGGAAACGACCTTTACCCCGAAATCCGCAGAAGAGCCGCAGAAAAGAATGCAACCGAAAAGCACAGCGATATGGTCAGATTTGAGTATATCAAGAACTTCGGCTATTACTGCACCGAATCCAGCGAGCATAACGCAGAATATAACTGCTTCTATATCAAGTCGAAATACCCCGAGCTTATCGAGAGATATAATATTCCTCTTGATGAGTATCCCCGCCGCTGTGTAAATCAGATTGCAGGCTGGAAAGCTGAAAAAGAGAGAATCCTTGATAACGGTCAGATTACCCACGAGCGTTCGGGCGAATATGCGTCTTACATCATGGAAGCTCTTCTTACCGGAGGACCTTATAAGATTGGCGGCAACGTGCTTAACACAGGTCTTATCGACAACCTGCCTGCCGATGCCTGCGTTGAAGTACCCTGCCTTATCGACGGCAACGGCATTCACCCCTGCCATGTCGGCAAGCTTCCCGTTCAGCTTGCAGCAATGAACATGACCAATATCAACGCACAGCTTCTTACAATCAATGCAGCAGTTACAAAGAAGAGAGAAGATATCTATATGGCTGCAATGCTTGAGCCTCACACCGCCGCCGAGCTTTCGATTGACGAAATCAAGGCTATGGTTGACGAGCTTATCGAAGCCCACGGCGAATTTATGAAAGACTATAAATAAGTGCAGAGTTCAGAGTGCAGAACGCAGAATATCGGGTGGGCATTGCCCACCCTTTTTTGATGATTGACAATATAATTTTAATATGGTATCTTTTAGAAAAGGGGGATATAAAATGAAAACAAAAATATCAGCTTTATTATTAATTTTAGCAATTATTTTATCAAGTATATCAATGTCGATAACTGCATATGCAGAAATTGAAGAAGACCCTAAATTTCCTTGCGGTGGCGTTATTGAAGAAATTAAGGTGAGGATTCTTTATACTCCGCTTTCAAATCTGATTAGTATTTCAGAAACAGAGCCAACGTTAACGGGAACTGTGCTGAAAATAACATATCCTGACGGTACGAGCGAAATTTATACGGTTGAAGAAAATGAAGGTTGTTACAGCGCAGGAAAGTTTTCCGTAAGTGTGTACCGTTTTAACGGTGTAAATATGGGTGAAGTTATTAATTACGGTTTAGTTTCACAAACGCTTTCTGTTTATTTTGATGATGAATTTCCCGGCGGATACGACGGAGATACAGAATTTGTTTTTTTACATCTACCGTCATTTGAGGATATTTATCAGATGATATCTGTATATTTTAAATAATTATAATATCGAAATTACCCCCGATTTTTGGAATCCAAAAATCGGGGGTTTGTGATTTTTTATTTGATTTTTGCGGGAGCAGTTCTGTGCTTTCTGTTCTTTTCGTGGGGCTTGGGTTCGATGTTGCCTGCCTTTGTGAGGGCGATTTTTGTGAGCATCGGACCGACAAGCTCATAAACAAGAACGGAGAAGAGAACGATGTTTCTTATCATTTCGCCGACTGCGCCAAGCTCCATTGCGGTAACCGACATGCCGAGGGCAACGCCTGCCTGCGGAAGAAGGGTGATACCGAGATATTTTGTCGTTTTATCGTCGCATTTCATGAGCTTTGCGCTGCCGTATGTGCCTAAATATTTACCGAGTGAACGGCTGATGATGTAAGCCGCGCCGATGCCGACGATTGCGATATCCGTGAAAACGCTCAGCTCAAGCTCTGCGCCGCTGAGAACGAAGAAAAGCGCAAAAAGAGGAACAGTCCACTTGTCCGTTTTTTCCATTATTTCTGCCGAGAAGTCGCAGATGTTGCAGAATATCGTGCCGAGCATCATGCAAACGAGAAGAGCAGAAAATCCGACATGAACGCCGCCGATTTCAAACTTAATCATTGAAAGGGCAACGGTGAAGATAACGCATGTGACGGAAAGGCACAGACGCTTGCTGTTTGAGCTGAAGAATCTTTCGAAAATTGAGAAAAGAATGCCCATGATTGCGCCGAGTGCGAGGGAGCAGACAATTTCAATCAGAGGCTCGAGAATAATAGCCTTGAGGTTAAATTCGCCGTGCTCAACAGCTTTTGCAACACCGAAAGAGATTGCGAAAATAACAAGACCTACGGCGTCGTCGATAGCAACGATGGGGAGAAGCAAATCTGTGAGTCTGCCCTTTGCCTTATACTGACGGACAACCATCAGCGTTGCGGCGGGGGCGGTTGCGGCAGCGATTGCGCCGAGAGTAATAGCCATTGAAAGCGGAAGCTTTTCTTCGCCGAGAACGAAGTGAAGCCCGATAAGAGCGGCGTCAACGAGAAGCGTTGCGATAACTGCCTGAACAATACCGATGAAGGTTGCCGTGCCGCCGAGCTTTTTGAGCTGTGAAAGGCGGAACTCATTGCCGATTGCAAAGGCGATAAAGCCGAGGGCAACGTTTGAGATAAGCTCAAATTCCTTGACGTTTTCGTGTGAAATAAAGCCGAAACCCTCAATTCCGATTCTGCCGAGGCAGTAGGGACCGATGAGGATACCTGCAACGAGATATGCGGTAACCGAGGGAAGTCCGAGCGGCTTTGCGATACGGGACATTACCAGACCCGCACCGAGTGCAATTGAAATACAAAATAAAGTTTCCATAAATACCCTTCTTTTTTACGTGCTTAACGGGCAACCGCAAGGTTACCCGTTAAATTATTGATTATTTATAATACTCTACTGCTGACTCAAAGAGCTTGAGATCAAATTCGCCGGGAACGTTCTTATAGAGTCCCGAGCCTGTTCTTTCGGAGTGACCCATCTTGCCGAGAACGCGTCCGTCGGGCGAAACGATGCCTTCGATAGCGAAGTCGGAGTTGTTGGGGTTGAAGGCGATATCGTTTGTTGCGTTGCCGTCAAAGTCAACATACTGTGTGATAATCTGACCGTTTGCGGCGAGCTTTCTGATGAGAGCCTCGTCAGCAATGAATCTGCCTTCGCCGTGTGAGATGGGAACTGTGTAAATCTCGCCCTGCTTTGCCTTTGAGAGCCAGGGTGAATTGTTGGAAACAAGCTTTGTTCTGACAAGCTTTGACTGGTGTCTGCCGATTGTGTTGTAAGTAAGAGTCGGGCAGGTTTCGTCGGTGTCGATAATCTTGCCGTAGGGAACAAGACCGAGCTTGATGAGAGCCTGGAAGCCGTTGCAGATACCGAGCATAAGACCGTCACGCTTTTCAAGAAGCTCTGTTACAGCCTGCTTGATTTCAGCATTGCGGAAGAATGCTGTGATGAACTTACCTGAGCCGTCGGGTTCGTCACCGCCTGAGAAACCGCCGGGAACAAAGATAATCTGGCTTTCGGAAACCTTCTTTGCGAAGTCTTCAACCGACTTTGCAATGCTTGAAGCGGAAAGGTTGTTGATAACAAAGATTTCTGCCTCTGCGCCTGCTCTTTCGGCATACTTTGCGGAGTCGAATTCGCAGTTCGTGC
>JAFQSY010000022.1 GCA_017409265.1 Clostridia bacterium
GAACGTTATATGAAACAGCGGTTGCAAGCTCCTGAAGAGTCATTCCGAAGCTGCCGTCACCCGTTACAAGAACGCTTCTCTCCTTTGTTCCGAATGCCGCACCGATTGCCGCACCCATTCCGAAGCCCATAGTGCCGAGTCCGCCGCTTGAAACAAAACGCCTTGAAGAACTGAAATTCAGGTTTTGCGCCGACCACATCTGATGCTGACCGACATCGGTACAAACAGCGGTATTTTTGCCGAGATGCTTATTAAGAGTCATAATCGCATTTTTAGGAGTCAGACCTTCTCGGTTATCGGCAAAGCGTTCTTCATCTTTCAGAAAATCAGCCACCTTTGCCGACCATTCGGGCTTTTTATCTTCGTTCAGTAAAGGCAGAAGTTTTTGAAGTGTAAGCTTCACGTCGCCCCGAAGTCCGCAGGCGGCATTGACCGTTTTGCAAAGCTCCGAGCCGTCAACGTCAATATGGATAATTTTTGCACCCGTTGCGAACTTCCGGCGGTTGCCCGTAACACGGTCATTGAAACGGACACCGAGAGAAATTATGCAGTCTGCGTTGTGCATTGCCATTGACGATGCATAGTGACCGTGCATTCCCTGCATACCGAGAAATCTCGGATTATCCGTCGGTATTGCGGAAAGTCCCATAAGCGAGCAACCGACGGGAGCATCGATTTTTTCGGCAAGAGCAAGCATTTCCTCCTGCGCATCTGCGGTTATGAGTCCGCCGCCGAAATAGATAAACGGACGGTCTGATGAGTTTATCAGTTTTGCCGCCTCTTCAATTCTTATATCCTTTGCGGCGTGGCTTTTTTCGTTCTCTGCAGGCGGTTTGGGTTCATATTCGCACGTTGCAATCTGAACGTCCTTGGGTACGTCGATGAGAACAGGACCCGGTCTGCCCGACTTTGCAAGCACAAACGCTTCACGGATTGTGTCCGCAAGGTTTTCGACCTCGCCCACGAAATAATTATGTTTGGTTATCGGCAAGGTAACGCCCGTTATGTCAATTTCCTGAAAGCTGTCCGTGCCTATCTGTGTTGTGGGAACGTTGCCGCAGATTGCAACCATCGGGATTGAATCAAGATAAGCGGTTGCAATGCCCGTTACAAGATTTGTTGCACCGGGTCCCGACGTTGAAATAACAACGCCGACCTTACCCGTAGTGCGTGCATATCCGTCTGCGGCGTGCGCCGCACCCTGCTCGTGGGCGGTGAGGATATGCGTTATTTCGTTCTGATACTTATAAAGCGAATCATAAACGTTGAGAATCTGACCGCCGGGGTAACCGAAAACGGTTTCGCACCCCTGATCAATCAGCGTTCTTACGATTATATCCGCACCTGATAATTTCACATTATCACTTCCTCTCAAGTTTGGAAATAATAAGTTTGCCCATTTCGCAGCAGCCGACTTTTTTACAGCCGTCGCTCATAATATCGGCAGTTCTGAAGCCGTCATCAAGAACGGCTGAAACGGCATTTTCGATTGCATCAGCTTCTTCGGGCATATCGAAGCTGTAGCGCAGCATCATTGCCGCCGAAAGAATTGTTCCTATGGGGTTTGCGATATCCATGCCTGCAATGTCGGGGGCAGAGCCGTGAATGGGCTCATAAAGTCCGCACGATGATGCGCCGAGGCTTGACGACGGAATCATACCGATTGAGCCCGTTATCATCGAAGCTTCATCAGAAAGAATATCGCCGAACATATTCTCCGTTACGATAACGTCGAACTGCGCAGGATTTTTAACTATCTGCATTGCACAGTTATCAACAAGCATATCCGAAAGCTCAACGTCAGGATATTCCTCTGCAAGGCGGTGCATAACGGCTTTCCACAAGCGGCTTGAATCAAGAACGTTGCTTTTTTCAACCGAGCAAAGCCTTTTGTTTCTCTTTCTTGCGGTTTCAAAGCCGATTCTGCCGATTCTTTCAATCTCGCTTTCAGTATAAGCAAGAACGTCAACGGCTTTCTTTTCACCGTTTTCTTCATCAGTTTTGTGTTCGCCGAAATAAATGCCCCCGATGAGTTCACGTACAATGATGAAATCGATTCCCTTATCAACGATTTCTTTTTTCAGCGGTGATGCATCTGCAAGCTGTTTCCAAATTTTTGCAGGGCGGTTGTTGGAATAAACGCCCATGCCTGCACGCAGACGGAGCAAGCCTTTTTCGGGTCGCATATCACCCGGAACGCTGTTCCATTTTTCGCCGCCTACCGCACCGAGCAGAACACTGTCACTCTCAACGCATTTTTTCAGCATTTCTTCGGGCAAGGGATTGCCCCATTTATCAATGGCACAGCCGCCCATATCAACGTCTGTATAGTTGAACGTATGTCCGTAAATTTCAGCAACTTTGTTAAGAACTTTAAGAGCCTGTTCAACGATTTCGGGGCCGATGCCGTCGCCCCTGATAACGGCTATATTTTTAGTCATTGTTTTCGCCTTCTTTCAGGGATTTTAAAAGTCCGCCGCACTTGATAATATTCTGAATAAATGGAGGAAACGGCTGTGCCTTATAGGTTTTGCCGCTTGTGTGGTTGGTAATTAATCCCGTATCAAAATCAACGCTGACCTCATCGTTTGCATTTATTCCTTCCGCCGCTTCCTCGCATTCAAGAATGGGAAGGCCGATATTGATTGCGTTGCGGTAAAAAATTCTTGCAAAGCTTTTGGCGATTACGCATCCCGTGCCGCAGGTTTTGATAACAAGCGGAGCGTGCTCTCTCGATGAGCCGCAGCCGAAATTCCAGCCTGCAACCATAACGTCGCCGGTCGCAACGTTTTTCACAAATTCCGTATCAATATCCTCCATACAATGAAGCGCAAGCTCCTGCGCATTTGCGGTGTTGAGATAGCGTGCAGGGATGATAACGTCAGTGTCAACGTTATCGGGATATTTGAAAGCTTTACCTTTTGTGTTCATAAATCAGACCTCCTTCGGATGGGCTATATAACCCGTCAGGGCACTTGCCGCCGCAGTTGCAGGGCTTGCGAGATAAACCTCGCTTTCAACGTGACCCATTCTGCCGACGAAATTGCGGTTTGTTGTTGCAACGCATCTTTCACCTGCCGCAAGAATGCCCATATATCCGCCGAGGCACGGTCCGCAGGTCGGGGTTGAAACAACTGCGCCTGCATCGATGAAAGCGGTGTAATAACCCTTTTCAACGCATTCACGCAGAATCTGCATTGTGCCGGGGATGATGATGCATCTCACTGCGTCTGCAATCCTTTTACCGTTTAAAATTCGGTATGCGGTTTCCATATCTTCAATTCTGCCGTTTGTGCAGGAGCCGATAACAACCTGATCGATTTTTATATCCGAAAGCTCGCTTGCAGGGTGAGTGTTTTCGGGAAGATGAGGGCAGGCAACCGTGGGAACGATTTGAGCAAGGTCAATATCAATCACCTTTTCATATTCGGCATCTTCATCCGCTTCGTATATAACGGGATTTCTTTCGCATCTGCCGTTCATATACGCTTTTGTCACTTCATCAACGGGGAAAATTCCGTTCTTTGCGCCTGCTTCAATCGCCATATTGCAGATGCAGAGGCGGTCATCCATTGAAAGAGAAGCAACACCGTCACCGCAGAATTCCATGCTCTTATAGAGAGCGCCGTCAACGCCAATCATACCGATGATTGTGAGGATTACATCCTTGCCGCTGCAGTTTGACGGAAGCTTGTTTTTGAGATTGAAATTTATTGCGCAGGGCACTTTGAACCAAGCCGTGCCCGTTGCCATTCCTGCCGCCATATCCGTTGAGCCGACACCCGTTGAGAATGCGCCGAGTGCACCGTAGGTGCAGGTGTGGCTGTCTGCGCCGATAATGCAGTCGCCTGCGGTAACAACTCCCTGCTCGGGGAGAAGAGCGTGTTCAATGCCCATTTTTCCCACGTCGTAAAAATGGCTTACGCTGTGTGAGCATGCAAATTCACGGCATTGCTTTGACTGCTCGGCCGCCTTTATATCCTTATTCGGAACAAAATGGTCAAGAACAATTGCCACTCTGTCCTTATCAAAAACTTTGTTGAAGCCTGCTTTTCTGAATTCGTTTACGGCAACGGGAGTTGTTATATCATTGCCGAGAACGATGTCAAGCTTTGCATTTATAAGCTGACCTGCCGTTACGCTTTCAAGCCCTGCATGGGCGGCAAGGATTTTTTGTGTCATAGTCATTCCCATTTCATTTTCCTCCTTTGGTCATATTGTGAAATGCATTGAGAAGCGCATTTGTGCTCGCCTTGATGATATCGGTATCCGTGCCTGCACCCCAGAATATTTCACCGTTTTCTCTTTCAAGGCCGACGTATGATGCCGCAACACTCTGCGAGCCCTGACCCTGCATACTGTGCTGAGTGAAAACCTGCAGGGTGTAGTTTTCGTTCGTATAGGCTTTGAGTGCATTGTTGACGGCATTGAGCGAGCCGTTGCCCTCTGCCTGCATATCTGTTTCAACTCCGTCTTTGGAAAATGTGATTTCAATTTTTACGGTATCGTTTTCACGCATAAAATCAAAATATGAAATCGAAATAGGCGTTTCTTCATAGAGATAATTTTCTTTGAAGATTTCAAAAACCTCATCGGATTTGAGCTCTCTGTGCTCGCTGTCGGAAATATGCTTGCAGAGATAACTGAGTTCCTCGCTCATCCTTTTCGGAAGAATATAGCCGTAATTCTGCTCGATAAGATAACCTATACCGCCCTTGCCGCTCTGCGAATTGACTCTGATTACGTCTGCATCGTAGGTGCGGCTGATATCGTGGGGGTCAACGGGAATATACGGCACGCTCCATTCGTGGAGCTTTCTCTTCTGCCTGTATTTCATACCCTTTGCGATTGCATCCTGATGGCTGCCTGAAAAAGCGGCAAAAACAAGTGCACCTGCATAGGGTGAACGCTCGTAAACGTGCATCCTTGTGCATCTTTCGTAGGTTTCAACAAGTTTCGGCATATCAGATAAATCAAGCTTCGGGTCAACGCCGTGGGAATACATATTCATCGCAAGAGTAACGATATCAACATTGCCCGTTCTTTCGCCGTTGCCGAAAAGAGTGCCTTCAATTCTGTCT
Organism: Clostridia bacterium; assembly: GCA_017409265.1. Taxonomy (GTDB): domain Bacteria; phylum Bacillota; class Clostridia; order Oscillospirales; family Acutalibacteraceae; genus CAG-177. Next base: position 5,082 of record JAFQSY010000022.1, read on the forward strand.
GCGCCTGCAAGAATTGCAAGCTCTGCATCGGCAACACCCGTTCCTCTGTCATTATGGGGATGAAGCGAAATCGTAACGTTCTCACGGTATCTGAGATTTTCGTGCATATATTCAACCTGACTTGCGTAAACGTGAGGGCTGCTCATTTCAACCGTTACGGGGAGATTGATGATAACGTTGTTTGTTTCGCTCGGTTCAAGCACGTCAAGAACCGCATTGCAGACCTCAAGAGCATATTCGGGTTCCGTTCCCGTGAAGCTTTCGGGCGAATATTCAAAGCGGAAATTGCCTTCATATTCGCTTGCAAGCTTTTTGACAAGCTTTGCACCGTCAACGGCGATTTTCTTGATTTCTTCCTTTGATTTGCCGAAAACCTGCTCACGCTGGGCAACGCTGACCGAATTATAAAAATGAATTATCGCACTCGGCGCACCCTTGCAGGCATCAAAGGTTTTGCGGATAATGTGTTCTCTGCATTGAGTAAGCACCTGAACGGTTACGTCATCGGGAATCATGTTATTATCAATGAGAGTGCGTAAGAATTCATATTCCGTTTCCGATGCGGCAGGGAAACCGACCTCAATTTCCTTGAATCCTACCTCAAGCAGAAGCTTATAAAACTCAAGCTTTTCTTCAAGGCTCATCGGAATCACAAGGCTCTGATTGCCGTCACGCATATCAACGCTGCACCACTGCGGAGCTTTTTCAATATGGTCTTTGTTGACCCATTTGTTATATTTCTTTTCAACGGGATAATATCCCACTCGGTATTTGGTTGAATCCATCATTTCGATACCTCCGCAACGGTATCTATTTCAACAAGAACATTCTTCGGAAGCTCTTTGACTGCAACGCATGAGCGTGCAGGCTTGCCCGTGAAATACTTGCCGTAAATCTCATTGAATGCGGCAAAATCGCTCATATCTTTAAGAAAGCAAACTGTTTTGACTACATTTTCAAGGCCGCTGCCTGCCGCTTCAAGAACGGCTTTTATATTTCTGCAAACCTGCTCGGTCTGCTCCGTTATTGTCTGCGCTTCAACCGCACCGCTTTCGGGGTTAATCGCTATCTGACCCGATGTGAA
>JAFQSY010000023.1 GCA_017409265.1 Clostridia bacterium
CTTCAAAATTCATTCAGATTGGTGCGTAAAACGGGAGCAGCATTCTGTCCCAACTAGCTGAATCGAACGCAGAATAATGAAGGGTGGCTGACACATTTATCTGCGGGCGTGGTGTCCCAATTCCAAATTCCGTCAGACCGGTCACCTTCATAATATAGGAAAAGCGAAGGCTGTTAAACCCTCGCTTATATATTACCAATTCCGATTTGTCGAATTAACCTCCAAAAAACCATATTTATATCAAAACCGCTTCACTGCACATTACGCATAGTGAAGCGGTTTTTTGTTACATCTTCTTATTATAAAATCCGTTTATATCGATTTTCAGAAGCTTTATAGCTTTGTTGACGAGCGATGAAAAATCATTGCGTGTCAGCCTCATAACACCTTTGATAAGCGGAGACACTTTGAATCCTGCCATTGCATTAACTGTTCCGAGATAAAAGTCATCGGGGAATCGGGCATCTTTATCTTTCGGCACGCTGTCTGCCGTTTCAAGCATCCATTCAAGAAGCTTTGAACGCATATCGGCAATAACATCTGAGTATTCGGGATTATCAATTTCGTTTGTTTCTTCGTCCTTTGAGAGGTCATAGAATTCATCGGTTTCGTAAAGACGCATAACGTATTTATATTCATTCGTGCGGATCATGACCGCTTTTGTATGCTGTCCGTCATTCTTCTGCTGAATACCTATTCTCGGCGCATATTCATCAGCAACAACACCGAAATAGTTTTCAACCTCTTCGGTGCAATGGGATTCGTTCATCAGTCTGCCGCCCTCGCTGCAGACAAAATCACGAACCGAAACGGTTTTATCGGCAATTGTTTCAACAAGAGAACGACCGAAATGGGTATATGATGCATCGGTTTTCGTTATATCAAGAACGGTTGCAAAAAAATCAATAAGTTCAACGGGATTATCGTTTATGCCGCTGTCGGTCTGCATATATTCCGGCAGTTTTACGATAAGCGGAACGTTCACAAGGCAGTCATCGAAAAGATTCTGTGCCTTTTCAGGTATGCCGTAATCAGCGGTAAAATCGCCGTGGTCGGAGAAAAAGAAGATAGCGGCATTGTCATATCTGCCCGTATCTTTGAGTGCCTGAATAATTCTGCCTGTCAACTCGTCAATCCTTGCACATTGAGCAAGATAAGTTTTTCGGAGTGCGGTTATATTATCGGTATCCCAATCACCGATTCCGAGTGCATCGCAGAGTTCATACTGCATTGACGGCTTTTTATCTTCGGGCTTTGACGGTGCTTTTGCAGGCGGAATTTTTGATTCGTCAATCAAATCAAAAAATCTTTTTTCGGCATGATACGGCGGATGCGGATTGTTCAGACCGAGAAAAGCAAAAATCGGCTCATCGGGTTTCGCTTTTCTGATTAAATCCTCACAACCGTTTGTCCAAACCCAATCATTATCGTGGCACATACCGTCAGCTTCAACATTGGTTATTTCACCTCTGTAAAAACTGAGATATCTCTTATCTCCCTTTTCGCCTCTGCCCTCATCCTTCGGTTTCTTGCCGCATTTGTTAAAGATTTCGCTTGTGCACTCTTTAAGCCACTTTGTCTGCTGACCTGCAAGGCAATCGCCTCTGCCGCTTGTCCAGACGTAGTATCCGCTGTTTTTGAGTATACGGTAGAGATTATCTTCGCCCTGGCGGAGCAGATAACTCATCGTTCGGTGCCCGTTTGTGTGCGGATAAGTACCCGTCATAAACGAGCATCTTGACGGCACACACACAGGATTCTGACAGAAAGCGTTGCTGAAACTGACACCTTCATCGGCAAGGGTATCAAGATTAGGAGTGTATGAAGCAAGGTTACCGAGATGACGCAGAGAATCTGCCCTCATCTGGTCAGGGTTGATGACTATAATATCGGGTCTGCGGTTCATATCTTCACTCCCTTTTTCTTTGCCTGCTCTCCCATTTTGCGTGTATATTCCGCTTCGTCACGCAATTCTTTTTCAGCCTTTATTCTTGCCTTTTCTTTCTGTGCTCTGAACTTTTTCATATATTTCTCAAATTCAGCCTCAAAATTCAGTTTACTGTTCTTTGCACATTTTTCTTTAAGTTCGGCTTTGAATGATTCAATTGCCTTGTCGTCAAGTTCTTCCTGAATCAGTCTTGCTCTTTCGTCAGGCTCAACCCATTCCTCGCCGTTTGCTTTGCATTTGTCAATCTGTCTTTGACGGATTATTTTCTGAATTGCAGGTAATTTCAGTTCAACGTCAAGAAAACGCAGAAGAATGGCAAGACCTGCGTGAATAAATATATTCATACCTACAAATGCCCACACAATTGCAGATATAACATTATCAGGCTGAGTTGTTATGCAGTTACCTGCGGCATCAAATTCAGGCTGAATATATCCTCTGATAAGGAAATTAAAAACACCTATGCTCAAGCCGACGGCGATAGTGTTCATCGAGTTGATAACGCTTGTTGCAACACCATCACAACGGAAACCGTGTTTATACTCAATCTCATCAAACACACCCGCCATAAGCGCAGGGAAAACATAAGCTGCCGGCACGATGCCCATATTCATAATGAACTGACCGATAAGCACGGTAACAAGATTATCGGGCGCAATAAAAGTAATAATATCACCGACTACGCAGAGAACAAATCCGGTTGCCGTAACGGTCTTTTTGCCGAATTTCTTTGAAAGAGGCCAGACAAGGAATATGCCGATACCCATAGGCAGACCGCCGATAACATTGAGAAGCGTCTGTGTTATTCCGTCGGCGTATGTACTGCCAAGCACCCAGTTTGCATAGTAAGTCATTGCATTCGAGCGTGTGAGCTGACCTACCCAATAGAAAAGCCAGAAGGCAACAAGTATCCACCAGTTTTTGTTTGACATACAAGCCTTGATTTTTTCTTTGAAGGCTATGTTATCCGCTTCGGCTTTTTCGGGATTTTCAAGGGTTACACGCTCTTTGGTGAAATAATATTCAAGAAGCATAACGGGCAGCATAACGATTGCCGCAACCGTCATAAACGTTACCCATGCATCAATATCGCCCTTGATTTTCGGCAGAACAAGCATCGGGAAAAGAAGAGCAACAAGAATGCCCGTTATTGCAATATTTGCAACATTATTGAACACCGCAAGCTGGCTTCTCTGCATATCGTTTCTTGTTGACAAAGGCACCATCATCATGTGCGTGATGTTATACATTGTAAATGCAAAGCAGTAGTATAGATTATATGTGAATATTATGTAGATTGCTTTCACGGTTGTTGATGTGTGAGTGGGTACGAAATACAAAAGCACTCCGCACAAAACAACAAGAGGTATTGACAGCAGAAGCCACGGTCTCGCCTTGCCCTGAACGGTTTTAGTTCTGTCGATAATTGCACCCATTATCAGGTTTGTTATCGCATCGAGGATTTTTGAAAGTATGGGAAAAATTACAAGGAACATTCCGCCCCATACACCGCTCATACCGAGCTCATCGGTATAGAATACATTGAGAAATCCTTGTGCAAGAAGTGCATTTACAAGCAAAGCACCTGCAGGACCGATAAGATAACCGAGAAACTTTTCTTTTGCGGTTGTGTTGTAGCTCTGAATACGGGATTCAAATAATTTTGAAGATAAAACTTTCAAGTTTTCCGCCTCCGTTGACAAATTTATTCGATTAAATTATACTACTGAATACAAAGATAATCAACAGACTGTTCGATAAGCAACTGCTTCTTATCGAACAGATAAAAGAGGAAGTGTTCGTTAAATGGACATAAGAATAAAAAGAACAAAGAAGATGCTTGAAAATGCGCTTTTTGAACTGATGAAGGATAAACCCGTTGAAAAGATAACTCCGACGGAGCTTTGCAGAAAAGCAACGGTCAACAGAAACACGTTTTATTCCCATTATTCAAGCGTTTCCGAGCTTTATGAAAGCATTGAAAACAGCCTAATAAACTCCGTTGACGAATCGCTCAATGAAAGCAACACAACCGTTGAAGCGATAACAATAGTCTGTCGTATGCTCAAAGCAAATCAGACTCTTTCAAACATCATTTTTTCAAAACACCTGAGTTCAAAAATAATGAACCGTGTGTTTATTATGACAAA
>JAFQSY010000024.1 GCA_017409265.1 Clostridia bacterium
ACATAGCAGTCAAATTCATAAATTTTGTCTTTTTCTGTTGAGATTTCGAATACGGTATCAGTTACCTCAAAATCATCAACAATCGGCGACCACATTATCGCTTCAAGTCTGACAGCCACACCGTTTTTGGGTGAAATAAATCTGAAACAGCCTGCTGAAGTCTGAGGGTCTATGCCTGTGTTTATGCTTTCGATTTTACCCGTCAAACTCTGGTAATCATCAGAATCGCAGTCCATATAAAGAGTCATCAGCAAATCACCGCTGTCATCCTCTTTATTGCCACCTTTGTCATTAGCAGAACTGTTACCCTTTGTGTTTGCTTCTTCGGTCTGCTGAACCGACGGAGCTTCGGTTGTTGTTTCGCCGTCACCCTTGTCGCCGCAGGCTGCAAATGAGAGCAGCATAATCAGGGCAAGCAAAACAGCTGTTATCTTTTTCATTGGCATTACCTCCTTATTTATTCGGTTTATATCCTTTTGATGAATAGGGATTTTTGTTTTCTTTGGGCGGGTCAGGAATATTTCCGACGTGAACAAGCCACGAAAACACGGCTGTTTTGATTGCAACGCCGATAACCCATACGGCAAGAGCACCGACAAACCACCAGATTGATATTTTGAAAATGAAATGAACCGCAAGCAATATCCACGCAGGAATTGACCATTCAAGGTCGAATATGAGGTTTATCAGCAACGCCGAAAAAAATCCGTTTCCCTTTGGTCTGTTTTTCTTCATAATCATTCAATTATAAGTCTGCCGCTGATTTCACGGTCAAGAGCATTGTGAACAGAAAGATACTCATCAAGAATCTCTCTGCAAGAGGTTGAAACCATTCTCGGCTTGCCGTTTTTTGCAACCTCATCATAGGGAACGGAGAAGAAGTTTTCAAGATTCTTGAAATGGAAATGCTGAAGACCGATTTTATAAATTCTCTCATCATCAAGCGGCTCACCGTTGAGCACAAACTTTTTGAATTCGTGAGTGTTGCGGTCATAGACAACTCTTGTTCCCTTTGAAAACTGATAGAATTCGCAATGCGAGCCGCCCCACACCTCATCACGGAGCATAAATTTTATCATCCGTTTGAGCTGTTCGCCCGTAACGCGGAGCATATACGCAGGGTCATCGTAAGGGAAGCATTCTGCAAGGTCCTGATAAAGAACAATCGGACCGAGTTCTGTTGTGCGGACACTTCCCGAGCCGAGAAGCATAAGGTCAAGGCCGAGACTGTCACGCATAATATCCGCAAACAGTCCGCCGAGCTCGGTTTCGCGGTAACGTGACGGATGAGTAAGCTGCCTTTTGAATCTCGTTACCATGCGACCGTATTTCATATCTGTCTTCTTTTTGTAGTACTTTATTATTTCTTCGAGTTTCTCATCTCTCGGGCAGTTGTCGGCAGTGATGGGAAGACTCTTCCACGTGTAGCTGTCAATGCAGTTGTTATCGGTATCAACCATAATATCGAATCTTCCTATCTGGTCCGTACCCGTACCTGCCTGAACGATAACAATATCGTTAACAACCGAAGGTTCTTCGATAAATGTATGCGAGTGACCGCCTACGATAATATCAACACCCCATGCAGGGTCAAGCTGTTCAGCGAGTTTTTTATCTTCTTCAAATCCGATATGAGTGAGAAGAACGGTGAAATCAATATCAATCGCATTATATGTATTACAGATTCTTCCGACTGCCTGCGCTGCTTCCTCAATATCAACGAAAGTTCCGATAAGACCGTCATTCTTTGTCTGCGAAAGAACGTCTTCGGTCAGAATACCGATGAACAGAACTTTCATTCCGTCAATTTCAATTATATGGTGAGGCTTGAAGAGCCTTGCACCGTTGGTTTTGATATGTAAGTTAGCGTTGATGATCGGAAACTTTGCACATTTTTCAATAAACAGAAGATGAGCAACGCCGTAATCTGTTTCGTGGTTGCCGACGGTAACAACATCGGGAGAGAGCATATTCATAATCTCGATTGTTGAAACGCCCTGATATTCGGAATCAATAACCGAGCCTCTGAACATATCGCCTGCAATGCAGTAGATTGCATTCTTTTCTTCATTTCTGACCTTGTTGACATATCCCGAAAGCATTGAAACGCCGCCGACAAGCTTTGAATCAATTTCTTCGGCAAGGAAGTCACCGTGCAAATCGTTGGAATGAAGAATCGTAAGTTTTTTAAGATTAGGCATAAAATCCCCCATTTAGATTATTATTCATCCTAATTTTAACAAATAAAAATGAATCGCACATTGTACTTTAGTGCAGAAATGAAACTTTTTTAAAATATTTTATATTTTTATATAAGAAAGGCGGCAGATTTCTCTGCCGCCTTGGGTAATTGAATTATTCGTGAATCTTTGTAAGACCGAACAGACCCTTGAAGAAGCCGATAATCTTCTGGAAGAAGCCTGCGTTTGATTTGACAGTTGTCCGGTCAACAACCTCGTTGCCGTACATATCGGTCATATATGTGCCGTCTGCAAGCTTGACTTTTGCAGAGAAGGTTGTGTCACCGCTTGAATTTGAAATTGCTTTCAGATTACCCTCTGCATCAACGCTCCAGTTGAAGCAGCTGTTATCTGCTGTCCATTCAACGGTTGCGCCTTCGGGAATATTTGCAAAATCCGGACGGATAAGAACACCGTCCTTGCAGTTGATGCTCTTTGTTTTGGGTTCTCTGATAACAGAAAGCTTTTCGAGTGTTTCCGTTTTGACGTCGCCGCAATCGGTGCACTTATAGGTGATTTTACCTTCAGCTTCGGTTGTGGGGGCTACGTAGGAATCCTCGATGTGGTTATGACCCTTTGCGGGTGAAACTTCCTTATAGCTTTCACTGCAGGTATTGCACTTATATGTTGCCTCGCCGCTCGAAGTACAGGTTGCCGTGTCGGAAACAAGACCATAGATATGACCTGTCTTTTTTGAATCAACCGTCTTTGTATCGCCGCAGCCTGAGCATTTATAGGTTGCCTTGCCGTCTGCCTGGCAGGTTGCTGTGTCACTTTTCAGCACATAGTTATGTTCACCGGTAGCGGGTAAGGTTACTTTTTTGTTAACGCAGGCAACGCGGTTTCCTTTAGGGTCAATTTTGCCGCTGTTGCTGCAACGGTACCATTCAACACCGTCTGCACCACAGGTCGGTTCGGTTCTTGACGCAAGCACCCATGTGTGGTTGCCTGTTTCGCCGAAGTAATGACCGCAGCCGTCGCAGACATAGCCTTCGCCACAGTTGTAGAGTGTGTTTGTAACGCCGTCCAATGTACTTCCCTCAAGATCTTCATAAGAACACGCTTCGTGTGCACCATATTCCAACTTGTGGTCATTGGGGCAGGCA
>JAFQSY010000001.1 GCA_017409265.1 Clostridia bacterium
ATCGGCGTTATTGCAATTGACTCTATTTATACACCCGTATTAAAGGTTAATTACACAGTTGAAAATACCCGTGTCGGTCAGATTACAGACTATGATAAGCTGACTCTCGAGGTATGGACAAACGGAACCATCAACGCTATGGAAGCCGTTTCTCTCGGCGCCAAGATCCTCAACGAGCATCTCAACCTCTTTGGTGACCTCTCCGGTGAGGCATACGATACAGAGGTTATGGTCGTTAAGAATGATAGCGGCAAGGAGAAAGTCCTTGAGATGACCATTGAGGAACTTGACCTCTCTGTGCGTTCCTTCAACTGCTTGAAGAGAGCGCAGATTAATACGGTTGAAGATTTGATTAACAGAACCGAGGAAGATATGATGAAAGTCCGTAACCTCGGTAGAAAGTCCCTTGATGAAGTTGTTGCAAAGCTTAATTCGCTTGGCTTTGACCTTCGCAGGGATGAGGACTAAGAGTAACGAAAACCGATTTCGTTACACTACACGGTAAAGGAGTGTGAACTTATGCCCGGTACCAGAAAGCTTGGCCGCACAAGTGACCATCGCAAGTCGATGCTCAGAGGCCTTGTTACCTACCTTTTGGAAAACGGCAGAATTGAGACCACCGTTACAAGGGCTCAGGAAGTTCGTGCAATGGCAGAAAAAATGATCACCATTGCTAAGGACGATTCTCTCCACTCAAAGCGCAAGGTTCTTGCATACGTTACAAAGGAAGACGTTGTTAAGAAGCTCTTTGATGAGATTGCCCCCAAATATAAGGAAGTAAACGGCGGTTATTGCCGCATAATCAAGACAGGTCCCCGTAGAGGCGATGCTGCTGAAATGTGCATCATCGAGCTTGTCTGATTAGAACAGCTTTATAAATGAGAATACCCTGCTCGGCTTGAGCAGGGTGTTTTTTTGTTATTTTATTTATGACATTTTTAAAACCGGTTCAACATCTTTCCAACTGAAATCGCAGATAAATGTGCCGCTGCGCTGCGGATTTATTATATATTCGCTGATATAAAAGCTGATTCCGTCATCTGTCAGATAAAAGTTTTCAGCATTGAATGCGTCATGCACAAGCTGATGCTGTTCTTCATTTGGCGTGCTGCCGTTGAAGAAATAAAAAACAATCTTCGGAAGAATAAATTTCTCCTCAACAAGCTTCTCAACATCTGCGATACTGTAATCTTCATGGGCTAAATCAAGAAGAGTGAGAGGTTCACCGTTTGAAATATCAAAGGTGACTGATTTAACAGAAGGCTCAACCTCTTCGCCGAGCATTGAAAAATACTCGTTGATAATAAAGCTAACATAGCTGCCGTCGGAAAATTTGACTTCAAAATCAATTCTTTTTGACCAAGGAGAAGAGGAGCTGTTGCTGTCCATAAATGCTGCGGCGTTTGAAATGTTTTTTTCTGCAAACTCACAGGCATCGTTGAAAATCCCGAGAAAATAATTGTTTACATATTCCGCAAAGGCCTCGTCGGTATTTTTTATAATCCTCGGAATATTTGCAGCAACGGTATAAACAACCCTTCCGTTTTCATCTTTAAATTCTTTTGATTCTTTGTAAGAATCAAAAACAGGCAGGGGCAGGGTCGTTTCAACCTCTTTTTCCGTTTCTGTTGTTTCGGGCTGTATTTCATCAGAGGAGCATGCCGCCAAAGAAAACAGAAGCATAAAAGCGAGCATCAATGATATAAAGCGTTTCATATAATCATCCTAACTTTTTATTTAATGATATTCTATCAGCAATGGTGTTTTCAATCAAGCCTTTGAATATAAATTTTTGTTATTGCAATTTTAATGTGGGTGTTATATTATAAAAATAACAAGTTTTGGAGGTTTACCATGAAAAATATACTTAATGCCCAGTGGATAAAAAGCCCAAAAAATTCTCTCGGAAGAGAGGTTGTTTTTTTTAGGGAATTTAAAATTGAAAAAGAAATTATTTCAGCTGAATTAGAAGTGACTGCACTCGGTGTTTATCTTGCACGTATCAACGGCGAGAGAGTCGGCGATTTTATTCTTGCGCCAGGCTGGACATCATATAAAAAACGCCTTCAGGTGGATACATACGACGTAACCTCAATGCTGAAAGAAAATAATTTAATCACTCTCGGCGTCGGACCCGGATGGAAGGCATTTAATTATTTCGGAATGCATTCCGGCGATTCATGTCTCGGACATAACGAAATTGCGGCTATTTGTGCGCTGACAATCAGATATGCCGACGGAGAAACCGAAATTATTACCAGCGGAGGCGATTGGAATTGCGAAAACGGGAAATATGTTTATTCAAACCTTTATAACGGCTATATTTATGACCCCGCATATAAGGACATCAGCCCCGCAAAGGCACAGGTTTTTGAAAAGGACAGAAAGATTCTGCTTGACCGTCAGGGCGAAAAGGTTGTTGAGCATGAAAGACTTTCTCCCATAGAGATTATAATAACACCCAAGGGGGAAACGGTTCTTGATTTCGGTCAGAATATGACGGGATATGTTGAGTTCAGAATCAAGGGTGAAAAGGGCGAAAGAGCTGTTATCAGCCATGCGGAAGTGCTTGACGCAGAGGGCAATTTTTACACCGACAACCTCAGAAGTGCAAAGGCGCAAGCTGTATTTATCTGCGATGGCAAGGAGCATATTCATAAGCCCGATTACAACTTCTACGGCTTCCGTTATATCAGACTCGAGAATTGGAGCGACGAGGTCAAGAAAGAGAATTTTACTGCAATAGTTGTTCATTCCGATATAAAAAGAACAGGTTATTTCGAATGCTCTGATGAAAGAGTCAACAAGCTTTTTTCCAACATCATCTGGGGTCAGAAAAGTAACTTCCTTGATGTTCCCACAGACTGTCCGCAGCGTGACGAGCGCCTTGGCTGGACGGGTGATGCGCAGGTTTTTGTAAAAACCGCATCGTATAACTATGATGTCGAACGTTTCTTTATAAAATGGCTTGCCGACCTTCGGGCTGACCAGACCGATTGGGGAACGATTCCTCATGTAATTCCGGGTGTTTTTGGACCTGATGAGGATTGTTCCGCGGCATGGGCAGATGCAGCGACAATCTGTCCGTGGCAGATTTATCTGACCTATGCCAACAAAGAAATCCTCAAGGATTCGCTTGAATCCATGAAGGATTATATCGAGTTTATCGAAAGCCGTATGGATGACGGCATATGGAGCAGAAGCTGGCACTTTGGCGATTGGCTCAACCTTGACGGCAGCAGTCCCGAGGACTGCTCCAAGGGTACGGAGAAAAATCTTATTGCAACCGCTTATTATATTTATTCAAGCGAAATTCTTGCAAAAGCAATGGAGCTTTGCGGCGAGGATGCATCCGAACTGAAAGAAAAAAGAGAAGCATCAATAAAGGCTTTCAGACGCGAGTATATGAAAGACGGAAGAATTCTTCCCGAATATGCAACGCAGACAGCATGTGTTCTGCCTCTGCATTTCGGTATTACCGATAACGCAGATGAAACAGCAAAGCAGCTCAACGAGCTTGTGAACGAATGCGGACATCTTAAAACAGGCTTTGTCGGCACTCCGTATCTGCTTCATGCACTTACCGATAACGGCTATGCCGAAACCGCATACAGCCTTCTTCTGCGTGAAGAATATCCCTCATGGCTCTTCTCTGTCAAGATGGGCGCAACAACAATCTGGGAGCATTGGGACAGCGTGCGTGAGGACGGAACAATGTGGAGCACCTCAATGAACTCATTTAATCACTATGCATACGGTGCTGTTGCCGATTGGCTTTACGGCGATGCGGCAGGCATCAAGATTGACGAGAGCAAGCCGGGCTTTGAGCATATAATCTTTGCTCCGGTTACCGATGAAAGACTCACATTTGTGAAAGCTTCAATCGAAACTCGCAGGGGTCTTGTCAAATCCGAATGGAAAACCGAAAACGGAAAAACAACCTATGAATTTACCGTTCCCGAAGGCACAACCGCAACGGTTATCCTTGACGGAAAGTCAACCGAAATCGGTGCAGGCAAACATATATTCTAACAGAAAAACCCCCGAAGGATGATTCCTTTGGGGGTTTAGTATCAGTCAAGTTCAAACTGACCTGTATAAAGCTGATAATATTTGCCTTGCTGAGCAATGAGGTCGTCGTGGTCGCCGCGCTCGATTATTTCGCCGTTTTCAAGAACCATAATTGCGTTGGAATTGCGGACTGTTGAAAGTCTGTGAGCAATAACGAAAACCGTTCTGCCCTCCATGAGCTTATCCATGCCTTTTTCGATAAGGCGTTCCGTTCTTGTGTCGATGGAGCTTGTCGCCTCGTCAAGAATAAGAACGGGCGGGTCTGCAACTGCGGCTCTTGCAATTGCAAGCAGCTGACGCTGGCCCTGCGAAAGATTTGCGCCGTCGCCCGTAATCATTGTGTCATAGCCGTCGGGGAGTCTGGTTATGAATGAATCCGCATTTGCAAGCTTTGCCGCTGCAACGATTTCTTCATCTGTTGCATCAAGTCTGCCGTAAGCGATGTTATCTCTGACGGTGCCTGTGAAAAGGTGGGTATCCTGAAGAACCATTGCCATTGAGCGGCGCAGCTCGGATTTTTTTATCTTCTTGATGTTGATACCGTCATATGTGATTTTGCCCTCGTCAACATCATAGAAACGGTTGATAAGGTTTGTGATTGTCGTTTTTCCTGCGCCCGTTGAGCCGACAAATGCGATTTTTTCGCCTGGTCTTGCGTAGAGCGAAACATTTTTGAGAACGGTCTTTTTGCCGTCATAGCTGAAGGTTACGTCATGGAATCTTACATCGCCCTTCCACTCGGTATAGGTCAGCGTGCCGTCGCCGTGGGGATGCTTCCATGCCCAGATGCCCGTTCTCTCTTCGCATTCAACAATCGCACCGTTATCAAGCTTTCTTGCGTTGACAAGGGTAACATAGCCGTTATCCTCTTCAACGGGAGTGTCAATAATCTCAAAAATTCTTTCAGCGCCTGCAAGGGCGGCGATAATGTTGTTGAACTGCTGTGAAATCTGGGTTATCGGTTGGAAGAACTGCCTTGTATAAATAAGGAAGGTGAAAAGCGCACCGACGGAAATTCCGAAAAAGTTTTCTTTGGGAACTGTCATTATCAGCAGCGAGCCGATTGTGGCTGTTGCCGCATAGGTGATGTATGACATGTTACCCATGATGGGCATAAGAATGCTTGCATAGGTGTGAGCGTTTGTTGCGGCGTGGCGAAGATTGCCGTTGATAACGCCGAAGCCGCTGTTTGCGGCATCCTCATGGCAGAAAACCTTGATAACCTTGAGTCCCTCAATATATTCTTCGATATATCCGTTAACTTCGCCGACGCATTTCTGCTGCTGTCTGAAATATTTTGCGCTCTGTTTGCCGAGAGTTTTGACAACAAAGAAGGCAATAAAGAGCATTGCAATAACAAACAGAGTGAGCACGGGGCTGTAATAGAGCATCATTATGAATGTGCCGACAACCGTAACGGTTGACGAAACAAGCTGAACAAAGCTCTGGCTTATGCATTCACGAAGAACGTCGGCATCGTTGGTGTAGCGGCTCATCAGCTCGCCGTGGGTGTGAGTATCAAAAAATTTGATGGGCAAATCCATCATGTGGTCAAATAAATCCTTACGGATTGTGTTGAGAGTTTTCTGTGCGACCTGAAGCATGATTCTCGAATAAGTGTAGGATGAAACAACGCCGAGAATGTAGATAATTCCTAAAATTATGAGAGTTTTAACCAGCGGAGCGAGCAGCTCTTTGGTAATTTCAGAGCCGATAAGCGGGAGAAGGAAATCGTCGGTTATTGTTTCAACAAAGGAGGTGCCGATAATGCCTGCGAGTGCGCTGAACGCAACAAAAATGAAAACAAAAACAAGCATTATTTTAGATTTGCCGAGATAGCTGAGCAGCCTTGCAAAGGTTGCTTTGGTGTTTTTCGGCTTCTGAGGGTTGCCGGGACCGCCGCCTTTAGGCGGTTTTTTCATCTTCGGTGCCATTATTCCGCATCTCCTTCCTGCTGTGATTTATAAACCTCGCTGTAGATTTCATTTGTACCGAGCAGCTCATCATGCGAGCCGATTGCGTTGATTTTTCCGTCATCGAGAACGATGATTTTATCAGCGTGCTGAATTGAGCTTATGCGCTGCGCAACGATAATTGTTGTAACATCGCCGTGATTTGCCTTGAAGCCTTCGCGGATTTTGGCATCCGTTGCGGTGTCAACGGCGCTTGTGCTGTCGTCAAGGATAAGAACTTTAGGCGATTTGAGGAGCGCTCTTGCGATGCAGAGTCGCTGCTTCTGACCGCCCGAAAGGTTGACGCCGCCCTGACCGAGATATGTCTGATATCCGTCGGGGAAAGATGTTATGAAATCGTGAGCCTGCGCGATTTTGCAGGCTTTTTCGATTTCCTCCATGCTTGCATCAGCGTTGCCCCAGCGGAGATTTTCTTCGATTGTGCCTGAGAAGAGAAGATTCACCTGAAGCACCATTGCAACGGAATCGCGGAGATTTTTGAGAGTGTAATCGCCGACGGGTCTGCCGCCAACCTTGACAACACCCTCGGTTACGTCATAGAGTCTGGGAATCATCTGAACAAGGGTTGTTTTTGCCGAGCCCGTACCGCCGATAATTCCGACGGTTTCGCCCGATTTTATGTGAAGATTGATATTGTCAATAACGTTCTTTTTGCCCGTTTTCTTATATTTGAAGCAGACATTTTCCATGTCGATATCGCCGTTTGCAACGGTGAGAGTGGGGTCTGCGTTATCGTCGTTGATATCGGGAACCTCGTTTATGACCTCGGCAACGCGGTTGATAGATGCTCTCGACATAATTACCATGACGAAAATCATCGAAATCATCATCAGCGACATGAGAATATTATTGACGTAGGTGATGAAAGCCGTGAGGTCGGCAATCTGCATTGTGCCGCCGATAACAAGGTTGCTTCCGAACCAGAGAATGGAGATGATGCAGCCGTAAATCGTCATCTGCATGAACGGACCCGAAAGAATAAGCAGCTTTTCTGCAGCAATTGATGCGTCTTTAAGCTCGTCATTTGAAAGCTTGAACTTATCTTTTTCGTGTCTTGCTCTGACAAAAGCCTTGACAACTCTTGCGCCGATGAGAGTTTCCTGAATTGATGCATTGAGTCCGTCATATTTTTTCATCAGCTTCTTGAATCTCGGCAGCGCAAGAGCGCCCATTGTTCCGAGAAGAATAAGAAGAATCGGAGCTGCAATGGCAAAAACCTTTGATAGATCTGCATTGATTCTGTATGCGTAGCTGAATGCCATAACGAGCATTATCGGCGAACGGACAAACATTCTTATTATCATGGTATAGCCCATCTGAACGGTGTTGATATCCGTTGTCATTCTTGTTATGAGTGAGGGGGTGCTGAAGCGGTCAATGTTGGCAAAGGAAAAGTTCTGAATCCTTGCAAAAATTGCAGCTCTTACATTTGCACCAACACCCATGCCTGCTTGAGCCGCAAATCTTGCCGCACCTGCACCTGCGAGCAGCGAAATGAGCGCCATGACAACCATTTTGCCGCCCTCTTTAAGAATGTATTCGATTCCCGCGCCTGCAAGGATGCCGTTATTGACCATATCCGCCATAACAAAAGGAATCTGCACTTCCATATAAACCTCAACGATTATCAGAAGAGGAGAGAGCAGCGAAAGCAGGCGGTAGCCCTTGGTCTGCTTTAAAAGGGTTTTAATCATTTTTATCATCTCCGTTTCTTTGGTTTTTTATATAATTAATTACTTCCTTATCGCTTATGCCGTCGCCCGAAAGATTATTTGCTATTTTTGACAGCATATCCGAAAACTGCCCTATTTCATCATCGCTGAAGCCCGTGAACATGATTTTATCAACCTTGTCGCATTCCGCTTTGCCTGCAAAAAAAACTTCTTTTCCTGCGGGAGTGATTTTAAGGCGGTTGATTCGGCGGTCGTTTTCATCAGGGGCTCTTTCAATAAAACCCGCCTTGCTCATGCGCTTGAGGCTTGTTGCGATTGATGCGGGCGAAACGCCGAGAGAATCGGCAAGCTCTTTTTGAGAGCAATCGCCGTGACTCAAAAGATAGCCGAGAATTTCGGGCTGACCGCGATAAATCTTAAGACCCGACAGGGCAAGCATTATGCGATAACGGTTAAGAAGCGAAACACGGCATAAGTTATGCGCGGCTTTATGATATATATTATCCATAATTTTTCCTTTCGACAAATTGTTTAATCGTTTAATAATTAATCGGTTAACAAATTAATATTGTAAAACCCCTTGGCATTTATGTCAAGGGGAATAATGTAAATATTTATAAAAGCAGAGCTTATCTCTGAACCTCACCTGTTATTGCGTTGATAACATTTTGGAAAACTGCAACGTGAGAATTTGAGATGTATTTATCGAGATGCATTGAGCCGAAAAACCAGCGTCTGAACTGACAGACCTCGGAAAGCTCTTCAAGGTAGGTATTAAGACCCGTAACACTTGCGGTTTCGCTGTCCTTGAGCTTTAAAAAGCTCTTTATTTTAACGGGGGGCTCGTGAGTGATAACGTAATCAACGCGGCAATTAAGCTTTTCAAGGTTTGAGGCGCCTTCAAGAAGCTCATCGCGGCTCGGGAACTCGAATTTTGACCACGCATTTTCTTCAAAACGGATATCAATATCAGGGCTTTCGCCGCCGCCCATGGTGAAGAAGGTCATGTTGTCAATCTTGAAAATCTGACCTCTCATCAGGTGATATATATTGCCGCAGATGTGGTGAACCTTTCCGCCGTTCCATGTTGTTACGGGGTAGGCGTTGAGCAGCTCAAAATTTTCATGAGTGCCGTCAATGAAGCAAATATTGAATTTTTTTCCGCCGAGCTTTTTGAGAATTTTCTGCTCGATTTTGCTGTTATCCCAGACAAAGCCGAAATCACCGCAGATGATGAGCGTATCTCCTTTTTTCAGCTGCTTTATTGCGGGGGAATCAAATCTGGAAAGATCTCCGTGCATATCGCCGGTTATATAGACCATGCCAACGGCTCCTTTGTTTTTTATCTTAAATTAATATACTTTATTTTAAGAAAAAAATCAAGGCGTAAGAGGTAAATTCAATATTTACCTGTGCTTTTGTTCAATATTTTTACATTTACAAAAGTATTTTTTTATGTTATACTGTCATTTAATTATGAAATTTATTTTTTGACGGTGTGAAATATGAAAAGATTTTTGAGTATATTTTTTACCGCTGTACTTCTTTTGAGTGCGGTTTTCTGTGTTCCTGCAGTGGCATCATATGACGAGGTTATGGAGTCAATGAAGCTTCATTCGGATTGTGTTTTGCTTGTGAGTGCGGATAATTCAGAGGTTATTTTTGCAAAAAACGAGGGCAAGCAGACTTCGCCTGCAAGCCTTACAAAGGTTATAACCGCAATGGTTGTTCTCGAAAACTGTGAGAACCTCAATCAGCTTGTAACGGTCTCCGAATCTGCAATCAAGGAGCTTGACGGTACAGGAAGCTCGCTCGGCGGACTTCAGGCAGGCGAGCAGGTCAGTGTTTACGATTTGCTTTGCAACCTGCTTATGCAGAGTGCAAACGAAGCAGCAACAACCCTTGCCGATTTTATTTCGGGCAATGACAGAGATAAATTCATTTCTATGATGAATGAGGTTGCGGAAAGACTCGGCTGCAAAAACAGTCATTTTGTAAATCCACACGGTCTTGATGACGATGACCAGTATGTTACCGCAGAGGATATGGCAAAATTTGTTGCCCACGCAATGACTTTTCCCGTTTTTGAAGAGATTTTCGGCAGGGTTACATACACTCTTAACGCAACCAATCTCCAGGAAGAACGTATTATCCGCAACACCAACAATATGATGAACAGCGCTTATAAAGACTATTACTGCAAGTATGTCAAGGGCGGTAAAACAGGCTCAACATCAATTGCGGGCAGATGTGTTGTTGCGGTTGCGTCGAATGACGGCTATAACTATATCGGCGTTGCGCTCAACTCGACCATGAGCGATGTTGACGGCGACGGCGTAAACGAAAACGGAGCATTCCTTGACTGCAAGGAGATGTTTGACTGGGCATTCAAAAATATTGAGCTTGTCGCTATTTCGGACACAACGAAGATTGTCGGTCAGGTGCCCGTCAAATACGCAAAAACAACCGATTATCTTACTCTTTCACCTGCCGAAACGGTTTACAGCCTTGTGCCTGTCGGCACGGATTCGGGAAGTCTGCTTGTTGAACCGGTTGAGGATACCTTGCCAGAATTTGTAAAGGCTCCGATAAAAAAGGGTGAAAAGATTTGCAAGGCAAAGGTGCTTTATGCAGGCAGAGTCATAAAGGAGATTGACCTTGTTGCAAGCATGGATGTTGAAATGGGTATTTTTTCATTTCTCGGCACTCTTGCAAAAAATCTTGCCTCTTCATGGCCGTTCAGAATAGTTGCAATTCTTGTTATAGCTGCGCTGATAATTCTTCTTTTCATGCGCCGTAAAAAGAACCGAGCAAAAGCAGCGGAAAAGAGCAATTACAGAGTTCTCAACTATAACGATTTTATGAGACTCAGATAAGAGGTAATATAAATGGATTTTTATAAGGGAAGAGGAACAAAAGCTGACGAAGAGCAGCTTCTTGAAGTGATTGATGATGTTTTCTTTTCTGATGACGATGAGGAAACAAAACGAAATTTTAAAGACCTTCTGCCGAAGCTTTATAAAGAGCAGTATAATCCGGGCTATAATAATGTTATGATTAAAGAGGACGGCAAAATCAAGGCGGCAATCGGATGTTTCCCTCTGGAAGCGACCGTCGCAGGCAGAAAGCTTAAGGTTATGGGCATAGGCAATGTTGCCGTGGCAAAGGATTCACGCCGTAAGGGATATATGGTTGAGCTTATGAATTTGGCTCTCGATATCATGAAAGAAGAGGATTATGACTATTCTCTCCTCGGCGGCGACAGACAGAGGTACGGCTATTTCGGCTATGAGCCCGTAGGTGCAGAGCAGCATTTTTCAATCAACAGACAAAACATCAAACATGTTGCAGGCAAGGATTTTCAGACAACCTTTACCGCAAAGGAAGTCACCGAAGATGATATCGAAACCGTCGATAAAATTCTTGAGCTTTATAAGTCTTTGCCCTATTATATGGACAGAAACCGCGAAAACTGCATTGATGTTCTCAAAAGCTGGAGAAGCGTACCCTATGCAGCATTTGAAAACGGCGAATTTAAAGGATATTTTGCTGTTCAGAAATTCGGCGGACTTCAGGAAATCAAGGCAGTCAATGTTGAGGATACAGTCAATCTTATTGTCTGCGCCATGCAGATTATCGGCTCTGACGGCGTTGACTTCAACATCCCCGTTTTTGATACGGAATTTTGCGATTATATGGCAAAAATCTGTGCAGGCTCATCAATCTGCCCCGTGGATATGGTAAATATTTTCAACTTTGCAAAGTTTATTGAGGCGTTTCTTTCAATCAAGGCACAGAGAATGAATCTTTGCCCGGGCACTCTGAATATTCTTATTCACGGCTTTAAGAAAGACGAAAAGATAGCTGTTACCGTTGACGGAAAAAACGTTACCGTTACCGAAACCGATGCAGAGCCAGACCTTGAGCTTGAGCATCACAGAGCAATAGATATGCTTGGCGGAATGTTCTCAAAGGATAGAAACAGCCTGCCCGCATTCGCTCAGGGCTGGTTTCCCCTCGATTTCTTTGCCTACGGACAAGATAATGTTTAATTAATAAAAATAAAAGGAACGGTCGAAAAACCGTTCCTTTTCTGCGTTGTAAATCAATAATATCTGTAGCTTGCAATGACCTTGCCGAGAATGATAACCTCATCAACGATAATCGGCTCATATGCATCATTTTCGGGCTGGAGTCTGAAATGTCCGTTTTCCTTATAGAAAGTCTTAACGGTTGCGGAGTCATCAATCAGGGCAACAACCATCTCACCGTTGCGTGCGGTCGGAGTTCTTTCAACGATAACAATGTCGCCGTCAAGAATGCCTGCCCAGAGCATGCTTTCGCCCTTGACCTTGAGGGCAAAAAGCTCCTTATCCTGTGCACCGGGCATTGAAAACGGAAGATAGCCCTCGATATCCTCAACCGCAAGAATGGGTGAGCCTGCAGTTACCGTGCCGAGAAGGGGGACATGGGTAACGTTATCTGCCTGACCTACGATTTTGATGCATCTTTTGAGCATGGGCGGTCTTTGAATATATCCTGCCGCTTCAAGTGCATCGAGGTTTGCCTGAACTGAAGATGTTGAGCGCAGGCCGACGGCAGCTCCGATTTCTCGAACGCTCGGGGTCATGTTTTCTTTTGCCATTTCGAGAAGAAATTCATAGATTTTCTGTTGAATGGGAGTGATAGGTTTCATTTTTTAACCTCATTTCAGCATTGATTTATGTGATTTTGGAATATAAAACACCTCGCTGACCCTATTATAGCACAAATGTTCAGAAAATGCAAACATTTGTTTGATGTTTTTTAAAAAATTTTTTCGCATATAAGTATTTAATTGTTTAATAATATATGTTATAATAATCTAATAAATATTTTTTGAAACAGACAGGAGGTCGCTGAAATGGCAGATATTGACAGAAAAAGCATTCCCAATGCCGATTTCCCCGAGCAGGTTGGCATCAGCTCAAACGAGATTGAAGCTTTTATAAAAGATATCGAGGCGAGCGGAATCGAAGCTCATTCAATGAAGATTATCCGTCACGGCAAAACCGCTTTCGAATGCTACCGCCATCCCTATAACAGCGAAACTCCTCATATAATGTATTCGGTCAGCAAAAGCTTTACCTCGGTTGCAATGGGATTTGCAATTGACGAGGGGCTCGTTAAGCTTGACACTAAAGTTATCGACATTTTCCCCGAATACAGACCGAAGAAATACGATGATAACCTTGAAAAAATGACGGTTTACCATCTTCTGACCATGACGGCAGGTAAGGATGTAAGCCTTATCAGCGACAAAACAAAAGGCGATTGGGTCGGTCAGTTTTTCTCATCAAGGTGGGGCTTTGCGCCGGGTGAGGGCTGGAAATATATCAGCGAAAACACCTATATGTGCTGTGCCATCATAAAGAGACTGACAGGTATGGGTGTTATTGATTATCTCAAGCCCAAACTTTTTGAGCCTCTCGGAATAACAAGGCGCCCCTTCTGGGAGAGTGACCCCGAGGGTCTTGAAGCAGGCGGCTGGGGCCTTTTCATAACAACCGATGAGCTTGCGCGTTTTACGCTCTGCCTTCATCAGGGCGGCGTTTATGACGGCGTTCAGGTTATTCCTGCGTGGTATGTTGAAGAGGCAACAAAAAAGCAGGTTGAAAATCCGCAGTATTCCGACAGAGATGCATGCTGCGGCTACGGATATTTCTTTTGGCTTAACGATTTAAAAAACAGCTACCGTTCAGACGGAATGTTTTCGCAGTTCGGCATTTCATTTGCCGATTATGATGCTGTTCTTGCGTTTACCTGCAGCGAGGTTTTCGAACAAAAGGCGAGGGACTGCATCTTCCGCCATTTTCCGCACATGTTTATTGATGAATGCGAAACCGAGCCCGAGGATGCGGTCAAGGAGCTTTCGCTTTTGCCTCTTTCTCCGATTGAAGCCGCACCGAGAAGCGTTCTTGAAGAATTTGTTGCGGGAAAAATCATTCATTTCGGCAAAAACCTTATTCTAAACGCTGCAGGCTGGCCCGTTTCGATGCTCCCGATGGCAGTTGTCTATATGTCCGCAAACAGAGCAGGCAATATTGATAACGTCATTCTTGAATTTAATGAAAATGAATGCACCATGACCTGGGATGAGGGCAAGGAGCATAATACCGTTGTCTGTGGTATGGACGGAAAAGAGCGGTACAGCAAAATCCGTCTGGGCGAAATAAAATTTACTGCAGTTTCATCTGCCGCATGGCGGAGCGACAGCGTTCTTGAAATAAGAATGCGTCCGCTTGAGTCAATATGCGAAAGAAGAATAACGCTTGAGTTCAAGGGTCAGAATGTAACTCTTACACCCTCAAGCAGCCCCCCGCTTTCAACCATTGCGGACAGTCTTAAGGATATCGTTAAAACTTTTCTTCCCAATGAAAAAATTGCCGAAATAGGCGGAAAAGCCTTTGTAAAGCTCGAGGCTGTTGTTGAAGCACCGCTTTTCGGAAAAATGGTATAAAAAATAAGGAATAATCATGACAGAGATAAAAGCTCAAAACAGAACAGCGGAACATAACGGTAACAGGAAGCCTCTTGTTGCCGCGGTCTGTGTTGTTCTTGTGCTTGCTGCTCTGCTGATTGTTTTCCTTGCAGCGAAAAATCCGATTTTCTTTGCTGCAGCGCAGAAAAAGACTGAAAACGGCGATTTTTTATCGGCAATGGAGCTTGTCGGGAAGGCTGACGGCGATGATGCACGCATACTTGAAGAATATATTGCATTGAGAGTAGATATCAACAACTGTTATCCTGCGCTTCTGACGGAATTTAATTCAAGGAAAATCCGTGAATGGAGCGGAATTGCCGCATCGGTAAACGAAAAAAGAGATGTTTTGGGGGAAGAAATATCTGCAGATGTTCAGGAGCTTTCCGAAACGCTGAATGCGGTGGTTACCGGAGTAACGGGATACGAAGCCTTGAGATACGACGTACTTTCAATGATGAATGTTTTCCTCGAAATCAACCGTCTGCATACAAAGGGCGATGACGGCAAGAATATCGGCTTCACCGTTGCCGAGGAGAGAGAAAAAATCCGTATGTGGGAGAATCAGTGCGCTTTGGTTGAGGAATATGCATTGAGTATTCCTAACCCCGAAAGCGCTTATCTTCTCAATTATCTTATAAAAGAAGTTCAGGGCGAATGCTTTGATTTGAGCGATGCAATAGACTCCGTAATCGAAAGCGGATACAGCGAAACGGATAAGGTGCGCTTCAGCGGTGAGGGAAGAAAAACCTATCCCGATATGCGCAACAGTAACGGAGAATCCGTAAATCTTCTCGAAAAAGATACATATGAGCTTTTTGTTTACGAAGGGGTTTGCAGAGCTTTTGCCGAAAGCCTCGGCGAATACTATATGCCTCAAAATTAAACATTTGTTGAAGTTTAAACCCATTGACATCCAATTTCACATATGGTAAAATATAGTGCACAAGTTAAAGGGGAGTAGCTTTAGGGCTCCGTCCCGAGCCGATTGTCAACAACCGTTGCTTAAAGCATCTGGCAAACGGCCCGATTCATGGAAGCAAGACCTTTGACAGAGACTGTATTTATAGCTCTCTGCCGAAGGTTTTTATTTATATAACGAAGTATTTAATAATTCTGAAAGGAATGAAATGAATGAAGTTCTATCTTGAACAGGTTGATTCCGTCTTTTCGCATGTCAAAAGCTCCGAAGCAGGTCTAACTGCCGCCGAAGCTAAAAAAAGACTTGCCGAAAACGGAAAAAACAAGCTTGAAGAAGGCAAAAAGAAAACAACCTTCCAGCGTATCCTTGAGCAGCTTTCCGACCCGATGATTATCATTCTTATCATTGCTGCCGTTATTTCGGCAGTTACCGAGTGGTTTGAGGGCGGCAGCTTCCACTTCGTTTTCCCCACAGATACAGTTATCATTCTTGTTGTTGTTGTTATCAACACAGTTCTCGGCGTTGTTCAGGAGAGCAAGGCTGAAGCTGCGATTGAAGCTTTGCAGGAAATGAGCGCCGCAACCTCAAAGGTTATGCGTGACGGTAAGCTTGTTTCCGTTCGCAGCGAGGATCTTGTAGTCGGCGACGTTATTGTTCTTGAAGCAGGCGATGCTGTTCCCGCTGACTGCCGTATCTTTGAATGCGCAAGCATGAAGATTGAAGAAGCAGCTCTTACAGGCGAATCTGTTCCCGTTGATAAGGTTATCGCTCTTCTTAAGGGCGGCGATAACGGCGAAGTTCCCCTCGGCGACAGAAAGAACATGGCTTACATGGGCTCAACCGTTGTTTACGGACGAGGCAAGGCTGTTGTTGTTGCAACAGGCATGGATACCGAAATGGGTAAAATTGCCGATGCTATCGCACAGGCTGAAGAAGGTCAGACACCCCTTCAGATTAAGCTTGCACAGCTCTCAAAGATTCTCACATGGCTTGTTCTCGGCATCTGCGTAGTTCTTCTTGCATATCAGACTATTACCGCATATTTCGGCAGCGGCTTAAGCTTCGGTGTTTTCCTTGAAAGCTTTATGGTTGCCGTTTCACTTGCTGTTGCAGCTATCCCCGAGGGTCTTGCAGCGGTTGTTACAATCGTTCTTTCCATCGGTGTTACCAACATGTCAAAGAAAAATGCGATTATCAGAAAGCTTACAGCTGTTGAGACTCTCGGCTGTGCACAGATAATCTGCTCCGATAAAACAGGTACCCTTACCCAGAACAAGATGACTGTTGTTGACCATTACGGCGATGATGAGGCTCTTATCGCAAAGGCAATGGCTCTTTGCTGCGATGCTGAAATCGACGCTGACGGCGAAGTTACCGGCGAGCCCACAGAGGCTGCACTTGTTAACTACGCAAACGCACTCGGTTTCAACAAAAACGACCTTGTTGCAAATGCTCCCAGAATCGGCGAAGCACCCTTTGATTCGGGCAGAAAGATGATGTCAACCGTTCACAAGACTGCTGACGGTATCATTCAGTATACTAAAGGCGCACCCGACGAAATCCTCAAGAAGTGCACACTTGCTCTCATCGACGGCAAGGAAGTTTCTTTCACAGATGACGTTAAGGCTGCAATCCTTGCAGACAACAAGAGAATGGCAGACCAGGCTCTCCGCGTTCTTGCCGTTGCTTACAGAAAATATGATTCAGCTCCCGCTGACTTTGCTCCCGAGGCACTCGAAGGCGAGCTTGTTTTCATCGGTCTTACAGGCATGATTGACCCTGCACGTCCCGAGGTTAAGGCAGCTATTGAGGAGTGCCGCTCCGCAGGTATCACTCCCATCATGATTACGGGCGACCACAAGGATACAGCTGTTGCAATCGCAATCCAGCTCGGCATCATTGAGGATGCATCAAGCGCAATCACGGGCGCACAGCTTGACGAAATCAGCGACGAAGATTTTGCAGAAAGAGTTATCGAGTTCAGAGTTTATGCACGAGTTCAGCCCGAGCACAAAACAAGAATTGTCAACGCATGGCGTGCACGCGGCATGATTACCGCAATGACAGGCGACGGCGTTAATGATGCTCCCTCTATCAAGAGCGCAGATATCGGTGTCGGCATGGGTATCACAGGTACAGACGTTACAAAGAACGTTGCAGATATGGTTCTTGCAGACGATAACTTTGCAACAATCGTTTCCGCGGTTTCGGAAGGCAGAAGAATCTATGACAACATCAGAAAGGCTATCCAGTTCCTTCTCGGCTCAAACCTTTCAGAAGTTCTCTCAATCTTCATTGCAACAATCCTTAATTTCACAATACTCAAGCCCGTTCATCTTCTTTTCATAAATCTTGTAACAGACAGTATTCCCGCTCTTGCGCTCGGTCTTGAAAGACCCGAAAGAGATATCATGCAGCGTAAGCCCCGTGACAGCAAGGAAGGCGTTTTCGCAGGCGGCATGGGCTTTGACGTATTCTATCAAGGCGCTCTTGTTACAATTCTTACTCTCGCAGCATTCTTTATCGGCGAGTTTCTTGAAACAGGCCATTGGCAGTTCACAAACATTGCAGACTGTAAGGAAGGCATGACCATGGCATTCCTCACAATGTCAATGTGTGAAATCTTCCATTCATTCAACATGCGTTCGCAGAGAGGTTCTGTTCTCGGCATGGCATTCGGTCAGAAGTCACACAACTGGGTTCTTTACGGCGCAATGGTGGCTTCTCTCGCTCTCACCACAGCTATTATCGAAATTCCCTTCCTCGCAAACATGTTTGACTTTGCTCACCTTGATGCAACGGCATACGGCATCTCAATCGGACTTGCATTCCTTGTTATTCCCATCGTTGAGGTTATCAAGGCAGTTCAGAGAGCAATTGCAAAGAAGAACTGATAATCAAATAGTAACCCCCGTACACGTGGTACGGGGGTTGATTTTATTTAACGATAAAATTAAGCGCTTCCATGATTTCCGCATATCCGTTGCTGAAGAAATCAAGAAAAGCTGAAGTGTCAGCTCCTGTAATCTTTGAGATAAGCTCTGCAATATACCAGGGGATATCGCTGAGAATTGCAATAATTGAAAGCATGTTTTTTTCTCCTTAAACATTAAATTCATTCCACGGAAATTCTTCGAAATCGGGCTTTGCCGAAAAAGAAAGGTTTTCTCCGTTTTTAGGATGTGTAAATTCAAGCGTGTGTGCGAAAAGCGCAAGCTTTCCGCTGCCGCCGCCGTATCTGCCGTCGCCGACAAGAGGCATTTTTCTGCTCGCAAACTGAACTCTTATCTGGTGAGTTCTGCCTGTATGAAGCAGAATGTCGAGAAGTGAAAGACCGCGGTTTTCACCGATAACGGAATATTCAAGCGATGCATCGCGCACGCCCTTACGCATGCGGCTTACAACATATGTTTTGTTTTTTTGCTTGTCCCTGAAAAGCAAATCCTTAAGAACTCCGCTTTTTTCCGAGGGACAGCCCTGAATGACGGAATAATAGCGTTTTTTTATTTTATTTTGCTCTGCCTGCTTTGAAAGCGCAGCCGCCGCAAAAGAAGTTTTTGCATAAACCATGATTCCCGATGTTTCTCGGTCAAGTCTGTGAACAGGGTATGTGGTTGCTTTTTCGCCGTTTTCTTCAAAATGAGCGTTCAGCAGTGCAATCATGTCGCTTCCGCCGTCGCTGCTCTGGCTTATTATTCCCGCAGGCTTTATGCAAACGGCGATATGGTTATCCTCAAACAATATTTCCATTTTCAATTCTGTTTTCCACTCTTTTTTCGCTTCTCTTGAGAGATTCTTTGATGTTGCCCGAAATCAGCCAGAGCTGGCTGCCGAGATGAAGCGGGTCCTCACGCATTCCCGTTCTGAACCACTCGGAAATAATGCCGAGAAAAGCGTATTCATAAAAAGATGCAATAAAATTAATGTCATCTTCGGGAATGTTCATACCCTCTGCGCTGACCTGCACAAAGTCAACGATGATGTGCTTGCAGGCTTTATACATATAGTTTTCAAAATAATCGTAGCTGCGTGACGAGCAGATGTTTTTGATTATTCTTTTGTGGCTGTAAGCAATGTTTGCGATTTCTCCGAATGCAAGAAGCCAGGGAGAACCGTTTCTGTGAGCATCGACAAGGAGCTTGAGCTCCTTTGCAAAAATTTCTTCCAAGAGGTCGTAAATATCGCTGTAATAATAATAAAAAGTGTTACGGTTGATGCCGCAGGTTTCAACTATATCCTTAACCGTGATTTTATCAAACGGCTTTTTCTCGAGCAGTTCAATAAAAGTGTCAAAGATAAGCTTTTTCTTATCGCTTTGCATACTTTTTACCTCCGTTAATTTCCCCTTTTATATAATAAGTGTCGAAAATAATCAAAATTGTTGCACGGAGATTATAACATATCGGAAAAATTTTTACAATACCCCATATTTTGTAACGTCTGCAACAAAAAACGGATGCCGCAAAGCATCCGTTAAAACTAAAAATATTAATTTTCTGTTGTTTCGGGCTCTGACACAATTGCGCTGACGGGTGCCGCCGTCGTCTGCGGAACAGACGGAAAATCAAATCCGTGAAGGAATCCGCCCGTGTCAAGCGAACAGACATCTCCGCCGATGACTTTGCCTTCAAAAATAAGCAGGTTTGCCTGAACACCGTCTTGATTTTCAAGTCCCGGGTAGTTCAGCACGGCATATGTCCACCGTTTTGCCCGCATTCCCTTATAGGGTTCAAGGTCAAGTCCCTGCGCCTTGTTCATCTCGGCATATTCAAGATAGCCCGCATTAAAATCCTGCGGAATGATAACTTCGCTGATTTCAACGGGGTCATCGGATATCTTCCAGCCGAACTGCGAAAGAAATGCCGCTCTTTCCGCCGCATTTTCTGCTTTATAGCTGATTGCCGAATCGTTTGCGGCAGGCTCTTTTCCCTTGCCCATGACCATTGCAATTGCAATTATTATTGCCGCAAGAGCAAGGATAAGCGCCGCGATTTTTGCCTTTGAGGTTTTAACCGAATATACAAACATAAACTCACCGCCTGAAATCAATGTATGTTCAGACGGTGAAATTTATTACAGCTTCATTTTCAGAAGCATTATTCCGTTCGGAGTTATGTCAATTGCACCGTATTCGCCGTTCATTATGCTGCCGGGATTCATAACATAGAGCCCGTCAATATATTCCGTCACGCTTTGATGAGTGTGACCGTATAATGCAATGTGGGCACCCATGCGCTGTGCTTTGTTAATGAGAACACCGTTTCCGTGCTTGACCAATTCCGAATGACCGTGGGTGCAGAAAATCTTTTTGTCCGAAGCGGTGACAAACTCGTTATCGGGCAGCATGGAATAAAAATCGCAGTTTCCGCATACCTGAACGGTTCTGCGCCCTGCAATTTCCTCGTCAAGCGCCGTAAAATCCCGTTCGCCGTCGCCGAGATATATTATCATGTCCGCTTCGGGGTGATTCATGATTGCCGTTCTCATTTTGTATGTTGCGCCGTGCGAATCCGAAAAAACAAGAATCCTCAAATGAGCCCCTCCGTTCTACCGTGAGTTATTTCAACATATCTATTATAGAAGAAAAAGGCGGTGTTTGCAATGAGTAAAGACAATTTTTCAATCGAAGAGATGCTCCGTCTTGCAAAGGCGGCAAATGCAAAAAAGCCCGAGGATTTGCTCGGTGCGGTGCAAAGCAAAGTGCCGAACGATAAAATTAATGAAATAAAAAGAATCCTCGGAGATAAAAAAGCGCTTGAGGATATTTTAAACAGCGAGCAGGCACAGAGGCTCATGCGGCAGTTCAGAAACGGAAAATAAATTTTGCGGGTGGAGCTCATGGACAGCATAAACGATATTTTATCAAGTCTTTCCGATGAGGATATGGAAAATCTGAGAGCGGCGGCAGAAAATCTTTTTTCGCAGGATAACGGACCGAAGGAGCAATCTTGCGGTCCGGATTTTTCCGTGCCCGATTTTTCGGATTTGCTCGGCAATGCACAGATGATAGCGAAGCTCGGTTCGATAATGGGTGCGATGAACAAAAAAGACGACCGCACTCATCTTATCGAAGCCTTAAAGCCCCTTTTGAGCGAAAAACGCAGAAGAAAGGCAGATGAAGCCATGCAGATGATGAAGCTTTTTGAGCTTTTGCCGATGATAACGCAGATTATGGGAAACGGTGACGGAAAATGAACGAAAATCTTTTAAGACTTATTCTTCCTGTGAAAAAAGCAGAATACAGGTTTTCTCAAGGCAGAGCAGATTCAGACAGGGAGATAATCCTGCCGATAGTTATATTGCTTATGGCTGAAAAATGCGATTTTTTTCTTATATTTTCTTTGCTTTATATACTTATGTAAACTGTATCTTGCAAAAAACGTAAAGATATTGTAAAATAATAAAAAACAAAAGACAGGAGTGAACCGCATGGTTTATAAATACAAGACGAGCGGCACATGCTCTCGCTCGATTGATTTTGAAATCGACGGCGATGTTGTAAAAAACGTGCGATTTGAGGGCGGCTGCAACGGCAACCTCAAGGGAATCGCTGCTTTGGTTGAAGGCATGAAAGTTAATGACGTTATCGAAAGGGTAGAGGGAATCCGCTGCGGCTTCAAGAGCACCTCATGCCCCGACCAGCTTGCAAAGGCATTGAGAAAGGTTGTTGAAAATGGATAAGAAAAATATGAAGCTGACGTTCTACGTTGTCTGCGGACTTCTTCTCGGAGCTCCCTACATATGGCGTCTTATAAAAATTGTTCCCGAAATCTTTGAAAAGTTGCCCAACGCAAAGGAAATTCTTTCCGCATCGGGTTATGCAATTCTCGTTATCGCATCAATCGTCATTGCTTTCAAACTCGGCGAAGCTCTCTGGTTGCGCATAGTCAGCATTTATTCATCGGTCGGACTTGCCGTCTGTATAATAACAATGATGACAAGGGCTCTCGGCGCATCGGAAATTTTTGAAGTTCTCTATGAGCTTGTCTGTGCTCCTTTCTTCGGTGTTGAATCCCCCATGGCGGTAACCGTGCTTATGCTTGTGCTTTCAATAACGGCTTATGTTTTTCTCAACAAGATGCCCGCAAAGCCCAAAACAGGCAGCGAAAGTTAAAATAATGTTAAGCAGATAATTTTATGCTTGCATTTACGGCAGTTTTATACTATAATTGTTTCATACGCGAATATGACAGGGTTCGAGTAAATCCGTCATATTGAAATTTTAAAAAACACAGACATTTTAGGAGGAAAAAACCATGGCAAAGAAAATTCTTGCAATTCTTCTTGCACTCTCACTTGTATTTGCTTTCGCAGCATGCGGCGGCAAAGGCGATGATGTAACAACAACCGCTCCCATTGAAACAACAGAAGATCCGTTTGCAGCTGGTGACGAAACAGATGCTCCTGCAACAGAAGCTACTGTTGCTGATGAAACTGCTGCTGCAACAGAGGCTGCATCAGATGCTGCTGAAGAAACAACCGCTGCTGATACAAGCGACGTTTCGGTTGAAGAAACAACAGAAGCTGCAAATGCAATGCCCGAAGGCAAGGCTGCAATCGTTGAATATTACAACACTGCAATCAACAATGCAAAGAAAAACTCAAAGAGCATTCATTCAAACTACATGAAGCATGCAGTTGCAGGCGAAATCACAGGTATCCCCAGCGCTCTTGATTCAATTGGTCAGAGCCTTATCAAGGATAACATGGGCGAAGACGACAGCAAGAAGAACGTTACATGGACTTCAGCTGCTGACAAGAACGCATATTTCCCCGTTGAAGGCGAAACATATGCAAGCAAGCTCACAGCTGCTGACGTTAAGGATGCAAAGATCGTTGAGAAAGACGGCAAATGGATTATCAGAATCACAACAGTTGCTGACCCCCGTTCAGAAGGTTATTCACACAGCAACGGCCATGCTCCCAAGGCATTCAACGCAGTTCTTCCCGGTATCATTGACGGTTATATCCCCGGTATCGTTAAGAGCATGTTCAGCGTTGGCACAGTTGCAACCGGCTATCCCTCAAGCACAGTTCAGGTTACCGTTGACCCCGCAACAGGCAATGTAACTCATGCTAACTATATGCTTTACTGGACTCTTTACATTCCCCTTAGCGGAACAGACGTTGTTCTTCCCTTCTCAACAGAGAACGATTATAACATCAACTGGTAATTAATATTAAATGGTGACCGTTTTTTGCGGTCACCATTATTGCGTTGTTAAAAATTTATTATAATAAAAGGTGATTTACTATGAAAAAGGAAGTTCTTGTTGAAACTTCAGCACGCCACGTTCACGTAAGCCGTGCAGATCTCGACGTTCTTTTCGGCGAGGGTTATGAACTCACACACAAAAAAGACCTTTCACAGCCCGGTCAGTTTGCCTGCGAAGAAAGAGTAGCCGTTGTCGGCGAAAAGGGTAGCTTCCCCGCTGTTTCAATCCTCGGTCCCATCCGCCCCGCAACTCAGGTTGAGCTTTCACTCACAGATGCACGCAGCATCGGTGTTGCAGCTCCCGTAAGAGAGAGCGGCGATATCGCAAGCACGGGCGCATGTAAGCTCGTAGGCCCCAAGGGTGAAGTTACAATTGACTGCGGTGTTATCTCTGCAAAAAGACATATCCATGCTACTCCCGCAGATGCCGAAAAGTACGGCCTTGAGGATAAGCAGACTGTTTGCGTTAAGGTTGAGTCAGACGGCAGAAGCCTTATCTTTGATGATGTTGTTGTCAGAGTTAACCCCAATTTCGCACTTGCAATGCACATTGATACAGACGAATCAAATGCAGCAGGCGCAAAGCCCGGCATGATGGGTGAAATTCTTTAATTTACATGTTTTTTAACGGACAGCTTCGGCTGTCCGTTTTTTTGAATGATTTGTGCTGACACACGATGTTAAGTGAAGAGTAAAAAACGAAGAGAGAAGAGTTTTGGATAGGCTCCGCCTATGACCGAGTATATAATTATTATCAGCTTTTACGTTTATATATATTATTAATTATATATAAACTTATATCTAAATTATTGACCTTGATATTTAAAAATGGTATAATAATATGAATTATTATGGGGAGGATTAACCATGATTAAAATTTCTCCGTCGGTGCTTGCGAGCGACTTTTCTGCCCTCGGAGCAGAGAGCGCAAGAATGGAAAAATGCGGTGCGGATTATCTGCATCTTGACGTTATGGACGGCAGATTTGTGCCCAACATAACCTTCGGTGCTCCCGTTATCAAAAGCATCCGAAGCAAAACAGACCTTATCTTCGACGTTCATCTTATGATAGATGAGCCGCTTAAATATATTGAAGACTTCAAAAAGGCAGGAGCGGATATCATAACCTTCCATGCCGAAAGCTCATCGCCCGTCGGTGAAACGGTTAATAAAATCCTTGCTTGCGGCTGTAAAGCAGGAATAAGCATCAAACCGAATACTGCGGCAGAGGTTGTTTTTCCTTATCTTGATAAGCTTTCAATGGTGCTTGTCATGACTGTTGAGCCCGGCTTCGGCGGTCAGTCATTTATGCCTGAAACAATGGAAAAAATAAAGACCCTGCGCAGAGAAATTGAGCGCAGAGGCCTTGATACCGATATTCAGGTTGACGGCGGAATCAACGAAAAGACCGTTGAAACAGCCGCATCGGCAGGTGCGAATGTTTTTGTTGCGGGAAGTGCGGTTTTCGGTGCAGAGGATGCATCGACGGCAATTGAAACTCTCCGCCGTCTTGCGCAGAATGCTATGAATTAAGCAGATTCTCAATTGCGGTCTCTGATGCAAGCAAGCGCCAATGCTCTTTGGTATGGTCGCAGGCGAGCTTGCCGCAGCTTTTAACCTTGCAAAATTCGGAAAGGATGCCTTTCAGAATTTCCGAGGTACAGTTTAAAATAAGGCGGTATGTTCCGTCAGATTCAAAAAGGCTGCTTTGCGCGTCGCTTCCGAAACGTTTGATTTCCTGCGCGGCTCTGAAAAGATTATCGAGGTTTTCAAAGTCGCAGATGATGTTTTCACTTTGCTTTTTAAGCAGATGCTTTTGTGGAAACGGTTTTTTCTTTCCGTCAAGAATGGTGAAGCTCAGAATGCATCCGCCTTCGTTTTTCGGTGTTGCTTCAATAATCATTCTGCGTGAAGGGTCAAGCTCACGTCCGAGGATTTTTCCAGCTTCGTCAAGCACGGTCCATATAACACGCCGTGTTTCGATAGTGGAATAATCCATATCTTCGTATGTAATATCAAGCTCAAGCATATCGTTTTTGCTTAAATCAACAATGATTTTGTCTTCGGCAGGTGAATTGATTTTCATGGTTTGCCTCCTTTGCGTTCATATTAATATAATATGTTCTTCGGACTCGGTATGCAATGCTTAAATATTGGGAATTTAAGAGGTGACAACTCTTGGCAAATAAACCCCAAAAACAAAATAAAGTCAAAGCCTCGCAGATTTTCGGGGATTATATCGTCATGCTCATTGCGCCGTGCATAGTTTCCGTTATGTATTACGGAACAAGGGCGGCATGGGTTGTTCTTGTCAGTATTTTAAGTGCGGTTATCTGCGATATGGCTGCAAGCCTGATTTTGAGAAAAAATTTCTCATTCAGAGATACAAGCAATGTTTTCATCGGAGTCGCAATTGCGATGATGATGCCTGCGGGAGTGCCTTTTTATGTACCTGCGGTTGCATCGGCGGCAGCTGTTCTGACTGCAAAAATACCCTTTGGCGGCTCTCACAAAGCACCGTTTGTCCCTGCGGCGGCAGGCTTTGCAATTGCAAGCGTATGCTTTAAGGAGCAGGTGTTTAATTATACGGAAAGCACCGCCGATAAGCTTCTCGGTGCACAGTCGCTCGGCTCGCTTCTCGCAAACGGCAATTCCGTGCAGCTCAATCTCGGCAACACGTTTGATATCCTTGTCGGCAACATCTCGGGCCCCATGGGCACGGGCTGCGGAATACTGATGCTTGTTTGCTGCTGCTATCTTTTTGTGCGCAGAAAGAGTGCATTGCTTGCAACGGCAGGCTTTATCGGCGCATGCGTGGTTTATGCAATGCTTTTCCCGAGAATAAACGCATCTGTTTTTTCAAGCATTGTTCTTGAGCTTTCGGCAGGCTCTCTGCTTTTTGGTGCTGTCTTTCTTATAACTGACCCCGCAACGCTTCCAAAGGGCGGCATCAGCCGAGTAATTTACGGCGCGGTTTGCGGAATAATATGCATGATGATGCGTGCAGTCGGAACATATGAAGAAACCGTCTGCTTTGCGATTCTTTTTACCAACGGATTTTCGCCCGTTATTGAAGCCGTTCTGAATTATTTCGGGTCCCTCTCGCTTACCAAAGGAAAGGGGGCGCTGAAAAATGAGTAATAATATTTCTTTTAAAGACGTATTTATCAAAGGTGCGGTGATTTATAATCCCGTGCTGATTCAGCTTGTCGGTCTTTGCCCCGTTGTTGCGGCGTCAACAACTCTTGCAAGGGCAGCGATTCTTTCACTCATTCTTTGCTTTGAGCTTACGCTGACCTGCGTAATTGCAAGTGCCTTTCTCAAAAAAACTCCCAGATGGGTGAGAGTACCGCTCTATCTTATTATCGGTATTGCGGTTATATGCCCCATTCTCTGGTTTATCGAAACGCAGACTCTTATGAACCTGAGCCTCGGCATGAAAATTTATCTCCCGATGATTGCGGTCAATTCAATGACTGCCGTTCACTGCGAGCAGTTTGCGGTTAAAAACAGCGTTAAGCTTTCGTTTTATGATGCGGCGGCTGTCAGCATCGGTGCTTCGATAATTTTTGTTATCGTCGGTGCAGTCAGAGAGCTTCTCGGCAATTCAACCCTCGGAGGAATGCCCGTTAATCTTCCCGTAACCTTCAAAGGAATGGCCCTGCCTTTCGGATGTCTTATCATGCTCGGCTTTATGGCGGCGGGTTTAAAAGCATATGTTTCCCGAAGATATCCCGATTTTGTTGAGGACAGAGAGCCTGAAGTCAAGCCCGAACCCGTCGCTGATGCTTCTGATGAAATGACAGAGGTTGAAGTTTTTGATGAGTTCTGGGAAGAAGAAGCAAAGGAAGAAGCTCCCGAGGAAATTGTTGAAGAAAATACGCAACAACCCGAAGAGTCTGAAAAGAAAAAGGAAGAGCATTCCTTCGGCTCGGTTGAGGAAATCGAGGAATTTTTCAAATCTCTCGGTCTTGATGTTGGCACAAAGGGGGATGAGCAATGAGAATGATAACCGAACTGCTTATAACCGCCCTTTATACGGTTTTTGCACAAAATCTGGTGCTTACGACAGGTCTCGGAATGAGCGAGGCAATCAGAGTTTCAACAAAGCCCGGCACCTTCGGTAAATTCGCTCTGATGATTTCGGGCTTTTCGGTTGTGACAAGCGCAATCTGCAGCCTTATAGATTCAATCTCCGCAATTTCAACCATGCCTTATGCCGTCAGAGCTGCAATATATGCGGCTGTGCTTACGGCGGTCTATCTGATTGTCGCGGCAGTTTTTCATTTTGCTTTGGGCTCATCAAAAAAGGTGATGGGAACTCTCGGTATTGCTGCGCTCAACACTCTTGTTCTTGCCGTTCCGCATATTAATCATTCGGCGGCATATTCGTTTGCGGGCAGCATCGGCTCGGGAATCGGCGCAGGCATTGCTTTTGTACTTGCGGCGGCACTTATCAGCAATGGCTCGCAGAAGCTTGCCGAAAACGAGGATATTCCCGACATTTTCAAAGGCACGCCGTCAATGTTTATTTATGTTGCGATGCTTTCGCTTGCGTTTGCAGGCTTTACGGATTCCAACATTTTCGGTTGAGAAAGGAAATATTATGCCCAAAACAGGAAAAATAGAAAAAACGCTAAAGCCATCCGAGCGCAAGAGCATAACCGATTTCTCAAACCGTTTCGGTTCGGGTCCGACCTATGAGGAAAGAGTAAGAGGCAAAAAAATTGCTTCGGCAATACTGATAACCGCAGGCATCCTTGCGCTTATCGGGCTGGGTTATTTCTTTGCGGATGTGCTTATAAAGATAACCGAATTACCTTATATTCCGCAATAATTCACATTAAGGAAATGACAGATGGAATTTATACCCTATAATTCAAGATTAACTTATCATAAAAGCCCCTTCGGCGCGGTCAGAGAAGGCGAGGAAATTGTTTTTCGCATAGTTTTGCCCCGTAGTCTTTGCTGCACGGGAGCAAGTCTTGTTATTGAGGCTGACTGCGGCAACCCCGAGCTTCTTTCCATGACGTGGGACGGAATGGAGGGCTATGACGAGGAATGGTGGCGCGTCAGCTTCGTTCCCGAGAAAAAGGGACTTTATTGGTATCATTTTGCCGTTGCTCAGAAAGACGGCGGCAATGTCATAACAAGATTTGACAACTCAACAGGCAGGCTCTCTGCTGACGGAGAGCGTTTTCAGCTGACCGTTTATTCAAAGGATTTCGAAACTCCCGATTGGATAAAGGGCTCGGTTATATATCAGATTTTTCCCGACAGATTCTGCAATTCCGGCAAAGAAAAAAGAGGTGTTCCCAAGGACAGAATCCTGCGCTCCGATTGGGGTGGAGAACCGGTGTGGGAGCCCGATGCTGACGGCAGAATCACAAAATACGATTATTTCGGCGGCGATTTCAAGGGTATTGAGCAGAAGCTTGATTATCTTGAATCTCTCGGTGTCGGATGTATCTATCTCAACCCCGTGTTTGAGGCACACACAAACCATCGTTATGACACGGCAAACTACGAAAAAACCGATTCGCTTCTTGGTACGGCAAAGGATTTTTCCGATTTGTGTAAGGCAGCAAAAGAAAAGGGCATCGGCATAGTTCTTGACGGCGTTTTCAGTCACACGGGAGCTGACAGCATATATTTCAACAAAAACGGAAGATATAAAAACGACGGAGCTTATAACAGCAAAAGCTCACCCTATTATGAGTGGTACAAATTCGGCGAATACCCCGATGAATATTCAAGCTGGTGGGGTGTTGATATTCTGCCCGAGGTTGATGAAGAGAATGACGGATATATTGAATATATCGCAGGCGAAAAGGGTATTCTGCGCAAATGGCTCAAGGCGGGTGCAAGAGGCTGGAGGCTTGACGTTGCGGATGAGCTGCCCGATAAATTCCTTGATGCGCTTCGCTGTGCAGTAAAGTCGCAGAAATCCGATGCATTCATTCTCGGCGAGGTGTGGGAGGATGCGTCAAATAAAATCAGCTACGGCAAAAGAAGGCGCTATCTTCAGGGCGCACAGCTTGACAGTGTGATGAACTATCCGTTTGCCGACTGTCTTGTTGATTTCGCAATAAGTGCAAGAGCAGAGGGCTTCAACGACAGAATATCGGAGATTTGCGAGAATTATCCGAAGCCTGCCGTTGACTGCCTTATGAATCATATCGGAACTCATGACACCTGCAGAATTTTGAGCAGGCTTGCAACCCTCGGCGATTATCACGGTTCACATCTCAACCGTTTCAAGGGAGGACTGACCGAGGAACAGACCGAATTTGGCAAAAAACTCTTAAAGCTTATTTCAACAATGCAGTTTACTCTTCCCGGAGTGCCCTGCATTTATTACGGCGATGAGGCGGGTCTTGACGGCGGAGAGGACCCATTTAACAGAGGCTGCTATCCCTGGGGAAAAGAGGATAACGAGCTTATTGAGCATTACCGTTTCCTCGGAAAGCTTCGAAAAGAGCATGATGTTTTTGCCGACGGCGAATTTGTTCCCGTTTCGGCGGCTATGGGTTGTGTCGCATACGAAAGACGAGGCAGGGGAGAAAGAATAATGACCGTTGCAAATCGCAACAGCCATTCGATTGTTTATATACTTGCAGAGGAGGGCTTTGAGGCGTTGACTGGCGGCATCGTCAACGGCAGAGAGCTTTATCTTGAAAAAGAAACTGCGGCAATTCTCATAAAAAAATCAGAACGGTGATTTAAGTGGCAAAAAAACCTAAAAATATAATGTTCCGAACGCAGAGGCAAAGCAGCGACAGAGGCTTTAAAAAATTCTCTGCAATTTTTTCCGTCTGCGTTCTGGCGGTTCTTCTCGTTTCGTGTCTTGCGATTCTTAATAAGTATGATTTTGATGTGCGCAAGGCTATGGGCGGCGACCCCGTAACAACAACACAGCCTGTTTCGCAGCAGACATCTCTGCCGCAGATGCAGGCGGATAAAACTTATTTTTTCTGGTGCGCAGATTCGGAAACAAAGCAGCTCTGTTTTGCGTGGTTGGTTAATTTCAGACTTCCCGAAACGGCGGTTTCCGTGTGTGCTCTGTCGCCCGAAATGCTTCTTTCGGACAGCGGAGAAACACTGGCGTCCGTGCTTAAAAAATCGGGTGAAAATGAAGCTGTCAGAAGGCTTGAGCAGCTTGTCGGATATCCGATTGACGGCTACATAGGCGCGGACGACGAGGATTTCAGAGCAATGATAAATTATTTCGGCGGCATGGATATAACCGTTCCCGAGCAGATTGAATACCGCGGAGACGAATTTACGGTTATCCTCGTTAAGGGAAAGCAGAATCTTAAGGCGGACAGTCTTTATAAATATCTGCGCTATCTCGGAACGCTCGGCTCAAGAGGCAAAAAGCTTCAGTCGGCGGCGCTGTTTGAGATGTTTGACAGAGTTTTCAGACCCGAAAATCTTGAAAAAAGGTCAAGATATTTCTCGAAGCTTTCAAACACACTCAAAACCAATCTTTCAATAGTTGATTTTTCAGCGGCGGAAGAGGGAATAAAGGTGTTTATGCAAAACGGTATCAAGGATAGAAATACCGTCGATTCTCCGCAGGAAATCAAAACAGAAAAATAAAAATCCAACGGAGGGCAGGCATGAAGAAATTCATTTCTTTTTTGTTAAAAGCAGCATTTACGCTGGCTTTGTGCGCTGTTATTCTGGCTGTCGGTCTTTCTGCTTTCCGTTCTTCGGATTACTACAAATGGTATCAGACCGAGGCGGCGGAAACTGCTGATTTCGGCAGCCCGCATAAGTTTTATTTCAAGAAGCTTAACAACATTGAAAAGCATGCATATAACGAAATCTTAACCCAAATTTACACCATGCCCGAAAGTGTTGAAATTCCTGCAATTGATGCAAAACAGCTTGACAGAGTTTTTTCTGCCTTGCTCTATGATAATCCGGATTTGTTCTTTGTCGGCAGAAAATGCACTCTTTCTTCGTATATGCTGAAAACCCTTTGTTCGGTTGAATATATAGTTGAAAAAGAGGAATATGAATCTTTCCGCAGCGAGCTTATGAGCAAGGCGGAGAGTGTGATATCAAGTCTTACAAAGCCCGATGATGAATGGCAGACGGAGCTTGAAATTCACGATTATATAATTGAAAATTGCCGGTATGAGCTTGACGAGCCTAAGCTTGTGCGTTCTTCGGCTTACGGCGCACTGGTCGAGGGTCGAGCGGCGTGCGAGGGATATTCAAAGGCGGCAAAGCTGCTTTTTGACATGGCAGGGATTGAAAGCGCACTTGTCAGCGGAGATGCAACCGATTCTGACGGTTCACGCAGCGCACATATGTGGAATGCGGTTAAGATTAACGGTGATTTTTATTATCTTGACTGTACCTGGGATGACCCTGTAAACGAAGAAAAAAAGGATATAAAGATTTATTCATATTTTAATGTCAATCACAAAATGATTTCCGAAACCCATTCCGATTTTTCATATCCGTTCATTTGCACGGCGACTGCAGAAAATTATTATGTGAAAACAGGGAGCTTTTTCGAGAAGTATGACCGTTCGCAGGAAAATGCCGTTGCAGAGCTGATAGCAAAGGAAATTGACAGCGGAAATTGGGAGATTCAGCTGCGTTTCGGCAGTAAGAAAGCCTATAAAAAAGCGGTTGAGGATTTGATTGATAACGGAAGAATTTACAGCGTTCTTTCAGAAGCAGACGAAAAAACAAACAAAAGAATTTCGCTTAAGTCAATAGGTTATTATAAAGACCCGGGGCAGCTTATGCTGACCCTTATCCCCGAAAGCAAGTGAAAGGCAGGTGCTTATAATGGATAAGCAGAGAATAGAGGCGGCTGTGAGAGAAATACTCATTGCCATCGGTGAGGACCCCGACAGAGAGGGACTTGTTGAAACTCCCGCAAGAGTTGCCAGAATGTATGAGGAAATTTTTTCGGGTCTTGAGGATGACCCCACAAGGCATCTCAAGCTTTTTAACGAAAACGGAAACGATGAGATGGTAGTTGTCCGTGATATTCCTCTTTATTCAATGTGTGAGCATCATCTTATTCCGTTTATGGGTAAGGCGCATATCGCCTATATTCCTTCTGACGGAAAGGTTATCGGGCTTTCAAAGCTTGCAAGGATAGTTGAGTCCTTTGCAAAAAGACCCCAGCTTCAGGAGCGTCTGACGGCGCAGATTGCGGATTTTCTTGATGAAAACCTTAATCCGATGGGCGTTGCGGTTGTTGTTGAGGCGGAGCATCTTTGCATGACAATGCGCGGTGCAAGAGCATCCGGCGCACAGACAAGAACTTCTGCGCTCCGCGGAACAATGCGCAGCAACGCAAAAACAAGGGCGGAAGCGCTTTCACTTCTCACCGGAGGAAGATAAAATGTTCAAAGCAGGAAAGCACGAGTTTCCCCTCGGCAAACGGACATATATCATGGGCATTCTTAACTGTACGCCCGATTCGTTTTCCGACGGCGGACTTTATAACACCCCGCAGACAGCATTGGAGCATGCACTCGAAATGCAGGAGCAGGGTGCGGATATAATAGATATCGGCGCAAATTCAACCCGACCCGATGCGGTTATTCTTACCGCTGAAGAGGAAAAGGCGAGGCTTATGCCCATTCTTGAGGCTGTCTGCCCGAAGATTTCTGCAGCGGTTTCGGTTGATACTTTCTATCAGTCATGTGCGGAGGCGGCGCTCTCAATGGGCGCGGATATAATCAACGATGTCAGCGGTGTTTTTAACCCTGAAATAGCGGCTCTTGCCGTAAAACACGGCGCAGGCTATGTTGTTATGCATAATCCGTGCGGAGCTGCGGTTGCGGCGGAATATCCGAAGGGTGTTGTGACCGCGGTGCGCGAGTTTTTTCTTGATGCATTGAGGCTCGCAGCTGAATGCGGACTTCCGAAAAGCAATCTCTGCCTTGACCCCGGCCTCGGTTTCAGCAAAACTGCACAGGATAATCTTGCTCTTCTGCGCGAAACCGAGTGGCTCAAATTCAAGGGGGTTGCGCTTCTGGCGGCAGGCTCGAGAAAAAGATTTATCGGTCAGGCAAGCGGCGTTGAGGACTCCCGAATGAGAGATTACGGAACTGGCGCGGCGCATACGGCGGCAATTGCAGGCGGTGCGGATATAATCCGTGTCCATAACGTTGCGGCGGCCGTGCAGAGCGCAAGGGTAGC
This sequence comes from Clostridia bacterium, assembly GCA_017409265.1. Taxonomy (GTDB): domain Bacteria; phylum Bacillota; class Clostridia; order Oscillospirales; family Acutalibacteraceae; genus CAG-177. The sequence continues at coordinate 33,554 of JAFQSY010000001.1, forward strand.
TGATGCGATTTTCAGAAAGGCAAAATAAACCATGGATAAGATATTGGTCAGAGGACTTAAAATTTTTGCATATCACGGAGTCAACGAAGAAGAAAAAATCAATGGACAGAATTTTATATTCGATATAGATGCGTTTGTTGATATCCGTATTCCCTGTGAAAGTGATGATGTTGAAGACACGGTAAGCTATGCAAAAATTATAAAAGAAACAACGAGAATATTCACATCTCAAAAGGATGATTTGCTTGAAAGAGCAGCCGAAAGGGTAGCACAGGGTCTTTTTGAAGCTTTTGATAAGATTCAGAGCCTGCGGATACTTCTTAAAAAGCCCGAGGCTCCCATAAAAGCGGATTTTGAATATGTCGGTGTTGAAATTTACAGAAACAGAGGAAACGGCAATGAGTGAGGCAGTAATTGCGCTGGGAACAAATCTCGGCAATCGAATCGAAAACATCAATACTGCCGTCAGGGCAATAGCAAAGCTCGGCGGTGTTAAAATCCTCAAGGCATCGGGTGTTTATGAAACAGAGCCCGTCGGCTGTGATGAAAAAGACAAATTTCTGAATGCGGCACTGCTTGTCGAAACCTCGGTTTCGCCTGCCATGCTTCTCGGCGAATGCCTTGGAATTGAAGCCGCAATGGGCAGAGTCAGGGAAAAGAAAAACGGGCCGAGGATAATCGACCTTGACCTAATCCTTTATGAGGGATTCAAGGCGGAGAGCTATGAGCTTACTCTTCCGCACCCCAGAGCGCTTGAAAGAGCGTTTGTTATGGCTCCGCTTCTCGAGCTTTACCCCGAAGGACGGGCCCCGGGAATGTTCTTTGCTCCTCATTTGAGAGATGTCGGAATGGACGGAGTTATCAAAACCGAAAAAGAAATTATAATACCCATTTATTAAGAGGTGAAGTGCGATGGCAGGCTCATCCATATGCGAAAACTGCGCATATTACGATTATAACGAAGAGTATGAGTACTACGAGTGCCTTGTCAATCTTGATGAGGACGAGCTTTACAGATTCATGCAGGGCGGTCAGTTTGAATGCCCGTATTTTAACCCCTATGATGAATATAAGGTAGTCAGAAAACAAAATTGAGGTGATGTCAATGAGCAAGAAAAAGCAACCGCCTAAAATGCAGAAAAAGAAGGCAGAACAGGTCGGAAAACAGCCTGAGAAGAAACCCGTCAAGGGAATAATCATTGCTGTTGCAGCAATAATTCTTGTTGCTGCTGCGGTGCTTACAGCAGTTTTTCTTATCAAGCCTTCGTCGAATACCAACATAGAAACAACCACCGACCCGAAAGATAAATACAGAGTTCCGGGTTCGGAAGGATATACTTATGTCGATTACAAAGGCGCACAGCTTCCGCAGGAATTTGTTGATGTTCTTAATCAGGCGGAGCTTGACAGCGAGGCGGCCTGCAAGGCGCAGGGAGTCGCTCTTGAAATCGGCGACATAAAAATCTCAATGCCCGAATTTATGTCATATTATTATGACCAGTACAGCTTAAAAAAAACCGAAGTCCAGTATTCAATTGAACAGAAGGGCATGAATATGACGGGCTTTGACCCTGAAATTATGCCCGATGAGCAGAATTGCCTTAACAAAGGCTACACGTGGGCAGAGGACTTTACACGAAAAGCGATTGCAGTAGTTCAGGGGAATTACAGGGATTTTGAAAGAGCACTTGAAACCGGAGTAAGCATGACAGATGATGAGGTTACCTATGTTATTTCTCAATTCAGTGTTCTTGAAACCGCGAGCAAGTTTCAGCAAAAAAGCATAGAAGAACTTCTTGAAGCGATTTACGGGGAGGGGTTTACAGCAGATATGTTCAAGGCGAGAGAAATCATGCTTGCTTATAAGCAGAAATATGAAGAAAACGAAAAGCAGAAGCTTGCTGAAGGCTATTCCGATGAAGAGCTTAAAAAGCAGCTTGAAAGCAACCCCGATGAGTATACGGTTATAGTCGGCAGGGTTTATCCTATTGAGGGCGACTTTGATGCTGTTGAGGTTTCAAAAATCAATACGGAAGAAGAATTCCTCGAATATGCAAAAAACAACTTCCCTGGAGAAAACTACAATGCAGAAATAAGAACGCAGTGCAATTTTGCTGACAAAAAGACAATCGCAGAAACTTTCGGCGGCGAGGTTGCCGAATGGATGTTCAGCGATGAACGCGTTGAGGGTGAGATCGGGCTTGTTCAGGGTCAACTTTTCAAATATCTTGTTTATATCGAAAAGAAGCCTTACCTCAATTTAAGCAGAAAAATTATCTATTACGGTACCGAATATACCGAAGGCATCACCGAGGACGAAAAGAAATTGCAGCTTGACGGCGTTCAGGCTGAATACGATGCATGGAAAGCCGGAGAGGCTACGGCAGAATCCTTTGAGAAGATGTGTATGGATTTGAGCGGCGGTGCGGTTTATGATGTGAGAATAGGTGATTTCTATTACTCCTTTGAGGAGTGGATTTTTGACGATGCACGCAAGGCCGGCGATAACGTTCTCATAGATTCGGATGTCGGCTGCGGGATTATCTATTATATGGGTGAAAACGAAGGCGATTATGACTGGGAATTTAATATGCGCATTGATAAGAGCGAAGAGGATTATCTTGCTGCATATGAAAAGGATATCGCCGAAAATTATAAAGAAGACCGCAAGGACAGCGTTATAAAGAAAGTGCAGAAAGAAGTTAATGTAATAATCACAAGAAAGCTTGCGGAAGAAAAGAAGAATAAATAAAAAATCACGGCTGTTCAAATTGCGGACAGCCGTGAATATTTATATCTTTTTAGTTATTTCATCAACGCATTCTTCGGGGGAAAGACCCGTGCAGTTGACGGTTATGTCGGCATATTTCTCATAAAGCGGCGCACGCTCGGCATAAAGCTCTGCGATGGTCGTACCGTCTTTCATGGCAATGCCTCTTGTGTGAATATTATTTATGCGTTTTTCAAGCTCCTGCGGCTCAACTTTAAGATAAACAGCGACACCGCTTTCTTTGAGCTTTTTCATCGCTTCTTCGCCGTAGACAGCGCTGCCGCCTGTTGCAACCACGCAGTTATGAAACTCCGAGTGACATATGACATCATTCTCGATTTTCAGAAACTCATTTATCCCGCGTTCCTTGATTATTTTGCAGAGCGCGGAAGAGTGTTTTTTCTGAATTATCAGGTCGGTATCCGCAAAATCCATAAGCATGGATTTTGCAAGCAGAACTCCGATTGTGCTTTTTCCTGCGCCCGGCATGCCGATAAGAATAATATTTTTCATAATCTTACATGCTTTCGGGAACGGTGATGCTGAACATTGTGAGAATGTTTCTCAAAACATTCTTTACACAAAGGCAGAGGCTGATTCTTGCCTGCATGAGAGCCTCATCTTCGCAGTTGACGCGGCATGCGTTATAGAACTTGTGGAAGAGGGTTGCAAGGTCAACTGCATAGCGTGTAATCTTTGCGGGGTCATAGTTCTTTGCGGAGTTTATGATTTCATCGGTAAGCGATGCAAGGTGTCTGATAAGCTCTTTTTCCTCGGGTGCGTTGAGAAGAACAAGCTCGGGGATTGTGCATTCTCTGGGCTCTTTGCCCTCACCTGCAAGCTTTTTGAGAATGCTGCAGATTCTTGCGTGCGCATACTGGCAGTAATAAACTGGATTCTGTGAGCTCTGTTCAACTGCAAGGTCAAGGTCGAACTCCATCTGTGAACCGGGCTCTCTCATGTTGAAGAGGAAACGTACGGCATCGATGGGGATTTCTTCAAGCAGGTCAACAAGAGTGATTGCCTTGCCCGAACGCTTGCTCATACGTACAACCTCGCCGTTGCTTGTAAGGCGCACAAGCTGCATGAGAATGATATCAAGGTCATCGCCGTTGCAGCCGATTGCATCGAGAGCGCCCTTCATTCTTGCGACATGTCCGTGATGGTCTGCGCCCCAGATATCAATTGCTTTCGCAAAGCCTCTCATCTGAAGCTTGTTGCGGTGGTAAGCGATATCGGCGGCAAAATATGTGGGATTGCCGTTTGTTCTGATAAGAACCTCGTCTTTGAGCTCAAGGCGTTCGATTTCTTCGGGAGTTTTGCCCTCTTTTGCAAGTCTTGCGCCGAGAACTTCCTTGTTCTTATACCAGACAGCGCCGTCCTTTTCGTATGTAAGACCCTTGTTTTTCATGATTTCAAGGGTTTCTGCAAGCTCTCCGTTGTTGTGAAGAGTGCTTTCAAGGAACCATGTGTCGTATTCAATGCGGTACTTGGTGAGGTTTTCTTTCATTGCTGCAATGTTCTTGGGAAGTGCGTATGCAATGAGAGCCTTTCTGCGCTCATCCTCTGAAGCATTGATATATTTATCGCCGTTGATTTCGGCAAATTCCTTTGCTCTTGTGATGATATCCTCGCCGTGGTAGCTGTCCTCGGGCAGCTCGGGAGCATTTTCGCCGAGATAGAGCTGCTGATATCTGATATCGAGAGAAAGACCGAATTTTTCAATCTGGTTGCCAGCGTCATTGACATAAAATTCACGGCTTACATCGTAGCCTGCAAAGTCCATAACCGAAGCAAGACAGTCGCCGAGTGCGCCGCCTCTTGCGTTACCCATGTGCATGGGTCCGGTGGGGTTTGCGGAAACAAATTCTATGTTGATTTTCTTGCCTTCGCCGTAATCGGAACGACCGTAGTTATCGCCCTTTTCGAGTATATCCTGAATAATGCAAGCGTTGAAGCTTTCCTTGAGATAGAAATTCATGAAGCCGGGACCTGCAATTTCGCATCTGTCAAAGAAGGTGTCGCAAAGCTCAAGTCTGTCGGCAATAGTCTGTGCGATTTTGCGGGGAGCATTTTTTAAATCTCTTGCCCATGCCATTGCGCAGTTTGACGAATAGTCGCCGTTATCTCTGTTTGCGGGAACTTCAATTATAAAATCGCTTAAGGGAGCTTCGGGGAACTCGCCGTCAGCAACTGCTCTGCCTGCGGCTTCCATAATTGCTGTGCGAAGCTCTTTTATTGTCTGTTTAACTAAAACTGACATTTTTATTCCTCCTGTCACTCTGTTTTTTCGGCAACGGTAATGCAAAGCTCGTTTTCCGATGCCGGAACGTTGTTGAAATCAATCGTATATGCAAATCGGAGCGTTCCGCCCGATTCGTTCATATCGCAGTTTATAAATTTGCAGTAAATGCCCATGAGCATTTCGCCGTATGGCGTTGAATAATAGCAACTGTGGCGGCGCTCAAGCTCGATTATCATTTCTGTGTTGTATTTTCCGGAGCGGATCATGCTGATTCTGCTGCCGCTGTCAACCGTAAGGGTTGTAACGCAGTCAAGCAGTTCTTCATCTGTTTCGCGGTAGATGATTTTGCAGCCGTTTTCACAGAGCTCATATTCGCCCGAGGTTGTCAGTTCGCTGGTGTATTCCTCGCCGTCCTGAAGATGACGGTCCGTTATTTTAATTATTGCGTTTTTCATATTTTATCTTTCCATTGCAAGAGTCAGCAGCTTGTCAAGCAGTTCGGGATAGGGGATGCCCGATGCCGCAAAAAGCTTGGGATACATGCTGATTGAAGTGAATCCGGGGATAGTGTTTGGTTCGTTGAGCTTGATTGTACCGTCATTGCAAACGAAGAAATCAACTCTTGTGAAGCCTTCGCAGCCGAGTGCTCTGTATGCTCTGACAGCTTCTGCCTGAACGGCTTTGAGCATCTCATCTGAAAGACGTGCGGGAATGTGAAGCTCGCTTTCGTTTGCGAGATATTTTGCATCGTAATCGTAAAATTCATTGCAGGGAACAACTTCGCCGACAACCGATGCAATGGGCTCTTCGTTGCCCATAACGGCAACCTCAACTTCCATGCCGATAATACCTTCTTCAAGTACAACTTTTTTGTCATGCCCGAAGGCCTTTTCGCATGCCGCCTCGAGCTCTTCAAGGTTTTTAGCTTTGCTGATGCCTACCGAAGAGCCTGCGTTTGCAGGTTTAACGAAAATCGGGAAGCCGAGCTTTTCTGCGGCATCTGACAATAAAGCCGTTTTATTGCCCAAATAAGCGTGTTTGTCAAAGGCGGTCCATTTTGCCTGTGCGATACCCGAAAAGTCCGCCATGGCGTTTGTAACGGCTTTATCCATGCAAATTGCGCTTGCTGCCGTACCGCAGCCGACATAGGGGATGCCAGAAATCTCAAACAGACCCTGCATTGTGCCGTCCTCGCCGTTTTTGCCGTGAAGCACGGGGAATGCAACATCAACCCTTTCGATTTCAGCACTGTTTGCAAGACGGATTATGCCGTGATGCGAGCGGTCACATGAGATAACTGCGGGTTCAAGATTTTCTTTATCCTCAAGCCACTTACCCTCGGGGAGCATATCGGGTGAGCCGTTGTAAATATAGCATCTGCCGTCTTTGGTGATGCCCATTTTGATTACGTCATATTTTTCCGACGGAATGTTTTTGATTACGGAGCAGGCAGAGTTCAGCGAAACATCGTGTTCGCTTGAAACACCGCCGAAAAGAACGAGAACTTTCTTTTTCATAATCTGCATCTCCTTAATAATTGTCGCTACAATCCCATTATAGTTATTTTATGATTTATTATGATATCACAGCATTATTAATTAGTCAACAGCCGAAACTCCGTCATTTCCCACAAATTATAACTGATTATGTATTTTATTTCTATATTTAACTATTATTATATAGTTGACTTTTTATAGAAATATGTTATAATAAACTATAATTATATTTATATATTAAGGAGTTTTTGTCATGGCTGATATTTATGCAATTCTTGCCGACATTAACAGCGGTCTGAATGAAGCACTCAAAGATTGCGGATTTACCGCCGTTATCCCTGAAGGAGTTGAAAAAGGAGAGCTTCCCGCAGTTACCGACTCGGGCAGAATAACAATTGAATATAAAGGCGAAAACAAGGCGCTGAAGCTTGAGCATTTCAACAATAAAATCTCCATTCTCGGAGCAAGCAAGGAAGGCGAAATCATCAGCAGTGATTTTTCACAGATTTCTCTTTCGCTTCTTGATGCCGAAACTGCAGATTCCAAGGACGTAAAATATATCGTAAATGAGTTTTCCGAAACTCTTGTTGAGTATTTCGGTGCACAGGCAAAGAAGCCCGTCAAGGCAAAGCTTCCCACCCCCGTTTCAAAGGCGGCGGCAAAGAGCGGCTCCGTTTCATACGACCCCAACACCCTTGCAAACCGCTTTACCACCATCTATACAGATCTTCGTGAGGAGTATAAAGCAAACTGCGAAAAATACGGTCAGTTTCTTCCCGAAGAATTTTTTATAAATCACGGAACTCCCGCAGTTCTTGAAACTATAAAAGAGAACAACCCCGCAAAGATGAAGAGGCTTTTCAACCTTCTCAATGAAATTTATGAGGACGGCACCAACGAAACCCAGAGCCTTATTGCGGTAACAATTCTCGGCGCAATGAATAACGACCAGGAGATGCTTGCTGCATGCGTTGATTATATGAGCGACGATATGATGAGCCCCGTAATCAATGTCAACAAATATCTCGCATCTTCAAGCGGCAAGGGTGCAAAAATGCGACTTGCAAATCCTCCGCAGTATAAGCCCAAGAAGGCAAAGAAAAAAGGCATGATGTCAATGCTTGGAAACGGAAATTAAGGTGATAACATGGATATTGAAAACAACAAAGAATTAAATCCCCAGACGGAAACCGAAGAGGAAATCGTTGCTTTCGAAGCTGATTCCGAAGAGATGAATACCGTTGTTACCGAGGAATATGACGCAAGTCAGATTCAGGTTCTCGAGGGTCTTGAGGCTGTGCGTAAAAGACCGGGTATGTATATCGGCTCAACAGGTCCCAGAGGTCTGCATCACCTTGTCTATGAAATCGTTGATAACTCAATCGACGAAGCGCTTGCAGGCTACTGTACCCACATCGAGGTTGAAATCGAGCCGGGCGACGTTATCTCCGTTCGCGATAACGGACGAGGAATCCCCGTCGGCATCAACGAAAAAATGGGCCTGCCTTCAGTCACCGTTGTTCTGACCGTTCTCCACGCAGGCGGCAAGTTCGGCGGCGGCGGATACAAGGTATCAGGCGGTCTTCACGGCGTCGGTTCATCGGTTGTTAATGCTCTTTCCGAGTGGTTTGAGGTTGAGGTTTCGCAGGCGGGTCATGTTCACCGTCAGCGCTTCGTAAAAGGCGGCAACATCGAAACAGACCTTGAAATTGTAGGCGATACCGATGAAACCGGAACATTTATCCGTTTCAAGCCCGATCCGCTGATTTTTCAGGAAACAACCGTTTATGATTTTGAAACACTTGAAAGACGTTTGCGTGAATCCGCATTTCTCAATGCAGGTCTTTCGATCAAGCTCACAGACAGCAGAGATCCCGAAAACATAATTGAACGTGAATATTGCTATGAAGGTGGTCTTTCGTCGTTTGCGGAGTATCTTACAGGCGTAAGAGGTCTTACCCCTCTTCACGAAACTCCCGTTCATTTTTCGGGCGCAAAAGGCGACAGATACGCAGAAATTGCCCTTTTCTATAATGACAGCTACAACGAGCTTATTCTTTCGTTTGCAAACAACGTACGCACCGTAGACGGCGGTACTCACGAAACGGGCTTTAAAAACGCCTTGACAAGAGTATTCAACGATTACGGCAAAAAATATAATATCCTCAAAGACGGCGATAAAAAGCTTACGGGCGATGACGTAAGAGAGGGTCTTACGGCGATTATATCCGTTAAGCTGACCGAAGCACAGTTTGAGGGTCAGACCAAAGGCAAGCTCGGCAACACCGATATTCAGACCATCGTAAACGCTCTTGTTTATGATAAGCTGATGACATATTTTGAAGAGAATCCCGCCGTTGCAAAGGCGATATTCTCAAAGGCACTCGATGCTTCAAGAGCAAGAGAAGCCGCAAGAAAAGCCCGTGAGCTTGCAAGAAGGAAATCCGTTCTCGAAGGCAACTCACTCCCCGGTAAGCTTGCAGACTGCACCGAAAAGCAGGCTGAAGGCACCGAAATATACATCGTAGAGGGTGACTCGGCAGGCGGTTCTGCAAAAGAAGGACGTGACAGAACCTACCAGGCTATCCTTCCTCTCTGGGGTAAAATGCTTAACGTTGAGAAGGCACGTCTTGACAGAGTTATCGGCAACGAGAAGCTTCAGCCCGTTGTTATGGCTCTCGGAACAGGTATCGGTGACGATTTTGACCTGACCAGGCTTCGCTATGAAAAAATCGTTATCATGGCCGATGCCGACGTTGACGGTGCACATATCAGAACTCTTCTTCTCACATTCTTCTTCCGATATATGAGACCTCTCATTGAAGAGGGTCACGTTTTTCTTGCACAGCCCCCTCTGTTCAAGATAAGCAAGGGCAAGAAGTTTGCCTATGCATTTTCTGATCAGGAGAGAGATGAAAAGGTTGCTGAATTTGGCGGCAGCTGCGATATTCAGCGCTACAAAGGTCTCGGTGAAATGGACCCCGAGCAGCTTTGGGAAACAACTATGGACCCTGCAACAAGAATTATGCTCCGCGTAACTCTTGCAGATGCAATGGAGGCAGACGAAACCTTCTCAATCCTCATGGGTGATAAGGTTGAGCCGCGCCGTGAGTTTATTGAGCAGAATGCAAAATTTGTTGCAAATCTTGATATTTAAGGAAAGGACTGATTGAAAATGAGTTTTGGCGACGCAAGAGATACCCAGAAAATTATAAATGTTGACCTTAACAAAGAAGTGCGTCAGGCTTTCCTTGATTACTCGATGTCGGTTATCACTTCACGTGCTCTTCCCGATGTCAGAGACGGCTTAAAGCCTGTTCACCGCAGAATACTTTACACAATGCACGAAAACGGACTGACTCCCGACAAGGCATACAGAAAGTGTGCCGACACCGTCGGTTCGGTTCTCGGCAGATATCATCCCCACGGCGACGCATCGGTTTATGATGCGATGGTACGTCTTGCCCAGACCTTCTCGATGAGATATATTCTTGTTGACGGTCACGGCAACTTCGGTTCGGTTGACGGCGACCCCCCTGCTGCATACCGTTATACCGAGTCAAGAATGAGCAAAATGGCTCTCCGTATGCTTACGGATATCGACAAAGATACAGTCGATTTTACTACCAACTACGATGACCGTCTTAAAGAGCCCGTTGTTCTTCCTTCAAGGTTCCCCAATCTTCTGGTAAACGGCTCTGTCGGTATCGCTGTCGGTATGGCAACAAACATTCCGCCCCACAACCTCGGCGAGGTTATCGACGGCATGTGTGCCATGATTGATGACCCCGAAATAAGCCTTGAAGAGCTTATGGAGCATATCAAGGGACCTGATTTCCCCACAAAGGGTGTTATCATGGGCAGAGCGGGCATCAGAGCCGCTTACGGCACGGGCAGAGGCAAAATCACTCTGCGTGCAAAGGCAGAAATTGTTGAAAAGAAAAACGGCAGATTTGAAATTCAGGTAACTGAAATTCCTTATATGGTCAACAAGGCAAGGCTTATAGAGAGCATTGCAGACCTTGTTAAAGAAAAGAGAATCGAAGGTATTTCCGATGTAAACGACTATTCGTCAAAGAAGGGTATGCTCATTTCGATTGACCTTAAAAGAGATGCAAACCCGCAGGTTGTTCTCAATCAGCTTTTCTCTTTCACACAACTTCAGACAACCTTCGGCGTAATCATGATTGCGCTTGTCAACGGTGAGCCCAAGCAGCTCACTCTCAAGGAAGTTCTCGGCCACTATATCAGGTTCCAGGAAGAGGTTATAACCCGCAGAACAAGATATGACCTCAAAAAAGCGATGGACAGAGCGCATATCCTTGAAGGTCTTGCAAAGGCTATTGATATCGTTGACGATATTATCGCAACAATCAGAGCATGTAAGGGCGGTCAGGCGGAAGCAAAGACAGCTCTTATGGAAAAATTCGATTTTGACGAACCTCAGGCAGCGGCTATCGTTGCGTTCCGTTTAGGTCAGCTCGCAGGTCTTGAAATTCTCAAGATTACAAACGAGCTTGATGAGCTTAAGGCAAAGATTGCAGAGTTCAACGAGATTCTTTCCGATGAAGCAAAGGTTCTTGAAATCGTCAAGAACGAGGCTATGGCAGTCCGTGATAAGTTTGCTGACGAAAGAAAGACAGAAATCGTCAATGTTTCGGGCGAGGTTGACATTGAGGACCTCATTCCCGAAGAAACCTGCGTTTATACTCTCACAAACATGGGCTATATCAAGCGTATCCCCATGGATGAATATAAGCAACAGAACAGAGGCGGCAGAGGTGTCAAGGGTCTTACAAGAAGAGATGAGGACGTTGTAAAAACAATGTTCACCTGCTCGACCCACGACTATATCATGTTCTTCACCACAAAGGGCAAGACTTACAGACTCAAGGGCTATGAAATTCCCGAAGGCTCACGCCAGAGCAAGGGCATGAACATAGTCAACCTTCTCCCTGTTGAAGAGGGCGAAAAGGTTTCCGCAATGATAAGAGTTCCCGAATTTGGTGAGGATAACTATTATCTCTGTATGCTCACAAGAAACGGTATTATCAAGCGTACAGAGCTTGATGCTTATAAGAATGTCCGCAAAAACGGTGTTATCGCAATTAATCTTGACGATGACGATGAGCTTGTATGGGTAAAACTCACCGAGGGTGGCGAAAATCTGATTATCGCAACCAAGAAGGGTATGTCGATTGCCTTCCGCGAGGATGACGCAAGAGTTATCGGACGTACCGCAAGAGGTGTGCGTGCGCTCAAGCTTAAAGAGGGTGACTGCGTTGTCGGTATGGATATACTGACCGAGGGCAAGAAAGTCCTCACCGTCAGCGAAACAGGCTACGGCAGATTGAGCGAAATCACCGATTACAGACTCCAAAACAGAGGCGGTTCGGGTCTTACAAACTATCATGTTGCAAAGTACGGCGATGTTGCTGCAATCGAGGTTGTCAACCCCGAGGATGACCTTATGCTCATTTCGTCGGACGGCATTATTATCAGAATCCCCATGGAGGCTATCAGACTCTGCGCAAGACCCTCAAAGGGTGTGCGTGTCATGAAGGTAACGGAAGGCGAAAGACTTATAACCGCAGTTTCTGTCCCACGTGAAGAGGGTGAGTCTCATGACGCAATTCCTGCGGATGAAGGAGAAGCGGAAGAAACTGTAAACGAAGTACCCGAGCAGAACGAAGAATAAAAATCCGACAAAAAAACCAAAAAAATTTTTAACAAGTACTTGTCAGATGTGTTCGGATTTGCTATTATATTTCAGTAAAGTACAGAAGGAGGCGTAATGATGAATATTGCTTTAATCGCTCATGATGCAAAAAAAGAGCTCATGATACAGTTTTGCATTGCCTATTGCGGCGTGCTCAGCAGACATAATATTTATGCAACGGGAACAACCGGAAAAATGGTTGCAGAGGCAACCGGTCTTGATATTACCAGATTCCTAAGCGGTACCCAGGGCGGCGACCAGCAGATTGCATCAAGAATCGCCTGCAACGAAATTGACCTTCTGCTGCTTTTCCGTGACCCCTTAACGGCAAAGCCCCACGAGCCCAACGAAGCAACGCTTCTCAGGCTCTGCGATGTTCACAATGTCCCTGTTGCAACGAATATTGCAACGGCTGAGGCACTCATACATTCACTTGCCAGAGGCGATCTTGATTGGCGTGAAATCGTCAATCCTTCGAAGATTTAAAGTCTTCCGACAGACGCTCCTGCCAGGCAAAAATTCAGTTATTTTCGGGGTCGTCTTTGTGGGACGACCCTGTATTTTTATAAAAGGATGATATAAAAATGGCACTTGTTACCAAAGCCATCAAGGGCACACAGGATATAATGCCCGATGAGGTATATAAAAATCAGTTTATCGAGCAGACTGTGCTTGATATTGCAAGAAAGTTCGGTTTCCGTGAAATCAGAACTCCCGTTTTTGAACATACTGAGCTTTTCCAGAGAGGTGTCGGCGAAACAACCGACGTTGTTCAGAAGGAAATGTATACCTTCGACGATAAGGGCGGGCGCTCAATCACTCTTCGACCCGAGGGTACCGCAGGTGCAGTAAGGTCATTTCTTGAGCACGGACTTTTCAATGAAGCCCTGCCCCAGAAGCTCTGCTATATTCTCAACTGTTACAGATACGAAAAGCCCCAGGCAGGCAGATGGAGAGAATTTCAGCAGTTTGGTGTTGAGATGCTCGGTGCAGGCGCTCCTGCTGCTGATGCCGAGGTAATCTCGCTTGCAAACGAAATTTTTGCTTTTCTCGGCGTTGAGGGGCTTGAGCTTCAGCTCAATTCAATCGGCTGCCCTGAATGCCGCAAGAATTATCATAAGGCACTCAAAGAGTATTTCGAAACAAAGAAAGACGAGCTTTGTCCCACATGTCTGGGCAGACTTGAAAAGAATCCCATGAGAATCCTTGACTGCAAGAGCCCCGTCTGCTCCGGAATTGGCAAGGATGCTCCCGCAATTCTCGATTATATCTGTGAGGATTGCTCCGCACACTTTGAGAGTGTCAAGAAGTATCTTGACAAGATGAATATTGAATATACCGTCAATCCACGAATCGTAAGAGGACTTGACTATTATACACGTACCGTTTTCGAGTTTGTTTCAACTCAGATCGGCGCACAGGGAACAGTTTGCGGCGGCGGACGCTATGACGGACTCGTTGAAGAGCTCGGCGGACCGCACATTCCCTCGCTCGGCTTCGGTATGGGCACGGGTAGACTCCTCATGCTCCTTGAAGCACAGGGAATTGAACTTCCCAAGCCCTCGGGCTGCGATATTTATATTGCTCCCATGGGCGAAAATGCATCTTTTGAAGCGGCAGCAATCGTTGCCGACCTTCGTGCAGGCGGCATCAGCGCACAGACAGACGTTGTCGGACGTTCACTCAAGGCGCAGATGAAATATGCCGACAAAATCGGCGCTAAATATACAATGGTACTCGGCGATGACGAAATCGCAGGAGGCAAGGCAAAGGTCAAGAATATGGACAGCGGCGAAAGCACCGAAATGGAGCTTGCTGAAATTGCCGATAATTTTATGGAATTTCTCGTAAGGCAGGAAACTGCCGCTCTCGGCGAATCGCTCAACCTTGAGGGTGTTGATCTCTCTTCAATTCTCGGACAGATATAACAATAAAGGATGATATATTATGGATTTTATGACAGGACTTAAGCGTACCCATTACTGTGGCGACCTTCGTCTTTCGGATGCAGGTAAAACCGTTACCGTTGCAGGCTGGGTACAGCGTCAGAGAGACCTCGGCGCACTTATTTTCATCGACCTTCGCGACAGAGAAGGCATTGTTCAGCTTGCTTTTGACGAATCAACCGCAAAGGAAGTTTTTGAAAAGGCTGCATCGGCAAGAAGCGAATATGTTCTCATGGCACAGGGTACAGTCAGAGAGCGTTCCGCCAAGAATACGGAAATCCCCACGGGCGAAATTGAAATCGAGGTAACAGATCTTCGTGTTCTCGCAAAGAGCGAAACACCGCCCTTTGAAATCATTGAGGACTGCCAGACAGCGGAGCTTACAAGACTCAAATACCGTTATCTTGACCTTCGCAGACCCGACCTTCAGAAGAATATTCTTCTCCGCCACAAGATAACAAAAATCACAAGAGATTATTTTGATGAAAACGGTTTCATCGAAATCGAAACTCCCATTCTTATCAAATCAACTCCCGAGGGCGCAAGAGACTATCTTGTTCCCAGTCGTATCCACAAGGGCAAGTTCTATGCTCTTCCGCAGTCACCCCAGCTTTACAAGCAGCTTTCGATGGTTGCAGGCTTTGACAGATACATGCAGATTGCACGCTGCTTCCGTGACGAGGATTTGAGAGCGGACCGTCAGCCCGAATTTACCCAGATTGACCTTGAAATGTCGTTTGTTGACATGGAGGATGTTCTTGCAATCGGCGAAGGCTATATGGAAAGAGTTTTCCGTGAGGCGCTCGGCGCAGAAATCAAGCTTCCTCTTCCCAGACTTACTTATAAAGAGGCAATGGAGCGTTACGGCAGCGATAAGCCCGACACCCGCTACGGCATGGAAATCTATGATTTGAGCGAAACCGTCAAGGGCTGCGGCTTCGGCGTTTTCACCGGTGCACTTGAAGCAGGCGGCAGCGTAAGAGGTATCACCGCAAAGGGTGCTTTCAATACTCTTACAAGAAAAGAAATTGACAAGCTTACTGAAATGGTAAGAGGTATCGGCGCAAAGGGTCTTGCATGGGCAAGACTTGCTGATGACGGCTCGGTTGCATCTTCATTTGCAAAGTTCCTCACAGAGGACGAGATGAATGCTCTTCTCGAAAAGGCAGATGCAAAGGCAGGCGACGTTGTTCTTATCATCGGTGACGGCAAAAATTCAACCGTTCTTTCAGTTCTCGGCGCACTCCGTCAGTCTGTTGCCAAAAAGCTTGACATTATTCCCGAAAATCAATATAATCTTCTTTGGATAACCGAATTTCCATTCTTTGATTGGGATGAGGATAGCCAGCAGTATGTAGCAATGCATCATCCGTTCACATCACCCATGGATGAATGCCTTGATTATCTTGAAACCGACAAGGGCGCAGTCAGAGCAAAGGCATATGACCTTGTTCTCAACGGCGTTGAGCTTTGCTCGGGTTCAATCAGAATAACAAATCCCGACCTTCAGGCAAGAATTTTCTCGCTTCTCGGTCTTTCCGATGAAGAGGCTCACAACAAGTTCGGCTATCTTCTCGATGCATTCAAATACGGTGCACCCCCTCACGGCGGCATGGGTATCGGTCTTGACAGACTTGTTATGCAGATGCTCGGCTGCGAGTCGCTCCGAGATGTTATCGCATATCCCAAGGTTCAGAACGCAAGCGAACCTATGACGGAATGCCCCGCAACTGTTGACGGCATTCAGCTTGATGACCTCGGAATCGCAATAAATGCAGAAGAATAATAAGTAAAAAGTGAAGAGTTAAGAGTGAATAGTTAAGGATAGGCTCTGCCTATGACCGATTATAATAAAAGCGTCGCAGACCCGAAACTTTTCACTGTTCGCTTTTAACTTTTCACTATAAAACACATATCATATATTGTAAAATTTTCCTTGGAAGGATGATATATAATGGCAAGAGTTTATAATTTTTCGGCAGGTCCCTCAATGCTTCCCGAAAGCGTTCTCAACAGAGCAGCTGCGGAGATGCTCGATTATAAGGGCAGCGGACAGTCCGTGCTTGAAATGAGCCATCGCTCAAAGGTTTATGAGGAAATCATTTTCGGCGCCCGTGACCTTTTTAAAGAGGTCATGAATATCCCCGATAACTATAAGGTTATCTTCTGCCAGGGCGGCGCATCAACACAGTTTGCAGCAATCCCTCTCAACTTCCTTAACGGCAGCGGCAAGGCTGACTATGTTCTTTCGGGTCAGTTCTCAACAAAGGCATATAAAGAAGCCTGCAAATACGGCGATATCAAGGTTGTCGGCTCATCAAAGGAGCAGAATTTCTCCTGCATTCCCGAGCTTGATAAGGCAAACTTTACTCCCGACGCAGACTATTTCTACATCTGCCAGAACAATACAATTTACGGTACACGCTTCGCAGAGCTTCCTGATACAGGCAATGTTCCCCTCGTTGCTGACGTTTCGTCATGCTTCCTTTCGGAGCCCATGGACGTTTCAAAATACGGCGTTATCTACGGCGGTGCACAGAAAAACGTTGCTCCCGCAGGTCTGACCGTTGTTATCGTCCGTGAGGACCTTCTCGGAAACGCAAGGGATTACACTCCCACAATGCTTGACTATAAGACCCTCGCTGATAACGATTCGATGTATAACACACCGCCCTGCTATTCAATCTACATGTGCAAGCTTGTTCTTGAATGGATTAAAACTCTCGGCGGTCTTGAAGCAATGAAGCTCCATAACGAAAAGAAGTGCTCAATTCTTTATGATTTCATTGATAACAGCAAGATGTTCAACAACCCCGTTAAGAAGAGTGACCGTTCAATGATGAATGTTACCTTCGTAACAGAGAGCGATGAGCTCAACGCAAAGTTTGTCAAGGAAGCAACCGAAGCAGGCTTTGTAAACCTTAAGGGTCACCGTTCAGTTGGCGGCATGAGAGCTTCAATCTATAACGCAATGCCCATTGAAGGCGTTGAAAAGCTTGTTGATTTCATGACAGAGTTTGAAAAGAAAAACTAATTGGGGGAATTAACGTGTTTAATATTTTAACTTTAAATAAAATCTCCAAAAACGGTCTGGACCGTCTTGACAGCGCAAAGTTCGCATGCTCCGACAGCATCGAAAATCCCGATGCAATCCTTGTTCGCTCAGCTTCCATGCATGAAATGGAGCTTTCGGAAAATACAGTTGCAATCGCAAGAGCAGGCGCAGGTGTCAACAATATTCCCATCCCTGCATGCAGCGATAAGGGTGTTGTTGTTTTTAACACTCCCGGCGCAAATGCAAATGCAGTTAAGGAGCTTGTTATCTGTTCGCTTTTCCTCGCTTCAAGAAAGGTTGCAGCATCTCTCGATTGGTGCAAGACTCTTAAGGGCGAGGGCGAAAACGTAGGTAAGCTTGTTGAAAAGGGAAAGAGCAATTTTGCAGGTCCCGAAATTCTTGGCAAGACTCTCGGTATCGTCGGTCTCGGCGCAATCGGCGCACTTGTTGCGCAGAGCGCAGCTGCTCTCGGCATGAAAGTTATCGCATATGACCCCTTTGCAGCGGGCAAGACAGATATCGAGCTTGTTGAGCTTGACGAAATCTTTGCAAGCAGCGACTATATCACTCTTCATGCTCCTCTCAACGACGGTACAAGAGGCATGATTAACGCAGAATCGCTCGCAAAGATGAAAGACGGAATAAGAATCCTCAATTTCGCAAGAGGCGAGCTTGTTGATTCAAAGGATATCATTGATGCTCTTGCAAGCGGCAAGGCAGCAGCTTATGTTACCGATTTCCCGACTGATGAGCAGCTCGACGCAGAGGGTGTAACAGCTATTCCCCATCTCGGTGCATCAACTCCCGAAAGCGAGGAAAACTGCGCAATGATGGCGGCTGACGAGGTTTCCGCTTATCTTCTTAAGGGCGAAATCAAAAATTCGGTAAATCTTCCCAACACCTGTCTTGCAGAAAGTTTTGCAGTGCGTACCTGCTTTATTCACAAGGAAAATGCAGACGAATTTGCAGCAAAGGCTGAAGCCGCCGCAAAGGCATCAGGTGCAAGCGTTACCGCAATCTTCACCGCCAACAAAAAGGATATGGGATATACCGTTATCGATACCGATAAAGCCTTTGATGCAAGCGGAGTTGCAGGCGCAATCAGAGTAAGAACTATATAAAATTTATGGCGGCTTGACCTCAAGCCGCCGTTTTTCTTCGAGGTAAACATATGGACAGATTCAGCTTCATAAAAGACGAAAAACTGCAAAAACAGATAAAATTTGCAATTGTTATCGATGAAATGAAAAATATATTCCGCCGAAATCTTATTATTAACGGTTCAAGGCGTGAAAACGATGCGGAGCATTCATGGAATCTTGCGATGCTTGCCATGCTTTTTGAAGAGTACAGCACTGAAAAGGTAAATATTGAAAAGGTTCTTAAAATTGCCCTTGTTCACGACCTTATAGAGGTCTATGCGGGGGATACATTCGCATATGATGCAAAGGGATATGAGGATAAGCTTCAGCGCGAGCTTGAGGCGGCAGATAAGCTTTTCGGCATTCTTGACCCTGTTCAAGGAGCGGAAATCCGCGCCCTCTGGGATGAATTTGAGGCAAAAGAAACACCCGAATCCAAGTATGCCAACGCAATTGACAGGATTCAACCGCTGATAAACAACTATATGACCGATGGCCACACATGGAAAGAGGGAGATGTTCACGCACCGCAGATTTATAAGCGTATGGATATCATCCGCACAACAACTCCCGCGCTTTGGCCGATTGTTGAGGGAATAATCAACACTTCTATCGAAATCGGAATATTAAAGCCGTAAAAATTGTCGGAAAGCGTCTTGAATAATAAAACATAATGGGGTATAATTTTAGCTGTAAAAATTTACAGGAGGATTCAATATGTCTGTTGTTCCCTTTACTTTTTGGCTGCTCTTCGCAGCGGCAATGCTCATAAGTTCAATCGGCTTTTACAAGTATGTTTATTTTATTTCGCTCGGCTACGGTTTTTCAATTGCGGGTCTCGGCGCTCTGATGCTGATTATGTTCCGCAACAATTTAAGTGTCGGAACGGTTCTTGCCTGTGTTCTCTTTATTATTTACGGCATCCGTCTCGGCGGATATCTTCTCATCCGTGAGCTTAAAAGCGCAGCTTACCGCGGAGCGATGAAAAGAGAAATCAAAGATGGTTCAACAATGAAGTTTGGCGTTAAATGTGCAATCTGGATAACCTGTGCAGCTCTTTATGTCACGCAGGTGCTTCCCGTTTTCTATCGTTTGCTCAACGGCGAAAAGACAGACGGCTGCTGCATTGCGGGTATTATTATCATGGCGTTCGGAATCATCTTTGAATCGGTTGCCGATATGCAGAAAAATGCATCAAAGAAAAAGAACCCCAACCGATTCTGCGATACGGGACTTTATAAATTCGTCAGATGTCCCAACTATCTCGGCGAAATGATTTTTTGGACAGGTGTCCTTATTTCCGGCGCAAATGTCCTTGAAGGTGCCGGTCAGTGGATTCTCGCTCTTATCGGTTACATAGGCATTATCTTTGTAATGTTCAGCGGTGCACGCCGTCTTGAGCTTCGCCAGAATAAGAACTACGGCGATGATCCCGAATATCAGAAATATGTTAAGACCGTGCCTATCATGGTGCCGTTTATCCCTCTTTACAGCGTTGCAAAATATAAGTTCCTTGTAGCGTAACTAAGGAATAATTATTCTACATATAAACTAAATTGACTTGAACAGGATGAATTCCCATTCAAGTCAATTTTTGATTTAATTATGTTTGAAATTTCTCACTGTGAGAAGAACACCATTTGACAAATCTTCTTTTGTAAAATCAAATAACTCATTTGCTATAACCATAATATTTTTTTTAAAATCAGGGTCATATTTATTGTCATATTCAGTTGAATCAATATAGATATATTCAGGAATTTTATCAGGGTTTTCTTTATAATATGTCATTAAAAGATCCTGATGAAATTCTTCGCTGTACCATGCTGTATAAGAAGCGACAGGCTGTTCAATATACATATACATCCAATTATGATAGGATAGAATTAACACAGGTGATTTTTCTGTGCAACGATTTTTGATTAAATCTAAATCATCAATTGATTTTGTGTAATCATCATATTGTTTTTCTGTCATATATACCCCTGAAAAAGGGCCTACAGTTGCTTTAACCGCATCTTTTCCGGGCCACTGTTTATACTGATAAAAAAGCCCGTGAAAAACTATCTGAAGACATAGCCCGATGCATAGCACAGAACGTCCGACCACAACAGCCTTTTTCTTTTTGGAGAATTCTTCTGTCGGTTTTTGACGCATTTCTTTGAACAAATCGCCGACAAAGAATACACCTGCAACATTGTTGGTTATAAACACTACACTTATTGCTACCAGATGCGCATTAGAAGCAAAGAACTGAAAAAGAGCACCTATCAAGCAGGGGATCCACATGAAGTTAAATAACTTTTTGTTTTTTTTATCGGTTAGGATGTAGCTGACTGTAGAAAAAATTGCGAAAGGTAGCTCAACAACATTAAAAGCAGAACTGTCATAGTTGTAAAACATGCTAACCATATACATTATTGATAAAATTAGAGAGAATAAAAGATAAAAACATCTGTGAGAGTTAACTTTTCGATTTCCGTCGATAAACAATAATATATACAATATCGGTAAGAAATATGACATTCCAAAGCTTAATTTGTTGAAATAAAAATCCGCATTTATCAAGTTCGTTATTGTTTTTTTCAAGAAAGAAGACTCTACTTTATATTCGCTACTCATTAAAAGGTTGTTTATGTTATTGAACAGGGAGGAAAAGGTTCCGCCAGTAAATAAGAAGAAAGCAACAGCAAAAACTGCTATGATTAAGATTCCGACAGATATATAAACAACGGCTTTTTTAGTAAAAAAACAATTGTAATTTTTTGTGTTGCAAAAAACATCAGTTTGTTTTTGATTGTAAACAGCCTTTTCTGTTTTTGATGAATTATCGGATGTGGAATTGATTAATGCTTTTTTGGGTGGATGTTTGCCCGACCAGAAAAGAAAAACAATAATATATAAAGCGAAAGCTATGCAAAAAAACGGGTTGCAAATACAGCATAATCCGTAGCAAATTCCTGCAAAAATATAAAAACGGGTGTTGCCACGATTATGAATTGAGATAATGCAAAGTGAGAGAAGAAGCAAAAAAACAACAAACATAGAATGATAGCTTATTGAGAGAAATCTGTGAGTTGCTTGGGTAAAATACATGATTGCAGCCGCAACAGCCCATATCTTATACTTTCTGAAAAAGACATATATTAAAACCGTCAAGGATGTATGGATTGAAAGATATACACACCTTGAAAAAACAACAATTCCTTCGGCAGAGCCCTTCAGGTCAAACCATATACGCATAGGTAAATAAGAAAACAGGGAAGAAAATTGAGTGAGATGCCATTCGTCCTGAACCAAGCTGTCACCGTTTACAAGCCGGAAAGGAACAGTTAAATAAAATGTTTCGTCAGGAGCATATGGATAGATAAAGATAAAAATTCCGAGCAGCAAAAGCCCGAAACATAGTGCAGTGACAAACAAGAAATCTGTATTTTTAAGCCTTTTTTTCATGATTTGCAACCCTTTTTCTCTGTTTTAAATAATAATATCATAAAGCTTATACAAAGTCAATTTGCAAGAGATTTATCAAACCAAAAGCAACAAGCAAATATCTTGTTGAAAGACAAAAAAATGTTGAATTTACATGTTCTCTATGATATAATTAAAAAAATATATGGAGATACATAAAAAATGAATAAAATTATGTTGCTGTATCCGCCGGGAAAGGCGTATCAAAGAAGTGAAGACCGTGCGCAATGCAATATTGATGATTCGGCGGTAGCTACAATTCATGCTTGCAATGATATTGGTTATGCTGCCGCAGTGCTGAATAATCGAGGTTATAAAGTTCTTTTAAGAGACTATCAAACCGAGAAAACAGGTTATGAAGAGATTAAAAAAGAAATATTATCTTTTTTGCCCGATATAATTGTCATTAGCATTACAAACGCAACAATTCTGAATGATATAAATTTTATTAATTGGATTAGTTGCTTTCATTCCTGTGAATTTATTCTAAAGGGTGCAATTTTTTTTGACGTTCCTTCACATATTCTTGAAACACTGGATTTACACAATGCAAATTATCTCATTGGAGGAGAAATTGATACAGTTATCGGAGACCTGGTTGATTGTATTCTTTTGAATAAAGGGTCTATTGACAATGTTAACGGCATTTTATATAAAAAAGATGGTGTATTTAAAAAAACAGATTTTAGCAAATGGTTTGATAATTTAGATGAAATACCTTTTCCTGCAAGAGATCTTATGAGAAACGAGTTGTATCCGAGACCGGATACAGGTGAACCGATGGCGACCATACAGGTATCCCGCGGATGTCCATGTCATTGCACATACTGTCTTACGCCAATAATTTCCGGAACAACGGTCCGAAAAAGAAGTATTGAGAATGTTTTTGCAGAAATAGAAGAATGTTATTATAAATACGGCATCAGAAATTTCTTTTTTAAAGCTGACACTTTTACCATAGATGCCCAATGGGCAATGGCTTTGTGTGATAAAATAATCAGTTCCGATTTGCATGGAAAGATTGAATTTACCGTCAATTCAAGAGCAAAGCCTCTTGAAGCGGAACTGCTTAAAAAGCTTAAAAAGGCAGGCTGTTTTATGCTTGCTGTTGGTTTTGAAAGCAGTAGTGATGATACATTAAGGAAAATCAAAAAAGGAACAACCCGAGAGGATAATATCCGTGCCGCAAAATTAATCAGAGAACACAAGTTGCCTTTGCTTGGATTCTTTATGATAGGTTTTCCTTGGGAAACCAAACAGGATATGCTTGAAACTCTCGAGTTTATTTTTGAAATTGATCCCGATTTTATAGAAATTCATGTTGCTCTGCCATATTTTGGCACAGAGCTGAATTTACAATGCGAACAATACAGCACCGTAAAATCAGCATCGTGGGGTAATGACTATTTTTCGCCTAACACCATAGGCACCCAAACTGTATCCTTGGATGAAATTCAAAAAATCAGAAATAACTACCTTCTCAAGTTTTATTTGAGGCCAAAATACATTGCTAAAAAAATGATATACTGCTTGCAAAAGCCTATTACACTGAAAAATTATTTCGTACATGGTCTGAAGTTGTTAAATTCAGTATTCAAAAAAACGGATAACGGGTGACTCAAAATGTTTAATGATAAAAAGCATATATCTGTTGTTGTACCGATTTACAACGAGGTTTCCATGCTTCATGAAATATATGACAGAATTACTGCTGTATTCAAAGGCTTGGACAACTATACATATGAAATAGTTTTTTTTGATGACGGTTCTACTGACGGAACACGTGATGCTGTTGAAGAGCTCTGCGCAAAACACGACGAAGCAAAATGTGTTTTTTATACAAAAAATTTCGGTTATTTAAAAAACACGTTTTATTGCATGCAGCAGGCAAAAGGCGATTGTGCCATTATTGTTCATGCTGATTTGCAAAACCCTCCTGAAATTATTCCGGAGTTTATAAAAAAATGGGAAAACGGTGCCCAAGTGGTTCTCGGAGTAAAAAACAAAAGCAAAGAGAACAAAGTTCTTTATTTCTTGAGAACTGTGTTTTATTTTCTCATGATTAATTTTTTTGGTGTCAAATTAACTCCTCATGCTACCGAATTTGAACTGTTTGACAGAAGCTTTATTGAAATATTAAAAAAAATAAAAACAAACGCACCTTTTTTGAGAGGAATTGTAAAAGAATATGCATCGTCAATTGACTATGTATATTACACGCAGGATTCAAGAAAAAAAGGCAAATCCAAATTCAATTTTAACAAATACTATGATTTTGCATTGTGTGGCATAACACAATATTCGACTTGTTTGCCTAGAAAAATCATACTTTTCTCTGTTATAGCACTTATTGCTCTTGCAGCAGAATTTTGTTTTGTTATAGTGCCTAACATAGCCCAAACAGAATTAATTACAATCGCAAACTCTATAATTATAAGATGTGTTCTAGCGGCACTGTGCGTGTTAATTATTGTTGTATGCATAATGTTTGAATATATTATTTCCATAAATAACAAAAAGGATGAAAAACCTTTTATTGTTGAAGAGAAAAGAATTGACTATTAATAAATATATTTAAGTAACAGGATGAATTGCAATGAAGGAAACAGCTCAGATAAAACTGCTTAATGAAACAGGATTTGCAAAAACCGTTATTATGCCGGGGGATCCGATCAGAGCAAAAATGATTGCCGAAACATTCCTTGAAAACGCTGTTCTTGTTAATAATGTAAGGGTTGCACAAGGTTATACTGGATACTATAAAGGTAAAAAAATCTCGGTTATGGCAAGCGGAATGGGAATGCCTTCAATGGGAATATACTCCTATGAACTGTTCAATTTTTTTGATGTTGAAAACATAATCAGAGTCGGCACTGCGGGTGGTTTGACCGAGGATGCAAAGCTGAAAGATGTTGTTGTTGGTCTTGGTGCAAATACAGATTCAAATTATGCAAATCAGTTTTGTGTTAACGGAACAGTTGCGCCGGTTTGTTCATATGAACTCCTTTTATGTGCTGTAAAAGCTGCAGAAAAGCTTAACATTAAGCTTAAGGTTGGCAATTTTTATTCAACTGATGTGTTTTACAATTTTGATAAGACTGCAAACGAAAAATGGGCTGCTCTCGGCTCCGTTGCAGTAGAAATGGAATCGGCAAGTTTGTATCTGAATGCGCTGAAATGTAAAAAAAGAGCTCTTGCAATCTGTACTATATCCGATCTTCCGTTAGTTGACGGTTGTCCCGGCTGTACTGTTGAGGAAAGAGAAAACACCTTTACCGATATGATAAAAATTGCACTTGAAATTGCTGCGGAAATACAATAAAAGGAAAATCATATGAAATACAGAATAAAAAACGGGCACTTGCTTCTTTATTCAGACAATAAATTTCAAATAAAAAAAGATGATTTGTTTGTTAACGGAACAACAATTGAAGCTGTTGGCGGAAATAGCATTAAGGATCATGAAAAATATGAAGAGATTGATGCTGACGGCAATTTGGTTATGCCCGGACTTATAAATTCACATACGCACGCATATATGAATTTTATGAAAAATTCTGCCGATGACATGCCCTTCGACAAATGGTTATTTAACAAAATTTTTTCTGTTGAAT
This sequence comes from Clostridia bacterium, assembly GCA_017409265.1. Classification (GTDB taxonomy): domain Bacteria; phylum Bacillota; class Clostridia; order Oscillospirales; family Acutalibacteraceae; genus CAG-177. The sequence continues at coordinate 59,012 of JAFQSY010000001.1, forward strand.
CTAAAATAAGCAGGCCTGATTTTTATTGGACAACATTGCTCGGATGCATTGAAATGATAAAGACAGGCACGACATGTTATCTTGATATGCATATCTGTGAAGATGAGTGCGCAAAGGCAGCGAAAGATTCTGGTATGCGCGCTTTTATCGGAAAATGTATTGTCGGAACAGATTTGTATGCCGATGGTTATGATAGCTTCAAAAAAGCACTTAACGAAAAAGACACATATGAAAGCGATTTGTTGAAATTCGTATTGTCTCCGCATTCTGTGTATGCTTGTTCTTCTGCTTTGCTTAAACAAATATCAAACGAATCGCAAAAAAGAAACATGTTGAAGCATATACATCTTTCCGAAAGTAAAAAAGAAGTAGAGGATTGTTTGGCTGAACATGGAAAAACTCCGGTTGAACTGTTAACTTCAATAGGTTTTCTTGACAGTAAAACAATTTCTGCTCATTGTGTCAATTTAAATTATAACGACATTTGTGCTTTAAGAAAAAATCAAGCCAGCGTTGTTTTGTGTCCGTCCAGCAATGCTAAATTAGGCAACGGTATTGCACCCGCTTCAAATATGCTGAAAGATGAAATTAATGTTTGCTTGGGAACGGATTCATCAGCAAGCAACAACACTCTTAATATGTTCAGAGAGATGTCCGTTTTTTCATTGATAAACAAAGCAGCAAATGAAACTGCAACAGGTTTTTCTGCAAATACTGTCCTTGAATGTGCTACGATAAACCCTTCAATTGCACTCAACATGAAGAATAAAATCGGTGTAATATCCGAGGGCGCATGTGCAGACTTGGTTTTTGTTGATTTAAAATCACCCTCAATTTTCCCCAACAATAATATGGTTTCTTCTCTTTGTTATTCCGCAAACGGCAGCGAAGTTAAATCAGTTATGATTAACGGGAATTTTGTTATGAGAAACGGAGTTTTAACAACAATTGATTCTGAAAAGGTATATTACGAAATAAACCGTATAGTTAATACATATTTATGAGAAGATGAAAAAATGATTGGAATAATACTTGCAGGCGGTGATGGGCGCCGGCTAAAAGACAGCTTTAATAATGATTGTTGCAAGCCGTTGGTTACAGTTAACAATAAAAAGTTGATAGAATATGCTCTTGAAAATCTGATTGAACTTGACATCAACATGGCTTACATTGTTGTTGGCAAAAAGAGTGATATGATAATAAAAACCATCGGCAATGAATATAAAAATCTGAAAATCCGTTATGTTTATCAACCTGAACAAAAAGGGCTTATCAATGCCGTTGTTCAGGCGCTCAACGACATGACATGTGATGAAACTGTTGTTTTGCAGTTATCAGATGAAATTTTTATTGATTTAAAAACGGAAACAATTAAAAGAAATATTGAATCGGGGGATTACGATTTTTATTGCGGTGTTACTATTGAAGAAGATCCCCAAAAAATCAAGAGCAATTTTTCTGTTGAAATTGATGACAGTCTTAACATAAAAAAATGCACAGAAAAGCCTCTTGTTGTCACGAACGACCTAAAGGGTACCGGATTTTGCGTTTTTAATAACACCATGTTGCAAATGTTGAAAAGTCACTATAACGACGAAAACAACACTCCCTACGATTTATGCGATTATATCAATTGGTTAATAAAGGAAAATAAAAAAGGATTAGCTTTACCTGTTGCAAAAAGAGAGTTTAATATTAACACTTTGGAAAACTTGATTGAAGCACAAAATTATTTTATGGCGATATAAGCAGAATAGAATTGTACGAAGTCATGGTGAAATCACATTAGAATAATTAATTATTCAAAAGCCGACGGGGTTTTAATCCGTCGGCTTTTGAATTGGTGCGATTAAATTATCCGATAACTACCGAAAAAACATAGTTGAGGAGTTTTGTGAGTCCGTCCATTTTCCAGTTGAGGCAATCCCAGATGAAGTAGAAGAATCTGCAAGAGAGGCACGCCATAAAATTTTGTGTAAAAAGACTTTGGATAGTCAAAGAAAAAGGCTGATATGATGTAGCTTGAGCAAATCCTACTTTGAAGAGAGGGTTCGGATTTTCTTTTGGTGGTCAGAGTGCATAGGTTCGAACTACGGGCTTCGCGGTCCCAAATTTTAGCGATTAAGATTTGGGGCTGTTTTTTATATCCAAAATCAAGGAATATCAACGGTTTTCATTCCTCTGAAGTCCACGGAATTTCATGCCTGTTTAGTCACTGAACAGGTATTATATACAGACAACTTTTTACAAATAATTTATTTGAACAACCTTTAAGATTTTTAAATAATTTGTATTGACAATCATTAGTATGAATGCTAAACTGTACTTGTACTAAAATTGGAAAATATGATGTTACAGGGGAAAATATGGCAGAATTAAGAAAATCCAAACTAATAAAACACGAAATAATCAAGACGGCAACCGCATTGTTTCTTGAAGGCGGCTATTCAAAAACATCACCGCAGATGATAGCGAAGGAGCTCGGAATTTCAACCGGAAACCTTACTTATCATTATCCCACAAAGGAGCATCTGCTTGCGGTGCTTGTTGAGATGCTTTGTGAATTTCAGGAAAAGCTGATCGGGTACGAGGCGGACAAAGGTCTGGGGCCGGCAATGTCAATATGTATTGAGTTAATGACAGTTGCGGCAGCCTGTGAAGAAAATGAGGCTGCAAGAGATTTCTTTGTTTCAACCTTTCAAAGTTCTATGTGTCTTGATTATCTTCGCAAAAGCCATGTTGAGAGGGCAAAAAGAATTTTTGCCGAGCAATGCAAAGACTGGACTGACGAGCAGTTTATTGAGGCTGAAATTCTTGTTCATGGCATTGATTATGCAACAATTATATCAAGCAATGCTTTGCTGCCGCTTGATGTGAGAATAGCAGGTGCATTAAATCAAATATTGAACATATATAATGTACCCGAAGAAATACGCAGAGAAAAGATTGAAAGGGTTCTTTCTATGGACTGCCACGGATTGGGCGAACGGGTTCTTAAAGAATTTATTTCTTATGTTGAAAACACAATTGACGATGCGTTTGATGAAATGATAAACAACAGGAAGAAAAAAGATTAAGGCAACAAAAGCGTTACCGCTTTCATATACATTAATATATTCTTATAATCAATTCCTCACGGAGGTGTTTTGATGAAAAACAAATTAAAAGCAAAAATCAAAGGAATGAGCAAAAGGACGCTTTGCGGCATTCTGTCGATGGTCATTGTGCTCAGCAGCGTAAGTGTGGGTATCGTGATATCCGCTTCGGGCAATTATATTTCAATGCCAAGCCTGCCTCAATATCACGTTATGCCTATGGCAATGTCGGAAGATGGCAATCTGTTTTCTAAATTCGATAACGCCGAGCGTTATTTTTACAATCAGAGCACAAGCAACAATATAAAGCCTACCGACGTGTTTGAATCCCAGAACAGGAAGCCGGGCAAAGAAGGTCTTTCTGCCCTGACGCTTTCCACAAGAGGAGCAACTATATATAAGATGTGCGTCAACCTCGGAACAAGCAACATTGTTCCCGTACTCCGGTTTTCCGGATCAAACTACGGCTTATTGGATACAACGCAGCTTCAAAGCAGAATTTTCGGATACGGCTCGATGAGAACCGTAAAAAGTTATCACGAAAATTATCCGGAATTCTCGAAATATACCGGTCACAGAGATTCGGGCTGGTCAGAAAAATACGGCGGAGCAAAGCTTTCTGTTGACACTTTTGCAGAAATTTCCGATTTTATGGTAATTGCAAGAGATGCGGTTATGCCTGTTCGCAGTTATGCATCAATGAACCTGAAAAATGACGTTCCCGTTTTTCATCTCGCTTTTTCTGAGGCTATTCGTGTCTGTGCAGCCGAAACAGTCAACTCCGAGGTGCTCGAAACCATGAAGCTCCGCATTCTGCTTGTTCCGAGAAAAGATCAGGCTGCAACACCGATCGCAGTAACGGCAAGGGCAACCGACTTAAGCTCACCGACAATCACATTTGAAATTGATGATACCGATGAAAACAAGGCTCTCTATAAAGAGATTTCAAGGGATGAAAACCACAAAGGTTACAGCTTCATTGCAAGCGATGAAGCGGCGGGCATTGAATGGGTTGGCTACGAGGAACTTCTCAATGAGGAATGGAAGGTTCTTTATGTAAGCGATATCAGCGAATACGGCTCATATCCCATTCAGACAACCGCAGGTGTTATTGAAGGATATAATGTTACTCTTCCCATTACCGACTATGTCGGTAATCAGATTTCTCTCCCCGACAACTGGGATTTAAGAAGCCGCGACATAACTCTTGATGCAGTCAATCCTTATGCAGCGCTTGTTCAGATGAGCGGAACATCAATCAAGGCTGAAAGCGACAAAACAAACCTTGAAGAGGATAAATGGCCCGAAGATATCGAAAGAGCCGATTTGTTCTCGGGCATTGGCGATACGGTTGACGCTGATATTGTTATGTCCGAAACCGTAAGACTCGGTCAGGGAAGCCTTGGAGATGTCAAAATCGAATGGAGCATCAGCGATGCTGACGGAAATCCGATAACAACTTCGCTTAAATCCATTGACGGCCACAGAGAAACCGTTAACTCCGCTGTTGTTTCAAAGCTTAACTTTGAAAGCTTTACAATAACCGAGGATATGCAGTTTAACGGCATGCAGATAAAGCCTTTGAGAATTATAAACTGCTCATATATTTATGACGGCAGCAATAACAAAATGAAAGAGGATACGGAAACCGAAAAATTCTTTGAGCCCGTTATCAGCCATCAGTCTTTCCTTGATATCAAAGGACCTACGGTTGAGATTGTTGATGGCGGAGTTTTCAAGGTTAACGATTCCGCATACACTCCCGCTTCAAGCGACGAGGTTTACTACATAATCGGTCTTGAGATTTCGGACAGCAAGGTGAAGGGCGCAGAGGATGCCGTAACCTACGGCTCTGGTATCACCGCAGAATGGCCGAGCTTCGTCGGACTCACAAGCTATGACGGCGCACCCAATGTCAGCTATCAGTATTCGATGTCAAGAACACCCGATTATATTACGGGCACTCTTCCCGTAACGGGAACAATCGGTGCAGGCGAGAGTGAAACGGAATTTACCGTTCCTGCAGAAGGTGTTTTCTATATGCACCTTAAAATGTATCCCGAAAACGGAACAGAAATCAGCGATGAACAGGGTATCACCGCCGCTTTCAGACTCAAGGATGCAAAGGGCAATGAAAGCAATATAGGTGTTCCTCTTGTTGAGCTTGGTCTTGATAAAAAATCTCCCGTTATCACAAACCTCGCCGTTAAGAATTTGGAAACTCTTACGGTTACGGCAGCGGTGGAGGATACCAATAAAATCGGCCGTTTTGAATATCAGTGGGTTGAGTCTGATGCGCAGCCTGTCGCCAATGGTTGGACAATGCTTGATTTGACGGATAAAGAGCCCTGCGCACCGAGCCTTGACATAAGCTATGACGGAAACGTATCGGATACTTATTTTGACAAAGTTCTTCATATAAGAGCTTATGACGGCAAGGAAAACGGTATTTCGGGCAGCATAAGAGTTACTGCCGATTTTGAAAAGAGGATTCCTGTTTATACCGTTAACAGCCGAATTGATGTTCCTTCGGCAGCTCATTCAATCACCGTTCACGCTCCCTACACAAAGCAGACAAACACGAAGGGTGGCTATACAAGAGCCACCGTTGTTTCGGGTGATAAAACCTATGTGAGAATTATAAATCTTGCAGACGGCGAAACCACAGAGCTTTTTGATATATCTGCAGACTGGTATGAAGTTACGGTTGCAGACGGAAAATATACCTCCGTTTCATCGGCAGCTCCGTCTTTTGACTATTACGGCTATATAACCGTTGATTTTGCCGCATCATCGGCAGATCTGACTCCCGTTCAGGGTGCGGAGGTTACTCCTTCGGGTGATACACATTTCTCTGTTACAGAGGGAATCGCAATTGCCAATGCTCCTGCAAGAAATGATGTTCACGCTGTTGAGCTCGGCGGTGTTTATGCCGCAGACGGTACGGAAATGGCTGCGGTAACTGCTGACGGCTATACCTATTATGAGGTCAGCAAGACTCTGACAGGTATAAGATATCAATTCACGCTTAACAACGCACTTATGCCCGAATGGGAAAGAATGAATGTTGATTTTGCAAACAGCTATGCGGTGCTTCTCAGAACCGATGCAAACGGAACATTGGATACGGCAGAAGAAATAAGCGAAAGATATTCACTCGGCTCAAGCTCAAGCCAGAGCATACTTCTTTCCGATAAGGATAAAAACGGTAACATTTACGAAACGGGTGCATATATCCTTAAGGTTTTCGTTGCACAGAAAGACGGCGGAACTCAGGAGTTTATTCTCGGTGAATATATCCTTCTTGACAATTCCGTGCTTCCCGAGGTTTTCGGCGTTCGTGAATATTCAAGAACCGTTGCGGCGACCTATCAGGATTCATATAACGGTCCGCTCGTTGAAACAATAACTGCCGAAGAA
>JAFQSY010000025.1 GCA_017409265.1 Clostridia bacterium
AAATAAAAGATGCTGAAATGTTACTAAACAGTATTAAAACCGCAACCAATGAAACAGAGTTTCTTTCTCGTTCAAATGAAGACTGGGAGAGTGTCACTATAGAAAGTGAAGAGAAATTTATTCATAATGTTCGTGAAAGTCGGAACACTCTGTTTATCGCTTGTTATGTTGACGGTGCAATTGCAGGTAACTGTGACATTACTTTTAAGAGCGGCAGCAAGACTTCTCATATAGCAACAGTAGGTATCGCCCTTCAGAAAAAATATTGGAATATCGGTATTGGCTCGGCAATGTTTAAAGAATTGATGAAAGCTGCAGAAGAACATAAGGGCACAGAAATTGTTGACCTTGAAATGATTGAGGGAAACAACCGTGCTAAAGCACTTTACGAGAAATTTGGATTCCAAATCAAATCGGTCAAGCCCGATTTCTTTAAACTGAAAGACGGAACATATCAGAACTTGGTTTATATGCAGAGATATTTATAAAATGATGATATTAAGGTGGTTTTTATGAAAGATAAATTAAAACAAATCAGTTTAAAACGTATGAGCAGTGATGAATTTCCGATATATTCAAAATGGTCTGTAAAGGCATATGCCGAGCACCTGATAAAATCGGGTGACGAGAGGTTTATGTGGAAGGCGAAAAAGGAAGCAAAGGCGGAATTCAAGGATGTTTTTCCCTGTGGTGCGGAGTCTGCCGATAATTACCTTTATATCGTTGTGAATGAGAATGATGAAAAAATCGGTGTTATCGGTTATCAGAAAAGCCCGTTTGAGGAAAACGCCGCTTTTGTAACCGAGAACGTTATCAAAGAGGAATACAGGGGCAAGGGCTACGGAAAAAGTGCATTTCTGAAGATTCAGGAGGATGCCCGCGAAAAAGGTTTTTCAAAAATGGTGCTCAATACTTTCAAGCATACCACCGTATCGTACGGTATGTATGAGAGAAACGGATTCAAAGTAATTGAAGATTACGGCGGAAGCGTGATAATGGAGAAAATCTTTGATTGCACTGAGGAAAAATTATGAAAAAAGTTATAGTAATCGGCTGCCCGGGGAGCGGAAAAACAACCTTTGCCGAAAAACTTAATAAGCTTACGGGGCTGCCGTTATACTATCTTGACGCTATATGGCATAAACCCGATAAAACTCACATCCCGAGGGAAGAATTTGACCGCAGAATATCGGAAATATTTGCAACCCCCGAATGGATAATCGACGGCAATTATAACCGGACAATAGAAACAAGGCTTCAGCAGTGCGATACGGTTTTTCTTTTTGATTTGCCTGCTGAGGTGTGTATTCAGGGCGCAACGGACAGGCTCGGCAAAGGACGTTACGACCTTGCGTGGATAGAAAAAGAATTGGACCCGGAATTTGAAACGTTTATCAGAGATTTTTCAAAAACGTCTTTGCCGAAGATTTATGAGCTTCTTGAAAAGTACAAAAACAAAGTGCAAATAACGGTTTTTAAATCAAGAGAAGAAGCGGACAACTACCTAAAAGAAATAAGGTGATGCTATGAAATTAGTTATAATATTCGGCAATCTGGCTGTCGGTAAAATGACGGTCGGGCAGGAGCTTGCAAAAATCACGGATTTAAAACTGTTTCATAATCATATGACCATAGAGCCCGTTATAGAGATTTTTGGATACTATGAGGGTAAAACGGTACACAGATTGCGTCAGGTTTTCTTTGAGGAGTTTTCAAAAAGCAATAACTACGGAATGATATTCACCTATGTATGGGCATTTGACCATCAAGGCGATTGGGACTACATAAAATATGTTTCCGATTTGTTCAAAGAGCAAGGTGCAGAAATTTATTATGTTGAGCTTGTTGCATCGCAGGAGATAAGACTTGAAAGGAACTCAACAGAAAACCGTCTTAACAATAAACCGTCAAAGCGAAATCTTGATTTTGCAAGAAAAGATTTGCTTGACACCGACAAAAAATACCGAACAGAAAGCTATGACGGTGAGATAACGTTCCCGAACTATATTAAAATTGATAACTCGAATCTTGCGCCCGAAGTTGTTGCAAAAATGATAAAAGAGAGATTTGATTTATAAGGAGAAATTTATGAAATTACTTGTAATCCGTCACGGTGAATCTGAAGCAGATTTGCTTGATGTTCACGAAGGCAGAGCAGATTTTGCGTTAACCGAAAGAGGGCACAGACAAGCCGAAGCAATGGCAAATTATGTTGCCGATAATTATAACATCTCCAAAATATACGCAAGTACATTGACAAGAGCAAAACAGACGGCACAGCACTTATCTGATAAAACAGGAATTCCTGTTGTTTTTGACGAGAACTTGATGGAGTTCAATAACGGACTTCTTGCAGGTTTACCCCGAGCGGTAGTCATAGAGAAATATCCCGAAATTCCCGATTTGCCGATTGATAAAGCAGTTTACGGTCAGGAATCTCAGGTTGAGTTCAGGCAAAGAGCGGAGAATGCACTTTCGAGAATTATAAATGAATCTGAGAACGATGAAACCGTTGCTGTTGTTTCTCACGGAGGAATGATAAATCAGCTTTACCGTTCATTCTTCAATATGCCCGTTGATTGCATTTGTTTCTTCAACACTGCCGATACGGGTATCCATATCTGGAGTTTGACTGATAAAGAAAGACGGGTTATCAAAGCTAATTATGATGAGCATACCAAAGGGATTTAGGGTGAAAATATGAGCAGACAAAACATATTTGACAACGAAACGTTTTTCAGCGGCTACAAGGCTCTGCGTGACAGCGATTGCAATGCAAATGATTTAATCGAACAACCTGCAATGCGTAAACTTCTGCCCGATCTGAACGGCAAATCCGTTCTTGATCTGGGTTGCGGTTACGGTCACAACTGCATTGATTTCGTAAACAGAGGCGCAACGAGGGTTGTCGGCATTGATATATCCGAAAAAATGCTTGCAGTTGCAAAAGAAGAATCAGCACACAGTAAAATTGAATACCGTAATATGAGTATGACGGACGTTTCAAATCTCGACGAAAAGTTTGATTTCATTTACAGTTCGCTTGCTTTTCATTACGTTAAAGATTTCGATGCTTTCGTAAAGGATATGTATTCCGTTCTGAGCGAAGGCGGTCAGCTTTTGTTTTCGCAGGAGCATCCGATTATCACCTCAACCGTTGACGGGGCAGGTCATTTTAATAAAGATGAAAACGGCAATAAAGTTTCCTATACATTTTCGGATTACAACCGTCCGGGAGAACGCAGAATCCATTGGTATGTTGACGGTGTTATAAAGTATCACCGTACTTTCAGCAACATTGTAAACGCACTTGCCAAAGCAGGATTTGTTATAGAAAAAGTCTGCGAACCCACACCTGAAGAAAGGGTAATTGAAAAGGTGCCTGCCTGGGTAAAGGAATATATCAAGCCGAACTTTTTGATTGTGAAAGTGAGAAAAGCATGAGGGAAATGTTAAAATACACTGAAATAGATTCAGAAACCAAGGGCGGGTTGACGGAAGATGAGTGTGAATGTTTGCTGACTGATATGCTGAAAACACAGATTGAAGTTAAAAATGGCAAGCCTTTTATTTCCGTCAACGGAAATCTCCACGCTCCGTTTGCGTATACAACGTATTTTGAAGAATGCGGCGAATACTCCGATTTTATTAAAAGCGGATACAGAATGTTCTTTGTGAATGTTTCATTTACTGATTTGCCAATAAATAACGCTACGGGGTTTACTCCGTTTTTAACGGGTGTGTTTGAGCGGGATAAGCCCGATTATTCCGAGTTTGACGGTGCTGTGCGCCGCATACTTTCGGAGTGCCCGGATGCGTTTGTTTTCCCGAGAATCAATATTGCAATGCCGCGTAAATGGATTAAAAATCATTCCGACGAAACGGTTGAAACTCCGCATGGCTCAAGGGAATCTCTTTATTCTGATGCGTTTCTCCGTGACGGTGCCAAGCTCCTTTGCACTCTTGTTTCCCATATACGTTCTGCAGAATATGCTCACTCAATAGCAGGCTATCAGCTTTGCGGCGGCACTACGCAGGAGTGGATTCATCACGATCTTTTCGGATCTTTTTCGGATGTGTCGCTGCGTAAATTCAGCGCGTGGATGAAAGAAAGATACGGTATAACCGATATTCCGACGCTCTCCAAATCGGATTTTTGCGGCGATTTCAACGAAACCGCCGTCAGATACGGCGAATTCTGCGGAGAAATGACTGCAAAAACCGTTGAGCATTTCGCAAGAGTTCTTAAAGAACATATAAACGGCGAGCAGATTGTGGGCGTTTTTTACGGATATAACGCTTTTGTGAATGATTATCTCTGGGGGCTTCACGGCTTGAGATTTATCGTTGATTCTCCGTATATAGACTTTTTCTCATCCCCCTGCGGCTATGATGATAACAGGAATCTCGGCGTTGACTGGGGAGATATGCTTGCAAGTGAATCGGTTAAAAATCACGGCAAGCTCTATTTTGTTGAGTGTGATATAAGAACGCATCTCACCCGCAGAATGCAGGATTCCCGAAGCGGCAGATATCCCGATAATATCTATAATACCTTAGATGAAAACGGCAACAAAACCGTATGGAGCGGACCCGATACACCTGAGCTTTCACTCTCTGCCATACGCAAGGCTTTTGCTCATCAGATTACAAAGGGGTCAGGCGTGTGGTGGTTTGATATGTGGGGCGGCTGGTATCACGATGCAGAGATTATGGCAGAGCTTAAAAAAATGAAAGCTGCTGCCGAAGCGTCAAAAGATAAGAAATCTGCGGATTATCCCTGCGCGCAGACGGTTTTGTTTGTTGACGAAAAGGCATATCTCAATAATCCTCGCGGCAGTCAGCTTTGCCACAGCGTGAACATTATAAGGAAAGCGCTGGGTAACACGGGTATTCCGTTTGACCTTTGTATGGTTGAAGATGCCGCAAGAGTGCTCCATAAATACCGAGCGGCAATTTTTGCCGCACCCATACCGTCACAAAGCGGCAAATCCGCAGTTGAAATGTGCGAAAAGCTGAATGTTTCCTATATTCAGGCAAGCAAGGAAAAGCCGTTTTATTCAGTAGCGGAGCTTCGTAATTTCCTTATATCATCAGGTGTTCATTGCTATAATACTGACGGTAACGTTATTTATTGCGGTGAAGGCTTCCTCTCAATTCATAGCGTGAATGACGGGGAGGTTAAAATATCCTTGCCCTCAAAATATAGGGTTGCACCGCTTTTTGGTGCAGATTTTGCCGAGTGTGAAACAGACGTTATTTTGATTGATATGAAAAAGCACGGCACTGCAGTTTTTGAGCTGATTAAAGAGGTGGCAGAATGAAAATAGCTGTTTTGGGATATGCAGGCAGCGGTAAAACGTATCTGTCAGATTATATATCCGAAAAGAAAAATATCCCCGTTCTTCATCTTGATGAGATTAAGTGGGATAAGGAATGGAAACCGATTGACGATTCACTTGTATTGCCGCAGGTCTCGGAATTTATGGCAAAGGACTGCTGGATAATTGACGGCTATTATAAATATCTGCTTTATGATGAACGGCTTGAAAGCGCGGATATGATTGTGCTGATTTTGCTTAATCGGCTGACTTGTTTTTACCGCGCGGTAAAAAGGACAAAATCACGCAAAGCAGACGGTTACAATAATGATTTGAATTGGTGGTTTGTTAAGTTTACGCTGTTCGGCTGCAGAAACAGGGAAAGACGGCAGACATATGCAGAAATTGCTGAGAAATATAAAGATAAAACCGTTGTGCTCAAAACAAAACGGCAGGTGAATGAGTTTATGGAAAACTTTACGGATAAACAAATTACAATTGATCCTCTCGTTCCCGAAGATTATCACAAATGCTCAAATATCTGGAATATGAAATCTCAACCGTTTGCCGATAAATGGCTTGATGAGATAAAGTCAGGCAACCGCCTTGTGTTCATTTACAAAATAAACGGCGAATTCATAGGTGAAGGTGCTTTGGTTACGGATGCAGGCGATCCCGATTACACTATCCCCGATAAACGCATTTACGTTTCAAGAATGATAGTTAAAAAGGAATACAGAAACCGCGGCATCGGCAGTGAAATTCTTGAATTTCTTATAGCAAAAGCAAAAGAAATGGGATATTCGGAAATGACGATAGGCGTTGATAAAGATAACGTCAATGCCCTGCATTTATATAAAAAATACGGATTCACGCAAGTGCTGTTTGACGGTGCCGACGAAGACGGCGAGTATTTTAAGCTGATGAAAAGGATATAAAATGAATAAATATCTGAAAAATCTTAACCGAATAGAGTTTGTTGTTACTATGGCTTGCACGGGGAAGTGCAAACACTGCTCGCAGGGTGAACATAAGAGCAACGACAGAATTGATAAAGCTCTGGCATCTGATGCCGTGCGTAAAATTGCAAAAGAATACAACATTAAATCCGTTATGACATTTGGCGGTGAGCCTTTGCTCTGCTGCGAAACTGTTTGTGAAATCCATAAAGCCGCAAGAGAAATGAGTATCCCTCAAAGGCAACTGATAACCAACGGATATTTCAGCAAAGATTATGATGAAATAAAAAATGTTGCTCAAAAGATAATTAAAAGCGGTGTCAATGAGATTCTGCTTTCGGTTGATGCTTTTCATCAGGAAACAATTCCGCTTGAATACGTTAAGGCGTTTGCAGATGCAGTTAACGTTCACGGTGTTAAATTGCAGGTTCACCCTGCGTGGCTTGTGAGTTCCGATGATGATAATCCGTATAACGACAAAACACGTGAGATACTTTCTGAGTTCAATCATACGGGTATTGAAACAAGCAAGGGCAACGTAATTTTTCCGAGCGGAAATGCAATTAAGTACCTTGGCGAATATTTTAATTTGAAAAAAGAAATCAAAAATCCCTATCAGGAAGACCCTGCGGATATCCGTGCAATCTGTTTGAGCGCAAACGGCTATATCCTCGGCGGTAATATCTATAAGCAGGATATAATTGATATCTTAGATTCGTATACACCGTATACTTTGATTAACAGCAAGCCATAAGGTTTTGAAAGGAATCTTTCCGCCTCAGCCGCGTTAAAAATCTTTGAAATAACCCCGTATTTCTTCAGATTTTCGCCTTGCTGAGACAAAAATCTTCTATTTCAAAACTGCTTCGCATCTGAAATGCAAGAGATTGCGTGCAGACGGGCATTTCTTCGATGCAGGCATACGAGCGTATGTCAAAGAGAAAAATGCCCGTATGTGCGTGATATTATTACATTTCAGACTTATGTGTTGCTGTTAATCAAAGTATACTTTAATTAACAAAATATCAAAATGCTTTTTGAAGAAAAAGCTTGTGCAATCTTTTGTTATACAGAGGTTGAGATTTTATGATTCACTTTGAATACTTGAATAAGCCCGATTTTTTGTCTGTTGCAAATGAAATCTTTGATATTCTTGCCGACAATATGGAAAAAATTGCCCCTACGGGCAATACAAGGGCAGAGGATTTCAGGTGCTGGTACGATGCCGTAAGTGACGGTCTCACACGTGACAAGCGGCAGATAGTTCTGATTAAAGATGAAGAAGATATCATCGGCTTCTTTCAGTACTACGCAAGCGAAAGTACTTTTATGATGGAAGAAATTCAGTTCAAGCCCGAATATCAGAGTACGAATGTTTTCAGAAATCTTTTCGGTTTTCTTATTGAAAACATCGGAGAGGATTTGGAGTTTGTGGAAGCCTATGCCAACAAAGAAAACCTGAAATCAGCAGGGATTCTCAGGCATCTCGGGCTTTCTCAGGTCGGTATGAATAAAAACGGGCGCAGTTTTCATTTCAGGGGCAGATACTGTGATTTGGTGAAATGGCATAAAGGGGAATCTTAAAAAATTCAAAAATTAATTGACTGATTTTACAAAGCTTTGCGTAAAAGAATAACAGGCTGTATCGTTGTGCTTTTTTGCACGGATACAGCCTGCTTTTATTTATATCAGTTTTTGGAGCACTTCGCCGATTGCATCAGCAAGGTATTTGAAGCCGAGGTCGTTGGGGTGGCAGCCCTCTACCGTGGCACCGTCGGCATCGCCCTCGAAAAGAGAGTTTGCATCTATAAAATATACGTTTCTGTCTTCGTTTGCAAGTGCGTTTTCATATGTAGCGCGTATGATGCTTTTTCTTTTGTCGCGGTCGTCAAAAAATCTTTCCATCGTGGTTGACGTAAGCATAATTATAGGTAAATCGGGATTCTTTTTACGCACTGTTTCAAACATTCTCTGATGGGTGTTTTTCAGGTGGTTACAGTCGGGAGCGTTGTGGTCATAGTCATACACAAAAACGCTCATTTCAAGCGAAGCTACGTAGTCTGCTATTACCTGCTCAGCCTTGCCGCTGCCTGAAAAACCGAGGTTTATGAAGTCGGTATCAAAGCGCCTTGAAATCATAGAAGGATAAGCGTTACCCGGTCTTGATGCGCACCCGCCCTGGGTTATTGAGCTTCCGTAATATACCACGGGCTTTTCGGTGCGGTAATCGGAAGGTGGGAGAAGCTGAGCGCCTTCCCGTATTCCTATGTGAAGGCAACTGACGTTACTGTAAAGGGGAAAGTTAACAGTGATTTCCTTTAGCTCAGCGGTACTGAAATCAAGCTTGCTTTCAAACCCGTTTTCAATGTCGTACGCGGGGATGAACGAGCCGTAAAAACGTTCTTTTCCGTTTTGTCTGATATACATATCAAAGCCTGCCGAGCCGGAGAGAGCGAAGTGCGGCATTTTGCAGATACCGTTCATCTGAGCATAGACCGTAACAAACGGACTGTCTGTCCGGAATCTCACCCTGCCGCCCGATGTGTTGGCATGCAGGGCGTAAACTCCTTCGTTTGTGTTGCGTGCAATCTCTTCCGGCATTCTGCGGAACAGTCCGTTTTCGTAAAACACTCCGTATATTCTGAACGGAGGTTCATTAACATTGTAGAATTCTGTTCCCTCTTTTGATACGGTTGGCTTTACCTGTAAAGCCTTGTCAACGTCAGATGCCGTTTTCATATTTTACCTCTTTTCTCAGAAATCAAGCTCCTTATCTGCAACTATTACGTTGCCGTTTCTTGCGCTGATTTCATATTCGTATTCATACTGACCTGCCCTGAATTCAACCTCGTAATGGGGGATTGCATCATCGGCATCAAGAGTAGCGGTAAGTCTTGAAACGTCGGCACTTTTGAAGCCTGCGTGGTTAAGAGCAATTTCCTTTGCTTTGTCGGCTGTGATGTAATCTGCGGTGGCGGAGACTGATTTGCCTGCTTCTTTTTCTTTTTCAGAGGCTAAAACCTTGCCGTCCTTTGCGTTGATTTCATAATCGTATTCGTAGCCGTTTGCATAGAATTCCACGTCAAAGTTGGGGATGAGGTCGTTGCCGTCAAACTCTGC
This sequence comes from Clostridia bacterium, assembly GCA_017409265.1. GTDB lineage: Bacteria > Bacillota > Clostridia > Oscillospirales > Acutalibacteraceae > CAG-177. The sequence goes on from JAFQSY010000025.1 coordinate 9,401, forward strand.
TTTTTCAAAAACTGCATCTTCTGCGGCGACACCTGCAGCCTTGAGTGCGGTCTGCTTTGCTTCGTCAACGCTGATGTAGCCTGAATTTTCCTTTGCAGGGGCAGAGGGGGCGGGCTCAGAAGCATCGGGTGAAGCTTTGGTGGTATCGACTTTTGCAGGTGCGGAGCGCAACGCTTCAACTTCGCTTTTGAGGATTCTTCCGTCGCTTACGGCAACCTCATAGTCATACTCCTTGTCGCCTGCGTTGAATTCGATTTCGTAATTTGCGGTTTTGTCGTCGTTGTCAAGCTGAGTCTTTGTGAATTTTGCATCTTCTTTTGTAACCTTTGCGTGTTCAAGAGCAAGGTTGATTGCTTCATCAAGCGTTACTTCCTTAACTGCTGAGGATGTAACCTGCGCTTTGGAAGCGGGAGCGTTGTTATCGGGGGTCTGTGTGGTGGATGTGTTTGCCGAGCATGCGGCGAAGGTGAGCAGCAGAGCTGCGGATAAAGTCAGAGCGGAAACCTTAAATAAATTCTTTTTCATATTGATACTCCTTTCTTTGAGGGAATCGGTGTTCCCTTTCTGTGACTACATATTAACCCGCAAAGATTAAAGTATCATTAGAAACTCAAACTTTTTTGAAAAAAGTTACGGTGAATTCAGAGCCTTCTCCGAATACCGATTTTACCTCCGCTTTTCCGTTATGAAGAACGGCAATCCTTTCAACAAGAGCAAGCCCGAGCCCGAAGCCTTCACTGTTGCTTCTTGAGGAGTCTGCGCGATAGAATCTGCCCCATATTTTCGGCAGGTCATCTTCTTTAATGCCTATTCCGTCATCTTTTACGCCGAGGATTATTTTATCATCCTCTTCGGTAAGGTTTACCCATATGTTTCCGCGTTCCTTGCCGTAGCGCACTGCGTTGGAAATCAGATTTTCAAGCAGATGGCGGATTAAATCGGCGTTCATATCAAGATGAATACCGCTGTTAATATTATAATGTAATTGAATATTCTTTTCCGTTTTGTATGAGCGGCATATATCGGCGGATAGCGCGCTTAAATCGGAGAGCTCAAAACGGAATCTTTTTGTTCCTTGCTCAGCTCTTGTAAGAGAGAGAAGGGCACTTACAAGCCTTGTCATTTTGTCTGTTTGCTCGTTTATGGAAACGAAGGCTTCTTCCTTTTCTGAACCGTCTGCGTTTGGACTCATTGCGTATTCACATTCCGCTTTGATAACGGCAAGGGGAGTGCGCAGCTCGTGAGAAGCATCGGAGGTGAATTGCTTTTCACTTTCAAAGGAGGTCTGAAGTCTTTCAAGCATACTGTTGAAAGTGTCAGCGAGGTCGGATATTTCATCGTTACCGCCTTCAACTTTGATTCTTTGCGACAAATCCTTACCGTCGTTTATACTGCGTGCCGAATTGCTGATGCTTTCAACACGCTTCATTGTTTTCTTGGCAAGCAGATATGCTCCTGCTGCGGCGAGAATGACAAACAGAGGCAGAATATAAATTATGGCTTTTGTGACCGTGCCAAGCACCGATGTGACGGGATTGGCAAGCACAAGACCTCTTACAAAAACGCTGTTGTAATGCGGTGCGGAGTCGGTGAATTCTACGCTGAAAACCTGTCTGTCAGAGTATCCGGGTAACTCAACGTTAACAATTTTTGCCGTTTCTTTTGAGGCACCTGCGTGTTCAAGAGCAATTTCTATTGCCTGCTCGGTGTCGATTCCGTTCTGAAAGCTTATCACAGAGTATTCTTTCGGGGTAAGCGCGGCATCGTGCGCAGAGCCTGCTTCATATTTTATTATCTGCCCCGAGAAAGCATCGATTTCATATTCGTACTTATTAAAGTTGATTAATACATCATAAAAATAGTATTCTGTTTCATTCTCAGGGGTGCATTTAACGGGTTGACCGTTGTTTGGATTTGAAGAAAGATTGAACGGGATTTTTCCGTCAACGCATTGCCAGCTGCCGCCGTTGTCCATATGGTAAACGTCAAAATAAATACCTTCCGAATAAAAAAGAAAATCGTTTTCTATCTCAAGAATACCGTTTTTATATTCAATTTCATCAGCGTTTCTTTCAACGGCGGATATGAGCCTCTGCTTGGTCTCTCTGGTTGTCATAACGTGACTGGTTGCAATGAGCCCCGTAATACTTACGGTGCAGACTGCGGTAATCAGTAACGTTGTCCAGAGAGCTATTTTAAGTTTAAACGATATGTTTTTCATTTTATCACCTTGAGCGTATATCCTGCACCTCTTACGGTGTGGATAAGCTTTGTTTCAAAATCTTCATCAATCTTTTTGCGAAGGTAACGGATATAAACGTCAACAACGTTAGTGCCGCCTTCATAGTCATAATTCCAGATATGATTTTCGATTTTTTCGCGGCTCAGAACAATTCCGCAGTTTACTGCCATGTAATGCAAAAGCTCGTATTCCTTGGCGGAGAGTTTGATTACTTTTCCGTTACGGCGTACTTCCATGGATGATGTATCTATCACCAGGTTGTCAACTGTTATGACGCTTGATTTGTGCTCTGAGTTTTTTCTCAGCATTACCCTGAGCCTTGCCAGCAATTCCTCAATCGCAAAAGGCTTTACAAGATAATCGTCCGCACCGATATCAAGACCTGTTACACGGTCCTCAATGCTGTCACGTGCAGTAAGGAACAAAACGGGCGTAGCATCACCCCGGCTTCTCATCTTTTTTACAAGTGAGATTCCGTCAAGCTTCGGCATCATTATATCGAAAACGGCAGCATCATATTCGCCTGAGAATAAAAAATCGTCGGCTTCCTCACCGTCGAAGGCACAGTCAACGCTGTAACCTGCCGCTTTGAGCTGCTTTGCCAGAATTCTGTTAAGGCTTTTTTCGTCCTCTGCTATAAGTATCCTCATATTCATACCTCCTTGCCTTTTCAAAAGTATAGTGCCGGATTATTAAAATCTCATTAGAATAATTACAGTTTACAACAACGAAACACGGTGTGTCAACGGCGGCTTTTTGTCTATATGAAAAAACATTTATTGCCAAATGTGAAATTTTGTTGTTTTCGGTTGTATTTAAGATTGTTTTGTAGTAATATAAAGAACAAGAAACAATTTTGCACTTAAAGAAAACTCTTGCCTTATTAAAGAGATATTATGCGGTTACTCCAATATATAGCCAATGGGGAATCCTAGGATATATTAAATACTGGAGTCATCCTAAAAAGAAAAACGGTGTTGAAGTTGATAGTGCTAAAGCACACAAAAATGTCATTTTTGGTTCAGTGAAAAATGAAACTAAATCAATTATAAAAAGTGCGACTGACAATTATACATATTTAAAAAGCAGTAAAGCACTATGGTAATTATGGTTTTTAATGGAGGGTTTGTTTATGAGTTTTATAATAAGTACATTTTTGCGTTTAATAATATTAATCGTTTGTGCTATTATTGAAATTTTTACTATTGTAAATATCATAAGAGACTTCTCTTGCAAAAAGTTAATATTTCTTTTTATACCATTTTTGATAGTCTTCACAATGTTCTTTCAGGGTAATTACAAGCAACCAAAGCTCGATGTTGAAAAAGCAATTTGTATAGCTCAAAATACAATCTCGTCAAAAGAAAATAAGATTCCCGCTGGCATTTATGACAATGGACAATACAATGTTATTTTAAGTAGTTATGAAAGTGACGATGCATACAAAGAATTGGACGACATTTCTAACGAATACAATAAATTTTTCAAACTTTTTGCAAAAAAAGGGTTTTGCGATAACATCAAATATCTTATAACCCCAATGAAATCAGATCGTCAAAGTGAAGGCTTCTATATGCATCAAGGTTATCGAGGGAGTGTTTTTATTGCTGTTAATAAAGAATTGATTATTGAAATTGATTATTTAATATACAGAAAAGCTGACGAAATATTAGGTGCAATTTATTCACCTCCTGTGCTTAATACAATTGATTTTACACAAATAATTACACCTGAAAATTTAGTACAAAAAGAAGATACAACATTTTAAACGGAGAATGTTTATGAAAGAATATGTTCAGCGACTCAAAGATAATTGCCCCAAAAGAAGATTTGCCTTTTGGTGGATTTTCAGACTGCTTATGGTTTATGCGTTTGTGGCAGGTTTCTTCAAGAAACCGTTTGATATAACCGATCCGCTTCAGGTAGGTGCAAATCTTGTTGCAATGTTTGCGTGGGAAATACTGATGCTCTGTTCACCGAAGAGGGTTTTCCGCTATATGCCGTCGGTGATTCAGACTTTTTCGATACTGATAGTTTTTGCGGCTTCCTTCTGCGGTAAGTTTCTTAATTTCTATTATGATATCCGCCTGTGGGACGCGGCGCTTCATTTTCTCGGCGGCGCAGGATGCGTTTTCCTTGGGTATGAATTTGCCTGTGCATTGATAAAGAGAGATAAAAAAGACGCTTCTCTTTCAATGGTTCTTCTTGCGGCGGTAGGCTTTTCGTTTATCGGTGCAACCGCATGGGAGCTGTTTGAATTCACTTTTGATCAGGTGGCAGGCATGATGAGCGGCTATCCGGGCGATTCTCAGCACTGGTCGCTGCTGCTCGCGCTTGATACGGCAAAGGCAGTAACTCTTTTTGATCCGATTGTCCCCGAACGCTGGCCTATTATGGATATAATGGGCGATATTGTTCTTAACACCGTCGGAGCACTTGTTGCTTACATATTCCTGAAGCTTGTTCCCTACCGCCATAAGGGAAGGTTCAAATTTGATTTTGATTTTGCACAGGAAAGGGAAACTGTAAACGTATAAAAAAACCCCGATTTTCACTAACGAAAATCGGGGTTTTCTTTTGCTCAGAAGTTGAAATCAAAAATAATAATTGCTTTGAAGAGATAGGTGAGGATGTACTTCATATACTTGACGATGTCGGAGAAGATTTTTGCAGTTTTATCGCTTATGTTGCTGATGTTTGAGGAAACGGAAACCGTTCCGTAGCCGTCGAGAGTTCCGTTGTTATCGTCAACGTTATCGTTGTCAAAAGCGAATTCATAAAGAATAGGGGATGCGATAGCAAGCAGGAAGTATTCTGCGGAGGTTGCGCCGCCGAAAACCTTGGTGCCGAGCTTGGTGAGTTCATCGGAGATTGATTCGATGCCGTAATCCTCGAGGAAAGCGTTTGCAGCTTTGAGGAAAAGCTCGTCGCTGATGCCTGCAAGGTCGGTTCTGAGGATGAGAGCAACTGTTCTCAGGAGAATTGCAACTTCGGTGCTTTCAAGGTCCTTGTTCTCTCCGCCCTCGTAGTGGGCGGCAACAAGCTCTGTTGCAAGATCCCAGGGATCTTCGTAGTTGCTGTCAGGGATATCAATATTGTATGCCTTAGCAAGCTCCTGAACGCCGCCTTCGCCGTAGAGAGGCATTTCAAGAATATCGGTAAGCCCCGTTACAGCGGTGTAAACAAGATCATAGTAGAAAGCGTCCTCGGCAATTCCCATTTTCTCCATTGAAAGGGAGAGGGAAAGGCGGTATTTGATGCCTTCTTTAAGGAAGCCCTTTGCGTATGCGTTAAGGCCGCTGTTCATAAGGTCGATGTGCTCCTGAGTGAAGCCGGAAACCGTCTGAGTGAGAGCATCGGTGTCAATGCTTTCGATTGTTTTGGATTCATATTTGATTTCATCCTCGGTGAGGGTGAAGAATCTGTAAGCGAGAGGATACATTGTGAGTGAGGTTGTTGCAAAGTCGGTGATTGTGTTGCCGAGAAGGCTTGTGAAGGTGGTAACGTCACTGCAATGCTCGTGGCCTGAGAAAACAAGCTTGATTCCCCAGTCGGCAAAGAGCTCAGCGGTGGTGTTGTGGAATTTTACGATAAAGTTTTTGCTGAAAATGCTCTGAAGGGGCATATGGTTATTGAGGTTGTGATGCATCATGAGGATGGGATATCTGCCGTCAGCGTCAGCGGCTTTAACCTGCTGATGTACCCAATCGATTTTTTCAGCGGTCATACCGTCCTCGGTGGAGGCGGTTTCATCGCAGCTGTCAAGAGCGATAAGGCGGTATTTTTCACCGAGGTTTGCGGTGTATGAGCAGTCGTTCTCGTTGATTACGAGAGCCTGATCGTAGCCGAAATCATGATAAATGCTCTTGAACTGAGCAAAGGTGGTTTCTGAGCCTTCAGCGGCATCGTGGTTACCGTTTATAACGTAAACCTGTTTGCCGTAGGTTGCTTCAAAAGCGGCAAGCTTTGCGGCCATATCGTAGTGCTCCTGGGGGATAGCACGGCCGTTGTCAACAAGGTCGCCTGAAAGAAGAACGAATTCAATTTCATCGTTTTCGCCGCACTGCTTAAGGAATTCGTCAATAATAAAACCGCTTTCATCCTCCATAGCGCAGCGCCTGTTGGCGTACCAGTAAATGGGGTCGTCTATTTCGCCTTCAAGCACTTCTCTGGGGATGTTGTAGTGAAGGTCTGAGGCAACGGCGAAACTGAGGTCGGGCTCTTCGTTTGCGAAAGCGCCAATAACGCAGGAGCAAACAAGAAGGCACAGCGACAAAAGAATACAAACGGCTTTTTTCATAAAAAATCCTCTTTCCTATGCTTATAAAGCATAAATAAATAATATAAGAATTTTATCATAAGCCACTATATTTGTCAAGAAAGCAGAAAAGGGAGGAGAAAAACAAAAAAATAAAAGAAATTTTGCAAAAGGGCTTGATTTTTTCTGAAGGTTAATATATAATAGCCAATGCTGTTTTTAATAATTATTTGACAGATACGGAGAGTTGTCCGAGCTGGTCGAAGGAGCACGATTGGAAATCGTGTAACCGCCTAAAACGGTTCGAGGGTTCGAATCCCTTGCTCTCCGCCATGAAATTAAGAGAAATATCCGCAAGGATGTTTCTCTTAATTTTTTTGTAAGCAAGGGATTCGAAAGCCCGTTAAGAAAACAGTCCGGTGGACTGTTTTTAGGGCGTGGGACTACACCGTGAAGAATTAGACAAACACGCAACATACAGCGAGAAGAATAAAGAATAGACAGTAAAAGCCCCTTGCTCTCCGCCATGAAATCAAGAGAGATACCAAACGGTATCTCTCTTGATTTTTTTATAAAGAAAAGGGATTCGAACAGCGAGGGGATTCGCGCAAGCGAACAAACTCTCCGGTGGAGAGTTTGCCGAGTCGCAACGAGCAAAGCGAGGCGATAAAAATCCCTTGCTCTCCGCCATTTAAGGAACATCCAATAAGATTGAATTTAACCCTGTTGACAGGGCAATTCTTTCGGCTAGCTGAGGATGTTCCTTTTTTATTTTGCATTTTCCCCATGGAAGTAATCGCTTCTGTGGGGTTTTTCTTATGCTTTCACCCACAGTAAACTATCCCCAAAACCCACTTCCGACGACGAAAAGACGACGACAAACCGAAGATAAATATCCCTATGGTCGTCAAGAATATCCGTCACCGTCGGCAGATTATGTTTTTATAGTAGATTTTTTGATGTGAGTATGGTATAGTTTAATAAAAAAAGTTACTTCAACGAAACTCATATAGATTAGGGGGTGTGTATATGTTCAATGAGTATGTATGGCAAAATTATTTAAAAGCAGGCGGAAGAGAAATTGTTGAATTATTTAAAAATAACATTGAAAATGAATTCACAGAAGACTATGCTTATAAAATCTGCAATCTTCATAAAGCGTTTTGTCCAAGTAAAGAAGTAAATCGTTTACTAAAGACATTTCTTCTACAAATATCCGAAGACCTAAAATCAAACGAACTGATGTATGCTTGCTATTCGTTTGAAAATTTGTCAGAAGAAACTGATTTTTCAGCACAAGAATTACTTGATGTTTTATTTTTTGGAATTGATGACGGTAATCATTTATCAGATAAAGTAATTTTTGAAGAATTTTCAATCGGAATATCTTATTACACAACATTTCTTGCTTATTTATGTCCTGAATTATTTACACCTTACTATTTTAAGTTCAATTTTAATATTGTTGAAAAAATTGCAAATGAATTTGGAATCAATCTTCCGGAAATGCCTATAAAAAAAGATTACAAAGGTCGCTTTTTCTATTATGGAGAATTGTGTGTGGCTTTCAACGAATTCCGCCTTAAGCACAATATGTCACCGTACGAATTTTGTGCTTTTATATATGATTTTGCACCAAAATATATTGGCGGTATAGATAGTTATATAGTTAAAGATTTACCTTCTGCAAAATGTGCTTATTTTATTGGTGGCGAAAAAGACGATTCATTTTTAACTGATGAGGATAATATAATCACTCCTTGGCAATGCAATCCGGATACTATGGCTGGAGATAATATTGTAATGTATGTTAAATCTCCTGTAAGTGCAATTAATTCTGTTTGGCGTAGTGTTTCGCCTGGATTTAATGACCCGTTTTTCTATTATTATAGATGTACTTATATAGCAAATCCGCAAAAAATAAAGAAAGTAACTTTAAAAACTCTTGAAAGAGATAAATTTTTCAAACAGCTTCCTATTGTCAGAAAAAATATGCAAGGATTAAATGGTGTTGAACTTTATCCTTCTGCTTATAATCATCTTCTTGATATTTCAAAATCGGATTTACCGAGATTGGAGTTTGTAGCTAATAATGATTACGGTGATTTAAAAAGAGAAAAAGATGTTGAAAACAAACTTATAAAACCTTTTTTAAAAAAGCTCGGATATACAGAAGATGAATATACGCAACAATTGCATATTCACGTCGGTAACAATAATTCTAAATTGATACCTGATTTTGTTATTCACCCAAATATTTCTATTGGACATCACTCTGCAGAGCTTATCATAGAAGCGAAATACACAGTAGCATCAGAAAAAGACCTTGAAATATACAAAATGCAAGCAAGAAGTTATGCAAATCAACTTAAAGCAAAGTATTCGGTTATTGCCTCAAAAGAAGGTATATGGGTTTCGTCAGAAACGGATGATTTTACCAGAGATTTTTTTGTTTTCACTTGGTTAGATTTAAATGACAGCGATATTTTTCAAAGGGTTCTAAAATTTTTGGGTAACGGTAATGTATTGAAATCTGCCGAAACAAGGAAAAGACTTAATGGTAGAGCCGCAGAATTTATGATGTTTAAAGATTTAGAATAAAATTATTTCTTAAACGATTTGTTATAACTTAACTATCATTCTAAATATTTATAATCAAGTGCAATGGGATATAAAATCCTGTTGCACTTTTTCTATTTGTAAAGGAGCAAATCGAATTAAACAAACAACACTTGAAGATTTATACTATGGCAACATAAACCCTTGTGAAATAAGCTTTGTGAGGGGTCTGAACACGGCAAATGCTTTGATAAAGTAACGGCGCTTTCAAGTTTCATATAGTGATTGCAATAATTGATTTGTTATGCTATAGTTAAATAAAGAAATTCAGGAGGTATAGTTATGAAAAACGGGGCAAAGAAACGGTTTTCAAGCATTATTTCGGTTGTTCTTGCAATGGCAATATTGTTTTCATCATTTTCTCCGGCAGTTTTTGCATCCAAACTTATTTCCGAAGATACAACTGCAAAATCAGTTGATATTGCTTATCAAATTGAAGAGGAAGGAATTGTTCTTCTCAAAAACGAAGATTCGGTTCTGCCTTTGAAGAATAATAAAGTTAACGTTTTCGGTGCCTCGTCGTGTTCGATATCGTTTGCGGGCGCTGCAGGTTCGGGTGCGGTTCGTTCGTCCGATGCAATCGGATTTTATGACGCTTTGACAAACGCAGGAATTGAATACAATAAAGAGCTTTATAATTTATATGCCGGTTTTACGGGAACGAAGTTTGATTTGGGATTTTTATCTTACGTGATTACTGTTTTAAAACAGTTTTTTGGCAGCGGACAGTCTGAAATGCCCGTAAACAGAATCAGCGAAAAAACAATGAAAGCGGCTTCCGATTATTCGCAGACGGCGATTATTGTTATCGGCAGGGTGGGCACCGAAATGAAGGACCTCAGCGTTAAACAGCTTAACCTTACCGAAACGGAAACACAAATGATTGATGAGGTATGTAAAAACTTTTCGGATGTTATTGTTGTTTTTAACATATCAAACATAATGGATATGTCCTGGCTTGATGACTACGAGAGCATTAAAGCGGCGATGATTATGTGGCTTCCCGGTGAAGTGGCAACAGACGTTGTCGGTCAGGTGCTTAAAGGTGAGGTGAACCCTTCGGGTAAGCTTGCCGATACCGTTTCGTATGACGTTGAAGATCATCCAGCCTCGGAGAATTTCGGCAATTATATGTATAAGGGTGTTTTCGGTATCCCGAAGTATTTTGTGAATTATTGTGAAGGCATTTACGTCGGCTACAGATACTTTGAAACGTTTGCGCCCGAGAAGGTTATGTATCCCTTTGGTTACGGGCTTTCTTATACCGAATTTGAGTGGGACGTAAGGTCATATAGCAGTGATGATAAAAGCATCAGCGTAGAAGTTGAAGTTACCAACGTTGGCGATGCGGCAGGAAAAGACGTTGTACAGGTCTATTTTTCAGCGCCTTATTATGAGGGCGGAATTGAAAAGAGCGCAATTGAACTTGCGGCATACAAAAAAACAAAACTTCTTTCTCCCGGCAAAAGCGAAGTGCTTGAAATCTCATTTGATGTAGAAGATATGGCATCTTATGATTCTGTTGCCGAGGAGGCGTGGGTGCTTGACAGCGGTGAATATAAAATTCACGTTTCACACGATGTCCGAAATGCAGAAAAAACGTTTACGTACCGTGTGCCTGAAAAGAAAGTTTATAAAATTGATTCTGATTCGGGTAATGAAGTTAAAAATCTTTTTGGATTTGCGCAAGGCAATCTGACGTATCTTTCAAGAGCGGATGTTGAAAATACGTACCCTGAACCTCCCACGGATTACATGGCTACATACGAAGTTCTCAACAGTGATAAAAGACCGCAGCCTGCAACCGACGGCGAAAAACCCAAAACAGGTGTTAAGCATAAGGACGGTGTAATAACTTTACAAGACGTTGCAAAAGATGAAAGCTTGTGGGATGCTTTCCTTGACCAGTTGACTGTAGATGAAATGATAAGCCTTATTACTGACTGCGGCTATGAAACTACGGCTGTTGAAAGATTAGGCATTCCCTCAACTTCAGATAATGACGGACCTTCCTGCATCAAGGGTGAGGGCGGTTTGCTGTACAGAGAAAGCGGCCTTGCTTTTCCTGTTGCAACAGCGCTTGCCTGCACGTGGAACGATGAACTTGCCGAAGAGTTCGGTAAAATAATCGGAGAGGAAGGCAATCAGCTTGGAACTCACGTATGGTATGCGCCGGGTTGCAATCTTCACCGCAGTCCTCAGGGCGGCAGAAACAATGAATATTATTCCGAGGACCCTCTGCTTTCGGGCAAAATGTCGGCTGCGGTAATCAAAGGTGTGCAGTCAAAGGGGATTGTTGTTACTGTTAAGCATTTCGCGGCAAACGAACAGGAAAAGAACAGGCAATCAAACGGACTTTACACATGGTTGAACGAGCAGTCTTTGCGTGAGCTTTATCTTGAACCGTTTGAAATCTCGGTAAAAGAAGGCGAAGCCAAGGGCGTAATGTCTGCTTACAACCGAATTGGTGCTCAGTGGTGCGGCGGAAGTAAAGCTCTTTTAGTTGACCTTCTCAGGGAAGAATGGGGCTTTGACGGCTACGTTATTACCGATGCAAGTATAGACCTCACGGGAGAGGGATATCTTGACCCTGCGCTTGCCGTTTACGCAAGAAACAGCGGAATTCTTACCATGCTTTACGTTATTTCCGCACCGCAGACAATTCTTTCGCTGAAGCTTGCATACATGAAAGATCCCATCGGCTTCGGCAATGCGATGAGGCTTTGCGTTTACGATATCTGCAGGATGAAGATGCAGACAAACGCTTTTGCTCAATGATACTGAACACAAGACTGAAAAAATCTGTTTTCTGATGAAAGTGAATAGAATATCAAATCATAATCCCGTCTGAAAACGACGAAAAACGCAACGGTATGTACCATTCCGTTGCGTTTTATTTTTGGCGAAACGTCAGTAAATAAAGAAGCAAGGAGCGCAAGCTCTTTGCGACTTTCGGGGATTATAGCGCCCGCCTGAGTCTGTCGGCTGTTTCTTTGACCTGCTCGGGGGTCCGGCCGGGGTCTATCCGGATGTGAGCGCATTTTTTTAGAATTACAAGGCTTTTTGCGCACATATCTTCGGAATACTTTACGTTTTTGTTTACTTCCATAGTGCGCTTTGTTTCTTGAAATGCCGTAGAACTTTTTTAAATTGCTCACGAAAGACTGCAGACGTGATTTCACCTGCGGACATCATCTTTCATCAATACCTGAACAGCTACAAGATTGAATGTTCAAAGTTTTATCTGAGGAATACCGATAAAGCCCCGAAGAGATATGAATCTGTGGCAGAAAACGGTGATTTGCGACAACGGGGAGTGATGATGAAAAAACGTTTTTTTGTTTTTTTAAAAGAAAAAACTGACAACATATGTTTCGCAGCGTTTCTTAATATTAGATTAATTTGTGTAATATCACTATTGAAAAACGCAATATTTTGTGGTAGATTATATGCGTATTGTATTATTTTGTAAAATAAGGAGAAGAAAAATGAGTTTGTTCAAAAAATCAGTTGCAGTTGTTATGGCTTTGATTATCGGCCTGTCTGCTGTGCTTTCAACCTTTGCAATCAGTGCTGATGTAAGATCGGGCCGTCCTCAGTTTATGAGCCTGAGCGATTATAAGCAAAAGCTGTGGGATGAAGGTATCCCTGTTTTCACTACTGAACAGTTCCTGTCAATCTACAATGTTATCGGTACCATTTTCAGGGTTGTTTCGGGTCAGTGGCTTTTTGCTCCTGAACGTATTGAGGTTACCGTTGACGATTTTGTAACCGAAGCCTGCAACCATATTATGGTAAACTGCGGTCTTGATATCGTTTCTATTCTGACCAACGCTCCCGATATCAACGACCTTGCTGAAATTGCAAACAAGGTGTTTGAGATTGATACTGCTGAATTCAGAAAGCAGATGTACGATAAGCGCGACGAAAGCTGGGCTAATGGCGACAATACAATGGCTAACCTCTATTATTTCCTCGGCGCTTACTTCAGCCTTATAGAAAAATGTGAGGTTGTTTCTGAGCCCACCGCGGCAGACCCTGACGTTTATGCGGTTTATCTTCGCCTTACTTATAAGGACGGCGGTACGGATGAATACAGACCCCGTATTTTCATCAACACAGTAACAGGCGAGTGCACCGGCGTTGATGGTACCGGCCTTGTAGGCATCGGTTTCAACTACAATCTTGCCGACCTCATGGTTTATGCAACCATCGACGGTTGGATGAGAGAGTTCGGATTCTGCATTCTGTACGATCTTGCAGCTAACTCAATGCCTCTTCTCTGGCATTACGTTACCCGCAGATTCGAGTTTGAATATGACGGACTTGAGTGGATGATTCAGATTTGGAAGGGCAATTACCTTATCACCAACGGCGGTGAGGTTGGTCTTTACAACAGAACTCCCGACAAGTGGGGCTCTTATTACGATTGCGCTACCGATGATCAGCTTCTTGAAATGAGCCTTCAGATTTATCACGGCGATGAGCTTCTTGTTAATCAGGAGCCTCAGTACCATTGGTGGATTAACGGCTTTAAGATGTGTGACAGAATGTACATCCCCAACAGCCTTACCATGCACTTTACGATTGTAATGCCCGATGAAGAAATGCTCAATGCATTTTGTGAAGCAATGGATAACCATTACCGCAAGGATGTTGAGTATACCGTTGACGGCCTTAAGGTAAGCGTGGTCTGGTAAAATTACAGGTTTACACCCTCGGAGTATTCCGGGGGTGTTTTTGTGTTTGAACGGTTTTAAACAACACTTGAATTGATGATGAAACTGATATATAATTCTCTTGTGGCAAAATGAAAATCCAGCATTATCAGGAATTAAAAGGGGTAAGTGCCGTGCTTTTTGAACAAACAAAAATTTCGGGAATTAGCGTTAAAAACAGAATTATACGCAGTGCAACTCACGATGGACTGGCGGATGAAAACGGTGCGCCGAGTGACAAGCTGATTTCAAAATACGAATACCTTGCAAAGAATGAAATCGGCTGTATTATTACGGGCTATGCCGCCGTCAGCAAAAACGGTGTGTCACCGTATCCGAGAATGCTGAAGATTTATGATGACTCGGTGATTGAGAAATACAGAGAATTAACCTCTGCCGTGCATAAGCATGATACGCCTGTTGTTCTTCAGATTGCTCATTGCGGAAGGCAGACCTCGTCAAAGGCTATAGGATATCAGAAAGTAGCGCCGTCAAACGTTTTGCACGCATTTTATCCTGATAAGGCAAAAGTGCTTGATGAAGCTGAAATATATTGCATTATTGATGATTTTGTTTCAGCGGCAGCGATGGCTGAAAAGGCGGGCTTTGATGCGGTGCAGCTTCACGCAGGTCACGGATATTTGCTGCACGATTTTCTTTCACCCTACGGAAACAGAAGAAAAGATAAATGGGGAGGCTCGTTGGAAAACAGATGCAGAATAGTTGAGATGATAATTAAAGGCATTAAGGAAAAAACCAATCTTCCCGTATGGATAAAGCTCAGCGCAGAGGATAACAGAAGGGGAGGGATGCGAATTGATTCTTCCGTTGAAATCTGCAAAAGGCTCGAAGCGGCAGGGTGCGATGCAATAGAGGTTTCCTGCGGTACCGTTCAGGACGGAATGAACACCATGCGAAGCGAGCTTATGCCGATGGATGCTGTTTTTAAATACAGGGAACCCTGCGCATCGTTCCCCGGAATTCTCAGCAAGGTTGCGCTGTCGGTTGCAAATCTTGTAAATCCGCTGATAAAGCAGCCCAAGCCTCTTGAGAATTTTAACGTTGACAACGCAGGAATAATCAAAAAGAACGTTTCAATTCCCGTAATTGCAGTTGGCGGAATACATAAATCGGCCGATATGCAGAGTATAATCGAGCAAGGGAAGGCTGATTTTGTTTCAATGTGCAGGCCGTTTATCTGTGAGCCTGACCTTGCAAAAAAACTGAAAAACGGTCAGCTGGCGGCAAAATGCATTATGTGCAACTACTGCGGTCTTGTGATTGAAAAAGAGCCCACGAAGTGTCTTTACGGCAGGGTATGAACAGCGTATTAAAAAATACCGTACGGTGTCATCTTTAACCTTCTTACAATGTGTACAAGTTATGGTAATTTATAAATATACGTTAAAAATATTGCAAAAAGATAAGAAATATGCTATCCTTTACATAAATAAAAAAGGCAGGTGAAGTTATGTCAACAGTGAACGAAAACGTTGAAGCAACTACTAAATCGGCGCTTTTAAAGAACAGACGATTTGTCGGCACAAAAGAAACAGTTGCTTATGTTCTTGAAGATACGGCACAGAGCCTGAACATTAATGATTTTAAAGACAGATACATATACGACGTTGTAAAAATCGATTTCAGCTATCTTGCGATTCAGAACATAGTTGCAACCGTATGGGATACCTTTAACGACACATTTATCGGTGTTATTGTTGAAAAAACCAGAACCCGTTGGGGTAAATTCAGACCCTATCTTCTTCTCGGTCAGATTCCGCTGACAATACTCGGATTATGGTATTGGCTGATTCCCTTTATCTTCCCCGATACTCCGGGCGATTATCTCCCCAAATGGATTTTCTATTTTGCAATGTCAATCATCACCGAAACCGCTAACACCTTCACCTCCATTTCCCGAGCAGGCTTCGGTTCCACGATAACACCCGAGCCGTTGGACCGTTCGCGGCTTATTGCAACGGCGAATCTTATGTCGCACTTTGTTGAAGATGTTCCGAAGCAGATTTTCGGTATTATCTATGACCTCATAATCAACAATAAGATTAAGGTCAAGCTTCCCAAGCTTTTCGCAGGCTTCGGTGTTTCCTTTGCAGTTCTCGGCGCTGCGTTCTGTCTGTATTTCTTCCTCACCACAAGAGAAAGAGTTGCACAGACCATCAAGAAACCAAGCGTAATTCAGGGCTTGAAAGCAATCGTTACAAACAAACCGATGTTTATTCAGGTGCTTTCATCGTTCCTTAACGGTTTCGCAGTCGGCACAAGCCGAACAAACTTCTATATCGACGTTATCGGCTCTATTACCTGGAAAACTATTGTTGGTATTCCGGCATTCCCGGTTAAGTTTATCAGTTACAGCTTTGTTGAGCCGCTCAGAAAGAGATTTTCAACAAAAGCTCTGTGGATTTTTGAGGATGCCTGGACTGATATGCTGTGGCTGATTGTTTTCGGCATAGGTTCAATTAACAACAACTTCCAGAAGAAGCATATTATTTTGCCGATGATGGGTATTGAAGAAATCTTCGAGATGTGTATCTACGGCTTAAGACGAGTTATTCCTGCGGAAATCAGCAACGAGTCAATGGACTATTGCGAATGGAAAAACGGCTACCGAGCAGAGGCTATGATAGGCGTTGCGCAAACAACAATTGCAAAGCTTCAGCAGGCAGTTATGGGCAGTATTAACAGCCTTGTTCTTAAGGGCATCGGATATGTTCAGGGAGCCACGGTCGGAACACAGACCGACAGAACAAAATGGTGGATTTTCGCTCTCGGTACGGGTGTTCCCATTATCACAGGTGCTCTCGGCATCATTCCCAAGCTTTTCTATCCCATTACGGCTGATAAGCGTAACCTTATGTACGCCGAGCTTCGTGAAAGAAGAAGCAAGGTTGCCGACAGAATGAATAAAGCAACAACTGCTGAAGAGGTTGCAGAAATCGCAGATTCACAGTTTATCGTTAAATAACAAAAATGAAACGGGCAGTATCAATTTCTAATTGATACTGCCCATTGTGTTAATGCTTAAGCAAAAGACAACCCCCGGTACAGCCGGGGGCAAAAAAGACTTCAGTAAAGCCAAAACGGGCGAGCTCAAAGCAAGCCCAAAAGGAATGGAAGAAAATTAAACCTCCAAGTATAATAGTAGTGGTTTGGCAGCCGCATTACTAAAATAAAAGGAGGTTTAATTTTATGAAAAAAGAAAGCGAGATAAGAAGTTCATCACACACAAAGTACAGGTGTCAGTATCACATAGTTTTTGCTCCAAAATACAGAAGAAGAGTAATCTACGGAGAACTGAAAAAAGATATCGGACAGATATTGAGAAAATTGTGTGAGCAAAATAATGTAGAAATACTTGAGGCAGAAGCGTGTACCGACCACATCCACATGCTTGTAAGTATCCCGCCGCATATAAGTGTAGCACAATTCATGGGATATCTCAAGGTAAAAAGTACATTGATGATTTTCGACCGACACGCAAATTTAAAGTATAAGTACGGTTCCAGAAGTTTCTGGTGCAGAGGGTATTACGTAGATACAGTCGGACGAAACAAAAAGCAAATAGCAGAATACATAAGGAATCAGCTTGAAGAAGATTACGCAGTAGACCAAGTCACAATGAAAGAGTACATAGACCCGTTTACGGGTAGCAAGACAAAGTAGGCAAAATAAAACATCTGCTCGGGAGCGGCTGTCAGTAATTGTAATGCGCTGCTAAACCTTCAACGCCCCTTCCAGAGGCTAAGCCTGCATCAACCCCTTTTAGGGGTTTGTGATTGTTTTAATACATTAATTGATAAAGCATTTGTGTTATATTTATATATAGTATTTAGAAATAAAGATATGAAAATGAACTTTCATGAAGACATTATCTCGCAATCAATATGTGCAAATAAAAATTCTAAAGTAACAAAAAAGCAACCCGATGTCACTTTGGACGAAAAAACATATAAAAACCATCTTGACTCTCACGTTACGTTATGGTTTATAATCATACCAGAGGTGATGAGAATGCATATCAAAGAGTTTGCGGAGTTGACGGGTGTCAGCGTGCGCACGCTGCACTATTACGATGAAATCGGGCTGTTGAAGCCTGCGTTTGTTGATGAACAAAACGGTTACAGAGATTATGATGAAAAATCGCTCGAGCGGATGGTTGAAATTCTGTTTTACCGTGAACTTGATTTCCCGCTGAAAAGTATACTTGAAATTCTGTCGTCACCCGATTACGACAAAACAGCGGCAATCCGAAAGCAAAAAGAACTGCTGAAACTCAAAAAAGAGCGTTTGGAAAGGCTGATTTCTGCCCTCAATGAAGCCGAGAAAGGAGGGATACCGATGAACACATTTAATAATAATGAATACGAAGCTGCACGCAAGCAGTATGCAGATGAAGCAAAACAGCGTTGGGGTAACACGGATGTCTACAAGGAAAGTCAAGTAAAAACCGCAGGATATTCCCCCGACAAATGGAACGATGTAAACGCAGGACTGAACGCAGGCCTTGCCGAGTTTGCTGATGAACTCAAAAAAGGTGCAACCTCCGAAAGCGAATCCGTTCAGTCACTCGTGAAAAAGCTTCAGCAATATATAACCGATAATTTCTACACCTGCACCCCTGAAATCCTCAAAGGGTTAGGTCAGATGTATGTGGCCGATGAACGTTTCAAAACCAACATCGACAAAAATGGAGCAGGTACAGCGGAATTTATATCCGAAGCCATTAAATTTTATTGCAAGTAAAAGCATAACATCCTCTGTCGTACGGTAGAGGATGTTTTTGTCTTTAGGGCAAAAGCTGTGGTTATATTCCATAACTTTTGCCTTTCTTTTTGTTTAAAACATAGAAGTTGCAGCTTTTCAGAAAGTTTTTGCGTAACATTTCGTGTTTTTCGTCATATATATATGAAAACATTTTCAGGAGAAATATATTTCTCTATAAAAATAGGTTTCAAAAGTGAACGAAAGAAGAAGATTCCAATGGGTTAGTTATTTGACAATTAAAGTTCAAGATGTTAAAATCAAGAAGGTGAAAAATTGAAAACTAGAAGAATTATCTCAACAATCATTTCCCTTGCTTTATGTGCTTTGGTTTTGCTCGGAAGTGTTACTACAGCTTATGGCAATACAGATGCTGATATGTATTCCGATGGAAATTATAACGAAGGCACAAGATTTGGCGATTTGTTAACCAACTTTATTTCCTCGATGTTTTTAAACGAAAAAACACAAATTCAATCAAAAGGCTCAACTATAGAAGTCAGACCACCGTTTATTATTGCGCCGCTTCACAGCGAAGCGAGCTTTTTCAGTTCAATAGTGTCATGGGTGTTCGTATACACAAATGTTACGGTTGAGGGATATGAAGGCAATTACGTAAAGGTAAAAGTCAATAAGACAGATAAAAAAGGCTATATTCATGAAATTTTGTTAACTTCTGATAAAAGCTATCTTGTGCAGCAATTCAGTAATATTTATGTCGGCAGCTCCAAAAAAATCCTGAAGGATTACAATAACCCGGAAGATTTCAGTTGGTCTGTTTCACAAGATGGAATAATATCTCTTAACAAGCAAACCGGCGAGATAAAAGGTTTAAAACCCGGAACTGTAACTGTAACGGCTAAATATAATGGAAAAACAAACAAATGCGTTGTTTCTTCTATAAATCCGTGGAAAAAGAAAGAAACATCTGTAGCAACAAAAGATATAACTGTAAAATCCAATCCTGAAAGCAGTAGCTATAAGAATTTTGATAAAGGGACAATCAGCAAGGGAACAACTATTGTTGCTCGTGGTGATTTATCTGACGGAAGTGGATGGATATATGTTTCAGATAAAGCAGAAAAGGTTTGGGGATTTATCAAATTGTCCGATTTCCCGGGAATTGACTATCTTTTTACGGAATATCATTATTATGACCAAGGCTATAATATCCGTTTTGGCTCGGCAGAAAATAAAATTTATACATACGCCTCTGTTATGAATGATATAATGATAGATTTATTTAATCTCAAAATCAATCCGTACGTTTATTCATACACATCACCTGCTGATCAGTGTAAAATTTTGCGATATGGTTCTGTTAAGTCAAACAATCTTGCAAGTTCGTGTCCCAAAAACGGAAGTCATGATAAAGAATCTTGTTTGACAACCGACACATTAAGAGAAGTTATGTATAGCCAAGGGAATAATGCCGGAAATGATTATGCAGCAAAAACTGTATGGACGGGACATATTATGGATGGGCATAAAAGATCAAACTCTCAAAGAAATCCAACTTTTATAATCATCTTTACAACAGGAAACACAGTAAACAAACAGACATATACAAACAAATCAGATTCAAATATTCGCAAGTATAGTATTTATGAGCTTATTCACGAAACATCTCACCAATTAGGAACGAGAGATCATTATTGCTACGGAAAAAGATCCTGCCACAAATGTCTGTAAAAACCCTTATTGTGATGAGTGTGTTGATAATAAGACTGCGCCATTTTGCATAATGAATTTACCGTTTAATGTCGAATCTTATGATGTTGATGAGTTGTTTTGTGATGAATGTAAACAAACAATAAAAGCACATTTGGCAGAGCATCATTAAAAAGGAGAGGTAACTATGAAGAAAATATTGTTTTTTGTATTATGCTTTTTGCTTGTAATTATTTCCGGATGTAAAAACTCTATTATCGCAGAAAACAGTACAACAAAAAAGCTGGAGTCATATGTAGAATCAATTAATAATGAAAGTGAAACTCAAACTTTAGAAAACAAAGAATTTACATTTACACAAAATGCAACACATAAGGAAACATTTTATGCCACAACGACAACTAAATCTTTAGAGCGTTACGACGATTCACCGACTACAGATACATTACAGTTTGATATAGAAACTCTAAAAGCATTAAAAAAAGCTGCCGAAATAATGTCTGATACAGAATTTGAAAGTTACTTGGAAGAAAAACGTTTGGAATTGGCTTGGTTTGAAATGGTCAACACAACGGAAAAGTTTAACAGCTTGTTAGACGATATAGAAAATATATATGTTGCTGTTTTAGATGAGAATACACATAACGTGTTCTTGACTTATTATATAAATGAAAAAAGAGTTTTTCAATCTGTGTCATTTTCTGAAACACGAAGATTTGGTTTTGATTTTTATGTTAACATTGAACCTTTTTATTATGCAAACATGGAAGGTGCAGAGTATACAAAAACTATAAATACCGATTTTGTAAAAGCGGATATTTATACCTTTGAAAACAAAACGGGTTTTTGTGCAGATGCGGTTTTAGGCGAACAAAAATTTGATATCCGTGTAAGTGAAACTCAGACTATTGAAGAATTCGAAGCAGATTTTGCAAGACTTGAATTTGTCAAAATCGGCGATTTGTTAAACGAATAAGATTTATGAGAACGGTTGCATTCGCAGCCGTTCTTTTATCGTTGAAACAAACTAATCTCCGTACATTCGACAAAACACAGACCTCCTTGTAAAATGGTGTTACCAAATACAAGGAGGCTGTTTTTATGCAAAGTACGTTTATATATTGAATTTTATCGGACATGCGTATATAATGTTTTTAAGGAAAAAGGAGGGGACGAAGGTTGCCCGAAGCAAAGAACAAAAAGTTTTCAAAGAAGGATATATTCATTTTCATACTTATGGGCTGTACGGCGGTGTTGATTACTGCGGCAGGAATATATTTTAATCAGAGCTTTCTGCGGATACTTCCGCTTTATATTTCGCTTGTGGTCGGATTGCTTCAGTCGCGTGTCAATCGCTATGCGTGTCTTGTCGGCAGCATAAACTCGTTGCTTTACGGCGTGGTTTATTTTTATTATGGTCTTTACGGCTCGTTTTTTTCGGCAGTTCTTTTTTCGTTCCCGATACAGCTTCTGACATTTATCCGCTGGAACAAAAATAAATGGGAGCACTCAACTGTTTTGTGTAAGCTGACTGCAAAACAAAGAATATTGCTGACGGTCGGATTTATTGCAGCTCTGATTGCGATGTGGGTTATTCTTCCGCTTATCGGATCGCAGTATGTTTTTCTTGACAGTCTGACAAACCTGCTCGGAATTGTGATTTATTTCCTGACGATGTTCGCTTTTGTTGAATATACATTCTTAATGATAATCAACGGCATAATCGGCATTGCTTTGTATGTTCAGATGCTCGGTGAGACGCCCGAAATGACAACATATCTCATTTATTCGGTCTATTCGTTTATTTGCATTGTTATTGCTTTCTTTCAGGCGAAAAAGATTTATAACAGTCAGCAGACAGAGGTGCAGAATGAAAATTGAGCTTATCGGAAAACCGAAAATAATAATGTCAAATCCCGACAGCCGCCACGGATATTTTGCCTGGCCGACTGCCGTGCTTTTGCAGGACGGTAAAATTGCCGTCGGCGCCTCGGGCTTCAGAATCGAGCATATCTGCCCGTTCGGAAAAGCCGTGATTTCTTACAGCTATGATAACGGCAAAACATACACTTTGCCTGCGCCCGTAATTGATACTCCGCTTGATGACAGGGATGCAGGAATCTGTCCTTTCGGCGAAAAGGGAGTTATTTTCACCTCGTTCAATAACTCTGCCGATATGCAAAGACTGCACAATAAAGATAACGCTTTTGTTCAGAGCTATATAGATACAATGACCAAGGCGGATGAGGAAAAATATCTCGGATCAAATTTCCGTATAAGCAGAGATTACGGAATTACATTCGGAAGGATTTTTCGCTCGCCCGTAACCTCTCCTCACGGACCGGTACAGCTTATGGACGGAACGGTTTTGTGGGCAGGAACAAGGTTTGACGATGTTTTCGGCGGCATTGAAGTGCGCCGTCTTGATACGGAAAGCGGTGAAACCGAGCTTATCGGCAAAATAACGGCATCAGATAAAAATGTTGTTCTCAATGAGCCCCATTTGATTGAGCTTCCGGACGGCAGGCTTATCTGCCAAATCAGAGGTGAAAACGCAGAGCTTTTCAATGGCGGTGACGAAAAACTGTTTACCGTTTTTCAAAGTGTTTCCGATGACGGCGGCAAAACCTGGACAGAGCCCGAAATGCTTCTTGATAAAACGGGTGGAGCACCGCCTCATCTTATCCGTTTAAGCTCGGGCGTTCTTCTTTCGACATACGGCAGAAGAAAACAGCCCTACGGAATCATGGCGATGATTAGCCTTGACGGCGGAGAAAGCTGGGAAAAGGATATCCGCATTTATAAAAACACCGCAAGTGACGATATAGGCTATCCCTCAACCGTTGAACTTTCAGACGGAACCTTGCTCACCGTTTTTTATGCAACCGAAGCTGAAGATAAGCCCTGCGTAATCATGCAGCAAAAATGGAAGATAGTATAAAAATAATTGTTTTATAAGGGAAGATACATATGAAAACCACTGAAAAAATCTTAAAAAGCGAGAGCCGTGAGCTTTCAAGGCTCAAAAGGATGCAGAGCCGCAGCTCGGGCAGCAAATATTTCTTTGTTTTGATTGTGCTGATTGCTATTGTCAATATCCTCGATGAGGTAACGAGCAACCTGACTGTTACCGTACAGTCATCATTTGTTACGGAATTTTTTGTGAACAATCCCTTTATGGGTAAATATTATTCATATGAGGACGGCCTTGCTTTCCATTCGGGAATCGGCGTTTTTACTTATGTTCTCGGCTTGTTCACTCCGTTCTATAAGGCGCTTGCCGATAAATGGGGAAGAAAACCGCTTTTTGCCATTTCAACCCTCGGAATGGCAACGGGACTTATGGTGATTCATCTTTCGTCAAGCTACATAATGTTCCTTGTCGGCTTTGCGATTATAAGCTTCTTTATGGGACACGACATCCAGATTATCTATATTCTTGAAGAAGCTCCCGACAAGCACCGCGCAAAGATTTACAGCTTCCTTAAAAGCTTTGGTATTTTAGGCGTTATTCTCATTCCTACGCTCCGCGATATGCTTATGGGCGATGATGCGACAAAGTGGCGAGAGATTTTTCTTGTGCCTGCGCTGATTGGCTTTGCGGCGGTTGTGCTTGTTATTCTTTTTGCAAAAGACACAAAGGTTTTCATCGGCGAGAGAATTGAATATCTTTCACGTTCCTATGAGGACAGACAGAGGGAAAAGGCTCTTAAAAAGCAGCAGAAGGAAGCGCAGAGAAATCAGTCCGGTGTATTCAACGGCGTTAAGTATATCTTTGCAAATAAGGATACAAAAATGCTTATCATTGCTCACATTATTTTTGATGCCGCAATGCCCGCAATCGCGCTCTATTTTGAATCCTCAATGCACCGTGCCGGAATGAGCACGAGCGATATTACCAAGGCGCTGTTTATGGTACCCGTGATTTATGCTTCAATAACCTTTCTTTCGGGCTTTATTGCCGATAAGGCAGGCAGAAAAACAACGGTCACTCTTTTTTCGGCAACCTGTGTAATCGGATATATTCTTTTTGTTGCCGGTATTCTGAATGGCTGGAATCCTTATCTTGTCGGTTCATTCGCAGGTCTTTATCAGGGCTCATATTGGATTGGCAGAGATTACATGAATGTTATGATGACCGAAAAGGTGCCGACGGATATCCGCGCATCGGTTGTCGGTGCAGAGGGACTTCTTGTTATTATCGGTCTTGTTGTCGGGTATGCAAGCACAACAATCGGTATGACAATTATGCCGATTTGGTGGGCATGCCTTGCTGTGTCTGTTCCGACGGTTGCAGTTGCCGCAATACTTTTTGTACTTAAAGTAAAAGAAACAAAGGGTATCAGCCTTGATGAAATAAAATAAAGCAGAAAAGGGCGATTGAAATGAAAGTAATAATGATTTTAGCTGACGGCATGCGACCCGATTCAATGGCAGGAATTGAGAATGCGCAGAGAATTATCGGCGAATCCGCATATACCATGAGTGCTGAAACGGTATATCCTTCCGTAACCCTGCCATGCCATATTTCGCTTTTTCACAGCGTAACCCCGCAAAGACACGGAACAACAACCAACACCTATGTTCCGCAGGTAAGACCCATTAACGGTCTTTGCGAAGTTTTAAAGCAGGCGGATAAAAAGTGCGCAATTTTTTATAACTGGGAAGAAATCCGAGATGTATCACGCCCCAATTCGCTTGCTCATGCCTGCTTTTATGCAGGCCGCCGCATAGGATATAAGCAGGCAGGCGAGGAGCTGACGGATGAAGCAATAAAATATCTCAAAAAATATGATACGGATTTCACCTTTATTTATTTCGGATATCCTGATATGCAGGGTCATAACCACGGCTGGATGACAGACGAATATCTGGAAGCTATACAGAGCAGCTGGAATAATATCGAAAAGCTGATGAATGAGCTTGGTGATGAGTATACATATATTATTACGTCAGACCACGGCGGTCATGACAGAACCCACGGCAGCGATATGGCCGAGGATATGATTATTCCAATTATCATCAACGGCAGAGATTTTGAAAAGGGAAAAACCTTTGAATCTGCCAATATTATTGACCTTGCGCCTACTGTTGCAAAGCTTCTCGGCGTTGAACCCGATGAAGAATGGGAAGGCGAGGCTTTGGTAAAATGAACATAAGAGGTGATTAGCGTGTTCACGATGCTGGTGTCGATTTTTATATATTTTGCGTCGCTGTTTGTGCTGGCAGTAATTTCGGCAATAATCGGAGTTTATGTATACCGTGACTCAAAAATACGCGGAATGAATATGCTTTTCTGGACTGTAATCGGTGTTGCGCTGAACATTCCAGGACTTATCACCTACATGATTGCGCGAAAAACATATTTTAAAAGAAAATGTCCCGCCTGCATGGCGGACACACATAAGGATGCAACCTATTGTCCCGAATGCGGAGTTGAGCTTGATACGGTAAGACCGAAGCTCGGATTTTTCCTTGCAGCCCTTGCGGTGTGTTTCATTGTATGCCTTGTTATTCTTATTATGACCGTGATTTACAGTCTGTAAAAAAAGGGGGCGCGCAGAAATGGGTGCAATGCTTGTTTCAATGGTGACGGGCGGCATTGCGATGATTTGTATTGTTGCAATAACGGCTGTATATGCCGCTGTAATTTTCATTGATGCATACCGACATAATATGAAGGCGTTCAGATGGGCATTCATGGCTTTTTTCTTTAATTTATATATGCTGCCTGTTTACATATATGTGAGAGTGAAAATCGCAACTCTCAAATGTCAGTCGTGCGGAAAAAAGGTTGGTGGCGATAAGGATTTCTGCCCCGAATGCGGAACCGCCGTTCAAAAGGTCGATGACGGTAAAATAGCCAAAAAAGTTATACTGTGGGTCCTTGCTGCGTATACGGCAATTATGGTAATAGGCATGGCTTATATTATAATTGTAGATGGTATAACAACTTGAAAGCTTGGAGGGAAGTTTTATGTGGAAAATAATCAGGGTTTTTGTTTCTGTTTTTCTTGCTGTTGAAACTATATTTATGGGTATGATAAACGGAGCGGAATATGAGAGTGCCGAAATGCCCGAGGTTTCTGCAGGGGAATACGGTCAGTATGTTGACCCGTTTATCGGTACGGGCGGAACTCCTTGGACTTGTGCCATGTTAAGTCCGGCGGCAACAGTGCCTTTCGGCGCTGTAAGACTTGGCCCCGACACCTGCTTTGTCGGCGGTGCATACATAACCAAAATGAATACATCGGGTTATTACTATGAGCAAGGTCATATCAAGGGTTTCAGCCATTCAAGACTTTCGGGTACGGGTGCGGAGGATTATTCGCATTTCAGAGTAACACCCGTTATCGGCGATAATGAACCTGCAATAATGACCTATTCCCATTCAAAGGAAACCGCATCTCCCGGATATTATGCGGTGTATCTGCCGACGGTGAGCTGTCTTGCGGAGATGACCGCAGATACCCATACGGGCGTTCACCGTTACAGCTTTTTCGATTCTGACGATGCAAGGCTTTATATTGATGTTACAAGCGCTGCTGCAAATCATACATCAAGCAACGGCTATGTTGAATATGATGAAGAAAGCGGAGTTATAACGGGCGGATGCCTGCTTGCGGGTCAGTTTGCGGGCAGATTTGACGGACTTCCCGTCTATTTTGTCGCAGTTACGGATAAGCCTGTTGTTTCGTATGAAATCAATTCCGATGAATCCGACTGCGGCATCGACCTCAACTTCGGATCACTCAAAGATGAAAGCGTTGAAATGAAAATCGGTATAAGCTATGTCAGCGAAGAGAATGCGATGCTGAATCTCAAATCCGAAACAGACGGACTTTCGTTTGATGACGTGAGAGAAAATGCTGCTAAGGCATGGGAGGAACGGCTTTCCTCAATTAAAATCAGCGGTGACGACGAAACAAAAACCATTTTCTATACCTCACTCTATCACAGCATGATTATGCCGACGGATTTCACCGATGTCAACGGCGAATATCTCGGCTTTGATAAGAAAACACACGTTGCTGAGGGATATACTTACAGAACGGATATGTCACTCTGGGATACATGCAGAACAACGCACCCGCTTTATACGATAATCGCGCAGGATATTCAGACGGACTGCCTTAAGAGTCTTGTAACGATGGCGCAGCAGGGTGTCGGTGTTATTCCTCGATGGCCGATGGGCGCAGGCTATACAGGCTCGATGATAGGCGATGCTGCAAATATAGTTATTGCCGAAAGCTATCTTAAGGGCCTTACGGATTTTAATGCCGAAGCGGCACTTGAATATATGAAAAATTCCTCCGACAATGCAGTAAGCAAGGACGGAAGAAATTTTGTTGAGGAGTATAACGAATACGGCTATATTCCGCAGGATACGGACGGGGTCAATAAGTCTGTCAGCCGTACTCTTGAATATGCGTGGGCGGATGCGGCGATTGCTTCTCTCGCAAAGGCACTCGGCAAGGATGAAGATGCCGAAAAATACGGCGCAAAAGCCATGTATTATAAAAATGTATTTAACCCCGAAACAAAATATTTCCAGGCGAGAAACGCAGACGGAAGCTTTGTATGGAACTTCAGCCCGTATATAACAACATTCTATGATGCGGTTATGATAAAGAAATTCGCAGATTGTTACTGCGAAGGCAGTGCAAGGCAATGGCGCTGGAGTGCGCTTCATGATATTGACGGAATGATTGAGCTTTTCGGTTCAAAGGAATATTTTGTGAGCGAGCTTGAGGACTTCATGGAGGATGCTTCGCTGACAAGAGCTGCACCCGACCCGGGCGACGGATATTGGATAGGCAATCAGCATAATATTCACACGCCATATCTTTTCAGCAACGCAGGCAGGGCGGATTTGACGCAGAAATGGGTGCGCTGGACACTCGAAAACCGATTCAGTACGGATATCAACGGTCTTGACGGCAACGATGACGGCGGAACGGTCAGCGCATGGTATGTTTTCTCGTCAATGGGATTCTACCCTGTTGCGGGCAGCGATAAATATTGGATTGGTTCACCCTGTGTTGACAGCGCTGAAATTGCTCTTTCAAACGGAAAAACGCTGAAAATAACGGCGAAAAATCAGGGTGATAAAAACATTTACGTCAGCAGCGTTACTCTCAACGGAGAAAAGCTTGACGGATGCTACATAACCCATTCAAAGCTTATGAACGGCGGCGAGCTTGTTTTTGAAATGAGCAGAACCCCGAGCAAATAAAAAAATCACGGCAGTCACACCGGTTTTCGGGTGACTGCCGTTATCTTATTTACCCCAATTGAACGGTCTGTCCATGAAGTCAATCTCACTTTTTTCGGGAATTGTTGCAAAGGACGAAACCCTGTCAAGTCCATGCGACTTGAAATCGTCATAAAGCTTCTCGTTTTCCTTGAGCCTGAATGGGTTGAGGAAAATAAATTCGCCCATGAACAGGTTGGATTTATAATATCTCCAGCTCAATTCTGCAATCTCAATGTTGAATTTCTGCTTCTCGGTAACATCAGCATTCAGCGCAAGGTCGAAAAGAAGGTCGCTTTTTGCAACGGCATAGGGCGAGCAGAAGCCTGCCTGATAATGCCAGTCAAAGTCGAATGCATGGGCGGTCGCCTTTGTCTGTGCAGTCTGAAGGTCGATATATTCCTTGATATACGGAGCAGCATCTTCGCCGTAGAATGCATTGAGAAAATCGTTCATGTGATATTCAACATCACAGTTGACGTCCCATTGAAGCTTGCAGAGAAGATAGTTGCGAAGCTCGTTGAAGGCTGCGTAATGTCCGTCACCGCAATTATAAATATATCCAGTGATGCCGATATCGTGCATGTATTTCATGGTGGACTGCATGGTTTCGAAATTCGAGAAGAACTGTGCCGTGTTGAGAAAGTTTATTGTGTAATCATAAATGTATGTGGTGTCTGCAATTTTGACCCAGTTTGCAAAATCCTCGGCAATCTGCGGTTTCGGGTCGCCGTAAAGCATATCAAATGTTTCGTTTTCGATTCCGTCCATTGCACCGCATTCGGTGAGAGAATGGCTTCTGCATGCCTTGTGAAGTCCGCAGAGCACGGGTACAACGTTTTTGTTGCAGCGGAGAGTCATGTCCGTGGGCGGTCTGTCGGTTTCGTTGTATGCATAAAATGTAAACGTAAAATCAGGGAACTCATCATCGAGAGCATCTGCGAAATTATTTGTGAAAATGAGGGTCGGCGCACAGACCGAGCCGTATTTTTCATAGAGTGCTTCGCATAAGTCACAACGGCAGTAATTCATATTGTCTTTCTGACCGATGTGAATGTGCTTTGAGGTTTTTCTTTCGCATTCAAGAATCGCTTTTCTGCCGTTTTCAACTGCAATTGAAAGTACGTCGGGATTTGAAAGGCATACATGGTCGGTGCTGCGTTTGCCGTCGGGCTGCAGGGCAAAATATTCGGGATGCTCGGCAAAAAGAGCATCGGGAACAAGCTTGTCAAGAGTGACATCCCATAAAACATAGGTCAGCGCACCGCCGTATTCGTGAGCCTCTTTCCAGAAAGAAACATTCATTTTTGTTCTCGCGCGGTGGGCGTTATTTGTTCCTGCACAGTCGTTTCGACGGATTGCAAAAGACGGCTCAACAATGCGGTTTATGCCGGCGTCGATAACGATGTCCTTGTTTTCGGGCACAACCTCAAGCTCGGGTGTAAACCAGCGCACGCCGAGATATTCTTCAAGAAAGGTATAGACGCCGTAAAGCGCTCCTCTGCTGTCGGAGCCGTTTATGAGAAGATAATTTCCGTCTGAAAACAGAAGAAAGCCGTCCTTACCGATTTTAGAACAATCTGTATCGGTTATTTCTTTTGAAATCTCCGTATCACCGATTATAACTGCCTTTTCACCCTCGGAAAGCTCATTTTCCGTAATGATTTCAAGCTCTGCACCGCAGATTTTTTTGAGATATGTCTGAAACTCGTCGGCGGCGGTAAGAATGCATTCGTCGGGATTTTCCGCCGTCACGATTGAAAAGTCCGATTCTCCGTTTTGAGCGATATACATGGGAGATGATATTTCGGGAGCTTTATATGTATCTCCGCCGTAGTCAATATCTGTGCTGACGGGAACCAAACCGACGGCAAAAAGTATTACCTGAAAAAGGGATATAACAGCTTTGAAAGTTGCCATTAATTTTACCTCCGGAACAATATTCTGAAAATATATTATCACAGATTAACTCTGTTTTCAAGAAAAATAGATGTGATTGATAATCTTGTTATTAATTTACCGATATGATAAAATAAAAACGCAAAAAACACTATAAAATCCGGAATGCAACCGTCGGTTGACACATTGCAATGCACCGTTTGGTGGATTGCAACCGCCTGAACAGGCTACAATGAGGTCAACGGAGGACGGTCCGCCAAATTTTTGAACGAGGTGAAGAAAATGATTTTAGCCGACAAAATTATTCGGATGAGAAAAAAGAACGGCTGGTCGCAGGAAGAACTTGCCGAAAAAATGAATGTTTCAAGACAGGCGGTTTCAAAATGGGAAAGTGCCCAATCTGTACCTGAACTTGAGAAAATTCTGCTTATTGGCGAGCTTTTTGGAGTTACTACGGATTATCTTCTTAAGGATGATATTGAAAACGAGGAGTTCACCCATAAAGATTCTGCCTCCGGAATAAAAAGGGTCACCTTTGCCGAAGCAAACGAGTATATTGAACACCGAAAAAAGGCATCATTGCTTATTGCTCTTGGCGTTTTTCTTTGTATAATTTCGCCTGCGGCACTGATTATTCTTTCAGCCGCTCCGTTTTTCTATAATATTCCAACCGGCTTTGCAATCCTTATGGGAATTATTGTTCTGCTTCTTTTTGTTGCGTCGGCAATCGGAATATTCTCTTACTGCGGTTTTAAAAATTCCCCTTTTAAATATTTATCAAGAGATTTTGAAACCGAATACGGAGTTGCGGGTATGGTAAAAGAAAAGGACGCGCAGTTTACCCCGTTTGGGGTTGCAACCAATATTATTGCTACCTGCCTCTGCGTTGTTTCACCCACGCCGATTCTTATTGCTGCGTTTTTCGGCAACGGCTTCGCAATATGTGTTTCTGTTGTTATTACTCTTGTTATTGTCGGGATTGCGGTTATGCTTTATATAATCGGAACCGTGCGCAGCCGTAGTATGCATAGGCTTCTTAAAGTTGATGAGTTTTCGACTGAAGGCAAGAAAAAAGACGTAGCAAATTCAAATGTTTCAGCGATTTATTGGCTTGCGGCAACGGCAATTTATCTTGTGTGGAGCTTTATCAGCGGTGAGTGGAATTTTACCTGGATTCTGTGGCCTGTTGCAGGAGTACTTTTTCCGATAGTTTACATAATTGCAGGTAAGCTTGCTGTGAGAAAGAACGGTGACAGCAAATAAAAAAAGATTTCAAACGTGCGAGAAATACAAAAGCAGCAGTATCAGGGTTATTCATGCTGCCCTTTCCCGCTGCTGATTTTGTTGTTTTTGCACTTTTGAATAAAGTGGTCAACCCGCCTGCTGTTTAAAATACGGCAGGCGGGTTTAATCAATTAAAGTATATAATCACCATCTGTTTTCAACATATTCGCAGAAAGCGTACATATCCTTGATTTCGAGCTTTGTGCCGTCATCGAGGGTAACGTCGCCGCTCCATAAACCGTGAACCTGATGGGTGTGCATTCTTCCGATTTTGAGGTCAAGGTCGGTGTGATAGTCATAGAAAGGCTTCATCGTCAGGTTAAATCTGCCGTCCTCGGAAATAAATTTCCAGGGCTGCATATATTTATCGGGCTTCGGGAAGGTTTCAACGTCAACCGCACCGAATTTATGAGCCTTGCCGTCGTAGAAAAGGCAGGTTTCGGTAGCGTTCGATTCGTTGCCGATTGCCCATGTGATTTCAAAGCCGAAAAGATGCTGTTTGCCTTCGGCATCAGTCAGATATGTTGAGCCTGCGCCCCAATACCAGACCATTTTATGAACGGTGTTTACTCTGCCCCAGTCGAGGGTGCAGAAGCTGTCTGCCTTTGAGAAAACATAGGTATCATCGCCGATTCTGAATGTGCCTTCGCAGGGCATGCACATCTGCTTTGTGGTCATGAAATATTTCTTATCGCTCTCATCAAAGGGCAGAACGGTTGTGATGTTTTCAAGACCGGGCATGATATCCATTGTGAAATCGCATTCGACGGGAGTTCCCTTATGGTCAACCTTATACCAAAGTCTTCTTGATGTTTCCTTAGTGTCAAAATCAAAATCGGCTTTGCCGACTTTATCTTTATATCTGTTGGGAACGTCGCCTTTTGCAGGGGGAACATGCTTGTTCGTGCCGAGGAAATACTGAACGGTGTCGATGATAACCTCGCCGTTTTCTATGTCAACAAGCTTTGCGCCGACAAATCCGCCGATATGAATGTTTGCAAAGTTAATCTGCACCATAAGCTTGCCGTTGCAGACCTGATAAAAATCCCATTCTTTTCGGCTCATGATGCCTGATTTGACATAATCTCTGTTATATTCAAAAACATTGTGTCTTGCCCAGCCCTTGGCAAGAAGAGTTCCGTCGGGCGCAAGCAGGGGAGTGTTTTGGGTGTATTCCGTCTGCTTTGATTTTTCTTTCCATTTGCCGAACGGCACATAGGTTCTTTCGGTTTCGTTAATCATCTCAATTCCTCCGATCGTGTTAATAATAGAATTATAATATGAAATTGTAATTATTGCAATGATTTTTAGCATAAATAACAGTTTTTTACGTCAAAATATCACATAACGATTATTTATAAAATCCAAGATTTATTAAATAATAACGATTGACAACGCATTTTCAATTTGTTATAATGCGATTTGAAGACCCGCCTTTTTCGGAAAGTCTGCAAGAGATAGTGCGTCACAGGCTGAAAGCGCACTTCAGATGAGTAGTAAGCGCGGCAACACTTCAACGGTTCCCCAAAACAGAATAAAAAGAGCGGATATCATTTTCTGATATCAATACGGGTGGCACCGCGGGTATAATAACTATAACTCGTCCCGGGAATTTCTTTTTGGAATTCCCGGGGCTTTTTTGTTTTGTTTAATAATAAATATGATACAGAGAAACCACCTAATGGAGGTATGATAAAATGTACAGAACTCATCGTTGCAACGAAATAAGAGAGAGCCATATCGGTCAGAGAGTTGAGCTCGCAGGCTGGGTTGACGTTATCCGTGACCACGGCGGTGTTCTTTTCGTTGATTTGCGTGACGAAACAGGTGTAACACAGGTTGTTGTTCATGACGAAAATCTTCTTAAAGGCATCGCTAAAGAAACTGTTATTTCGGTTTCGGGTGTTGTTACGAAGCGTGACGAAAGCACCGTTAATCCCAAGATAGAAACAGGTCTTGTTGAGCTTGTTGCGGATAAGCTCGATGTTCTCGGCGTATGCAGCCGTGATCTTCCTTTCGAAATCGGCTCAACCGATACTAATGAAAACATCCGTCTTAAGCACAGATTTCTCGATTTGAGAAATCCTGCTCTTCATAATAATATTTTGCTCCGTTCAAAAGTTATCGGCCACATGAGAAAGCTCATGGAGGAGAGGGGATTCCTTGATATTCAGACCCCCATCCTTACCGCATCTTCACCCGAAGGCGCAAGAGATTTCCTTGTTCCCAGCCGTAAGCATCCGGGCAAGTTCTATGCTCTGCCGCAGGCTCCGCAGCAGTTCAAGCAGCTGCTCATGGTTTCGGGATTTGATAAGTATTATCAGATTGCACCCTGCTTCAGAGATGAGGATGCCCGTGCAGACCGTTCGCCCGGTGAATTTTATCAGCTTGATTTTGAGATGGCATTCTCAACCCAGGACGAAGTTCTTGAGGTTTGTGAAAGCGTTGTAAGCGATATTTTCAAAACCTTCTCGGATAAGAAGGTTACCGCATCGCCCTTCAGACGCATTCCTTATGCAGAGGCAATGGCAAAATACGGCTCGGATAAGCCCGACCTTCGCAACCCCCTTATCATCTGCGACCTTACCGATATGTTCAAGAGAGTTCAGTTCAAGCCTTTCATGAACAAGTTTGTAAGAGCTATCGTTGCTCCCTGCAAGAACGAAAGATGGTTCTTTGACAAGTCACTTGCATTCGCAACAAAGCAGGCAAAGATGGCAGGTCTTGCCCACATCACTCTTCTCGATGCCGCAAACTACGGCTTCAAGGATGACCCCATCAGCAAAGTCATGACCGAGGAAGAAAAGAGAGAAATTGTTGAGCTTACGGGTGTTAAGGAAGGCGAAACAATCTTCTTTATCTGCGACAATATTTCCGATGTTGCCGATAAGAACGCAGGCGTTATCCGCACATGGCTCGGCAATGAGCTTGAGCTTATCAAAAACGATGCGTTTGAGTTCTGCTTTGTTGTTGACTTCCCCATGTATGAGCGTGACGAAACAACAGATAAGATTATCTTTACTCATAACCCGTTCTCAATGCCTCAGGGCGGACTTGAGGCACTCGAAACAAAAGACCCCACCGAGGTTCTTGCATATCAGTACGACCTTGTATGTAACGGCATTGAGCTGGCTTCCGGTGCGGTCAGAAACCACAGCCCCGAAATCATGAGAAAAGCCTTTGAAATCGCAGGTTACAGTGAGGATGAGGTTGAAAGACGCTTCAGCGCACTTTATAACGCATTCCAGTTCGGCGCTCCTCCCCATGCAGGTATGGCACCCGGCGTAGACCGAATTATCATGCTTCTTGCGGATACCGAAACCATCAGAGATGTTATTGCATTCCCGCTTGACGGAACGGCGCAGGATCAGATGCTTGGTGCACCCGGCGAGGTTACGGAGCTTCAGCTCTTTGAAGCAAACGTCAGCATCAGAGGCAAGGGCGGCGCAGTTGAGATTTCAGGCTCTGAAAGCGACAGCTCCGCATTTACCGCTACCGTTAATTCCGCAAAGGGCGGCGCCATGACCAAGGAAGGCTGGCTCAAGGAGCTTGAGAGCGTAAACGAACTCAGCTTTGACGCAGACGAGAAGAAAAAGATGCAGAAGATTCTCGATATGATGGGCAAAAACGAGGCTGAGCTCGGAAAAACCGATACAGCCGATGTTGAAGCAATGGTTTATGTTATGCCCATGACAAACGTTTTGAGAAATGACGGCAGAAATCAGCCCTTTGCCCGTAAAGACCTGCTTGAAGGTGCTCCCCAGAGCACCGAGGACAGCTGGCAGGTTCCCAGACTCGTGAAGTGAGGTGCAGATAAATGATTTATATTAACGAGATAAATGCGGCAGGTAAAATTGCCGTAGACGATACAATCCTTGTAAAAGATGTTCCTGCAACAGCAGGCTCAAAAATGCTTGAGAATTTCAAGCCCCTTTTCAGCGCAGAAGCTGTTGAAAGACTTGAAAAGGCAGGCTATGCAGTCGCAGGTAAAACAAATGTCGGTGAATTTGGTCTTGACCTTATGGGCGAAACTTCATATTTTGCTCCCGAAACCGAAAACGGCAGCCTTGTCGGTGCGGCAGCATCGCTTGTTGCATCGGGCAAGGTTAAGGCGGCGCTTAATGTTGACCTTAACGGTGCTCCCAGACGTGCGGCAGCAGTTTCGTGCGTTGATTTTATCAAGCCCACTTACGGTACCGTTTCACGCTACGGTATCATTGCATGCGCATGCTCGGGCGAGCAGATAGGCGTTACCGCCAAAAATGCCGACGATGCAAAAGAGATTCTTTCTGTAATTGCAGGTCATGACAGCAAGGACGGCACAAGCCTTCCTGCCGAAAAATATGAATATTCAACAGAAGAAAATGTTGCAGAAATGAAAATCTGCATCGCAAAAGAGCTTTATGATGCTGCAAGCGCAGAGGTTAAGGCAAAGATTGATGGCTTTGCAGAAAGCCTTAAGAAGCTCGGCGCAAAGGTTGAAGAAGTTTCCCTCGGTATGGCTGAACAGGCTAAAACCGCATGGCAGATTCTCATGTCTGCCGAAACCACCAATAACCTTTCAAGATTTGACGGCGTTAAGTACGGGTACAGAACCCCCGAATATAAAAACATTGACGAGCTTTATGTAAAGAGCCGTTCCGAATCAATGGGCTTCCTTGCAAAGGCAACGATTATTTACGGCTCCGATGTTCTTGCAAAGGCAAAATACGAAAAGTGCTATGATAAATCGCTCCGTATCCGCCGTATTGTATGCGATAAGGCAAGAGAAATCCTTGCAGACTATGACGCAATTCTTGCTCCCGCATGCTCACAGGTAAGCTACAAGCCTTATGATACCGCCGATGCTTTCGAAAAGGTCTATGAAGAAAGCCTTTTCACCGCAATTCCCTCAATCACGGGTATGCCTGCAATGGTAACAAAGGGTGTTCAGCTTATTGCGGATTCATATAAAGAGAGTGTGCTTCTGAGCATTGCAAAAAGTGTGGAGGTGTAAATAATGAAATACGAACTTGTTATAGGTTTGGAAACTCACGTTGAACTTTCCACCGATTCAAAGCTTTTCTGTTCCTGCGGCGGTCACTCAAGCCCCAAGGAGCCCAATGACTGCGTATGCCCTGCTTGCAGCGGTATGCCAGGCATGCTTCCCGTAACCAACAAGCACGCAATCGAGCTTGCAGTTAAGGCAGGCTTTATGCTCAACTGCAAAATAAATCAGTACACAACCTTCGATAAGAAGAGCTATTATTATCCCGATCTTCCCTGTGCTTATCAGATAACACAGTGGTTCCATCCCATCTGTGTTGACGGCAGTGTGCAGATAGGCGAAAGAACAATCGGAATCAAGCAGATTCACGTTGAAGAGGACGCAGGTAAGCTTGTTCATGACGAAGCAACCAACACTTCATTTGTTGATTTCAACCGTACCAGCGTTCCCCTTATCGAAATCGTCAGCAGACCCGATTTCCGTTCGTCGGATGAGGTTATTGCATATCTCAAAAAGCTTAAGTCAAGCCTTCAGTTTGCAGGCATTTCCGAATGCGAAGAGGGCGCAATGAGATGCGACGTTAATATTTCCGTACGTCCTGAAGGCTCAAATGAGCTCGGCGTACGTTCGGAAATCAAAAACATGAGTTCACTTTCAGAAATCAAGGATGCAATTGAATTTGAAAAGGTGCGCCATGTTGATGCCATCGAGCGACACACGGAGATGCTTGTTCAGGAAACACGCCGTTGGGACGATGTTAAGCGCCGTACTTTCCCCATGCGTAACAAAGAAACCGCAGCGGATTACCGCTATTTCCCCGACCCCAACCTCATGCCCATCGTTATTGACGACGAGTGGCTTGCAGAAATCAAGGCAAGCATGCCTGCAACTGCAGAGGAAAAGAGCGGATATTATGAGGAAATGGGAATTGCCGCAAAAGAAGCAGCGGTTCTTTCGTCCGACAGAAAGCTTTCCGATATGTTTGATGATGTTGTTGCTATGGGCAGAAGCCCCAAGACCGTTGCAAGTTGGATTCTTACAGAGTGTATGGGTCAGATGAAGCGCCTTGAGCTTACATCTCTTGATATTGAGCCTGCAAAGCTTGCAAGAATCATTGAGCTTGTTGAGGACGGAGAAATCACCCGAGCAGCAGGCAAGAAGGTTCTTTCGGCAGTTTTTGAAAATAATGTTGATGTTGACAAATTCTGCGAAGAAAACAATCTCAATGCAAAGATTGACAACAGCTTCATTCTTGAAACAGTCCGCCGTGTTATCGGCGAAAATGACAAGGCTGTTGCCGACTATAAGAGCGGCAAAGTCAAGGCTATGCAGTCAATCTTCGGCTGTATAATGAAGGAGCTTAAGGGTAACGGCGACCCCGCAGTTATCAGAAGCCTTCTTGAAAAAGAGCTTAACGCTTAATATAATTTATGGCGCTGTGCAAAACAGCGCCATTTATTTTTGTGAAAACAGGTGGAAAAATTTCTAAAGTATGTTATAATAATCAATTGAATAACATAAACAGAGGAAGTGCACAATGAACGCTAAAAACTTCAAACGAACAAAACTTGCCTGCTATACAGCGTATTTCACGATGTCATCAATTTTCAGCCTGCCCCCGCTGCTGTTTGCGGCGCTTCAGGATATGTACGGCATTTCATATACGCTTCTCGGTACGCTGGTGCTTACAAATTTTTGCACCCAGCTTACGGTTGATTTAATTTTTACGGCTTTCACAAAATATTTTAACATAAAAAAGGTTGTCAGAGTCATGCCTCTGATAACTTCGGCGGGTCTGCTGATTTATGCCCTTGTTCCGAATCTTTTTCCGCAGCATGCATATGCAGGTCTGCTTGTCGGAACTGTGCTTTTCTCAATTTCGGCGGGTCTTTCAGAGGTGCTTTTAAGCCCCGTTATTGCGGCAATTCCCTCGGATAATCCGCAGAAGGATATGAGTCTGCTTCATTCGCTTTATGCATTCGGTGTTTTCACCGTTGTTGTTGTCAGCACTCTGTTTCTTCGGATTTTCGGTGCCGATAATTGGATGTATCTCACTCTTTTTTGGGCAGCTCTTCCGATTGCGGCAGCGGTTATGTTCATGCTTTCGCCCATGCCCGATATGGATGTTTCTTCAGATTCCGAAGGTACAAAGGGTACAAAACGCAGAACCCTTGCCCTTGCTCTTTGCGTAGGCTCGATTTTCTTCGGCAGCTGTGCCGAAAACGCAATGTCAAACTGGGTTTCAACCTATATTGAAAATGCGCTTCATGTTGATAAAACACTCGGCGATATTCTCGGCATGGCAATGTTTGCGATTCTTCTCGGAACAGTAAGAATTACATATGCCAAATACGGCAAGAACATAACAAGAATTTTGCTCGCAGGCATGGTCGGCGCAACTGTATGCTACCTTGTCGCAGGTCTTTCAACGAATGTTATTTTTGCTTTTGTCGCTTGCGCTTTGATCGGTCTTTTTACCGCCATGCTTTGGCCCGGAGCGCTTATTATGATGGAGGAGAATGTTCCGGGAGTCGGCGTTGCGGCTTATGCGCTTATGGCGGCGGGTGGCGACCTAGGAGCTTCGGTTGCACCGCAGCTTCTCGGTATCGTTGTAGATAAGGTTGCGGAAAGCAGTTTTGCCTCGGAGTTTGGTG
This sequence comes from Clostridia bacterium, assembly GCA_017409265.1. Lineage (GTDB taxonomy): Bacteria > Bacillota > Clostridia > Oscillospirales > Acutalibacteraceae > CAG-177. The sequence goes on from JAFQSY010000025.1 coordinate 48,769, forward strand.
CAAGTTTTAATCTCGCAGCCGAACAAATCGGACTTAAAGCAGGTATGCTTGTAACGGCAATATATCCGCTTATCGGTACGGTTTTGCTTATATTTGCGATTCGTTATTTCAAAAAGCAGAAAAATTGAAAGGGGTATATTATGGATAACTTTTCAAAGAGATTTAAAATTGACTGTTCTCCCGTTGCAATCGAAAAACAGACAATAGTTAAAAATAAAACAAGACTTACGGTTATTGCTCCCTGCCTTCTGAGAGTTGAGGTTCAGAGCGACGGCAAATTCTGCGATGAGCCGACTCAGAGCGTGTGGTTCCGTGATTTTTGCGAACCCGATTTTGAGGTTAAGGAATCAAGCGGTATAATCGAAATTAAAACCTCGGGTGCAAAGTTTGTTTATTCGCTCAAATCAAATAAAATGCTCCGTATAGAGCTTAAAGACGGCAGAACGGTTAAAAATTATAAGTCGGGCAACCTTAAGGGAACATGCAGAACCCTTGACATAACCGCAGGCATAATTACTCTCAATGACGGTGTTTGCTCCCGAAACGGTGTTGCCGTGCTTGATGACAGCAAAACTCTCGCAATAAAGCCCGACGGCTCAATCCTTCCCAGAGATAACAAAGAAACCGACAAATATTATTTTGCTTACGGCAATGATTATATCGGTGCTACAACCGATTTATATAAGCTTACGGGCAAGGTGCCCCTCATTCCGAGATATGCTCTTTCAAACTGGTGGAGCAGATACAAGGATTATTCACAGGCTGAATATTTAAGCCTTATGGATAAATTCAAGGAAGAGGAAATTCCCATCACCGTTGCAACGGTTGATATGGACTGGCATTGGGTAAAAATCAAAGAAAAATTCGGCAAGGATGCCCACAAGGTTTCAAAGCATCTGAACTTTATGGAATATGTCTATGACGTATGGTCAGTCGGCTGGACGGGTTACAGCTTCAACACAGACCTTTTCCCCGACCCCTACGGCTTTATCAAAAAACTCAAAGATGACAACTATCACGTCACATTCAATATTCATCCGTCAATGGGTGTGCGCTGGTTTGAGGACCAATATGAAGATATGTGCAAGGCAATGGGACAGAATCCGAAGGAAAAGAAACCTGTTGCGTTTGACATAACCGATAAGAAATTCACAGAGAATTATTTTGATATTCTTCACCATCCGCTTGAAAAAGCAGGTGTTGATTTCTGGTGGATTGACTGGCAGCAGGGCAAGAACACCGCAACTCCCGGTCTGGACCCGCTCTGGGCACTCAACCACTATCATTTCCTTGACAACGCAAAGGATAATCACAGGCCGCTCATTCTTTCCCGTTTCTGCGGTGCAGGCAGCCAGAGATATCCTCTCGGCTTCAGCGGCGATACAACACAGACATGGAAGAGCCTTGATTTCCAGCCGGGATTTACAGCAACCGCATCAAATATTGCATATCCTTGGTGGAGCCACGATATCGGTGGCCACTGCATGGGAAAGAGGGATGATGAGCTTTATCTTCGCTGGGTGCAGCTCGGTGTTTTCAGTCCTGTTATGCGTCTGCACTCAACCAACAACGAATTTGCAGGCAAGGAGCCCTGGAAATTCAGCGGTCCCGTTCAGAAAATCGCAACGGATGCGCTACGACTCCGCCACAAGCTTCTTCCCTATATTTACACAATGAATTACCGCACTCATACCGAATGCAGAGCCATTTGCGAGCCGATGTATTACGCATATCCCGAGGACAAAAGTGCGTATGAGTGCAAGAATGAATTTTTCTTTGGTACGGAGCTTATCGTTGCTCCCATAACCGAGCATACCTCGTCAAAAACCAATCTTGCAAGCGTCAACGTCTGGCTTCCCGAGGGCAGATATACCGATATATTCACGGGCAGAATCTATAAAGGCAATCAGTTTATCAAGATGTACCGTGATGTTGAAACAATCCCCGTTCTCGCAAAAGAGGGTGCGATAATTCCCATGAGCGTCAACGACAGAAGCAATGACTGCTCAAATCCCGCAGAGCTTGAGCTTTGGGTTTACAGAGGCAACAGCACCTTCACTCTCTATGAGGATGACGGCGAAACCCTTTCGTATCAGAACGGAGAGTATCTTAAAACAGCATTTACCGTTGCCGAAAGCGGAAACAAGGTCACTTTCTCAATCAAAAAGGCAGAGGGCGACAGTTCCGTTGCACCCGAAGAGAGAACATATATTATTAAACTCAAGGATATTGTTGATGCTGATGTTAAGGTCTGCATTGACGGCAAAGATGCCGATGCTGAAATCATAAAGGAACAGACTGTTGAGGTTAGATTCACATCGAAAAATGATGCATCGGTTGAAATCACTGCCGACAACTGCGTTTGTCTTGCAAATGCAGACGAAACAGAGGAACTCACAAAGGTTATCTCTAAATTCCAGATGTCAACCGATTATAAGGGAATGCTCTTCACAGGCCTTGTCAAAAACGGCAAGTCAGTGCCGAGGGTTTCAAAGGATTTCAGAGGACCTATCGAAGAAATCCTCAAGCTTTACAGATAATAAAAAGGCTGCTTCAAAAACGAAGCAGCCTTTGTTTTTACAGATTGTTAAGAATTTTCAGTACACAGCTGAGTTCTTCGGGCTTCATCTTGTCAACGGGAGTGTCGTTGATAACGCAGTCGGCAAAATAGTGAATCTCGTTTGCGTATGCATTGCTCTTGGGCAGGTTGATATCACCTGTATCGCCCTCGGCTTCCTGCGAAAGGTCAATTTTAGAGCCATCTCTGCAGTAAATAACCATTTTTCCGTTTTCGTTTGAAACAACAGCATTTTCAAACTGAAAACGAAATTCTGCCTTAAAGGGGTAGTCCATTGAATACCACGAAGCCTCGGAATTAATTGAGAAATCACCGAAATCATAGCTGAGGCTGATGAAATCCTGATCGGGCAGCTTTGAGCGGTACTGATAGGTAACCTTGGGCATGCCGAAAGCATAAACCATGAAATCAAGGTCATGGATATGTAGGTCAAACGGCACAAGGCCGCTGCGCTTTTCATCTCCCATCCAGTTGTCCCAGCTCCATTTGGGGAAACCGCCGAGTCTGATCATAGTTCCCGAAAGAAGCTTTCCGTATTTCTTTGAATCATATATTTCCTTAAGAAGCTCATATTCGGGCCAGAAACGCAGAACCTGAGCAACCATGAATTTAACGTTGTTTTTCTTTGCTGTTGAATAAACTCTGTCAACATCCTCTTCCTTGAGAGAAATGGGCTTTTCGCAGATAACATTTATGCCCTTTTCCATTGCCTTGACGGCAAAATCGGCATGAAGATATGTCGGAAGGCAGATATCAAGAATATCAAGCTCTTCTTTTTCAAGCATCTCGTCAAAATCGGTATAGCAGCGTTTGCCGCTGTATTTTTCCATTCTTTCCGTGCGGATATCGCAAAGAGCAACAAGCTCCGCATTCTGCATCTCTTCCCATACAGGAATGTGTGCGCCGCTTATTCCGCCAACGCCGACAAGTCCGACTTTAAGCATAGAAATGACCTCCGTGATTAAAAATCTCTGTTTGTTAATTTTATCACGGCGTATAAAATCCGTCAACCTTTGCTATCAATTTTATGTTGAGTTTTGTTTGTTAATATGCTAAACTCAAATAGAGCAAATTTGTTTTAATATAAAGGTGATTACAATGAAACACGATTTCAAAAGCATTCCTGACCGCAGCAGCTTTGGTTCTGCAAAATGGGAGATTGCCAAAAACGCATCAACAGAGTTTGTTCCTCTTTCGGTTGCGGATATGGAATTTCCGACGGCAAAACCGATAGTTGAGGATATAAAGAAGCTTGCCGATGAAGCGATTCTCGGCTATACAAACCCCACGCAGGAGTATTATGATGCCGTTATTTCGTGGATGAAGCGCAGGCATGATTTTGATGTTAAAAAAGAGTGGCTGATTCAGACTCCCGGTATTATCAATGCACTCTCACTTCTCATTGAAACCGTAACCGCTCCCGGTGACGGTGTTATAGTCATGTCACCTGTTTATTATCCGTTTGATATGACAATTATTGCAACGGGCAGAAGAAGCATAAGCTGTCCGCTGATTGATAACGGCGGCAGATATGAGATTGACTATGCTTTGCTCGAAGAAAAAACCAAAGAGCATAAAAATACCGCCCTCCTTTTCTGCAATCCTCATAACCCTGTCGGCAGGGTGTGGACCGAGGATGAGCTTCGGAAAACGGCTGAAATCTGCTGTAAAAATAATGTTTTTATAATTGATGATGAAATACATAACGATTTGATTATGCCCGGGTATAATCATACTGTTATGGCGAACATAAGCGAAGAAGCAAAAGAATGCATTGCCGTATGCACCGCACCGAGCAAAACCTTCAATCTTGCGGGTGTTCAGTGTTCAAACATCATTATTCCGAATGATGAAATAAGGGCAAAAGCTGCTGTGCGCAACAAGATGAATATGCAGATGCATCTGAATGTTTTTGCCTATACAATATGTACCGCTGCATATAATAAGTGCGAGGATTGGCTTGATGAGCTTATAGGCGTAATTGCCGAAAACGCAAGGTGCGTTGAGGCTTTTATGGCAGAGAATTTCCCTGAAATCAAGGTTTATCCGCTTGAGGGTACATATCTTCAATGGCTCGATATGCGCGCGCTCGGCATGACTCACGTTGAACTGCGCGAAATGCTTGAAAATGCGAATATTTATCTTGATAACGGTGAGATGTTCGGTGCACTTGGCAGAGGCTTCCAAAGAATCAACCTTGCATGTGCAAAATCAACTGTTGAAAAGATGCTCGAACGTTTCAAAAAAGCTGTTGAAGAGGTTAAGTCAAAAGAAAAAACTTATCATAAACACCTTGAAATCGGTGATATCTTTGACGAAATAAATGAAAATAAAACAACTCTTGTTGTTTTTGCAAGAGCCCCCGAATGTTCGCTTACAAAGAAGATGCTTGAAAGCATAAACGATAAATATGCGGATTTTGCATCTGCAGGTATTGATGTTAAATTCATTGTTCCGTCTGCTGAAGCAAACCGGGACTATCCTTTTGAAATCGTTGCAGACCCCGAGGCAGAGCTTTATAAAAAATATAACGTTTTTGAGGCTGACAGCGCAGTTTATGCTGTTGCAGGAGATAAGATGTTTGAAGAAGCGGTCGGCTCGGATTCGGATAAAATTGCAGAGTCAGGGGTTTTTGCTCCCGCTGACGAAAATGCATTCAGACCGCTTCAGCTTTTTGCTTTTGTCGGTGTTGATAAGAATAAGAAGATTGTTTACAGCTATTACAGCAAAACCATCGGTGATTTTCCCGATTTGAGTGAAATCATTGATACTCTGAAAAGCTAAATTTTGCAGAAAATATCGGCAACAACCGTGCCTGATCCGTTATCAACCGTCATGAGCTGGATAACAAAATATTTTCCGCTGATTGTTCTTTCTGTATATCTTTGAAGAACTCCGTCGAAAAAGATGAATTTTGCTTTGTTTGCCTGATGCTCATTAAGGTATAGATTCTGATTCTCATATTCTTTGGCAAAGAAAAGCTTCAGATGATATTTTTCCGGTGTCGGGAACCCTGATAAATCAAGCTGCGAAACAAGGCTTTTCAAGTCACTCAACTTTATCCCTTCAACGGGTTCAATGTTTTTTCTGTATTCTCCGATGAAGCAGTAACGGCTCGTTTCGGTATAAAGTGTGTTTGTATAAAAATATCTGCCGTTTTTGCAGGTTCCTTCCAAGTAAAGGTCGCTTGTGGTTTTGTTTTCTTCAAGAAAAATCCAGCCGCCGTCGACAATCAGTTCACCTTCTGCCTTCGGACGCTGTTTTATATAACCGTCAACATTGTTGAGAATTGTCAGCGTATCATCGCTGTAACAGTCGATTTCGCTATATATAACGCCGTCTAAAACGCCGCTTTCTTTTAGCGCAGCATAACCCGATATCAAAGAAATAATCAGGGCAATCGCAATGATTGCTCTGTATTTTTTTCTGCTCCTGCGGTTTGATTTTATTTGCTCAACAATCTGATTTTCACTTGCCTCGGCAATGCTTTCGTTGGGTATCCGCCTGCACTCGAGAAGCTCGCTGATGCTGACATCAAGCGATGCTGCAAGTCTTTCAAGAGCTTCAATGTCGGGGTAGTTTCTGCCCGTTTCCCATCGGCTGACCGCTTTATCCGTAACGTCAAGCATCTCTGCGAGCTTTTTTTGAGTCAATCCTTTTTCTTTGCGCAGAGTGCATATGAAATTTCCGAAATCACTTGTGTTCATGTTATCGCTCCTTTCACCGTAATTATAATTCAATCCTGCGGAAAAGTCGCTCTATAAAAAATAGAAAATAATATACGGACACAAGAAACAAAAAGTCCTCCGAGTCAAATGACTTCGGAGGACTTGCTGTTTTGTTTATCTTGCGTAATCGCCGACCATCATCATGTAGTTGCCGATTTCTGCGCCAAATTCGGGTGCACCGTCCATGATAAGCTTGCCTGTCTTTGTAAATTCAAGCATATCAGCTGTGCCCATGAGGATGCCGAGTGCGCTGTCAAGGCTGTCAAATCTCATAGTGAAGAAGGGGAGAGCGCGCTTGTAAACGCCTCTGCCTGCCTTTGACTTACCTGCCTTGATGCGGATATAAGCAGAGATTTCGGGGTAGCCGTTAACTGCCCATGCATAAACTCTGTCAGGGCTCTTAAGAGTCCAGTTGTGAATTTCCTCATGACCCTGCTTGTTGAGGGTGCTGATACCGCTTGAGAGCAGGTAGAAATAGCACTTAACAAGGAGCTTCTTTGCCTCTTCGTCCTCGGGAGCTTCGGTAGCTGTGAGGAGAGAGGACATCTTGAGAAGAGTCATCATGAAAGCCATGAAAACAGCGGGCTTTTTAGCGATGCCCTTCATTGCGGGCAGAGTTGAGGGTCCGATTTTTCCTTTGAAGAATGCGTTCATTGTTTCAATATTCTTAAATTCAAGCTCAATGTCAGCGTTTGTTGCAACTTTATTTGCATGACAGAGCCATTCGCCGCTGTTAACAACAAAATGTGTTGAGAACTTGCCGTCGGGTGACTCGGCATCTTTTGCGCTGACCTGGATAACTGCATGAGCGTGCTCAAATTTCTTTGAGAGCTTGGGGTCATCCATTGCAATTGTCTTGATAAGAGGAAGAACCGCACAAAGGAAAATTTTATTGGTCAAATAGTCTTCTCTTGAAGGCATATCAATCATTCCTTTCGCTTAAAAGTGAAGAGTTAAGAGTGAACAGTGAAGAGTTTCGGGGCTGCGCCGTTTTTATTCATTTTTGGGAGACAAAACGTCGTCTTTACGCATGAGTAAAACAAAATCGGAGCGAAACGACCCTTAATTGTTCACTTTTCACTATTCATTTTTCACTAAAATCAATTATGCTTCGTCGTCCCAGTCGTCATCGAGCTCGAAGTCCTTACCCATAACCTCACGGACAGCAGCGATAATACCATTCTGGTCGATGCCGAGAGTTGACATGATGTCCTCGTGGAGACCGATGGGAGCGAACTTGTCGGGGATACCGAGCTGCTTGAATGCACAGCCCTTACCTGCTTCAACGATAACCTCAGCAACAGCTGAGCCGAGACCGCCGAGAATGTTGTGGTCTTCAGCGGTGATGATGCGGCGGGTTTCCATAACAGCCTTAACAATAGCCTCTTTGTCGATGGGCTTGATTGTGTGCATGTTAAGAACTCTTACCTTAAGACCGTCGTTGACCTCAAGGAACTTTGCAGCCTGATATGCCTGGAATACGCATGAGCCGCAAGCGATGATTGTGATATCGGAGCCTTCGTTGATTGTTACAGCCTTGCCAACCTCGAAGCCGTAATCGCTGGTTTCATAAAGAACGCGGTCAAAGCCTCTGTTGATACGGATGTAATAAGGACCGAAGTTGTCATAAGCAGCGTGGACTGCGTTGTAGGTTTCAAGACCGTCTGCGGGGCAGATAACGGTGAGGTTGGGGATTGAGCGTGCAACAGCCATGTCACAGATAGCATGGTGAGTTGAGCCTGCCTGACCGAATGATGTGCCTGCATGGGTAGCGATGATTTTTGCGTTGACGTTCTGATAGCAGATGTCGGTGTGGAGCTGGTCAGCACTTCTGAGAGAAGCGAAAACCGAGAAGGTGGAAAGGAAGGGAACAA
>JAFQSY010000026.1 GCA_017409265.1 Clostridia bacterium
ACGGGAGCTTGTGTTACAGGCTGAGAGGAAGGTAAAACCTTCGACCGATAACCTGATTTGGATAATGCCAACGTAGGGATGCCTGGATATAAAAGTGTTTCGACGTGGCGGAATCAATCTGAAGCTGTTTCAGATTTTTCGTCACTTTTTATTTTTTTAAACACATCTTCTCAACGGTAAGTTACCAAATCGGCAGCTTACCGTTTTTGTTATTTCAGGAGGTGTGTTTATGGTAAAAATCAACGGCAAAGAACTGAATGTTGCAGGAAAAACAATTGCAGAATATCTTGCAAACACAAATTATGACCCTAAAAGAATCGCAGTCGAGCGTAACGGTGACATCGTTTTTAAATCTCAATACGGTGAAACTTTGCTGCAGGACGGTGACAATGTTGAAGTTGTAAGCTTTGTGGGAGGTGGTTAAGCTGATACCGACAAAAGAAGAATGGTATGCCGCCTTATCGGAAAGACACGATGAAAAGATACAGAAGAATTTTGAATCCGCAACCGTTGCAATATGCGGACTTGGAGGGCTTGGCTCTAATATAGCTTTCGCCCTTGCCCGTGCAGGTATCGGCAAACTGATTCTTATTGATTTTGACAGCGTTGATATAACAAATCTTCACCGTCAGCAATATAAAGCGAATCAGATTGGTATAAACAAAACAGAAGCACTGAAAGAAAATCTTTCGGAAATTGCTCCGTATGTGGCAATCGAAACTCATAAGGTTCGTATTTCTGAAAATAATGCCGAAGTGCTTCTTGAAAAAGCAGACATTATCTGCGAAGCTTTCGACGATGCAGAGTGCAAAGCAATGCTTGTGAATCTTGTGCTTGAAAGAATGCCTGAAAAGTATCTGGTCGCCGCATCAGGTATGGCTGGATTCGGCAGCGCCAACACCATTCAGACACGAAGATTATCAAAGCGTTTTTATCTATGCGGTGACGGAACGAGCGACGTGCAATCAGAAGGCTGTCTTGTTGCATCCCGTGTGATGCTCTGTGCCGCACATCAGGCACATACCGTGCTCCGAATTCTGACAGAACAATTTGAAACTTAAAGAAAGAAGGAAACTCAATGAACAATGATAAACTCATAATCGGCGGACACGAATTCAACTCACGTTTTATTCTCGGTTCGGGTAAATACTCAATGAAACTCATTGAAGCGGCTGTAAAGGATGCAGGTGCAGAAATTATTACTCTTGCTGTTCGCCGCACAAACACAAAAGAGCAGGAAAGCATACTTGACTACATTCCTGAAGGTATTACACTTCTCCCCAATACAAGCGGTGCAAGGAATGCAGAAGAAGCTGTGCGTATTGCCCGTCTTGCAAGAGAGCTCGGTTGCGGTGATTTTGTAAAAATCGAGATAATGCGTGATTCAAAATATCTGCTTCCCGACAATCAGGAAACAATCAAAGCAACAGAGATTCTTGCCAACGAAGGCTTTGTTGTTATGCCGTATATGTATCCCGACCTGAACGTTGCCCGTGACCTTGTGAATGCCGGTGCCGCTTCCGTAATGCCTCTCGCTTCACCTATCGGTTCAAACAAAGGTCTTGCAACAAAAGAATTTATACAGATTCTCATTGATGAAATCGATTTACCAATCATTGTAGACGCAGGTATCGGCAGACCGTCTCAGGCTTGTGAAGCAATGGAAATGGGTGCGGCGGCAATCATGGCAAACACCGCCCTTGCCACCGCTGGCGACCTGCCTATGATGGCTTCTGCATTCAAGAACGCAATTGAAGCAGGACGAAAGGCTTACCTTGCAGGACTTGGCAGAGTATTGACACGCGGAGCATCAGCTTCCGACCCTCTGACAGGTTTCCTCAGAGATTAAGGAGAAAATATGGAAAATCAATTTTTTGTAGATTCGGAGCATCTGTCACCCGAAGCACTTGAGAAAAAGCACAGACTCGAAAGCGACCCGTCATTCCGCAAAAATCATATGGAATATATGAGCGGTATGGAGATAATCGAGTCGGATGTTTGTAAAAACGTTATGTCACAGATGAACTCTTATGATTATTCAAAATATACTGCCGATGATGTTAAGGCGGCATTGGAACACAATACTTGTACGATTGACGATTTCAAAGCACTTCTTTCACCTGCGGCAGAACCGTTTCTTGAGCAAATGGCTGAACGTGCTAGACTCGAAACAAGCAAACACTTCGGAAACACCGTCTATCTGTTTACACCTCTTTACATAGCAAACTACTGTGAAAATTACTGTGTGTACTGCGGTTTTAACTGCTACAACCATATCAAGCGTATGAAGCTTTCTATGGAGCAGATTGAAAAAGAGATGAAGGTTATTGCCGACAGCGGTATGGAGGAAATTCTGATTCTCACAGGCGAAAGCAGAGGTCATAGTAACGTTGAATATATCGGTGAAGCGTGTAAACTGGCAAGAAAATATTTCCGCATGGTCGGACTTGAAATCTATCCCGTAAATACCGATGAATACAGGTTTCTTCACGAATGCGGTGCGGACTACGTAACGGTATTTCAGGAAACATACGATGCCGATAAATATGAAAAACTGCATCTGCTCGGTCACAAACGTGTGTGGCCTTACCGCTTTGATGCACAGGAGCGTGCGCTCCGTGGCGGTATGAGAGGCGTTGCATTCTCGGCATTGCTCGGGCTTTCCGATTTCCGTAAGGATGCATTAGCAAGTGCTTTGCACGTTTACTTTCTGCAGAGAAAATATCCCCACGCAGAGATGTCACTTTCCTGCCCGAGACTCAGGCCCATTATCAATAACGATAAAATCAATCCTCTTGACATTCACGAAAAACAGTTGTGTCAGGTGCTTTGTGCATACCGCATCTTTTTGCCCTATGTGGGAATTACGGTATCATCCCGTGAGAGTGCCGAGTTCAGAAACGGTATTGTAAAAATTGCGGCAACAAAGGTTTCGGCAGGTGTTTCAACAGGTATCGGTGACCACGAAAGCAAATATACGGGCAAAGAAAACGACGATATTCAAGGTGATGAGCAGTTTGAAATCGACGATAACCGCAGTCTTGATAAGATGTATAAGGATATTGCAGAAGAAGGTCTGCAACCGGTTCTGAATGATTATTTGTATGTGTGAGGTAAAGAAAATGAAAAAGTTTGATCCAAGTTTGTATTTTATAACTGACAGCACCAATTACGCAGAGGAAGAATTCCTTTTCCGTGTGGAACAAGCACTCAAGGGCGGAGCAACACTTCTTCAGCTTCGTGAAAAGGAAAAATCCACCCGTGAATATATCGAGCTTGCGGAAAAGATACACGAAATTGCGAAGCGTTACAATGTGCCTTTGATTATTGATGACAGAGTTGACGTTGCTCTTGCAATTGATGCGGAAGGTGTTCACGTCGGAGCAAGTGATATGCCCGTTGCTGTTGCAAGAAAGCTGATGGGCAACGACAAGATTGTCGGCGCTACAGCCAAAACAGTCCCTTGGGCAAAAGAAGCCTATGAACAAGGTGCAGATTATCTCGGAGTGGGTGCAATTTATCCTACAACTACCAAGGTTGTAACAGTTCTCACTTCAACCGAAACTCTTGATGCAATAACAAAAGCTGTGCCTATTCCCGTCAATGCAATCGGCGGTCTTAATAAAGATAACCTTGATATTCTTAAAGGCATAGGCATTTCAGGAATCTGTGTTGTTTCGGCAATTATGAAATCTGATGACCCGAAAACCGAAGCCGAAACGTTACTTTCACTTGCAAAGGATTTGATAAAAAATGATTAAAGGTGCAATATTCGACCTTGACGGTACGCTTTTTGACTCAATGTTTGTATGGGACACAATCGGTGAAATTTATCTTCGTTCAATCGGATACGAGCCGAAAGAAAACCTGAATGAAACCTTCAAAACAATGAGTCTTTATAATGCGGCTTGTTATTATAAAAGCGAATACGGTGTTACTCTGTCGGTTGACGAAATAATGGACGGTGTAAACCGTATGGTTGAAAAATATTACATAAATGAGGTTCAGCTGAAAACGGGTGTTTATGATTTTATAAAGCATCTTCATAATATCGGTGTTAAAATGTGCATAGCGACTGCAACTGACAAATATCTTGTTGAAGCGGCACTTGAAAGATGCGGAATAAAAGAATGTTTTTCGGAAATCTTTACTTGCACCTCCGTCGGTCACAGCAAGGATGAACCTGATATATACCGTGAAGCATTAAGGCATCTTGCTACTCCGAAAGAAGATACATTCGTTTTTGAGGATGCAATTTATGCTATAAGAACAGCTAAGAAAGACGGATTCAGAGTGGTTGCGATTTACGATAAATCCGAAGAAAATCAGGCTGAAATAAAATCTCTTTGCGATTATTACATAACAGATTATACGGATATGCAAGGCTTCTGGAAATTTGCCGCTCCGATGAAAACCGCACTCTCAATAGCAGGAAGTGATTGCAGCGGCGGTGCAGGAATTCAGGCAGATATTAAAACAATGACTATGAACGGTGTTTATGCGATGAGTGCAATTACCGCCCTGACTGCACAAAACACAATGGGAGTTTTTGCAATATCCGAATCTTCACCCGAATTTTTAAAAGAACAAATTGATGCGGTATTTGAAGATATTTATCCCGATGCTGTTAAAATCGGTATGGTTTCATCGTCGGAACTTATTTCTGTTATTGCTGAAAGGCTGAAATTTTATAACGCCAAAAACATCGTGGTTGATCCCGTTATGGTTGCAACAAGCGGCTCGGAACTGATGAAAACCGATGCGGTGCAAACTCTTATCGAGGAACTTTTGCCTATTGCAACGGTTGTAACTCCGAACATTCCCGAAGCAGAAGTTTTATCGGGTGAAAAAATACAGAGTAAGGAAAATATGCTGAATGTCGCAAAGTTAATCGGAGACAAATACGGATGTGCCGTTTTGCTTAAAGGCGGGCACAGCATCAACGATGCTAACGACCTTTTGTATGCAAACGGCGAAGCGGTATGGTTTGAAGGAAAGAGAATTAACAATCCCAACACTCACGGCACAGGATGCACACTTTCCTCTGCCATTGCTTCCAACCTCGCAAAAGGCTTTAACCTTGCTATGTCTGTAAAGAGAGCCAAAGCCTATATTTCTGATGCTCTTTCGGCACAGCTTGATTTAGGACAAGGCTCCGGTCCGATGATGCACAATTTTGACCTGCAAGGTGAATATGTAAAGGAGGCGGAGTGAAATGGAAGAAAAACACACATCTGTCTTTGAAAACGGACTGATATGGTTCGGGGCCGCAGTTTCTATTGCGGAGATTCTTACCGGAACCTACTTTGCACCTCTCGGTTTTACCAAAGGCTTACTTGCTATTCTGATTGGTCATATCATTGGATGCGCTATGCTGTTCTTTGCGGGACTTATCGGCGGTAAGGTTCGCAAGAGTGCAATGGAAACCGCAAAAATGAGTTTCGGAAGCAAAGGTGCTTTGCTGTTTTCTGTGCTGAACATCATTCAGCTTGTTGGCTGGACTGCCATTATGATATATGACGGAGCACTTGCGGTAAACGGTATTTTTAATATCGGCAACTGGATTTGGTGCATTGTTATCGGTACATTGATTGTATTGTGGATTATGATCAGCATTAAGAATCTTGGCAAAGTAAACACCATTGCAATGGCAGCTCTGTTTATTCTTACAATCGTTCTTAGTTTCGTTATCTTCGGTAAAGGCACAATGCAGAACATCGGCGGTGAAGGAATGACCTTCGGTGCCGCCGTAGAGTTATCTGTTGCAATGCCTCTTTCGTGGTTGCCTCTTATAAGTGACTATACAAGAGAAGCAAAAAAGCCGGTCAAAGCCACTGCTGTCAGTGCAATTACATACGGTATCGTAAGCTTATGGATGTATGTAATAGGTATGGGTGCGGCTATCTTTACCGGCGAGTCTGACATTGCTCAGATAATGGTGAAGGCAGGTCTTGGTGTTGCAGGACTTCTGATTATTGTATTTTCTACCGTTACCACAACCTTCCTTGATGCCTATTCTGCCGGTGTTTCGAGCGAATCGCTATCATCGAGGATCAGCGGAAAATGGGTTGCAGTCGCAGTAACTGTAATCGGCGCTGTAGGTGCAATTTTCCTGCCGCTTACCGATATTACCGACTTTTTGTATTTTATCGGCTCGGTATTTGCACCGATGATTGCTATACAAATTGCGGATTTCTTTATTTTGAAGCAGAACAAAGAAACAAGTGCGTTCAACATTCAAAATCTGATTATTTGGCTTATCGGCTTTGCTATCTACCGATTGCTGATGCAAGTGGATATTGTCGTGGGTAATACGCTGCCCGATATGATTATCACAATTGTATTATGCGTGGCAGTAAATAAAATAGGGAAACTAATTCCAACAAAAATTAAATAGTATTCAAAAAGCCTCGTTGACCAGGGAATTCTGCTCAACGAGGCTTTTTTGTTGCTGTTATTATTATCTGTACTGCAAATATTCAATAAACCGTTTCACTGCAAGTGAAGCTGTCTTTTTATCCCTCAATGCAAGACCTATATTACGATATGCCGGAACATCAAGTTCCTTGGCAATAATTCTGTACGGTACACGTTTCAAAATCAATTCAGGGAGTATTGCTATGCCAAGTCCGCTTTCCACCATAGACATTACTGCATAGTCGTCCCAAGTGGTAAATTTCACATTGGGAGTTAAATTGTTACGCTCAAAGATTTCAGATATTTCAGCTTTTGCCCCTTTTTCAAGAAGCATAAATGGCTCATCACAAAGGGCAGTTACGGGAATTTTTTCACAGTTCTTAAGCGGATGATTTTCAGGGATAATTGCCATCAGTTTATCTTCTTCTAAAAAGATTGTATCAAAATCAGTGTGTGTCGGCAGTCTTAAAAAGCCGCAATCAACTCTTCCGGTATGAATCCACTCTTCAATTTCGTTATAATCTCCGAGCAAAAGCTCGTAATCAATGTTCGGGTAGTCCTTTTGAAACTCTTTGATGATGTTCGGCAACCAATGGGTAGCCACACTTGAAAATGTACCAATGCGGATAAGACCTGATTGCAGACCATTCAGTTCATCTACCTGCATTTTCAGTTTATCAAAATCCGCACAAAGATTTTGAGCGTATGGCAAAAGCTTCAGTCCATCACTTGTAGGCTTAACTCCGTTTTTGCTTCGTTCAAGAAGCGTTACGCTCCATTCCTTTTCAAGGTCGGCTATCATTCTGCTTATGCCCGATTGTGTATAGTTTAATATTTCTGCAGCCTTTGTAAAACTGCCGTATTCTACTGTTTTTACAAAGGAGAGATATTTTTGTAAGTTCATATCCATAGCATCACCTATTCCGAATTGTGATTTATAGCATTACAAATATTCGCTTTTGTTATGTCTTGTATTATGATATGCTATTTTTACTCCAAATGCAAGAGGTGTGCCATGAATAATAAGTCCTTTTTCAAATACATACTTGCTTTGTTACTGTTTGGGTCAAACGGTATTGTGGCAAGTTTTATAGATTTAAGCAGTCTGCAAATAGTTCTGCTTCGTACTTGTATAGGCAGCATTCTTCTTATTGCTTTGTTTTTTATAACAGGAGGTAAACCTACTTTTCATAAGCATAAAAAGCAACTCGTTTTTCTTGCTGTATCCGGTATTGCAATGGGCGCAAGTTGGATGTTCCTTTATGAAGCTTATGCACGAATCGGTGTAAGCATAGCATCTCTTTTGTACTATTGCGGTCCGGTTATTGTAATGGCTTTATCCCCGCTGTTATTTAAAGAAAAAATTACTGCAAATAAAGCTGTCGGCTTTCTTGCAGTAATTGTCGGTGTAGTACTTATAAATACAAATTCTTTCAATGGTAAAGGTGATGTGTTCGGTATCGTTTGCGGACTGCTTTCTGCTGTTATGTATGCGTTTATGGTCATCTGCAATAAAAAAGCAAGGGACATTGTCGGTCTTGAAAACTCAACACTACAGCTTACAATAGCGTTTCTGACTGTTGCTTTATTTGTAGGTTTAAAACAAGGATATGCTATGGAAATCTCAACATCAAGCATATTTCCGATATTAACGCTTGGCTTACTTAACACAGGCATAGGCTGTTACTTATATTTTTCCTCAATAGGCAAACTGAAAGTGCAGACTGTTGCCATATGCGGATATTTAGAACCGTTGTCAGCGGTAATCTTTTCAGTTATATTTTTAAAAGAAATTATGTTACCTTTACAGGTTTTAGGTGCCGTGTTCGTTATCGGCGGAGCAATGTTTGCTGAACTGTCAAAAAAACATAACATATCACGGTGATTCATACCAAGTAGCTAAATTATCACTAAATGCTACTGCGAGAGATGCACCGAAAAGATAATTATCCTCATTATCACCGTGATAAAACATAGCGTATTTATACGGTGAAATGCTGCTTGTATCAATAACAAAACCTGCAGTAATTCTATCCTTTGCCCAAGGTTTATTCTGTTGATTCAGATAAAGAGTTGTGATATTTTCAAAACTTTTGAAATCCTTCGTTGACATAATATTTATGCCGTTGTCAGGAGAATTAAAGATCAGATATTCACCGTTTTCTTTTATAACACAAACGTTTTCACCGCATTCGGTGAAACCTTGAAATTCCCAATTAATCAAATCGTTCGACGTGCTGAAAGATACGCCGTTTTGCTTGAAAAAGCAGATGAATTTATTGCTGTCATCAAGGATATAGGGGTCAATCATTCTGCCCATATCACATTCGGAAATATCACCCTTGACTTTCAGCAAAACGGGTTTTTCCCAATTCTGCAAATCTTTGCTTTTCATTGTAAAGATTCTTGAATTTTCGTTGCCGTAAATCTGACCGTCTTTTCTCGGATAGGTTTGCAGACAAAGATAATACTCACCGTTATACATGATAACATTACCCGGAGAGGAATAATTCTTAAGATTATCCTTTTCTGTGAGGACTTCGGGTTTACTCCAATTTATAAAATCCGTACTTTTGCTAACGGCAACATAAAAATACTGTCTGTCCTCTGCGTTTTCAACCAATGTGAAAAACAAATATATCACACCGTTTTCTATGTAAGCCGCAGGGTCACGGTATGAATATTTTTTGTTTTGTTCAAATATCAGCACAAGAGTTCACCTCAATCGGTCGGATTATTTCATTTGGTTTTTTATTGCTTTGTGATTAAATATTATAACAAATTAATCAGTACCAAACAAGCCACAAAAAAGTTACATTCCGTTATTGAGAAAACAATTTCAGTAATGTATACTAAAAATTACAGACAGTAAGAAAAAATATATTTGGGGTGTTGAAATGAAAAATAATGACATAAATATCCGCGACCCGTTTGTTCTGTATGAGAACGGAAAATATTATATGTACGGTACAAGGGCAAATAATTTTGGCAAAAATACAGGCGGTTTTGACGTTTATGTTTCTGAAGATCTTGAAAACTGGAGTGAGCCCATTGAGTGTTTTGATTCTGAAAAACATAATTTGAATTATCATGTTAACTGGGCACCCGAAGTGCATAAGTACAAGGATGCATATTATATGTTTGCTACTTTCACAAGAGAAAGCAACAGCTTGAGAGGCACTTTTATTCTCAAAGCAGACAGTCCGCTTGGTCCGTTTGTTCCGCATAGCAACGGTGCCGCAACTCCCGAAGATTGGGAGTGCCTCGACGGCACGCTTTACATAAACCGTGACGGCAAGCCTTATATCGTTTTCTGCCATGAACACACTCAGATTATTGACGGCACAATCTGCTATGCTCCTTTGAGTGATGACCTGAAAGAAAGAACAGGCGAAGCGGTAACTCTGTTTAAAGCGTCAGAACCGTATTGGGCAGATAAAAGTAAAGATGAAAATGAACACAGAATAACCGACGGTCCTTTTATGTACCGCACAAAAACCGATGAGCTTTTGATGTTATGGTCAACCTTTATCAAAGGCAAATATGCCGAATGTCTTGTGAAATTTGACGGCGGAGAAATCGGCACAGACTTCACTCATCTTGAACCACTTATTGATGATGACGGCGGACACGGTATGATTTTTGCCGATGACGATAAACTTTATCTTACGTTCCATTCTCCGAACAAGTCAGGCTTTGAAAAGCCTCGTTTTGTTGAAATAGAGGATGTGGGATATACCGTTTCGGTTAAATAAGTAATAGGTATAAGATAAGCAGGTAACATCCTTGTGAACTGCCCCGATTTTGCGGTTACTTTTTCCACATAACGAACTTTAAGGTTGCAAAAAACCAATTGATAAAAACACTTTCATTACAGTTAAAAATTAACCAAATAGAGCTTCTGAAACCGTTGTATATCAACGGTTTCAGAGTGCGGTAATTCAGGTGTGCGTATAGTTTGACCTGTAACCTCAGTTTTGCGATTCTATTGTTCCAAAAGCTGAATTTCAAGTTGTAAAAAATCAGTCGATTTGCAACGGTGAAAAAAGTTTGACAAAAATTTAAAATAGGATTAAAATATAGATGAGTAAATGATCTTTCATAAGGAACCTCCTATCTGAC
>JAFQSY010000009.1 GCA_017409265.1 Clostridia bacterium
GCACAGAAATTATGGGGAGACCGACACGAGGTTGTTGTGGCAACCCATCTTGACCGAGGTCACATTCATAATCATTTTGTTGTGAACAGTGTCTCAATGGTTGACGGAAAAAAGTTCAACGCCTGTAAGCAAAGCTATAACAAAATGCGAAAAGTATCCGATGAGCTTTGTATCAAGTACGGTTTATCCGTTGTTGAAAAGCCGCACAAGGCACCGAGAAGAGTGCAGTACCTTGCCGAGAAAAACGGCGAAAGCCATCAGTACGACCTGTTGAAGTTTCATATTGATACTTGTCTTTCACGCAGTTCAACATTCAGAATTTTCGTGTGGAATATGGAAAAAATGGGTTATCAATTTGATTTCAACCGACTCGAGCCGACTATATATCACAAGAGATTCAAACGCCCCGTATGGCTTTGTGACCTCGGCGAGGGCTATTCCATTAACGATATTGAAGATGTAATTATTACAAGACGGCATTCGACAAGAAGAGTCGTTCACGATTCAATCACACTTAAAATTTTATTCTTCGACGGCAATCCATTCAATTACAAAAGCGGTATCAGCAGCTCCTACACTTGTCTGTGTAAGGGGCTGTTAATTTTTAAGAAGCATCCGCACTGCAACAGTGTTGAGAGTTATCTTGAAAAAGAAATTTTGAAACTTCACCAGCTTTGTGAGGAACAGAATTTGCTTTGTGACAACGATGTTGAAAGCTACGAAGACCTCGAAGCATTTATCAATAACACCGAAAAAGAATTGCAGGAAATGAACGAAGCAAGAGAGATTTTGAGAAACGAATTAAAGAAGGCTGTGCGTTCAGGTGATGAAAACCAGCAAAAGGAACTGCGTGATCACATCTCAACACTCACCGGAGCTATGAGGATTTCAAGAAAGAATCTTAAAATCCTGAACAGAGTTAAGCTCAGAGCCGAGGAGGTAGTTGCCAAAATGGACAGCATCAACGAGTTTTCAAAAGAGCATGAGCGTTATGCTTACGACTCAATACGAACCAATACACACAAAACACATCAAAGAAATATCGCAAGATAATTTTATTAAGGAGGAATATTTTATGATTAATGTAAAAGAAATAAAAATTAAAGATTTAGTTCCATTTGAGGACAGTCCCTTTGAATTCAGAGAGGACGAAGGCTTTATGCAGCTTTATGAGAGTGTATCCGAAAGCGGTGTGATTTCACCGATTGTCGTATGCGAAAGAGACGGCAGATTTGAAATCATAAGCGGATACCGCAGGGTTGAGGCTTGCAGGAGGCTCAGCATTGATACTATCCCTGCAATCATCAAAGACCTTACAAGGGATGAAGCCATTGTTATGCACGTTGACTCCAACCTTCAGCGTGACAAGGTTTTGCCGAGCGAAAAGGCTTACGGCTACAGAATGAAGCTCGAAGCAATGAAAAGGCAGGGCTTCCGTTCCGATTTAACCTCCGACCAGGCTGGTCGGAAGTGTGAATCGGCAGAGATTATTGCAAATGAATCGGACGACAGTAAAACGCAGGTCAGGCGGTATATCCGTCTGACCTTTCTTATTCCCGAAATTTTAAAGCTTGTGGATGAAGGAAGAATTGCGTTTACCCCTGCCGTTGCCTTGTCTTATTTATCACCCGAGGAACAAAGTGCGATATACCGTTTTTATGATGAAATGGAGGTTACGCCCTCATACTCTCAGGCGGTTGAGCTAAAAAATCTTTCTTCGGCGGGTAATCTGAACGAAAATGTTATCACGAAAATTATGTCCCGTGACAAACCGAATCAGCAGGAGTTCTTCAAAATGCCGATGGAACGTTTGAAAAGGGTTGCTCCTAAAATCAGAGATAAGGATTTTGAAAGCTTTGTTATCAAGGCTTGTGAGTACTATTACAAGGTTCTGCAGAAACAGCGAAGCCGTGATAGGGATGCGAGGTGATGTGTATTGAAGTATATCGGAATTCTTAAAGCATATATCCGTTATCTTGGTGAAGATATCCGAGGTGAATATAGCTTCAAGGTTAAAGGTCACGAGGTAGTTGCTACCTTTTCTGAAAAGCCTAATAATGACATTCTCCCTCGTCTTCGTGAAATATTATTGGGTGATTCACACATTCGACAAAGTGATACCCCTGATATTAATCTAAAGAAAAATATCAAGGAGGCGGTTTAATGTCAAAGCGAGTGTGCTGTCTTTACAGAGTTTCAACGGGTAAGCAGGTTGATTATGACAGCAACAATGAAGCGGATATCCCAATGCAGAGAAAGGCTTGTCACAAATTTGCAAGTGAAATGGGTTGGGATATTGTTCACGAAGAACAGGAGGATGGTGTTTCAGGTCATAAGGTACGAGCTGAAAACCGTGATAAAATCCAAATCATAAAAGACCTTGCGAGAAAGAAAAAGTTTGATATTCTGCTTGTGTTTATGTTTGACCGTATAGGCAGAATTGCAGACGAAACACCTTTCGTTGTTGAGTGGTTTGTCAAAAATGGTATTGAGGTTTGGAGCACACAAGAGGGCGAACAGAGATTTGATAATCACATTGATAAGCTCTTAAACTATATCCGCTTTTGGCAGGCTGACGGTGAAAGTGAAAAAACTTCTGTCAGAACAAAAACAAGTCTTGGTCAGTTGGTTGAGGCAGGTCATTTCAAGGGCGGCGTTGCCGCCTTTGGATACGACCTTGTGAAAAGCGGTAGATTTAATAAGAGAAAGCATGAGCTTTATGATTTGAAAGTTAATCCCGATGAAGCTATTGTTGTTAGAATCATCTTTGACAAATACACTACTGAGGGTTATGGGGCACACAGAATTACAACGTGGCTAAACAATAATGGTTACAGAGCAAGAACAGGTAAAATGTGGCATGAGGCTACGATAAGAGGTATTCTATGCAACCTGACTTATACGGGTGTACTTCGCAGTGGTGATTCCCGTTCAGAGGTCATACCCGAACTGCAGATAATAAAGCCTGAACAGTTTGAAAGAGCTATGATGATTATGAAGGAGCGTTCGGACAGGAAGAAAGAAAATCCTACAGTACCCCTTAATACAAAAGGTAAGTCACTTGTCTCCGGTAAGATTTATTGTGGACATTGCGGTTCAAGGCTGAATCTTACAACAAGCGGAAGATATCGCACAAGAAAAGACGGCTCTGTTGATACTACTAAACGTATCAGATATGCCTGCTACGGCAAAAGCAGAAAGCAAACAGAGTGTGACGGTCAATCAGGTTATACACTTCACATTCTTGATGATTTGATTGATGAAATTGTCCGTGATATTTTCAATAAGATGAAAGGTGTATCGAAAAATGATGTTGTTATGTCACGATACGCTAACGAGCTTGAAGTAAGAAAAGCAAAGTGCTCTATGTTAAAGGCAGCTTACGCCAAAGAGTTTGAAAATCTCACCATTCTGAAATCCGAAGTTGTTAAGGCAATCAAGGGTGAAAGCTCCTTTTCGGCTGATACTCTTTCGGAGTTGATTGCTGAATCTGAGAAAGAATGCGGCAGACTTTTTGATTTATGTGGTGATGCTGAAAAGGATGTCACTGACGGTAAAAGTGTACTCAAGAACTTATCCGACAGCTTTGATGAACTGATTTCCTGGGCAGAGCTTTATGATGAAGCAAGCTTTGAAAAGAAGAAAATGATTGTGAACTATCTGATTAAACGGGTTGAGGTTAGCAGAGGATACAAGCTGAATATTGAGTTTAACATTAACTTTGACCAGTTTATGGTGGGTATTGATAAGGTGGCATAAAGTTAAGTAACGGCAGAGAATTTTAAATTCTCTGCCGTTACTCTAAAAAGTATTTACTCGTTATTCCAATCAATAAAAAATTCAATATGACCACAATCTTTACATACTAAAGCATCTGTAGCTTCGATTACTCGCTGTGATATAACTCCAAAAGCTCTTTGTTCAGGATAGTTCATATTAATTCTTGCATTAACCTTAAGTTTATCAATATTTTCACTGCCGCAACGAAGGCAGTTATCAAATTTAATCATATTATCTCCTTATATAATTTAAAAATCCTTAAAATTCACAGCGATTCATATGATATTTATACTCTTTTTCTAAAACCTTTTGTATTTTAGGGTATGTCTTTTTTACAAATGAAATGTAGTCGTTATCAATTATTTCACCATGAACACCACGATTAGCGATATTAAGTATTTCTCGAATAAGTTCAGCTGTATTTCTGTTAATCACTTCATGTTGAATTAAGAATTGCACCATCGAGTACATTGTTCTTCTTTCATTGTATCGAACTTCATATTGAAATAAATTACACAATGCAGATAACTGCTTTTCTAAATCCAATCGAACTTTAAATAAATAAACATTATCATTTGGAATTTTGGGTTCATCTGTTGTAATAATGTGTTCGTTATCCTCTGGCTTAATGTTCATCTGCAACTGTGACAGTTCATCTCTAGAAGGCAATGGCTGATAATTGTATACATACATTGCGTTATTATTTGAAATTTTTAGATCCAAAATTTGATGTTTCAATTCACCAACAGATTCTTTAACATCAGCTCGAGTTTGTTCAATTTCTTTTTTTAATTTTACACTTCCAATTTCAATCTCTGAAAATAGAGGCAAGATCAAAAGAATAAGCCATAGAATGAAAATTAAATTTTTGGCATTTAATTCTGTCATTTGATATATATCATTTCTATAAACAAAGACATATATAGAACTTATAATCACCAGAAAGATATACCACCAGCGTTTTTTTATAGCTTCTTTCAAATTATCAACAAAATATGGTTTTTTCACATTATTTCACTTCCTTGCAAATGCTAAACAATTCATCTTTAAATATTATAACATATGAGTATTTACATTTCAACAAAATGAAAATGTATTCATAAGAATAAAAATACCCACTCAAAAGTGGGCAAAAAAATATTACTTAGTGTCCGATGGTGGAGATGAGGGGGATCGAACCCCTTACCTCTTGAATGCCATTCAAGCGCTCTCCCAAGTGAGCTACACCCCCATGTTTGAGGACACTAAGTAATTGATTTTTATTAAATTTTTGTAGGGTGCGTTTCTGAGTGCTTTGGGCTCCCAAGTGAGCTACACCCCCATGTTTGAGGACACTAAGTAATTGATTTTTATTAAATTTTTGTAGGGTGCGTTTCTGAGTGCTTTGGGCTCCCAAGTGAGCTACACCCCCATAGCAAAAGTATTAACTTTGCCTAAGTATATTATCACAAGATTTTTAAAAAATCAATACCTAATCCCAAAAAACTTTAATTGAGCAATCATAAATTTCATCCGTCTTGAAAACAGTAATAAAAAGTGATATGATTTTTACATTAAAATACGGGAATGATGATATGAAAAAGATTCTTATTGTTTTTACGGGCGGCACAATCGGAAGCACCGTTCGGGACGGTTGGATTTCTCCCAGCCAGAAATCAAAATATCTGTTGCTCGAAACCTATTCCGAGCAAAACGGCGGTGTGGAATTTGACACCGTTGAGCCTTACACCGTTTTAAGCGAAAATCTGAGCGCAGAACACCTTAACAAGCTTACGGACTGCGTTTGCGACAACGTTGGAAAATATGACGGATTTATAGTAACTCACGGCACGGATACTCTCCAATATTCCGCCGCCGCGCTCAGCTATGCCGTGGGCTCTTCGAGCCCTCCCGTCATCCTTGTTTCAAGCAATTATCCGCTTGACGACAGCCGTGCCAACGGTCACGCAAACTTTAAAGCAGCGGTTGATTTTATCAAAGGCAGCTACGGTAAGGGCGTTTATATATCTTACAGAAACACCGACGGCAACGTTTATTTTCACTGCGGAACAAACACAATCTCTCACCGTGAAATGGATGATTGCGTTTACAGCCTCGGTTTTTCAAATTACGCAAGCTATGACGGAAAAAGCATTAAAACCAACAACGAATATACCCTGCCTGAGATTTCACCGCACGGCAAGCTCGCACTTATTGAAAACCCGCAGATTCTTGTAATTGACTCCCACCCTGCAGACAGTTTTGATTACTGCATCGACGAGAGCAAAGCAGTAATTATCAAGCCGTACCATTCAGGCACTTTAAATACGGCAAGCAGTAATTTCTGCAATTTCTGTAAAAAATGCCGCAAAAACAATATTCCCGTTTATGCCGTCAATATTCCCGACGGTGTTACTTACGAAAGCTCAAGGGAGTTTGAAGACCTTGGAATTACCCCCTTAAAAAACACGGCTTTTTGCAACGCATATATAAAAATCTGGATTGATATCAGCAATAATACCCAGTAATTTAACACAATTCAGCTATTAGTTTTATATTTTTAGCTAAAATGAGTTTTAATCATTGTGTTTTAAAAAACATAGTGGTATAATATGCGAACAGAATTTGAACTTTAGTTCATAAATCTTCAGCACAAAAGAGGTAATGACTATGCACGTTATAGTTGTAGGTCTCGGCAAGCTCGGTATTACAATGACAAAGCAGCTTATAACCGAGGGTCACAGCATTACTGTTGTTGACATCAACAATTCAAAGGTAACGTCTTTTGTTGACACGTACGACGTTATGGGTGTTTG
Organism: Clostridia bacterium; assembly: GCA_017409265.1. Lineage (GTDB taxonomy): Bacteria > Bacillota > Clostridia > Oscillospirales > Acutalibacteraceae > CAG-177. The sequence continues at coordinate 6,576 of JAFQSY010000009.1, forward strand.
CGGCAACGGCGCCGCCTGCGAAACGCTTCAGGAAGCTGAGGCCGCCAAAGCAAAGCTTATTATTGCTGTTACCCCCTCTGACGAGCTAAATATTCTTTGCTGCCTCATCGCTAAAAGAATGGGCACGGAAAACACCATTGCAAGAGTACGAAATCCTGATTACGCAGCGCAGATGCAGTTTATGCGCAACGAGCTCGGAATCAGTATGGTTGTTAATCCTGAGTTTGAAACCGCTAACGAAATTTCAAGAATAATCCGTTTCCCTTCTGCGGCAAATCTCGATTCATTCGCAAGGGGTAAAATTGAAATCGCCCGCGTTCGCATCCATTCCGACAATGCTTACTGCGATTTGCCTATTCACGAAATCCGTAAAAAATGCAAGGCAAAGGTACTTGTTTGCGCAGTTCAGCGCGATGACAAGGTCTACATCCCCTCCGGTGATTTCGTTATAAAATGCGACGATACTATCAGCATTACAGGTACGAGAACAGAGCTGTCCCATTTTATGAAGCGCAGCGGAGTTTATAAGCAGAAAATCAAAAACGTAATTATAATCGGCGGCGGAAGAATCGCTTATTACCTTGCTAAGCTTCTTTCAGACACGGGCAGAAACATTAAGCTTATTGAGCAAAACGAAGAACGCTGCTATGAGCTTTCCGCTCTTTTGCCCGACGTTACCGTAATCCACGGCGACGGCACTGACCAGGATATCCTTGACGAACAGAATCTTGAAGGTCAGGATGCCCTTGTTTCACTTACGGGAATAGATGAGGAAAACATCATTGTTTCCATGTATGCCGAATCAAAGGGTGTAAACAAAGTAATCACCAAGGTCAACCGTCACTCATTCTCACTGCTTAACGATATAGGTCTTGAAACTCTTGTTTCACCGCAGATTGTTGCAGGTAACCTCGTTGCCCGTTACGTGCGTGCACTCCAGAACTCTGCAGGAAATTCAAGAATCCAGACCCTTTACAAATTAGTTGGCGGCAAGGTTGAAGCCGCAGAATTTATTGTACCCGAGGATGCAGGCTATGCAAACATCCCCTTTAAGGATTTAAGCATCCTGCCCAATATCCTTATCGGTTGTATCATTCGCAACGGCAAGATTATTTTCCCCGACGGTGATGACGTAATGATGGAAAATGACAGTGTAATCGTTGTTACGGCAGACAGAATCATCGAAGATTTGCACGATATTTTCGTTTGATTCACGGAGGTCTTGCTATGAATTACAGATTGATCTCGCATAATCTCGGAAGAATTCTGCTGGTTGAAGCTGCCTTGCTCGTTTTACCGGCCATCGGCGCATTAATCTACGGTGATGACACTTTAACAGCATTTTTATTCACAATAGCAGCTCTTGCCGTTACCGGCGCCATTGCAACAAGCTTCAAACCTGAAAAGAAAAATATGCGCGCTAAAGAAGGATACGTTATAGTTGCACTCAGCTGGATTCTTCTCTCTCTCTTCGGATCTATGCCGTTTGTAATAAGCGGATATATTCCGAATCCCGTTGACGCTTTCTTTGAAACCGTTTCAGGTTTTACCACAACAGGTTCATCAATCCTTACAAACATTGAGGCTTTACCCAAAAGTCTTCTTTTCTGGCGAAGCTTTACCCATTGGATCGGCGGTATGGGCATACTTGTTTTTGTTATTGCAATAATGCCGAAAACTGAGAATGCATCTATGCATATAATGAAAGCAGAGGTTCCCGGACCGACAGTCGGTAAGCTTGTTTCAAAGCTCAGAGCATCGGCACGTATTCTTTACGGAATTTACTGCGTGCTTACAGCAATTGAAATGATTATGCTTTTTGCCGGCGGAATGCCGCTGTTTGACAGTATCGTAAACTCATTTGCCACCGCAGGTACCGGCGGATTTGCCATATTAAACAACGGCATTGCAGGCTATAACAGCCTTTATGCCGAAATGGTTATTGCTGTATTTATGCTCATTTTCGGTATAAACTTTAACCTTTACTACCTCATACTTATCAAGCAAGTAAAACAAGCTCTTAAGAGTGAAGAACTTCACTGGTATATCGGTATTGTTGCAGTAAGCGTTGTAATAATCGCTTTAAACCTTACAACCACAAAGTACGGTGTAGCGGAGGCATTCAGATATGCTTTCTTCCAGGTTGCTTCTTTAGTCACCTCAACAGGATTCTCCACGGCAAACTTTGACACGTGGCCCATTCTTTCAAAATCTGTACTTGTTATCATTATGTTTATAGGTGCCTGTGCAGGTTCAACCGGCGGCGGAATCAAAATTTCAAGAGTTATTATTCTTATTAAGAGCGGTATAAGAGATATAAGAAAAGCTATAAACCCCAGAAGTATTGAAACGGTAAAAATTGACAGACGCCCCGTTGACGAACCCGTTGTAAGAGGTGTTTCGACTTTCTTCGGAACGTATATGGTTGTTGCGGCAGCTTCACTGTTGCTCATCTGCTCGGATACAAACGATCTCACAACGGCCTTTACTTCTGTTATCACCTGCCTGGGCAATATGGGTCCCGGACTCGGAGACGTAGGACCCGCAGGCAACTTTGCCAACTACTCAATGTTCAGCAAACTTGTGCTTTGCTTTGATATGCTTGCAGGCAGACTTGAGCTTATACCTATGCTTATGCTCTTCTCTCCCTATGCCTGGGCAAGAAAATATTCATAAAAACGCAAAAGACTTTGACAGTCAAAACGGCTGCCAAAGTCTTTTTTGTTACATAAAATATGGAAAATCAAATAAAAACCTAACGGGCTTTATATAAGTCAGCCTGGGTGACTCAAAAAAGTTTTCCTTTTGTGTTGCATGATATATCATAAAAATATCACCGTTTTCACTGTAAAGAAAACTGCAATGCCCTGCGCTGTAAATATCTTTATAAGGTTGATTACAATGCACGGGAAACGGGCTTTTATACCACGATTTCGGATTCGTAACGTCATCGCCGCAAAGAGTCAGCATACCGAGCGAATAATGCCCCGAACTGTAACCGCTTGCGGAATAAACAATATAAATATCACTGCCTTTATAAAGAACGGCAGGGCCTTCATTTACCCACCACCCTCTTTTTTCCCAGGAAAATTCGGGACGGGAAAGCATAACGGAATTATTTGCACCGCTGTCATCCGTTTTAAGCGTGTAAGGATTTTCCATTTCAGTTATATAGAGGCACTGGTGCGCAACGTCAACGTAGGCAGAGCATATATAATACAACTTACCGTCTTTCTTAAGGTAAGTACCGTCAATGTTATTAAGCGAATCGGGTGCCAGAATACCCTTGAACTCATATTCACCGAAAATATCCTGAGTTTTACTCTCCAGCACAAAGCCGTAGCGGTAATAATCCGTGTGCGCTACATAGCTTTCAGCCTCAGGCATTCTGCCCCTCGGCACGGCATTTTCATCAAAGAGAGCGCAGGAAACAATATACCACTTACCGTCAATTTTATGAATTTCAGGCGCCCAGATATCCCTCAGTATACCGTTGCTTCCTGCGGTATACACCGTTTTCTTTTCAACAACAGTTGTATCGGTGAAGCTTTTAATTTTCCTTATTTCAACCGAGCCGCCGGTTGTGAATGTATAGTAGCAGCCCGTTTCATCCTCAACGATAAACGGATCGCCGCCATTCTCGCTGTCAACAGGCAAATCGTATTCGGTGGCAGTAAAGGAATTAATATAGCCTGCAACCGAAACAATAAGGCTCATAATAAAACAGATTGCAAATTTCAAATAATCACCTCAAATAAAATATCAACCTGTGCAACATTATAATTCCATATTAATATGCCAAATTAAAAATATCAAGATTTTTTGTAAATAAAACAAAAATCCCCGACCGAAGCCGAGGATTTTACGTCTGTTGTTTATTTCTTTTTGGATTTGGAAGGCTTCATCACCAAAGCACCTGCCGCCATAATTGCCGCAAACACAATAAGATAGAAAAGCACGGGGCAAGAGAATTCGCCATTGGCCTTTGCCTCAACATAATACACGTAGCCGTGAGAATAAAGAGCGGCAAACACCATGAATACAGAACCGAGTATTCCGAGCGAAGGCAACACGAATCTTTTGATAACAGAAAGATCCTTTTCCTTAATCATAAACTTAACAAAAATCGGAATATAAAAGGCGTAAATTGTTATAATGGGAAGCTCTGATGAATCAAAGCTGAAAATTCCGAACCACTTTACAGGCGCAAGGTTGGCACCATAAAAATATACCAACCAGAAAGCAACTATAACAAGACCTGTTATGCAGGAGTTGGAGGGCATACCCGTTGCGCCGTCAAGCTGCTTCATAAAGTTTACTTTAGGACCGTATCCGCGAACCGAAAGAGAATACATACCTCTTATGCATCCGATAAGCAGACCGTTGAGAGTGCCAAGGCAGGAAACAGCAATAAACAGATTAAGAATATTGCCGAAAACGTTACCGAAAACGTTAACAAACGCTACCGTTGCACCGTCGTGGCGCAGGGTATCAACAGAAGCACCGCCTGCAACGCCGATATAATAAAGCACATAAACAGCTATTATAATCAATCCGCCGCCGATAAGAGCGATGGGAAGATTCCTTTTGGAGTTCTTGATTTCGGAGTTAATGGAGGTTGCGATAATCCAGCCCTCATAAGCAAAAGCCGAAGCTACAACCGCACCGAAAAGGTTTGAGAAGTTTCCTGTACCCGTTGCAAAGTTTGAAGCAAGAATGGATACAGGCTCATTTGCCATATTATGAGTAAAGCCGTAAATAATACCCACAATCGCCATAAGGATAAGAGGAACAAGCTTTATAAACGTAGCAGAAACCTGAAGCTTACCTGCGATTTTGGGTGAAAGAGTATTGACCGCAAAAACAAATATGAGAATAAAACCTGCAAGGCAAAGGGTTTCCGCACCCATTACCGCTCCGCCCTCGCTGTAAGGCACGGAAAGGGTAAAATCAGGATTAACCGAACATAAAAAGGTTATAAAATACCTTGCGGTAAGCCATGCAAGCACTGAGGTCATTGCAGGAGCATAAAGAACTGTAACAAACCAACCTACAAGGTAAGAATACCTTGAGCCCACCGTTGCCTCAGCATAGTCAACAATACCGTTAACTTTTTCATAACGCTGAGCCATAACAGCAAAGGCAAGTACGCAAATAATCATTACGAGGCCGCCAACAAGCCACGCAAGAATTCCCAGAGGCATATCGCCGTCGGTTTTATCAAGAATAGCCTGTGCCTTAAAGAATACACCGCTTCCGATAACGGTGCCGACTACCATACAGATTGCAGTAAGCAGACCGTATTGCTTTTTAAGACCCTTTTCCATATCATCATCCTTTTTCCATTATTTTGTATTTATTTTACACCTTTTACTGTGATATGTAAATATTAAATTTTAATATACAAAAATATTTTTTCATAATTAATTTTTTCATAAGAAATCAAGAATTATTCATATAGTAAAAAATGGCTTGCGCGGGACAATATCCGCGCAAGCCATTGCAGTTTTATTATCCTTCAATAGCTGATATTATTCTTCAACTTCAGCCTCGGGAGCATTCTTTTTAACGCTTGCAATTCCGTTTTCACAGCTTGCTTTTGCCTTATAGCCCTCGGACACAGCGATAACCTCGCCGTTCTTTGCCTTAAGTCTGAAACGGTATTCTCCTGCTTTATCGGTATAAAGCTCAAATTTGGGATGCTTTACCTCTGCAACGGGCTCAACGGTAAGATCCTGAACGTCACCGACGCAGTTTGTTTTTACGCTTGCAATACCGTTAAGGCAAGCTGCTTTTGTTGTGTAAACTTCGGAGGTTGCAATAACTTCTCCGTTGCCTGCCTTGAGGTCGAACTTAAAACCTGTTGCTGTTTCTTTCACTACGAATTTTCCCATTTTTTTCATCCTTTCTTTTATTCAGACATCAATTTTATATAAACCGCCTGAAAGCGATTTAATACCTGATTTACTTTGCCGAAGAAATAAGCTTATCCATAGCATCAAGCAGAATTCCTGCCGTCTGCGGACCTACGGAGTTTGTTTCTTCATAGTGCTTTCTGCCGGATTCATCATAAGGAATATTGAAATACGGCAGCCACTCATGAAGAACAAAATCGTTCTCGGGAATTATATAACCGATTTCATCATTGCACAGTCCGAGAACAAAGGCGTGTTCACACTCAGACATTTCGGAAAGCACCTTATAATCCGCCTCTTTGCCAAGCGGAGATTCCTCTGCTGTGAAAAAATTACCGCTCTCAAGCTCAGGCGATAATTCACCGGGAATCATATAAACTCCGATTTGATTATTGCCAAGCTCCATATAAGACACTTCGCTTATGATTGCAACTTTATTGAAAGCTGTCTTTTCAACGTCATTATTGAGAACGCCGATAATACGGGCAAGTAAAAGCGCCGTATTATCGCAGGCAACGCTTACAGCCTGACTCTTGATATTGATAAGAGGAACAAGCTCCTTTTCATTATCGGTTGAGAGCACAAGGTCCGCCACATCCTTACCGAACTGCTTTGTATAGGCAAGGCAATCAAATTCGGGATTTTTAAGCACGTCGTCAAGCTTTGCACCCGAAATAAGTCCGCCGATAGCACCGTTGATAAACATAACGTTTGCGCCACCTGTTTTCTCATCGATTTCCTTTGCCATGTATGCAGGGAAATCAGCGCTTACAACGGTTGTTTTGGCGCCGAGCATTTCGGCATGGCAGGCAAAATTGACAATATATGTATCATCACAGCCGTCATCGGGAGAAAAGCGGATGCTTGTAACAGTCGCATCATAATCAATGGGTGTTCTCGTATCAGCCTGCAGACCCTGAGCCTCTGCCGTACCGAAATAAAGCTTACCGTTTTCCCTTGCTTCATAGGCATCTATTATTGCCTGAGCGGTTTTTTCCTTAAGACCGAGCATAAAAGCATCGTTCTTTCCGTCAGAATAGAAAGCACTGCCCCACAAGCCCTGAGTATCAATAGCGGAATGTGTATGGGTTGCGCAGACGTTGATTGATTTGACGTTGCCGAGCTTACCGCTTTCAATAACCTTTTGTCTTATATCGTTGATATCGGCACGGCTTATTCCAACGCAATCTATTGCGCAAATAATAACGCCGCCCCTGCCCGTGTTGTCATCAAGATAAACGGCTTTTGCGTACATATCGTCAAGCACGTCAAGCGCAGGATTGTTGGTATTGTAGCCTGCAATATAATAAGTATCAGCCGATACATCCTCGGGGGTCAGCTTTACCTTTGCAAAGCCTGCAGTCCAGCACTCACCCGCAACTGACGAAAAAGTTTCATCGCCACCAAGCATATATTTTGAAGATTCCTCAACAGTTGTAAAAACAGAGGCCGGCACACATATAATTATGAGCGATAAAAGCAGGCTGATAAGCCCTCTTACAAGATTCGGAATACGAAGAAAACGAAGAACTGCCATATTAATCACATCTTTCTGTTATAAGTTTATCAAATGCCTTTGAGAGAGAAGAGGCTGCGGTTGAGCCTGTTGAAACGGTTTCCTCATAGTGACCCTCTTCATTTGAAGCGGAATAATCGTTATCCGGTACTATATATCCCACCGCATCATTACAAAGACCGAATACAAGGATTTCATCCTCAGCGGCGAATTTGTTCTTAAGAGGTTCATAAGGATATTCACAGCCGTTGAAAGCTTCCTGCGCAGAATAGAATCCGCCGTAAACAATCTCAGGCAATACCTCGCCGGGAGCTTCAAGTATTTTAACGTTTTTACCTATTTCGATATATCCGATTTCACTTGTAAGCTTGATATCGCCATTCTCTTTGAATGCGGTTGCGTTACACAGACCTGCACGTTCAGCAAGCTTGAAAACAAAGTTATCAACCACAAAATCAAGCTGAGCATGAGCAACGTTAAGTATAGGATCAACCCTCTCGCTCTTCTCGGCAAGGGCTGCAAGTATATCAGCTACCTTGAGGCTGTATGCCTGCATACGCTCGTAATTTGAATCGCCAATCTGAGGAATTCCGTTTTCCTCGGTAAGATTGCAGCCTACTCCGCCGCCGATTGCTCCCTGAATGAAGATAAAATCAGCGTTACATTTTGTGTTGACTGCCTGCTCTACATAATAGGGATAATCACCTGAAAGCTCACTGTTGCTCCACGCAAGGTTTACGGGATGAGCGCCGAAGTTAGAAATATAGATTTCTTTCTTTTCGCCGTCGTCAGGCTTGAAACGGAAAAGATGAATATACTCATCAACAGCACGTGGGTTTCTGGAATCGTTGAACATCACGGGGCAATATTCAGAGGCATAATAAAGCTGACCGTTTGTGCGCGTATTATATGCTTCTCTAATTGCATCAGCCGCTTTGTTGACAAGCGCATCAATATACGCTTCATCCCTGCCGCTTTTCGGGATATTGCCCCAGAGACCCTGAGTATCAACGGCGCTGTGGGTATGGGTTGAGCCGATATCAATGCTGATAAGCTTACCTTCACCCGTTATGTCGCTGAGCTTTTCGCGCACAGCTTTAACGTCAGCATTCATGAAGCCTATGCCGTCTATCCACGCAAATGCCGCAGCTCCCCTGCCCGAGTTATCATCAAGCACAACCGCTCTTACGTACAAATCGTCAATAACACCCGTAACTTCCTGAGCAGGGAATTTAAGAAATCCGCCAAGGAAGTATCTGTGGCTGTCAATATCATCGGGTGTAAGAAGTCTTTTTGCATATCCTGCCGACCAACTGTCAGCAACAGCTTCATCAATAAAATCCACGTTGCCTTCGAGGAAGTTTTCGCTTATTGCCTGAGTGGGTCTTTCATCATACCCAACCTTCAGAAGGCTCTGAAAAACCGACGAAAGAAGTAACGGCAAACCCATAAGTACCGCCAGAATTGCCGAAACCCATCTGATAACAACTGCCATAATTTTTACCTCCGATTTTCCTTAAAATTTTATACCGAGTTCATCCCTTAGCTCGGATTTAATATCAAAATCGTTAGAAAGCCTTGCAGGCAAGGCAATATAAGCATCCGCAAGCTCAAGAAGCTGCTTTGCAACAGCATCGTCATTGCTTTTGAGATATTCGAATATCTTACTGACTATATCGCAAAAAACGAAGAATTTCTCCGACCATTTTGCAAGCTCACGGCACAGCGGCAAATCACGCTCCAGGAACTCACGGCAAGCGTTCATTTTATCCGTGTATCTCTCCGCAAGAGAAAACGCCTGCTCTGTATCTCCTGCCTTAAAAGCTTCCTCTATTTTATCAAAAGCCTCATACATCCGCCTTGAATTCGCATCCTTAAGGCATGAAGTATATAAATGATCCGCAAAAATGATGAAGCTTTCCGCATTCTCACACCCTACAACCTGCCTTATTGCGTTTTCCCAGGAAATCTGAGGATTGTACCCCTCACTGTCCCAAAGATAATCAGCAACGGTTATAAGCGGTATTTTCGAACACTCGGCATATTCCATGCAGTTGGAAATTATTCCTTCGGAATACTTATATAAATCCGCATCACGGTTTATTATGGGAGAAATATGCATCTCATTGAACATGGAGCAATCGTTTACAGGGTAATTATCCCAGTAAAGCGGTTTATGATGTGTGCCCTCAATAAACCTGAGCGCCTCAAAGCTTGTAAGCTCCCTTGAGCAGATATCTCTGCCTGTCCAGAACACCGAAACAAACGGAGAAACGTTACGCCCGAGCTTTGATATATAATATTCATCACCCTTGCCGTGGTATACCGTAGGGCAAACAGTGAGCCTGATTGAGCAATCAACTGACTGCAAGGCTGAATAGTATCTTTCAATAAGATCAATATGAGCATTTACCGTTTCGCCGTAACGGGCACGGTCCCCGTCATACTCCAGCTCTTCGCTTATATCGTCCAGCAACAGACCGAAGCGGCGGACACCGATTGAATAAAGTTGCTTCGTTTTATCGAGCAACGCCGCAAACTCGGCATCATCCGAATATTTCATTGAAAGCCCCGGTGCAAGGCACCAGTAAAAATTCATATGATATTCCGAAGCTGTATCAACAAGCTCTTTAAGCCTTTCCAACTCTGCATCCGGATATTTTTCACGCCAGAGCTCACGGTGGTATTCATCGTCCTTGGGGGCATAGTAAACGGTGTTCATCCTGTTTTTCGCCATAAGCACCATTACGGATTTACGGCTTTCATGACTCCACGGTTTACCGTAAAAGCCCTCTATGTACCCTCTTACGGGAAATGACGGAACGCAGATGAATTCACCGTCAGAAAACCGGTTTTCTTCAAGGCGCTTCGTAACGTCACACAAAGCGTAAAACGCACCTTTTTCGCACGAACATTCAACGGTAACAGACCTGCCGCTTATTGTAAGAATATACTTTTCATCGGTGAGTCTGTGCATTTTTTCGCAGTATACGGTACGGCGGCAGTCCACACACTGCACGGTAACTTCAACTGAATTTTCACTCAGCGTTTTACCGAAAGCTGCTTCAAGCCTGTCCGCAAATCCAACACCCTTTATTATATCTATCACCCCTTAATTATAAAATAATAATACATCATTTTAATTCCTATTTCAATTATTAAATGAGTACATAAAATGCCTTGATTTTTGTAGGTTTTAATGATAAGCTAAGTAAAACAGCCCACAGGAGCGATATTATGACCGTAAGACCCTATCTTCCAAAAGACAAAGATGACGTACGTTATATATGCCTCAACAGCGACGGTGAATGTGACCTTTCAAAAAGAGGCAGACATTTTATTCTTACTACATACTGTGATTATTTCATAGAAAAAGAGAGTGAAAACTGCTTTGTTGCCGTTGATGAAAATGATAAGGCAATAGGCTATATTATCTGCACGGAAAACTTTGATAAATTCAAAAAAAGCTTTACGGGCGAATACATTCAGCGCTTCAGAAAGTATGAATTTCTGCGCCGCAAGCACGCTTTGAAATCTTTTGTGCCTCAGGAAAACAACAGCAAGGATTACCCTGCGCACCTTCACATTGATATTCTTCCCGAATATCAGCGTATGGGATTAGGTCACAAGCTCACCGATACTCTTTGCACGCACCTGAGAAACAAGGGTGTGAAAGGCGTTATGCTGACAACGTGGGTCGGCAACAAGGCTGCACGAGGCTTTTACGAAAAATACGGTTTCAAGCTTATAAAAGATTACAAAAACTGCGTAGCTTACGGAATAAACTTATAAAGAAATAAGCGGTTTGCACAAAGCACTGTGCAGACCGCTATAATTTTTGCATTTTATTCATCGGAAACGTCCGATTCTATTTCAACCGCCTTGCGTATACTCCAGTCCGATTCTTCAAGAAGCTTCTCAGCCGTCACGTCATCACAGCCGAGAATCTCCTGAGTAATTCCAACCATTCTCCTGCGCAGTTTTTTATTGGTCGGGCGAAGATTAATCATCATATTCTCATAAACACAGCCGCATTTTACCATTGAAGCGGTAGAAATCATATTGAGTATAATCTTCTGCGCAGTGCCTGCTTTCATTCGGGTTGAGCCGGTTATAACCTCAGGTCCCGTATCGGCGCATATATTTATATCTGCCGCTTTACCGAGCGGCGTGTCAGGGTTATTTACAATGCTCACAGTTACACCGCCAACACTTTCAGCATACTCAACAGCGGAAATAACGTAAGCCGCAGAGCCCGAAGCAGAAATTCCTATTAAAATATCCTTGTCGCAAAAGCCGTTTTCTTTAAGATCATTTATTGCCATTTCGGGGTTATCCTCGGCATTCTCGGCAGCTTTGAACATACACTGCTCACCGCCGGCAATTATACCCTTAAACAGACCGTAGGGCACACCGAACGTGGGAGGACATTCAGCAGCATCACACACCGCAAGCCTGCCCGACGTACCACTGCCTATATAAAAAACTCTGCCGCCGTTTTTTATTGCAAAAGCCGCAGCATCACAGGCTTGTGCAATCTCAGGTAAAGCCGCTTCTATAGCCTGTGTCACTTTGTTATTCTCATCGTTTATTATCTTTACAATTTCAAGTGTCGGCATCCGGTCGATGTGTACGGTGCGAGGATTTCTCATTTCCGTTTTAAGCATTTTAAACCTCCGTGCTTTCTAACATGGATTTCGCAATAGCAAGAGCACCGTAAACAGGCGGCTTTTGCAAAAATTCAATTTCATATCCGTCGCCAAGATATCTCTTCAGGAACGGTTCAATTACCTCTCTCTGTCCGCACAAGCCGCCGCAAATCACGGTTTTAACATTCTTTGCGTTATGAAGCTTCAGACCTGCGGCAATCATTTCAGCTGCATAGCGTGCGTTTCTTTCAATGATTTCTTTTGCCTGCAAATCACCCATGTTGTAAGCCTCAAACACCAGCGGTGCAAAAGATGCAACAAACGCCGCTCCACCTCTGTAAATCTCAGATATCCGCTCAGTAACAGGTGCACCGAGTTTTTTCTCAACAAGCTTGAGAATAGCCTCGCTTCCGCCTCTGCCGTCTGCGCATCTCAAGGCATTTTCGAGCGCATCGGAGCCGTAAGAAAAACCGCTTGCGCCTTTGTCAATCATATATCCCCAGCCGCCTATGCGGTGACGCACGCCTTGGCAGACACTGAATGCAATTATTCCCGTGCCCATAATCACGGCAACTCCGTCATCATCCGCAAGGGCAAGTTTAATGACGTTATCAGTATCGCCGCCGTTACCGCAAGCACCGAAACCGCAGCTTATTAAAAAATCACTCAAAGCCGTTTGATTATCTGCACTTATTCCGCCGGCAAGCCCCGCAAATACGGCAATCGCTTTTTTATCAACACCGTTGCATACACACGAAACACCCTTTTCCAAGACCTTGAATGTGTTTTCAATCCCGAGATTCACGGGGTTGGATGCACCGAGAACAACTCTGTTTATTTCGTTAAATTCAAGGTCGGTGAGTAAAAACTCCGTTTTGGTTCCTCCGCCGTCAATTCCGAGCAAATATTTTATTGCTCCGCTTTTCTCCGCCATTTCAACCCCTCCTTTTCCTTTTTATTATATATCAAACACAGTAAATTTCAACAGGTTTTGTATATAAAAAATCCGCAACCGCATATGCCGAGTGTTCATAAGGACACTCGGCAGTTTTATTCGCCATACGGCGAGTGATATTGCTTCGCAGTTTTATTGTGCTTTGCACAGTGTTATTGTCCTTCGGACAGTTTTATGCGAATAAAATAACACTGAAGCCGTAAGGCTTCAATATCACTTTTGATTTATCAAAAA
>JAFQSY010000027.1 GCA_017409265.1 Clostridia bacterium
CATATCCCCGGCAACTGACGTATGCCAACACGTTGCAGAATACTCTGGAAAATTCCATTTGACTGCACCCTCAGCGGTCCATTTGACAACTTGTTTCTTACCCGACTCTCAGCACCACGAGTTCTCTGTAAAGGCATCATTGCCGTTATCTCCGCTTCAACGGTTTGAAGTATTAACTTGCTATATATTATACTTACATCATATGCCGGTGTCAATAGTTTTACGGTAAAATCTCAAAATAAACAGTTCATTTATTGTTCTATTAGTCTGTTGATAAATCTCACTTTCCATTTCTGATTCCTCTTTATGAATATATTTTAATAATTTCTTCGGCAATAACTTTTTTGGATACACATCGGTCCATTGCCTGTTTTTCTATGTAGCGATGAGCTCCTTGCTCGTCCATTTTCAGTTCATCAATAAGCAACCACTTTGCTCGGTTAACAAGTCTGATTTCTTCCATTTTTTCTTCAATGGATAAGGATTTCTCTTCAAATCTGCGCAGTCTTTCTCTTGCACTTGCCATCCAGTCAAGAGCTTGTATGGTAGTAGGTTTGGTAGTGGGTTTTGGGAGCACAAAAACTCCGTGTTCCGCCACTTTGTTAAAAACCTGTGCATAAACATCGTTTCTGACAAACAAAAGAACAACAGTACATTTTCCTGCACAGACATCAACCGCAAAATGGGTTCCATTGTCATCAGGCAGAGGAGAGTTTACTATTACACAGTCAAAAACTCTTTCAGCAACAATTCTTTTTGCCGTGCTGATGTTTGAAACCGTATGTACGGGATGGTACTTTGATTCGGGAAGCAAATCTTTGAGAGCAGAATTGAAATTATCTGCTGCCGATACAACAAGGACACTGTATACCCGTTCCTTAAGGCTCATTTTGCTTCCCTCCCTTTATAGTTTATTTATTACAGTAAATATCGAGAATTGATACAGGGATATGCTTTTTAATAAAACTGCTTTCCGCTGCTGCCGTACAGGCTGATTTTAAATCAGCGGGCAGCTTACGGTATTTTTTCAAGGTTTCGTCATCAGCTTTATAAAGGTTGATATCCGAAACATACGGAAGCTCCAGTTCATTTCGGATTCCGTCAAGCCCTGCATAAATCATAAGTGAAAATGCAAGATAAGGATTTGCCGTAGGATCAGGTGAGCGAAGCTCTGCACGGCGGTATTCACCGACGGCAGCAGGTATTCTGACAAGCTGTGAACGGTTTTCGCTCGACCATGAAACATATTGAGGTGCTTTGCTTTTTCCAAAGCGCTCATAAGAATTTTCGGTGGGATTAAGAAAAGCCGTCATTTCGCAGGCTTTGTCAAGAATGCCTGCAATCATATTGCAAAGCTTGTCTGATTTATCATCCATTTTCACGGACATATTTATATGGAATCCGTTGCCGGGCTGATTTTCAAGAGGCTTTGCGCTGAAATCGGCATAAAGACCGTTTCGCCTTGCAACTGTTTTTACAATTGTCTGGAAGGTCATAGAATTATCGGCAGCGGTCAGGGCATCGGAATAGCGGAAATCAATTTCGTTTTGACCGGGTCCCTCTTCGTGATGCGAGCTTTCGGGGCGAATACCCATTTGCTCTAAAGTAAGGCATATTTCACGGCGGATGTTTTCTCCTCTGTCGTCGGGAGCAATATCCATATAGCCTGCATTGTCGTAGGGCTCTTTTGTCGGATTACCGTTTTCATCAAGCTTGAAAAGATAGAATTCCTGTTCTGAACCGAAGTAGAAATGAACACCCTCAAGTGCAGCATCACTCACAGCCTTTTTCAAAAGACTTCTGGTGTCGCATTCAAATGACTTTCCGCTCGGATAGGATATGCCGCAATACATTCTGACAACCTTTCCGTGCTCGGGTCTCCAAGGCAATACTGAAAGGGTTGAAGGGTCGGGGATAAGAAGCAGGTCCGAATGCGTTTCGTCACCGAAGCCTGTAATTGCGGAGCCGTCGATGGCGATACCGTATTCAAACGCACGGGAAAGCTCCTGAGGCATAATCGATATATTCTTTTGTCTGCCGAAAACATCGCAGAATGCAAGTCGGATAAACTTAACGTCTTCCTCTTGAACGAATTGAATAACCTCTTGCTTTGAATACTTCATAAAACTACCTGCTTTCTGAATTATGGTTTAATTGGCTACATACATTTGTCTATACGGATTCTTACTGTCGGGAGTAACAACCGTGAAATGCGAGTTTAATATTTCGTTTTCATCATATCCGAAAAAATCGCAGTATTCGGATATGTATTTTTTTATTTCTTGAACATCCGTTTCAGTTGCAGCTTTCGCTGTGACCTGACTTGGAAAAATGATATCCTTGCACTCTCCACGCAAAAACATCTTTCCGCCGTGCATACCCGTGCATGGGAAATTGCCGACTATCCGCCTGCCTTCAGAACAAAGACCGAGAACAATGATTATTCCGCCTGCCTGATACTCTCCGAGAAAGCTGCCTGCAGTGCCGCCGATAACCATAACCGGAATTTTATCCTTATATGCCTTCATATGGATTCCCGCACGGTAGCCGGCATTGCCTTTTACATAAATTTTCCCGCCTCGCATTGCATAGCCTGCGGCATCACCGATATTTCCGTGAATGAATATTTGACCTTCATTCATAGTATCGCCTACGGCATCCTGAACATTTGAGTTTACTGTTATCGACGCACCGTTGAGATAGGCACCGAGAGCATTGCCGGGAACACCGTTGATTGTAATTGATTTGTCTGACATTCCTGCTGCAATAAATCGCTGACCGCAGCAGCCTGAAATAATACAGCTGCCGTCGGCTTTTCGAAGAGCTGAATTTATGGCTTTATAATTGAGGTTTGTTACATCTATTTGCATAATATTATACTACACCTCCAAGCATTTTTCTACGGGTTTCTTGCGGAAAAATCGATAAAGTTGTAACTTTTTTCAGCATTTCAAAATCTATGGAGTCAAGCGGGACCCTGTTACGGACGAGAGAAGTATATATTCCTGCACGGTCGGTGTTGCCGATAAGAATATAACCTGAAAGCAATCCGTCAGACACAAAAAGCTTTTTTATTCCGGTTTCTGTTTTCTCTTCATAAACTTCACCCGAATAATTGCCTGCCGTCATAGCATGCAGACCGAAGAAACCGATTGAATTTATGGGAATGGCTTTGTTGTACATTTCGTTTCCGCCCGACATATTTATTCCTGCACACCTGCCCTGCATATAAGCATTCGGAAGAATTGCAAGAACTCTTTTTTGTCTGCAGGAGATATCGTATCCTTCGGTGCAGTCACCTGCGGCATAGATATCCGGAAGCGTTGTTTCCATTTTTTCATTTACAACGATTCCGCGATTAACTTCGCCGCCGATATCTTTGACAAGAGTTGTATTTGCACGGACGCCGACAGCAAGAACGAGCGTGTCAAATTCTACGGTTTTTCCGCTTTTCATTTGAGCAAAATTCTTATCAAAGCGGACAGCGGTATCCCCAAGCAAAAAACGAATACCGTTTGCCTCTAAATGCCTTTGCACAATAGTGGCGCAGTCGGCGTCAAGAATACTGGAAAGTACACGGTCGGCAAGATCACAAACCGTAATACTTTCCACACGATCGTGAAGACCTTCGGCACACTTAAGTCCGATAAGACCGGCA
>JAFQSY010000028.1 GCA_017409265.1 Clostridia bacterium
CTCCAGCCTGTCAGGTGTGTTCTGCTTGTTTTTCATTGTGTTGTAATTGCGCTGTTTGCATTCGGTGCAAGAAAGTGTGATTTTAACTCTTTTACCGTTAGCAGCCATGTGCGGCACCTCCATTTTATCGGAATATTTAGCTTTGAACCGGGCTTATCAGGCAACCCTTGCAAAGCCAGCCTCCCTCTGCGTAACAATTTATTTCCGGGCACAAAAAAAGAACCCTCCTGCAGAGGTAGAATAATGATATCACAATCATCCTCTGCAGTCAAGCACTTTTTTCAGATTTTTTAATTTTTTTGAAGCCTGTATGATGTATTCTCAACAGCATCACAACATATTGTGTTTTCGGCGTCTTATTATATTACATTATATATTAGATATACTGTGCAAGTTCAACGCCGCTCTTCTGAGAGAGCATTGAGGGTGCAATATCAAGAACGGTCTTGCAGCCAACGCTGCCTTCTTTGTTGAGCTTATACGCCGCTCTTGCATATGCAAGAATTACGCTTGAAGTAAATTCGGGGTTTGAATCAAGCTTGAGCGAATACTCTATTATATGTGTGTGCTCCTTATCGGCACCCGTACAGCCCGAGCGGAGAACGATTCCCTGATGAGGCAGACCGCCGTGCTTTTCGTTGAGCTCTTCCTGTGAAATGAAGGTAACGGTTGTATCATAATCCGCAAAATAGTTTGGCATGGTTTTGATTTCCTGCTCAATTCTTACCTTATCAGCACCCTCTGCCGCAACAACATAGCATTCTCTTGTATGCTTCATTCGGGTTGTAAGCTCGGGATTTTCGCCGTTTCTGACAGCTTCAACTGCCGTAGGAACGGGAACGGTATACTGCCTGGCATCAACAACACCGTCAATTCTTCTGATTGCATCGGAATGACCCTGGCTGATGCCCTTGCCCCAGAAGGTGTAGCTGTTGCCTTCAGGAAGAATCGACTCTGCATAAAGTCTGTTGAGCGAGAAAAGGCCGGGGTCCCAGCCTACGGAAATTATCGCTGTTTTGCCGCCGATCTTTGCGGTTTTATCAACATTTTCAAAATGCTCTGCAATTCTTGCATGAGTATCAAAGCTGTCAATAACATTGAAATGCTCTGCAAGTGCAGGTGTCTGAACGGGCAGATCGGTCGCACTGCCTCCGCACATAATCATAACATCAATTTCATCTTTATAGTTAACAACATCGGCAGCAGGATATACCGGTGTATCGCCGAAAACGGTTTTAACCTGCGAGGGGTCTCTGCGCGTAAAGACCGCAGCAAGGGTCATGTCCGCATTCTGTCGGATTCCGCATTCAATGCCCTTTCCGATATTGCCGTAGCCGTAAATTCCGACTCTTATCATAAAACATACCTTCTTTTTTAAAATTACTGAAAAAGTATACCGCAAAAAAAAACACATTTCAATAGGATTCAAGCATTTTTACAGCACATTTTTAAAATAAAGTCCTCTTGTAAATTCGCCCTCATGCTTTTCATTGTTATTATAGGCATCAATCACACGTTCGCACTCGGTTTTTTCTTCGTTCGTGAAATAAAGAAGTGAAAAATCAAGATTGCGAAGCTCGCTTTTTTTATCTGCAAGCCATATGGGGCGCGAATTGAGAATAAAGCTTGCACCGTTTTTGCAAACAACGGGAAAACGCACACCCATTCTGTCAACAAGCTCACTTTTTGCTCCGCATTCAGCACAGGTAAGCTTATTTTTTACCGGACAATTCCTTGTCAGCATCAGCGGGATTCTGCCGTAGGTCATTATTCCCCTCGGAATTTCACCCGAAAGCCTTGCCGCATCGGAAAGATTAATTTCACACGATAGAAGAGTATCCCTTGCACCGAGATTTTTAATTTCATCAAGTGAAAGGCTGTTGAAAACATTCATTCCGAAGCCGGACGCAAAATCAAAACCTGCTTTTTCAGCAATTCCGATGCCGTCGAGAGTGCAGACCCACGCAAGCGATGCACCGCGACTCTTTAAATCTTTTAATTTTTCAATATAGTTATCCGCATTTAAAAATACGGGTGCAGGAATTTCAATTGCCGTTTCAATCCCCTTTTTATTCAGCTTTTCAACCGTTTCGGGACTGACCTCAATTGGGAGTATTGCCCTTGAAATATTTTTAAGTTTTTCGGGAATTTGTTCTTCCTTGAAAAACCTTGCATGGAGTTCGATATTCTTCGCCTTATGCTGTGCGTTATTATTTTCAAAAGTTAAAACTTCAATCGCTTTTCTCTTTGCGATTCCCTCTTCAAGAGCTGAAAGAGCATTTCTGCGCAGTTCATTGAGCGCTCCTGCCGAAACATTGAGCCCTTCTGTAAAATCTATATCAACTTTGCGGGCATAAAACTGCGTTCCGCCGCATTTTGATATTCTCTGTGCAAGCTCTTCACGGGAAAGAGGTTTATTCAGAGCCTTTTCGGGAGTTTTTTCGCTTATTGCCTCTGCCGAAAAATCTTCGCAGACCGCTTTGAGCTTCATAGGCTCGTTTTCTTTGAATACAAGCGAAAAATCAACGGATAAAAGTGCCGTTTCTTTGTCATAAAGTCTTTGCAGACCCGAAAGAACACCTGCTGCTCCCTCAACATCCTCTTTTCGCCGTGTACCGAACATCTCCTTGCCGAGTCTGCCCTCAAAATAACCTTTTGTAAAGCCCGAACGCGAGAAAACCGCTTTGAGGGATTCATTTATTTCATCATCTTCAATATTATTAAGACTGTTTTTGCATGCGGTGACAGCCGCTGCGACATATTCGGGGCGCTTCATTCTGCCCTCAATTTTGAACGAGCATACACCTGCCCTTTCAAGTCTGCGGAGTTCATCAACGAGCGATAAATCCTTAAGACTTAAATTATTTCCGCCCTTTGAGTTCACACCGAACGGCAGACGGCACGGCTGGGCGCAAAGTCCCCGGTTTCCGCTTCTTCCTCCGAGAACGCTGCTCATCAGACATTGCCCCGAAACACACATGCACAGCGCACCGTGAACAAAATATTCAAGCTCCATATCCGTCTGCGAAGAGATTGCCTTTATCTCTTTTTCGGAAAGCTCACGAGGAAGAACAGCTCTTGTAAAGCCGAGCTTTTCAAGAATACGTATTCCTTCTATACTCTGAACGGACATCTGGGTTGATGCGTGCATGGGCATAGACGAAGAGACCCGTCGCACCATGGCGGCGAGTCCGATATCCTGCAAAATAAGCGCGTCTATATTTGCTTCGCATGCGCATTTTATTGCTTCATATGCTGTTTCAATCTCGCCGTCACTAACAATAGTATTGAGCGTCTGATAGACCTTAACATTTCTTGCATGGCAGTATTCAACGGCTTTTTTGAGTTCTTCATCAGAAAAATTCGATGCGTTGCGCCTTGCGTTGAACGCCTTTCCGCCGAGATAAACGGCATTTGCGCCGCATCGGACAGCAGCCTTAAGCGATTCAAGACTGCCTGCAGGAGCGAGAATTTCAGCAACCATTATTTCTTTGCTGCCTTAAGAGCTACAAGCTCCTTTGAAACTCTTTCAAGCTCACGTCTTGAAATTTCAGCATCCGTTCTTGCTCTTGCGGCATCCTCAAGATATTCCTGAATCTGACCTCTGAGGTTTTCAGATGTAATTTCGCCCTTCTTTGCATTATCAGCATATTCAAGAGCGGTAAGAATTGCGGCCTGCGTAACGGAAATTCTTGTGCTGCTGTTCATGATTGCCGTTATTCTCTGATTGAGCTCCTCTCCGAGCTGGGCAACATAAGCCAAATCGTTATCGGTTGAAATATTGTATTCGTCGTTTGCAATAATAAGTTTAATTTTTTCCATGTCATGCACCCCTAAAAATATTTTGATACAATATAATTATACAACATTTATTTTAAGGAATAAAGATGTTTTTTAAATTTTTTGCGACTATTTTTAACCTTTAATTGATAAAAGACAAAATATGTGATATAATTCAGTAAACCGAAAGGATGATTGCTTTATGAAGAAGATTATTGCTGCACTTTTTGCCGCGTTTATGCTTTTTTCACTCTGTGCCTGCACGGCAGAGAAAAAAACCGTTCTCAACATTTCGGGCACGGAAATTAACAGCGAAATTTTCACATATTATCTCGACAGGGTGCTTCGCAGACCTTCCGATTACGGTCTTGCCGACAGTCCTGAAAATAATGATATAAAATCTGCAGTAATTGACGAATGCAAGAAATACCTCGCCGCAAACACACAGTTCAGGGATGCAGGTCTTTCTCTTTCATCGGCAGACAAGGTTGAAATATCGGAGAGCGTAAACAACTTCTGGATAAGATTTGAAAATCATTATAAAGAAATCGGCGTTTCAAAGCAGACGCTCACAAAAATTTTTACCTCGCAGAAATACAGCGACGTTCTTTTCACCGAAACTTATGACAAGGGCACGGATAATGCCGCAGCCGAAAAAGAAATTAAAGATTACTTTTATAACAACTATATCAGCTTCCGCACGGTTTGCGCATATTTCACCGCCGATGACGGCATCACGCCCATGACACAGATTGAAAAAACCGGCTTGATTTCCTCGTTCGAAGGATTTGTTCAGTCTGCAGGCGGAAGCACAGATAAATTTGCAGAAGCGGTCAGCTCCGCAGGCTATTCCCTCTCAAATTCCGTTCTTCTCAAAAAAGGCTCTGACGGATATCCCGACGGATTTTTTGAAAAAGTTTACGCGCAGGCTGATAACACCATTCAGATTATCGTTTATGACGAATGCGTTTTTGCGGTTGTTAAAGAAAATCTTAAGGAAAAGGGCGACAGCGTTTATGTCAATTACCGCACCTCATGCATAACCGACCTTTATTCCGCAGACTCCGACAGAAAAACAGAAGAATATATCGCAGCTATGACCGTCGAAGAAAAAGGCGGAACAATCAACAGACTGATAAAAAAGATGAAATAAGAAAAAACAGCAGGTTTCGCTTGAAACCTGCTGTTTTCATTTTAAATCATGCTCCAGATAAGCTTCATAATTCTTCCGAAAATTCCCATGGCGGAATTAACTATCTTCCAGAGTCCACCGAGGCTGAAGCTTTCAAGGAAATCCTCAACAAATTCGCTGCCGATCTTGTCTGCGGGAGCTTCATCGTTTGTCTTTTCAATTGCAAAATTATCAACTCTGACAGCCTCATCGCCGTCAACCTGATAAGCATTGTAATAAAGGGTATCGCCATCAACGGTTATTGCGGAGAACATTGAGTTTTCAACGTCAACAATCGCCTCTGCTCTGGGGAACTTTTCATCGGTTGCAGCCGCATCTTTAGTGTGGTAAACCTTGACACCCGCGGTGCCGCAGATTGAATAAAGAGTTCCGAGAGGGTTATATTTCACGCTGTAATCAAGTCCGTTATATGTCTTTGTTCCTTCTTTTGTCGGAACAACAACATTACCGTTCAGCACATCAGTTCTCAAATAAACATGGTCATGACCCTGAAGAACAAGGTCAACGCCGAGATATGGAAGAAGTGCGCCAAGCTGGGCTCTCATTCCCTCAACGTCGCCGTCATCATAGTGCGAGCCGTTGGAATAGAGCGCCTTATGAAGAACAACTATCTTCCACTTTGCATCGCTTGACTTGATATCATTCTTCATCCATGCAATCTGCGCATCGCTGAGCTTGTCATCCTCATCATCGTTGGTGTTGAGAACGGTGAAATGAACACCGTTATAATCATACGAATAGAAAACACCCGAATCCAAATCCTGCTCGGGGACATTGGGAAGAACGAAGTTCTCTGTAAGAACCGCACCCTCATCCTCGTGGTTGCCCGTTGTGGGCATGAGAGGAAGATTGAGCAGCTCATCGGTTGAGTTGAGAAGATATCTCCAATGCTTGATGTTTTCGCCTGCGTCAACCTGATCACCGGCAGAAACGATGAATCTGCCGTCGGGATATGTCTTTGCAGCTGTTTCAATAACCTCGGCAAATCTTTCATACTGGTCTTGTCGCTGTGCCTGCGGGTCTGTCACATAGAAGAAGGTAAAGGCTTCATCGCCTCCCTCTGCTGTTGTGATTACGCCTGCATCGCTCCACCAACCGTATTCTGCGTTACCGACACGGTAGCTGTATTTTTCGCCGGGCTCAAGTCCGCTGAGCTTGACTGTATGCTTGATATATTCCTTTTCAAACGGAAGCAGAGCAAGAATGCCGAGATCTGCGCCGGGATAAGTTTTAACAACCGTTTCGCTTGATGCGGTAACCGTTATTCCCTCGGGGATTTCATCGGTAAAGACGGGGTTTTCGCTGTAAGGTACAAGCTGAATATCGGTATCGGTAAGGCTGTATTTTGTGAGCCATGTTATATTCATCTCTGTTGAGGAATCCTCGCTTAAGGTAACTGCAATCTGCGATGGCAGACGGTAATTATCCTGCGTAGCGGAAACTTCAACCTTGCCGTCGTAAGGAAGAACTGCATTGCTGTCCATGCAGACATCGGGGTTGCTGTCGGTACAGAGAGAGCCGAGCATCCATGCGATTGTTCCGCCCCATGCCTCATACTGACTGAAGGTAATATATTCGCCGAGAAGAGTTTCGATAATTGAATCAATCGAGCTGTAATCCTCGGGAACAAACGGAATCGAGAGCACGGATTCAACAAGATTAAGGAAGCTGTTGTCACCGCCGAGAAGCATTTCAACTCCGTTCTGAAGAATCGCACCGAAAACATAGAAAAGAGTTCCTTCGGGGAAAAGCTCGCCGGGATTGAAATCAAGGTTTGCAAGGATTTCATTCTTGACAAGGTCATCCTTTACAACCTCAAGAAGAAGAGCAAAGAACTGCTCTGCAAGAACGCCGCTGTCAAAGCCTTCAAGAGTATCTGCCAGCCAGGGATAATCGCTGATATCTTCATCACCGCTGTAAAAATTGAGCATTACGGATACTGCGGCATCAGCAAGAGTGCAGTAATCCTCATTAACTTCAAAACCGAGAAGCTCTGTGTTGCGGATTGCGGGCTTGTCGCTGACTTTAAATCCAAGCAGCTTATCAACAATCGCCTCAAGCTTATCCAGAGTAAGCTCAGGCTGATTGATATATTCCGCATCAATCTGTGCACCAAAGTCGTTGATAAATCCCATAACATTGCTGCTGACGGTCAGAATCTCAACAGGACCGAGAGCAAGACCGTTTGTGCCGAGAGCATCAACGATAATCTTTTCAAGGTCAAGATTCTTTGTTGCAAGGTAGTCAACAAGTCCGCCTGCTTCGGAAATCTCTGCAAATATATCTGTAATAAGAGGCGTGATTGAATCCATGATAAGGGTCTTTACTCCGCCCTCGCCGAAAGTTCTGCCGAATGAATATGTATACTTGAATGGCTTTTCATAAACCGTTCCGTCTTCGGAAACAACGTTCCGGTATTCGTCAACCTCCATAAGCTTCATATCAAGGTCGGTATTCCTGCCGTCTGATGTGAAATCAACGATTCTGTAGTTGTTGGGGAAGCCCGTAAGAGTTGGGGTGAGAATGTCATAAACTGTTTCGCCGTTATCTGAAACATGCGACACGACATCGTTTATATGAAGATGGCCTGTAAAAACATAATGCATACCCGCATCGGCATAAGCGTCGGCAATTCTTTCCCAATCCTCGGTAACAAATGCCCAGAAGGTCGCTTCTTCAATCGCCATGTGAGGAACAAGATTGTGATGCTGCATGGTCACAATTGTGAGACCTTGCTCATTTGCTTTCTCGGCTTCTTCAAGAATCCATTCAAGCAAATCATCGCCGATTCTGCCGTCGGTCATATGCTCGTTACCCTCTGCGCCGTTATCCTCACTGTACATACAGCTGTCAATAGCAATAAGACGGTATTCACCGAGAGTAAGCGCATATGAAAGCATTCCGCCCTTGTTGCCCTCTTCGGGAACAAAAACGCTGTCTGCCTCGTTATAGCCGAAATCGGCATAAATCTCTCTGAACTGCTCGGGAGATGTCGGCTCGGCAGGCTCTTTAACACCGTTTTCAAAGGTGCATGCGTTGCTGTTATTAACATCATGATTTCCCGGAATAACAAATACGGGAATACCTGTTTCCTCTTCAAAAGCAGCAAGCTTTGCCGCAAGAGCCTTATGTCCCTCAAGCTCGCCGTCCTTTGTAAGGTCGCCGGGGATAAGAACATAGGTTGCGCCGTTTTCGACGGCATTTCTCATAACACCGTCGAGCGCGTTTTCGAGAAGTGAATTATTCTCGTCATATTCTTTATGCTTGTTCTTGAGGAAGGTTTTCCACGCATCATTATAACCGCCCTTGAGCGAATCGGGATAATAATGCACATCCGAAAGCACTCCAAAACGGATTGAAGCGGTATTTGCACTTACCGCAAAAGGTATGCACGAAATCAGCATTGCAAGCGAAAGCAGAACGCTTATCACTTTTAATGATGTTTTCTTCTCTTTCATTTTCAATTTCCTCCGATTAGATATTCTTAAGAAGAGGTCCTATGCCTGCAATCGCCTTGGGAATGCCCTTGAGAATCTTGCGGATGCCACCCTTTTCTCCGGCAATCCACTTTACAAGGCCGTCTGCCATATCCTCGCTCATAACGCCGCCGCTCATGCTGATAAAATCACGGAACGGGGTCTGAAGAGCGATTGCCTGCGCAAAGCCTGCAGGAATAACCGTGGTGAGAAGCTTATAGAATCTTGCACCGTTCTTTGTGTGCGCACAGCTTTCAAATGTATCCTGAATTGAAAGTGCCCTGTTGGGGTCATAGTTTGCAGGGGGAAGCTCTCTGCCGAGAACAGCAATAAACTGCTCATCGGGAACATTTTGAACATCGCCTGTGTAATAAAGAGGTGCAACTGCCGAATAGTCGGGGATGTCAACAGCTTCTGCCTTAACATTAACCGTTGCGGAAAGTCTGATGTCTGCACTTGACGCACCGACGAGAATATCAAATTCTCCGCTTTCAACGCACCAATCGTTTATGTTTACATTATAGAAAGCAAATGCTCTCTTTGAAAGCTCAAATGCGATTTCCTTTTCTTCATCAGGATTGAGCCAGATTTTCTTGAATCCCTTAAGCTCTTTTTCAGGTCTGTAAATTGTGCTTTCCTTATCGGCAACATAAAGCTGAACGATTTCATAGCCCGAAACAGCACCTGTATTCTTAACCTTAACTGTTACTGTAAGAGTATCATTCTCATTGATTGATTTATCGGAAAGCTTGATATCGGAATATTCAAAAGTTGTATAGGAAAGACCGAAGCCGAAGGGATAGCGGACTGCCTTCTTTGCCTTTTCGTAATATCTGTATCCGATATAAATGCTCTCACGGTATTCAACAGATGCAGGATTGCCTGGGAAGTTATTCTTTGCAGGTGTGTCTGCATAGAACATGGGATATGTTTCGGGGAGCTTACCGCTGGGATTGACTGCGCCCGAAATGATATCAGCAACAGCGCCTGCGCCTGCCTGACCGCCAAGATATGAGTTAAGAATAGCAGCAACACCGTCATTCCAGGGCATTTCAACGGGTGAGCCGCCTGCAAGAACGATGATTGCATTCTTGTTCACTTTAAGAATCTCTGCAACAAGCTTATCATGAGCTGCAGGAAGATTCATATGTGTTCTGTCAAAGCCTTCAGCTTCGTAATCGTCGGTAAGACCGATAAACACGATAACATTTTCGCATCTCTTTGCAAGGTCTGCTGCTTGTGCGATAAGAGCATCGTTATTCTTCGCCTTTTTCTGCTTGAGCTCATATCCCTGTGCAAATTCAACATCGTAGCCAACCTTTTTAAGCTCTTCAAGAGCATTGTCAAGCTTTGTGGGGTTGATGTGTGAGCTACCTGCGCCCTGATATCTGGGAGTTCTTGCAAGCTCGCCGATAACTGCAACCTTGCCGCTCTTCTTGAGGGGAAGAATACCGTTGTTCTTGAGAAGAACCATTGAATTTGCGGCAACCTTTCTTGCGAAGGGCTGGTCATCTGCATCATTATAGGGATAATTTTTCTTTGAGCCGTCAACAGCCTTCTTGATGAGGTTGAGCATATTGAGAGCTCTTTCGTTAAGAACAGCCTCGTCAAGTGTACCGTTCTTTACTGCCTCAACGATTTTCTTTGCGCCCGCACCCGATGATGAGGGCATTTCAAGGTCATTACCGTTCTTGAGTCCGAGAACTCTGTCATTAACTGCGCCCCAGTCGCTGACAACAACACCGTCGAAGCCCCACTCGTCGCGAAGAATTTCGACCTGGGTATGCTTATTTTCGGAGCCGTGGTAGCCGTTGATTTTGTTATAGGAGTTCATAACAGTCCAGGGCTTACCCTTCTTGACTGCAATTTCAAATGCTGTGAGATAAATTTCACGCAGAGCTCTTTCATCAACAACCGAATCGCAGGTCATTCTGCGTGTTTCCTGGCTGTTTGCGCAGAAGTGCTTGAGAGATGTTCCGACACCCATTGACTGAACGCCATTGATGAAGCCTGCGGAAAGCTCACCTGCAAGGATGGGATCCTCTGCAAAATATTCAAAGTTTCTGCCGCAAAGGGGTGAACGCTTCATATTGATACCGGGTCCGAGAAGAACTCCGACTTCTTCTTTAAGACACTTTTTACCGAGAGCAACGCCCATTTCATAAAGAAGCTCGGGATCCCATGAAGCAGCGGTTGTTGCAGCTGTGGGGAAGCTGATTGCGGGAACGCTGTTTGAAAGGCTGTCACCCTTTTTGCTGTAATCCTTTTTACGGAGTCCGTGAGGGCCGTCGCAAACCATAATTGAGGGGAAACCGTACTTCTCCATACCCTTGAGATGCCAGAAATCCGCACCGTCACAGATAGCAGCCTTCTCTTCAAGAGTCATCATTGCAAGAATTTCGCTTGGATTTTTCATTGTTATGTCCTCCTTATATATCTGAACTTTCATTAATACCTAATATCTCTTCGGCATTTTCGCCGTCGATTTCTTCAACGTTTCGAAGCTTTTTGCGGATTATCTCATTTCGCTTGCCTGCTTCATCGAGCGATTTGCCCGCCTCATCAATCTTCTGCCTTGCCTTCTGGAGCACGACACCGAATTTGTCATACTGTACCTTTGCGGCGGCAAGAAGAACTCTGACTTCATTTGCCTTTTCGTTGATTGCAACCGCTCTGAAGCCGAGCGAAAGCGAATTGAGCAGAGCCGTTATTGTTGACGGACCCGCAATCATAACATTGAACTCGCTCTGAATTTTTTCGGCTATTCCCGAGCGTGATGACGTTATTTCCGCATAGAGTCCCTCGGTTGCAAGATACATTATTGCAAACGGAGTTGTGAGCGGAACGTTGATATATTTGGTTATGGTCTTCGCCTCTCCGAGAACTCTTGTTTCAAGAGCCTTTCTTGCAGCAGCAAGCGCTTCGGGGTCTGCCGAATCGGCAGCATCGCAAAGACGAACATAATCCTCCATGGGGAATTTCGAGTCAATCGGCAAGTAGGTCATTTCTCCACCGTCGCTTGACGGAATATGAACCGCAAATTCAACCCTGTCCTTTGAGCCGGGAACACAGACAAAATTTGTTTCATACATTCCGGGAATGGTCTGGTCAAGAATCGCACCGAGCTGAACTTCAGCCCATGTTCCTCTCGCCTTAACGTTTGTGAGTACACGGTTAAGACTTGTTACGTTTGCGGTAACACCGCTTGAAAGTTCTTTCATCTCACCGAGAGATTTATAAACATTCTCAAGTCTGTCCGAAACAGTTTTGAACGAGCTGTCAAGGCGCTGGGTAAGGGTTTCATTGAGCTTTTCGTCAACGGTGACACGCATCTGCTCAAGCTTCTTTTCGTTGCTCTCGCGCATTCTGTCAACAGCTTCCGTAAGAGCTCTGCTCTGCTTTTCGTTCTGCTCAATATTGTTGAGTCTTATCGTATTGAGCGATTCGGAAAGAGCTTTTTCAGTTCTGCCCTGATACTCGGTATTATCAAGTCTTAATTTTTCAATTTTTTCGCTCATTTCACCAAGACTTTTTGCCGTTTCAAGGCGCATGGCCTGCTGACCCGACTGCATTTCACGGCGGCTGCGTTCAAATTCCGAACCGAGCGAACCCGAAAGATTAACAATTTTTTCAGATGCCGAGTCAATTTTATGCTCAACGGCATCATTTTTGTTTTTACCCTGACGCACGATTATTACAATCAGGAGAATAATTACCGCAGCAAGCGCCACCAATATGTAAAAATCCATTATACTTCTCCATTTTGATTTTTCTATATCATACCATATATATAAAAATTAGGCAAGAGATTTGTTTTTCAAAATCCCTTAAAATTTTATTAATTCCGATATAATTGAGAAACCTTATGAGTTGATTTTCGGAACGGCATATGATAAAATATGTTTCATCAAAACACGGAGGTGTTGTTTATGACAGGTATTATCGGCGCAATGCGCATCGAAGTTGAAAGCATAAAAGCACTTATGGAAAACAAGGTTTCCGAAAAAATCGGCGGAGTAGAGTTTGTCAAGGGAACGCTTCACGGCAAAGATATTGTTATCGCTGTCTGCGGAATAGGCAAGGTTGCCGCCGCAATGTGCACACAAACAATGATTCTTAAATATGCTCCCGACAGAATTATCAACACCGGTGTCGGCGGAAGCCTGAGCATAAAGCTTGCAATCGGTGATATTGCGGTTGCCGAAAGCCTTGTTCAGCACGATATGGATACCTCGCCTCTCGGTGACCCCGTCGGTCTTATTTCCGGCATAAACATCATCAATATTCCTGCCGACGAAAAGGTTATCGGAACTCTCATCAACGGCGTTGAGAAACTCGAAAATGTCAAGGCAGTCAAGGGAGTTATCGCATCGGGCGACCAGTTCATCGCAAGCGAAGAAAAGAAAAAGTTCATAACCGATAATTTTGGCGCAATTGTATGCGAAATGGAGGGCGCAAGCATTGCACAGGTCTGCTATTCAAACGGCGTTCCCTTCGGAGTTGTTCGCGCGGTTTCGGACTGTGCCGACGGCTCATCGCATATGGATTACGGCGAATTTCTCCCCATTGCTGCGGCAAATGCGGCAAAGCTTATCGAATATTTTGTTGCTGAATGCGAATAAAAACATTTTAACGGGCGTGATTTTCACGTCCGTTTTTTCATTATGCAACTTATCGTCTTTTGGTTAAAATAAAAAATATAATTTGTTGACATTTTACAAATAGTTTGGTAAAATAAATTGAATATCTTTAATATTTTTCTTTAGCAATCTAAATAAGGAGGAAATCATAATGATTGACCAAAGAACACTGGCGTACATCAACCTGTACGGCGTGCTGGGTACTCTCGAAAATCTTTGCGAGCTTGCTCCCGAGGCAAAGAGTATCCTTACCAACAAAAAGCCCATTTCAATCGGCTTTGAAGTCAAGGGCGGCCCCAGCGCAACAATCACCTTTAACAATGGCAAGTGCAGAATGGAGCAAGGCTGCGCAAAATGCGACGTTAAGCTCCCCTTCAGCTCATGCGAAAAGTTCAACGGACTGATTGACGGAACGGTTACTCCCATTCCTTCAAAGGGCTTCCTTCACATCAAGTTCCTTCTGAACGATTTCACAAAGCTGACAGACCTTCTCAATAAATATATGAGACCCGACCCTGCAGACCTTGAGGACCCCGATTTCTTCAGAATCAGCACCTCACTTATGCTTTACACTATCACCGTTGCAATCGCACAGATAGGCAACAACGACGAAATCGGCAAATTCTCCGCAGATCACATGGTTGACGGCGAGATTTCCTTCAGCATCAAAAACGGTCCCTCATCTACAATCAGAGTTAAAAATCACAGACTTCTCGGCATCAAGAAGCCCTGCGAAAGCCCCAGAGCAATCATGGAATTTTCAAGCATCGAGCTTGCAAGAGACCTGTTTGACGGCAAGGTTAATGCAATTGCATGCGTAGGCAGCGGCGATATCGTTATGAGGGGCATGATTTCAATGCTCGACAACCTCAACAGAATTCTTGACAGAGTCGCTCTGTATCTTGCATAAGGAGGAAGAGAAATGAGCATGAAAATTAACACACACGCAAAGAGCGCAGAGCTCTTCCAGAGAGCAGCAAAGGTTATTCCCTCGGGTCTTTACGGTCATCAAGGTCCCGCAGAAGGTTGCTGCATCCCCGTTTCGGCATATCCCCTCTTCAGCCAGAAGGCTCAAGGCTCATATTTCTGGGATGTCGACGGAAACAAATACATAGACTATATGTGCGCATACGGCCCCAACGTTCTCGGTTATAACGACCCCGATGTTGACAAGGCTGTTATGGAGCAGATGAAGATTGAAAACTGCGTTACCGCTCCTTCGACAAAGATTATCGAATTTGCAGAGCTCATGGTTGATACCGTTGCTTCTGCAGACTGGGCATTCTTTGCCAAGAACGGCGGCGACACAACAACCGCTGCAATCATGACCGCAAGAGCAGCAACACATAAGAAGAAAATCATCTTCGTAAACGGCTATTACCACGGCGTTGCTCCTTGGTGCCAGAAGATTGACTATCCCGGTGTTATCCCCGAGGATGTTAAGAATAATCTCTATGTTGACTGGAACGATTTTGAAGGACTTGAAAGAATTGTTGCAGAGAATGAGGGCGAGATCGCTGCATTCATCTCAACTCCCTATATGCACGGTAACTTTGTTGATAACATTCTCCCCGCAGAAGGTTATTGGCAGAAGGTACGCAAGCTCTGCACAGAGAAGGGTATCGTTCTTATCATAGACGACGTTCGCTGCGGCTTCAGACTTGACCTTGCAGGCTCCGACCATTTCTACGGCATTGAGGCAGACCTTATCTGCTTCTGTAAGGCTCTTGCAAACGGCTGGAACGTTTCGGCTCTCTGCGGTAAGGATTGGCTCAAGAGCTCAATCAGCGGTCTTTCATACACAGGCAGCTACTGGATGAGCGCAGTTCCCTTCGCAGCAGCTATTGCATGTATCAACAAAATGAAGGCAATTGACCTTCCCAAGCTTTGCCTTAAAAAGGGCACAATGCTCACTGATGGTCTTAAGGCTGCGGCTGCCAACAACGGCTTCAATCTCAGCGTTTCGGGCGAACCCGCACTCTTCTATCTGATGCTTAAGGATGACGATTCGCTCATGCTTCATCAGGAATGGATTGCAGAGGTTGTCAAGAGAGGCGTTTACATGACCAACCACCACAACCACTTCATCAATGCATCACTCTCCGACGAGGATATCAAGCACACAATCGAAGTTGTTGAAGATGCATTCAAAGCAGTACGTAAGAATCACCCTGAACTCGGCTGATTCAGTTTATAAATTAAGGAGGAATCTCTTATGGCATTAACCAAGCAGGAATGGCTTGAGCTTGAAAAGCAGGCACACGAGCTTCGCAAGCTTTGCCTTGACACTACCTATTGGGCAGGAAGCGCCCACATCGGCGGCGGCATGAGCGTTATGGATATGCTCACCATTCTCTATTACAAGTACATGAAGTATGACGTTGCAAATCCCCAGTGGGAAGACAGAGACCGCTTCATTCTCAGTAAGGGTCACGCAGGCGTTGCTCTCGCAAGCCTTGTTTGCCACATCGGTTTTGACGACAAAGAAAAGCTCAAGACATTCAACCTGAGCAACTCAACAATGGGTATCCACCTTGACTCAAATAAGGTTAAAGGTATTGATGCTTCAACAGGCTCGCTCGGTCACGGTCTTTCAATCGCTCTCGGCACAGCTCTTGCAGCAAAGGTTCTCGGCAAGGATTACATGACATACTGTATCCTCGGCGACGGCGAATGCGACGAAGGTTCAAACTGGGAAGCAGGTATGGCTGCCGCTCACTTCAAGGCAGACAACCTCATCGCTTTTGTTGACAGAAACAAGTGCATGATTGACGGTCCCACAGAAGAAGTTATGAAGCTCGAGCCCCTTGCAGACAAATGGGCAGCATTCGGCTTTGAAGTCATCAACGTTGACGGTCACGATATGAACGCTCTTTCAGAGGCTATTGATACCGCTCTTGCAGTTAAGGATAAGCCCGTTATGATTATCGCTGACACAATCAAGGGTGCAGGCGTTGACTACATGGAAGGCGACTATAAGTGGCACTACGGCGCACTCAACGAAGAGAAATACGAGCTTGCAAAGGCAAGTCTTGAAAAATACTACGCAGCACGTGTTGCACGTGCAGAAAAGGAGGGCATCTGATCATGGCAGGAGGACTTACATATACCGCTACCGAATCAACAGCTTTCTCAACAGCTGAAATTTACGGTAAGGCTCTTTGCGAGCTCGGCGAAAAGCATCCTGAGGTTGTTGCTCTCACAGCTGACCTTGGTAAATCAACAAAAATCGGTATGTTCGGCGAGAAATTCCCCGACAGATATTTCAACGTAGGTATCGCAGAGCAGAATATGTTCGGCATGGCAGCAGGTATGGCAAGAGCAGGTCTTGTTCCCTTCCTTTCCACCTTCTCGGTTTTCGCTTCTCTCAGAAGTGCTGACCAGCTCCACACCGACATCTGCTATCAGAACGTCAACGCAAAAATCATCGCTACCCATGCAGGCACATCATTCGGTCAGGCAGGC
>JAFQSY010000029.1 GCA_017409265.1 Clostridia bacterium
AAAATAAATACGGCTATGAACGACACACGTTGCACCTTTGAGTGCGTAAATCTGATTACGGTACACAGATTTACAGGTGTGTCTTTTTTTATGCCGAAAAGGAGTTTTTATCATGCCCAGAAACCAATTTCAAAGAATGGTGTTCGCATTTATTACTGTTGTAATCACTGTTCACGCCTATGTATTTTACAGCCTTTACGTTATTCATGGCAATATGTTTATGCAGATTACGGGCGAATCCGGTGTGCTTGCCGCTATCAACAAAATGGGCGGTGTTCCCGTTTTCGGAAAAACCGTTCCGATCTGGGCGGTTGTACTTATTGAGTTTGTACTTGCCTACGCTCTCGAAAATCTTTTGGGTGCACCTCTGTCTTTCAGGTTTGCATGTAAAAATTTCGATCCGAAAACAACTCATCCGGTTCTTTTCGAAACAACAATCATCAGCGAAACTGTAGCAATCATGTGTCCTGCTATGAGTTTCATCGCCGCTTTTCTTTATTACAATTACCATGCAGGATTCAATATGTGGACTTTACTTGCAGACTGGCTTAAACTTGTATGCTTTAACTTCCCGTTCGCATTCTTCACACAGTTATTCTTTATTCAGCCAACGGCAAGAACGATATTCAAAACTCTTTTTGCCAAGGATATTAAAAACCGTAAAAACCACGAAGAAAAAGAGAAAATAACCAATTGATTTTCAAATAACAGTTCACAGACAAAAGGAGCTGCCTCACTTCATTCGTGAGACAGCCCTTTGTGGTTATTTTCACAAAAACCAAGCACAATAAACCTCATATAAAATAAAATATTAAAAGTTACTATTGAAAAAAGCAAATCAAGTGCTATAATAACCTTAAAATCATAAATAAGTCGGTGATTATATGATTGCAAATATTATCGGCGCTGTTATTGCGGCGGCGGTCGGCCTTTTGATAGCCTTTGCAAACTATATTTTCTCAAAAAAAGTGCTTTTAAAATCTCCCGAAAAATACTCGGGCTCATTTGTTATCCGTCAGATTCTGCAGGTGGCATATCTTGTTTTGGTATATTTCATCGGTTCAAAAACACAGATTGCTGACCTTGCATATCTTCTTGTTGGTGCGGTAGCAGGAATGACGGTGCCTATGTTTTTCTTCACAAAGAAACTTTTATTGCTTAATGACACGATAAAAACAAAGAAAACAGAAAGGGAGGATAAGACCGATGGGTGAAAAATCAGAGGTTATTATCAGTCTTTTCGGGATTCTTGATGTAACCGGCGAGGTTATCACAATGTGGATAATGCTTTTGGTTATCGCATTGCTTTCGCTGATTGTGAAAAAGAATCTCAAAGAAAGACCCGGAAAATTTCAGAACATAATTGAAACCGGTATTGAATATCTTGACAATTTCTTTTCTGATATTCTCGGCAAAAAGAAATCAAGAAAATATTTTACTTTTCTTGCATCTCTCTTTATTTTTATTATTTTCTCGAACTACTCGGGATTGATTCCCGGAGTGGGTCTGACAGATTATGTAAAAGCACCGACGGCATCGCTTTCGGTTACGGCGGCGCTCGGTGTTGTTACATTCCTGTTTTTACAGATTTCAGGTATAAGACACAACGCAAAGCATTATTTTAAACATTTTGTTAAACCGATGTTCTTTATGTTGCCGCTTCTTGTGCTTGATGAAATAATCAAGCCGGCATCTCTTGCGCTGAGACTTTACGGCAACATTTTCGGCGAAGAAACTGTTACAGAGGAACTTTACCATATCTTCCCCATTGGTGCTCCGGTGGTAATGATGGTGCTTTCTCTGCTCTTCTGCGCTTTGCAGGCAATGGTATTCACAATGCTCGTTTCAATTTATCTTGACGAGGTTACAGAATAAAAATTTTTATATCTAAGGAGTAATTAATATGACTAATTCATCAATCATCGCAATCGCAGCGGCAATCGCAATCGCAATCAGCACACTCGGCCCCTCAATCGGTCAGGGTATAACAGCAAAAGCAGCAATGGAAAGCATTGCCCGTCAGCCTGACGCCGCAAAGGATATCCGTTCAACACTCATCATTTCTCTTGCACTTATGGAAGCGCTCACAATTTACGGACTTCTTATCGCATTTATGCTTATTTCAAAAATCTGAGGAGTAAATTATGAATATTCAGCCATCCGTTATGGTCTGGACTGTAATTTGCTTTTTGATTCTTACGGTAATACTCAAGAACCTGCTTTTCACTCCGCTTCTTAAAATAATGGACAGCCGCCGCGAAAAAATACAGGCTGCCTCAAAAAAGAAAGAAGATATTGAAAAGTGTATTCTTGAGCATAAAAATCAGGCAGAAAAAGAAAAAACTCTGGCGGAAGAAAAAGCCAGAAAAGAAACAAAACAAAAACTTGAGCAATTACAACTTCAGAGCAAAAAAGAAATCGAAACCGCACAAAGACAATGCATTGCCGATGTTCAGAAATACAGAGAAGGCATTACTGACGAACACGACAAAATCATTTATTCCGTTGCTCCGAAAATGGAGACAGCGGCGGCTTTGTTTGCGAAAAATATTATCTCGCATAGGATATGATGTGTTATGCAAATACAATATGTAATAATTAATTTTATTATTCTTCTTGTTATTCTGGTTCTTGCAGGCAGAAAAACCGTAAAGCGCATATTCGGCGGCCGACTTGAAAAGATTAACAAGGAACTTGATGAAGCAGAAGAAATCGAAAGGCTTGAAATGCCCGTTTTTGAATCAGTTTCCGAAGAATCTTCCGAAGATGTTCTCGACGAAGAAATTCTGAAGATAAAAACACAAACGAAAGAAAAAATTGCTTCAATAAATGCTTTCGGTGAAAGAGAATACAGCGAAATCCACCGTCAGATGATCGAGGATGCGCGAAAAGAACTCTTCTCCGTTATGAAAGAAAATGTAATCAAACTTTTCTCCTATGAAAAATATGCAAATGAAATCAAATCCCTCGACAGTCAGGTAATCGATACCATACTTTCGGAAATTTGCCTCACCCCCGGCGACATGGCTTATCTCAAGCACCATGACGTTCTTTATGTTACCCTCACATCAGCATTCCCCCTTGAAAAAGAGATTGTTGAAAAGGTTGATAAGGCAACAACGGAACTTCTTGAAAGCGTGGGAGGGAAAACGTCTCTTTGGGTGCTTGAAGATTCCTCTCTTATAGGCGGTCTTAAACTTCGTATAGGCGATACCGTTTATGACGGTACGGTAAGTGAAGAACTTTATCACTTTGAAAAAAATATGAACCATGAGCCGATTATGGATGACGATACCGTAGGACTTCTCATCCAGGAATTCACGCAGAAAGCCGAAGAATTCAGACCGCAGATTCATAAATATCAGTTGGGCCGTGTTATGACGGTTTCGGACGGCATTTGCTGGATGGACGGTCTTGCCGATATTATGTACGGCGAGGTTGTTGAATTTGAATGCGGTGAAACGGGAATGGTTCTCGATATTCAGCAGAACAGAATCGGCTGTGTTATTTTCGGCGAATTTTCCAATATCGAATCGGGCAGCCGTGTAAGAAGAGTCGGCACAATAGCATCCGTTCCCGTCGGCGAATGCCTTCTGGGCAGAGTTGTTGATGCTCTCGGCAATCCCATTGATGCAATGGGCTATCTTCCTTATAAAAGCACAAGACCCATTGAATATAAAGCGCCCTCAATCCTTGACCGGTCTCCCGTAAACTCACCCTTGCATACCGGTATAAAGGCGATTGATGCTCTTGTTCCTATCGGTAAGGGACAGAGAGAACTCATCATCGGCGACAGACAGACGGGTAAAACCGCCATTGCCGTTGATACAATTATCAACCAGAAGGGCAAAAACACAATCTGCATTTACGTTGCAATCGGTCAGAAGGAAACTCTCGTTGCTGAAATCAAAGAAAAACTTCAGTCAAAGGGAGCGATGGAATATACAACCATTATTGCAGTGCCTGCTTCTTCCTCGGCAGCGCTTCAGTACATTGCACCTTTTTCGGGTTCGGCAATGGCTGAACACTTTATGTATGAAGGAAAAGATGTACTCATAGTCTATGACGACCTTTCAAAGCACGCCGTTGCTTACCGCGAACTTTCGCTTCTGCTTCACCGTCCGTCAGGCCGTGAGGCATATCCCGGCGATATATTCTATCTTCATTCAAGACTTCTTGAGAGAGCGGCTCATCTTTCCGATGAACTCGGCGGCGGTTCAATCACCGCTCTTCCCATAGTTGAGACCCTTGCAGGTGATATATCCGCATATATTCCCACTAATGTTATTTCAATCACCGACGGACAGATTTTCCTTGATGCAGAACTTTTCAATGAAGGTCAGAGACCTGCCGTAAATGTCGGCCTTTCGGTTTCCCGAGTCGGCGGTGCAGCGCAGAAACCCGTTATGAAAAAGATTTCCGCAAGTCTTCGCACAAGACTTGCTCAGTACAGAGAACTTGCCGAATTCATGCAGTTCGGTACTGATATTGACGACGCAACAAAAGCAACTCTCGATTCGGGCAAACGCCTCACAGAGGCTCTCAAGCAAGGAAGATATGCCCCTGTTGCGGATGAACTGCAAGCCGTTCTTATCTATGCCGTCAGTGAAGGATACACAAAGAATATTGCCGTTGAAGATATGGAAAGATTTGAAAAAGAACTTTTCCGCTTCTTTGAGAGCGAAAAGGAATCTGTTCTTTTTAAAATCAAGAACTCAAAAAAATTGGATGATACCCTCAGGCAGGAACTTGATAAAGTTATTGCTGAATTCACCGAGAGGTTCTGATTATGCCCACGATACAAAATCTTAAAAAGAAACTGCAGGTAATTCTTTCAACACAAAAACTTACCCAGGCAATGAAAACGGCTTCTACGGTCAAATATTCAAAACTTTCCGCTCTCTATTCGGATTATGAAAAATACGAAGAGCAATGCAACCGTATGTACCGTAATTACCGCAAGGATTTCAACTCTGTTTTTTCGGTTAAAAATCCCGACGCGCCGATTTTATACATTGTTATGACTTCAAACAAAGGAATGTGCGGAAGTTTCAATACAGAACTCATCTCGTTTTTTGAGAATATTTTTCGCAAACAAGAAACCGAGCCCGTTATTCTTTGCTGCGGTAAAAAAGGTAAGGACTATCTTGACAGCAAAAAAATCCCTTACAGCAAATCATATATTTTTTCCGATATACCGTCATATCAGGATGCGTGCGGACTTTTTGACAATATCAGGGAACTGATGGAAAACGGAAAAATATCTTCAGTGAAAATCATATATTCTCAATATCAGAACATGATGAAGCAAAGCCCCGTATGCGAGGATTTGTTTACACCTGATAAAGAATCGGCAGAATGCGAAGAGCCTTTGTTTGTTCCCGATAAGCAAACTGTTATAAGCCAAACTGCCGAAAAAATCCTGATTTCAATTCTTTATAAAAAAATACTTGAAACCGCACTCGGTGCTCAGGCAGCAACGCTGACAACAATGCGCAGTGCATACGATACCGCGTGCGAATAC
>JAFQSY010000030.1 GCA_017409265.1 Clostridia bacterium
CATCTTGCCGAGGTTACCGTGGCCGATACCAACCTTTCTGTTATCGGCAACCGAGCCGGGGATGCAGAATGACTGAAGACCGATACCGATAGCGGCAGCAGCGTCAGCAGCCTTTGTGCAGCCTGTCTTGATAGCGATAGCGCAGCCTACTGTGTAAGCCCAAACAGCGTTTTCAAAGCAGATGGGCTGAGTTTCTCTTACTATTTTGTCGCAATCGACGCCCTTTGCAAGAGTGATTTCCTTGCATTCTTCGATTGAAGAAATGCCGTATTCCTTAAGACAAGCATTAATCTGGTCAATGCGTCTTTCGTAGCTTTCAAATAATGCCATTATAATTTCCTCCTCCTGCAATTATTCTTTTCTGGGATCGATATACTTAGCAGCATCAGCAAATCTGCCGTAAGTACCGATTGCCTTGTTGTATGCGTCGTTGGGTGTGTCGCCCTTCTTGATGAAATCAGTCATCTTGCCGAGTGAAACGAATTCATAGCCGATAACCTGATTGTCTTCATCAAGAGCAAGTCTTGTAACATAGCCTTCAGCCATTTCAAGGTAACGAACGCCCTTAACCTTTGTGCCGTACATTGTGCCGACCTGTGAGCGGAGACCCTTGCCGAGGTCTTCAAGACCTGCGCCAACCGAAAGACCGTCGTCTGAGAAAGCAGACTGTGAGCGGCCGTAAACGATCTGAAGGAAGAGCTCTCTCATAGCTGTGTTGATAGCATCGCAAACAAGGTCTGTGTTGAGAGCTTCAAGAATTGTCTTGCCGGGGAGGATTTCAGCAGCCATAGCAGCTGAGTGAGTCATGCCCGAGCAGCCGATTGTTTCAACAAGAGCCTCTTCGATGATACCGTTTTTAACATTGAGTGAAAGCTTGCAAGCGCCCTGCTGGGGAGCACACCAGCCAACACCGTGTGTGAAAGCGGAAATATCCTTGATTTCGTAAGCCTTGACCCACTTGCCCTCTTCGGGGATGGGAGCGGGACCGTGGTTGGGACCCTTGGCTACGCAGCACATTTCCTGTACTTCGCGTGAATAGTTAATCATTTTGAATTTCTCCTTTCAAGAGAGATGATAATTTATACCTGTAATATATTATACCAAAATATTTATAATATCAAGTGTAAATTTGCACAACAAATCCGAATTATAATTTCTTTGCTTTGTAGAGAATAAGTGCACCGGCTACAGCGGCAACAATTGTGATGAACATAAGAGTGCCTGCGCCCATTGCGGGTGAGAAAACAAGAACGATAACACCTACAATAAGAGGAGCGATGCAGAGCTTCCAGTGCTTTGCAAAGTAGCTTGCTGCAAGTGCACCGAAGAGTGCGGGAAGAACATAATCGAATGCAGGCTTGAACACGCCTGTTGTGAGCTTGCCGAGAACGGGTGAGAACACAAGAACACCAACCGCTATGACAACTGTTGTAACAATAGCCGAAACAGCGATTGCGATTGTTGAAATTACTTCGCCTTCTTCTGTATTTGCACGAACCTTTGCGTTTTCCATAGCCTTAAGGCCGCAAGGAAGCTTGAGGTTTGAAATGTTGCCGGTCACAAAGCTGAGATATGCGCCACCTGCACCGAGAAGAGGAACATATGTAATAACTTCAACAATTGCCGTTAGCCAATAAAGGCTCATGAGCTTGGGCATAACCGCTTTGAGCGCACCCGCATCAGGCCATGCGCCGATATCAATACAAATAATAACGGGAACGGCAAGGAGAACAAGAATTGCACCTATATCCCAGAGGATTCCCCATCTGTGAACTTTATCAAAATAGTTTTTCTGCATGGTTTATTTCTCCTTTCCTTATTTTACTGCTTCAACGGCTTCTCTTGAAATTTCCGTTCCGATTTCATACCAGCCGTGATTTACGATGCTTTCGGGCAATACATTGGTGAGCAGAATAGCGATTCCCATTGCGCCGAACATTGCAAGAGGCATAGCAAAAGGCTGAAGCTTTTCGAGCTTGAATTTCTTGCATATAAGCTCAAGGACAACAAGAAGAATCATTGCCGAAACAAGCACAAAAATTGACATTGCGCCTGCTGAGCCCGCAATCTGCTTAACCTTTTCAACAGCTCCGTTTTCGGCAGCTTCGGTTATTGTCTGAGCGGTGTAGCCGTTGATTTCACGGGCAACAAATGCAAAAACAATACCGATGAATGCTGCGGCCGAAATTGCATCGCCGAGCTTCTTGGAGTTTTCGTTCTTATTAACAACATCGCCGACCTTCTTCTGAAGCTTCTTGCAAAGAAAAGGAATAAGAAGAAGAGGTGCGATGCTGCCGAGAGTCATAGCCCATGCAATTGTTGCAAACTGAGTTCTGTCACCAACAGCGTCGTTGATTGTTGTTCCCCAGAAATCAAGCGCAGTCTGAGCTGCGGTTGTTTCGTAAGCAAGGTTGCCGATAACGGTAAGTCTTATCCAAGGAAGAACTATACCGAGTGCGTTTGCAAGCACAAGCACTGTTGCAAGAATTGAAATTGCAGGTGCTACAGTGAAAACAGCGCTTGAAACAGCAGTGCTTTTAAGTGTGTCCTTTGAAATGCCGAGCTCCTTGCCCCTCTTCCATGACTTGGCAAGGAAGAAAACGGACTGAGCGAGAACAAACACAACTACGCCCAAAGCAACAGCCAATACAACAGGACTTGTTCTGAAATCTTGAAAATTCAAAGATATCACTCCCATTTATTCATAATGTATTAATAATATCATACAGGGGTGTAATTAGTCAAGATTTTCCGCAAAATGAAATGAAAAGACGAAAGAAAAAATATTTTAAAAAATTTCAAAAAAAGGCTTGACTAAAGCATTTTTTTGTGATATATTAATCGAGCGTTCTACGGAACACCGCAAAATGCTGGTGTAGCTCAGTTGGTAGAGCAGCTGATTTGTAATCAGCAGGTCGGGGGTTCGAGTCCGTCCACCAGCTCCAATTTAATATGGAAGAGTTCCCGAGCGGCCAAAGGGAGCAGACTGTAAATCTGCCGTCA
>JAFQSY010000002.1 GCA_017409265.1 Clostridia bacterium
TTTCTGACCGATGGTGTCACAGACACCGCAGCAGTTTCCAAAATTTAAAACCGAGTATGCCTTAATAGCTCAGTCGGTAGAGCACGCGGCTGTTAACCGCGGTGTCACAGGTTCGAGTCCTGTTTGAGGCGCCAGTTAAAAAGCAGTTCATGCAGAGCATGGACTGCTTTTTAATTTAATTTTCGCAGAAAAACGGGGCTGTATTACAGCCCCGTTTGCTTTACATATTATATTCCGTCAAAGATTTAAATTCATAGCCGCTTTGACGGGCGAAATCAATGATTTCGGCGAGAGCTTCGGCGTTATCGGGAGAAACTGAATGAAGAAGAATTATTGCTCCCGGGTGGAGGCGTGAGGTTACTGTTTTGAGTGCGTAACCGCCACCTTTTGCCGCATTGACATCCCAGTCGGCGTAAGCGCAGGACCAGAAAACGCTAGTATAGCCCATTGAACCGACAAGCTCGAGTGCATTTTCGGTGTAGCACCCTTCGGGAAAACGGAAAAAGTTTGAAGTATAACCGTAATTGCTGCGCAGATAATTGTCGCATTCAAGAATTTCATCAGCCATGTGTTGTCGGTCAATTTCGGCAAAATTCGGATGGTTTGCTGAATGGTTGCCGACAATGTGACCCTCGTTAATCATTCTTGCAATCAAATCGGGTGAGGATTTGATGTGTTCAAGAGTGCAGAAAAACGCGGCAGGCACTTGCTTTTCTTTAAGCACATCGAGGACTTTGCCGGTATAGCCGTTTTCCCAGCCACAGTCAAAAGTTAGATAAAGTACTTTTTTAGTTGATTTTGTGTCATAACAGACTGCCTTATAACCCTTTGATTCAAAAAAATTCTGCGCTCCGACAGAGTTTTGATGAGGAGTTCCGTTTTTAGCAACTCCAAAGCTGTGTTCGATTCTTTCTGTAGGAATGCCACGCGAATTATTGGGGTCATTAACAGTAAAAACAGATGGTGCAAGGATTTTTCTTTTTGTAAGAGGAGAAGTTTTGTCGGGCTGTGTTTCAGTCATGGATAAAATTGATGTCGTGCGCTCATCGACAACGCTGACGGGCGCATTTGCATTGTTGTTTTCAAGAGTCATTCTGCCTGTGCATGAGGTGAGGAATAAAACGGCAAAAACAACAAAAAATGCTGTTATTTTGTTCATATTTAACACCTTGCTTTATTATTTTTTTTCATGTATAGTATAGGCAGAACGGGCATTGAAAATCCGAAAAATATTTTTAATTTTTTTTGAAAATGATGCAACAAAAATGATGTTTAATGACACTTATTAATTGAGAGTGGTGAGGAGGGTAGATTTTGAGCGCTCAAATTAACGAACTCGTTACTCAGGCAAAAGCAGGCAGCGCCGAAGCATTCGGCGAACTGTATGAGCTTTATTATAAAGAAATGTATTGCTACGCGTGCTGTGTCACGGGGAGCGAAATT
This sequence comes from Clostridia bacterium, assembly GCA_017409265.1. GTDB lineage: Bacteria > Bacillota > Clostridia > Oscillospirales > Acutalibacteraceae > CAG-177. The sequence continues at coordinate 1,444 of JAFQSY010000002.1, forward strand.
CTTGCACAGGATGCGGTTTCTGATGCGGTCTTATCTGCTTTCCGACAGATAAAATCGCTTAAAAATGAAAAAGCGTTCAAGGGATGGCTCTTTAAAATTCTTTGCGCCGCTTGCAAAAGATATTACACAGATGACCAAAAAAAGAAAGCTATGATTTATCTCGATGACGAAAGCGGGGGAAACACCGAGCCTGCCGGCTTTGAAAGCATGGAGCTTTCGGTGGAGCTGAAGAGAGCGCTTGATGAAATTTCTGCAGAAGAAAGAGCGGTTGTTCTTTTAAGCGTACTCGGTAATTACAAAAGTCACGAGATAGCAGATATGCTTGATCTTACACCGTCAACGGTGCGTTCAAAGCTGAAGAGAAGCCTCAAAAAGCTGAAGAATGTGCTTGGCGGAGAATATTAAATAGCAGAAAGGAGGGTGACTGATGAAAAAAAGCGACAGACAGCTTTATGAAATGCTCGGAAAAGAAATGAAAAGCAGCGCGGAATCAGCAAAAATACCGCTTAAGCTTCAAAAAGAGAGCATGGTTGAGATGCTCAAAAATGACGAAAGAAAAGAAACGGATTTTCCCGTTGAAACGAGAAACAAATCAAGAAACAATGTTGTCATGCTTCGCAGGCTGACTGCAGCGGCCGCAATGCTCGCGATTGTTGTTGCGGGAACGCTTGTTATGAGAACAGGCGGAGGAGTTAAGGTTATAAAATCGGACTCGTTCTATGAGGGATATAAAAGCTCTGCTCCTGTGAAGAGTGCAAGCAGCTATGAGGATGTTGAAAAAGCGGTTGAAGAGATACTTGGTATCAACGCTGAAGAAAAATCTACTCAAAAATCAACACAGTCTATTTCTGCAGGAGATAAAGAAGGTACGCCTGATGTTCAGACAACTGCTAAATCAGGCGAGAGTCTTCTCAAGGGTTACGGCGAATATGTTGCGAGTGCAAAGCAGAGCATAGAGGGGTTTGTGCAGTCGGATATCATTGACAAGGTTTTATCCAATGAGCCTGACGGTATCACAACCTATGGCGATTTTAAGGCAGATATCGTTAAGAATGACGGCAAATATCTTTACATTGCGGCAACCGCGCCGAATGCTGAAACGGGTGATACCGAAGAGCAGATAAAGATAGTCAAGGTTTCTTCGGGCGGAAAGATGGAGAATGTTTCAACAATCATTCTTTCAGACAGCAAGAGTAAAAAGAACTTTGACGAATGTATTGAGATATATCTCAAAAACGACTGTCTGACTGCTATAATGCGCAGACATGCATACAGCTTTACGGACAAGGCGGTCAGCGACGATGTTTCAACAGTTGCCGTCTGTTATGATATAACAGACCCTTATGCTCCCGTTAAAACGAGAGAGCATATTCAGGACGGCGAATATATTTCGTCAAATCTCTACGGGAACAGGCTTTGCCTTGTTACCGAAAAATCAATTTCGGATAAGAGTGAAAAAAACGCGGAGGAACTCATTCCTTCGTTCTGCATTGACGGAAAAGAAACAAAACTCAAAGCAGAGAAAATCTTTATTGCGGTCAACGACCCCGAGGCATCTTATCTTTTCGTTACGGTTACTGATATCACTGATTTTTCAAAGGATGCAGGGTATCTTGCAGTTCTGGGCTGCGGAAATGAGGTTTTCTGTTCGCCGTCAGCTATGGCTGTTGCGAGAGAATTTGTTTCTGTTGAAGCCGATGAAAACGGAGAATATAACAGCCTTACGGAAATTTACCGTTTCGATATCAAGGATTCGGCAATTGCTTTTTCTGGTTCATATATAGTTAAAGGCTCTTTGATTGGCGGTGTTTCGTTCGATGAGAATAACGGCTGTATAAGAGTTTTAACTTCAGACAGCAAAGCGAGCAATATATATGTTCTTGATAAAAACATGGATTTTGTCAGCGGAATCAGAGATATTTTCCCGGATGAGAAGGTTTCAGATATAAAGTTTATCGGAAATAGCGGATATGTTGTTGTTGACGGCGACGATAAGAAAATGATGATAGTTGATTTCTCGAATCCGTCATCGCCGAAGGTTGCAGGTACCGTTTCAGCAAAGGCTTTTTCGGACGATCTCTATGCAGTTTCGGAAACGGAGCTTCTTGGAATAAGCGAATCGGATAACGGAATAATCACACTCACTCTTGTTGATGTGAGCGACCCGAGCAATCCCGTAGCAGCGTCGGAATATTCGTTGGGAATTGATTTTCGTTCTGTTTCGTGGGCGGATAGCAGAAGCGTGATGCTTGTTGCGGATAAAAACATTTTCGGTATTCCCGTTCTTAAAAAGGATTCGAATAATGGTACGGAAATCACGGCATACGCACTTTTTGATATGTCAGGCGGAAAAATTGTTTCGCTTGGAGTTTATAACCATGATATTTCCTATATCGGCGATGCGGCAGTCAGAGGAACATGCATCGAAGATATTCTTTATACTGTTTCGGGCGAAAAAATTGTTGCCTTCAGCATTGACGGCGGCAAGTCCAAGGACAACAAACAGACAGAACTTCCGCTGAATTAATTTTGGATGGATAGGAACAGGGGAGCAATCCCCACGAAGCGGAATTCTATATTTTCTGCATCCTTTGGGGAAAGGATACAGAAAAGGGGACAGGATGGCAGTGAGGGGAGCGTATCGGCACAATGCGCTCCCCGAAGCCACTCAAAAATTAAAGGTCATCGGCATCCTGAACGGGATACAAGTCGTCAAAGGCTGTTCCCGTGTAGCTGCCGAGCACGTCGGATGCAATTTCATCATCAGGCAGGTCATAATCTCTGCTGTTTTTGCCGCCGAAGTGCCACTGTGCCTTGTTTTCTTTGTTTTTATCAGAAAAAATAAAGGGCATCGCAAAGCTCCTTTCATATAGATTGCAATTTTAGTCTTTGCCTTTTTTAACCTTAAATTCATATTATCAACAATAATTGCCGGTAATGATTGCCCATTTTGGTAAATATAATGGCTTGACAAAATATTGCGTAATGTGTAAAATTATAATGCACTCAATCGGTCGTATGACCAAAAATTAAATTTTAAAAAGGATGGTATTCAGAAATGAAAAAGACAGTTTCCATGCTCCTTGCTGTTATCATTGCAGCACTTGCAGTGTGCACTTTCGCTGTTTCAGCTTTTGCAACAGGCGAATCAACAACAACAAACGATGACCCCGAGTCATTCAACACAACAGTTGCAACAACAGCAGCAACAACCGCTGCAACAACAGCAGCCACAACTGCTGCAACAACAGTAGCTACAACAGTTGCAACAACAGCAGGTGAAACAACCACAGCTGTTTCAGGCACAACCGAAACAACCAAGAATCCTCTTGAAGGCATCATCGGTGCGCTTACAACTCTCACTCTTCCTCTTCCCGACATCACAGCAACACGTGCTCCCGGTGAAACAGTTATCGACGAAGGCGACACAAAGGCTCCCACCACAACAAAGAAGGCTCCCGCAAAGGTTGAATCAGCTATTCCCTCAACAGGCAGCGGCATCGTTGTTCCCGCAATCGCTCTTCTCGCTCTTGCAGCAGGCACAGTTGCAGTTGTAAAGACAAAGAAGGAAGACTAATTTAAATTCATAATGAATTTTACCCGCCGAGGTTTTGCTTCGGCGGGATTTCTTATATGTTACCCTTGATTTTCGCTTTACGATATGTTAAAATCAAGGGCATGAAAAGTTTTGACTTAAAAAACTGTGATATTGCCGTAATAAAGAAAGGAAATTTGATATGAAAAAGATTTTATCGGTCATTCTTATTATCGCAGCGGTTATGACCCTTTTCTGCTCCTGCAATGCAAACAAAGACAGGGTTATCGTTTCGGGTGACTATACCTATGTTCTTCTTGAGGATAACACCGCAAAGATAACCAAATACAGCGGCGCAGAGGAGCTTCTTGAACTTGAAATTCCCTCGTCAATCGACGATATGACCGTAACCGTTATCGGTGCGGATGCATTCAGCGGCGTTCAGACCATCGGCGCTGTTACTTTCCCCAACACCATTACTCTGATTGAGGAAAATGCTTTTAAGGGCAGTTCAATAACAAGAGCCTATCTTCAGAGATGCTCTGTTCTTACTGAAATTCAGGCATTTGCCTTTTCCGAATGCTCCAATCTTGTTCAGGTTGACCTTTCAATGGGTCTCGAAACAATCGGAGAAAGAGCTTTTTCTTTCTGTCAGAAGCTTAAGGTTGTTAATTTCAGAAACGATACTGCTGATATTGATATCTTTGCATTCGATGCTTGCCCCAAAGTAAAGATTTACACAAAATCAAGCTTTAAGAATGTTATTTCGTTTGCTGAAACATATCACTATGAGCTTTCAGTTTCGGAAGGATAAGTATGAATCTCGGATGCACTTCGGTGCATCCGTTCTTTTTATTTCTGCAACCGCCTCTTTCCCTAAAAGAAGAAGCGCAAAGATGTTGGGAATTGCCATGAGTCCGTTCAGAGTATCTGAAAGGCTCCACACGCTTTCAAGGCGGATAAGGCTGCCTGCAAAAGCAGATAAAATATATATTACATTATATATTTTGCCGCTTTTTTGACCGAAAAGATATTCTGCGCCGCATTTGCCGTAATATGACCAGGCAACAAGTGTTGCGAAAGCAAAAAGGCAGACACATGCGTTAAGAAAATATCCGCCCGCTTTTCCGAAAACGCTTTCAAAAACCGCGGAGCAAAGCTGTGCTCCGTTGAGATGTGTTTTGCTTTGGTAAACTCCGCTTGTGAGAACAGCTGCAGCCGTTACGCTGCACATAAACACCGTGTCGATAAACACTTCAAGAATGCCCCACATTCCCTGCTCACCTGCGTTTTTGCAATCTGCGGCGGCGTGGATAATTGCGCTGCTTCCAAGACCTGCTTCATTGGAAAAAACGCCTCTTGAAATGCCGTATCTTGCCGCCTTTGCAAGTCCGAAGCCTGATACAGCCTTAACGGTAAAGGCTTCTTTAATAATTGTTTTTATGCACGGAATAAGATTTTCAAAGTTTCTGCCGATTATTATAAAGCAGGCAAGAACGAATGCTGCAGATAGAACGGGAATAAGTTTTTCCGAAATAGTGGAAATTCTTTTCAGTCCGCCCGATATTGCGATTGTGACAAGCACGCAGAGAATAACCGCGGTTATAACAGGTGGTATGCCGAAGCCGCTCATACCCTGCGCAACGGAGTTTGCCTGTGTCATGTTGCCCATTCCGAGGGATGCTCCTGTGAGAAAGACGGCATATGTACCTGCAAGCCCTTTCATGCCAAGCCCTCGTTCGATATACTGCATGGGCCCCCCCTTGAAATTGCCTGAAGAATCGCGTGTTCTGTACTTGATTCCGAGAACATTTTCACAGCAGCAGGTCATCATTCCGATAATTGCCGATATGCACATCCAGAAAACAGCTCCGGGTCCGCCCGAGCAAATCGCTGTTGCAACTCCGATGATGTTACCTGTGCCGAGGCAGGCAGCGAGCGCAGAGGTCAGCGCTGAAAGCTGCGGAATAGAGCCGTCATTACTTTTCTTAATATTTTTTCTGTTTCTGAAAGCTGAAACAACCGTTTCGCCGACCCATTGTTTTACTCCGAAAACCTGAAAGAAACCCGATTTTACAGAAAGATAAAGCCCTGTTCCGAGAAAGATTGCAAGCATCGGCGGACCCCATATAAATGAGCTTATGGCAGAATTTATTTTTGAAAGCATTTGTGTCACCTCAATAAAAAGATTATGACAGAGAAAGGAAAAAAAGTATAATTTACATCTTTATATTCGGCGGAAACAATGTTATAATGTATCAGATAATAAAAAAGGAGAAATCAAAATGCAGATAACAAACGATATTAAATATATAGGTGTTAACGACAGAGAGATTGACCTTTTTGAGGGTCAGTATGTTGTTGAAAACGGAATGGCATATAATTCATATGTTATCACCGATGAAAAGATTGCGGTTTTTGATACTGTTGATGCACGCTTCGGAGAAGAATGGCTCGCAAACTTAAAGGCGGTTATCGGATATGAAGCACCTGATTATCTTATCATTCAGCATATGGAGCCTGACCATTCGGCAAACATAAATCTCTTTATGCAGACTTATCCCGAAGCAAAAATTGTTGCATCAAAGAAGGCATTTGTTATGATGCTTCAGTTTTATGGCAGCGATTATGCTGACAGACAGATTGTGGTCGGCGACGGTGATACTCTTTCACTCGGCAGCCATGAGCTTACTTTTGTAACTGCTCCCATGGTGCATTGGCCCGAGGTTATTGTTACTTATGACAGCAAGGATAAGGTTCTTTTCTCCGCAGACGGCTTCGGTAAATTCGGTGCGCTTGATGCCGATGAGGATTGGGCATGCGAGGCAAGACGTTATTATTTCGGGATTGTCGGCAAATACGGTGTTCAGGTTCAGGCGCTTCTTAAGAAGGCGGCTGCTCTTGACATTGAGATTATCTGCCCTCTTCACGGACCGATTCTTACAGAAAATCTCGGATATTATCTTGACCTCTATAACACATGGTCATCATACGGCGTTGAAAGCGACGGCATTATGATTGCTTATACATCCGTTTACGGCAACACAAAAAAAGCGGTTGAGTTGCTTGCAAAGAAGCTTGAAGAGAAGGGCTGTTCCAAGGTTGTTGTTAATGACCTTGCGCGCTGCGATATGGCAGAGGCTGTTGAGGATGCGTTCCGCTACGGTAAAATTGTTCTTGCAACAACAACCTATAACGGCGAAATGTTCCCGTTCATGAGAGAATTTATCAACCATCTTACAGAGAGAAACTTCCAGAACAAAACGATTGGTTTTGTTGAAAACGGAACATGGGCACTCATGGCAGAAAAGTTTATGAGAAGAATGCTTGAAAACTGCAAAAATATAAATTACACAGAAGCAGGCGTTCACATCAAATCGGCTGTAAATGCCGAAAATCTTGCACAGATTGATGCGCTTGCAGAAGAACTTTGCAAATAACAAAAAATCTCTCATTCTATTGAGTGAGAGATTTTTTTATCGCCTTCATGGCTGCGGAATATGCTTCTTCGGGCGGATTGTCGGAGATGCTCATAAAATCAGGATAGTATAAAGCGATGTATTTACCCAGAGTTTGGGAATTTTCAGTCTGATTGATAATTTCTGTTCCCTTTTCAAGCATTTCGGGGTAAGTTCTGCATCCGCTCTGATAAATGCATCTTGCAAGAAGCTCCGAACGGGCAGAAAAAAGCTCGTCGCATTCTGTGCAAAGACCAAGTGCGGATATGGTTTCAAAATCAGCTTCTCCGCTGTTCTCAATGCCGTTTTGCAACTGAAATTCGGATATTGCCCTGCGGGTTGCAAAGTCATAAGTACCGTTTATATTACCGCCGAAAAGTTTTTTCTTTTTGAGTTCACTCTGAATCTGCGCAACTCTTTCTCCGTTGCCGCCAAGCCTGACTGCGCCTGCATTTGCCGAAGAAACAATAATCAGCAAAGCAAGATTCACCGCAATCAGAGCAGTAATTTGCCACAGTTTTTTTGTTTTTTTGTCCATTTTTATCAGCTCCCGACTCTTATTTTTTTAACGTGATTTTGATTTATGACTGATAAAATATTGTGATTTTTTGAAAAGTATGCAAATTTATCTCATTTTTTTCTTTGAGAAAAATCGAAATTTGCACTATATGTTGTAATTTTGTAAAAATTAGTGACTATTCAACAATAAAAACTCACCATTAAAGAAAAAAGTTGTTGACAAATTTCAAAAATTAGCTTATTATTATTGTTAATAGGAATTTGCGAGGTATCTTGATGTGCTGAATCAGCAAAAAAATTTGTCTGATGAAAAATTGGCGGTGCTTGCCGCCTCGGGCGATGATGAAGCAATGGCTCATCTTATTTCAGCTGTCACCCCGATTGCCAGAGCAAAAGCTTCGGGCTTCGCAAATGCAAGAATTTCAAACGAGGATCTGATGCAGGAGGGAATGCTTGGATTTCTTGATGCGGTCAAGAGTTTTGACCCGTCAAAGGGTGTTCCGTTCAGGGCTTTTGCCGAAACCTGCATTAATAACAGAATCATTTCTGCTGTCAGAAAGAATTTCAACAGCAAAAATGCCGCGCTTTCAAATGCGGTTTCTTTTGAAGCAGAAACGGCAGATATTGCGGCGGATTCCGACCCTGCCGATATTGTTTCGGATAAGTTTGAAACGGAGTATCTTTCAGAGCTTCTGAGCAGCGGACTTTCGGATTTTGAAAAGAAGGTCATCGGCTTAAGACTGCAAAGCAAAAGCTATGCAGAGATTGCCGAAAAGCTTGGTACCACCGAGAAATCGGTTGATAACGCTTTGCAGAGAATCAAAAGCAAGATGCGCCGGAAACTTAATAAATAATACTCCTCAAGGAGTATGTATATGCCCACGTAGCTTAAAGCAGAGCGTTGTTAATCAAAGGTGGCGGTGCGATTCCGCCCACGGGCGTAAAAAATATTTTTTCAAGCGAGGTTAAAAACAATGTACGAAGACAAGACTCTCATCTGTAAGGAATGCGGCGAAGAATTCATCTTCACAGCAGGTGAACAGGAATTCTATGCTGAGAAAGGCTTTGTAAATGAGCCCCAGCGCTGCAAGACATGCCGTGACGCACGCAAGAATGCTGCCCGTGGCGAGCGTGAATGGTTTGAGGCAACATGTGATTCCTGCGGTGGAGTTGCAAAGGTTCCCTTTAAGCCCCGTGAGGACAGACCCGTTTACTGCAGCGAGTGCTTCGCAAAGAAGCAGGAGCAGGCATAAGCTCTGACTTTATAACATGCTTAAAGAACCCCCTTGGAGTTTTCCAAGGGGGTTTAAACATTTTTCATAGCTTTTACGTCTTGCCGACAATCATCTTCGAGCCGATTCTGACCTTGATTTGAGGTCTGTTCTTTTTTTGATTTTCTGCGGTTTCAACAAAGCCTGCGCCGTATTTGAAGGCATTCTTGAGGACAGTCGTCATTTCTTTGTTTTCGGTAAAATTCTTTGTCGCGAGGGGCTTTGACCATTTTTCGCCGATTATATCGTAGCTGTCAAATGCGAGGTCTGCTTCGGGAACGCTGCCGCCGAAAATATAAGAGGATTTGAGCCCCGAGCCTTTGTAATCTCCGATAAGCCATGAAATTCCGCAGTCGTTGAGTGCGATAAGTGAAGAATCAAGATTCTCTTCTGCCCTGATTTTGCAGACGATACAGGGAATGCCGTTGCCTTTGTAAATGTGTACCTGATTGAGAAGAGCATCTGTTTCAAACGTTGTTCTGAAATGTGAGTAAAAACCGTAAGCAATGTTTGGAAGCTCGTTTTCGTTGGGAAGGGAATCGGGAGTGCCTGCCGCTTCTATAATGATGATGTGACGCTCATCAACTGTTCTGATTGCCTTGTAAAGTCTTTTGTAGAACTTGTTTAAGGTGTCGAGCATGCTTTCCCAATCGGCGATTCGGCAAAGGGGTCTGTTAAGCAGGTCGTATGCAGCGACGGTCGGCTCATCTTTATAGTGGGCGGCAACCTGTGTCCAGAATCTTATGGCTGCATTGCGCGCCTCAAAGCCTTCCTTACCCGAATCGAAAAGAATGCTTTTATCGTTGCTGCCGCATGCGGAATCCGTATTCTGAAAGCCCGGTGCAGAGAGGAGCTCAAAGATAACGTAAAGCCCTGCTTTCCTGCATTTTTCAACAAGAACATCAAGTGCGCCAAAATCAATATCGTCTCTGCAGCTTTCTTTTTTGCAAAGATAGCGATAGCGCAGAGGGATTCTCACGCAGTTTGCGCCGAGCTTTTTGATAAATTTAATGTCAGACGGAGAAATGAAGTTTTCGTAATATTTTTTTACAAGCTGTCTTGCACCGTAGCTGCCGAAACGGCTTTCGAGCGCATAAAAAACATCATATCCTTTCGGAGAGTTGATATCCGCCTTTGTGAAATAGAATATATCGTCATTGAGGTTTATTCCGCGCAGCAAAGTTCTTACTCCGTTTTCGGTTATGAAGCCTGCGTTTTCAGTTCGTAGAAAATCCTCGTCGGCAATCGGTTTTGCAGCTGCCGTCGCTTTGATAAAACCGTAAACCGTCGGGATAGCCGCTGCCGTTGCGCCTGCGGCACAGCCTGCAATCATAATCTTTTCACTGTCTGTCAACGAAATCTCCCCCTTTTAATAAAAATCAAAATGCAAATAACTGCAATTCCGCATGCCGCTCCGAGAGAATCGACAAGCCAATCGGAGAATGTGCATGCACGTCCTTCAACAAAAAGCTGATGAATTTCGTCCGTTGCGGCGTATGCAGATGTAACGGCAAAGGAAACATACGGTTTTATACAGCCGAAAGTCTGATAAAGAGCATTGAAAACCAGAACGGAAAGCCCCGTAAATTCAAGGAAATGGGCTGCCGTGCGAAGAAACGCTTCGCTGACGGGAAGCTTAAGAAGCTGCCACAGCCAACCGCTGGTGTCGCTCGATTCATTGCCGTTTTGCGCTGAAAGGAAAAAGATAGCTCCCATACAAGCAAGTACGGCTGCCCATGAAATTATTATAAAAAAATATTTCTTCTTCATCATCAGTCAAACCTCTTTGTGCCGATGAAGCTTATGCTGCTTTCAGAATCGAAAACCGCAATTCCTTCGATATCCTCTGCTGTAACAAAGCTGCTTGAGCGTGAGTAGAGGGGATAACATATGCCCTGCTGAAGAATATAGTTTTCCGCTGTGTAGCATCCGCCGAGAAGTTCGTTGTCGCTTTCAACGGACATAAGACGGTCAATAATCGTTCCGTAATCAGCGCCTGCGAAGCGGAAGATTCCGCCGCTCTTGAATGATGCGAGAAAGTCAACAGCGCTGCTGTAAGGCGATTCGGTGCCTGTGAGAGCAATCTGATAATTGCCGCTGCCGACGGCGGCGCGAATTTCGGAAGGAGTTTTATTTTCTATTGTTATGCCGAGATTAACACCCATTGTTTTCTGCCATATCTGGAGCTGGTTACGTACGGCAGAGTCAAGCCACTCGGGGCAGAGAACGGTAAGCTGAACCTTATCTTTCCCAAGCTCGGAAACAGCTTTTTTCCAATTAATTAAAGCTATTGACGTATCAAAGCCGATTTTTGGAGTCTGACCCGTGACAGCCTCGCGGTAGTTAAGGCTGCCTGCCGAACAGTTCTTCGGAACAAATCCGTCCGTAAGCTCTGCGTTTTCGGGTGCCGATGCAAAAAGACTGCGGTCAATCGAGCTGCAAAGAGCAATACGCAGATTTGCATTCTGAAGATATTCGTCGGAGCAATTAAAGAAAAATCCGAAAACAGAGTTGGGATTGCTTTTTGCAATTATTGAGTTTTGCGGAATCGGCGAATCGGGGTGCATGAACGCCGCGCTGATATTTCCCGCTGATATTTCATCGCCTATGGTTTCGGCATTGAAGTCAAAACCGAAGTTGATGAGAGAAGGGATAACCTCCTGCTCACCTGCATAATAATTGTTTCTTCTGATGGTGAGGGTTGTTTCGGAATCCCACGAGCTGATATAAAACGGGCCGTTACAAAGTATGTGTTTATGGCTCAAGCCGTAACGTCCGCCCGTTGCGTTGAAAAATTCTTCATTGCAGGGCATGAAAACGCTTTCGGTGAGTCTTTCAAGAAAATCGGGGCAAGCCTCGGTGAGTTTTATAACCAAAGTGTTATTGTCGGCTGCAGTCACTCCGAGAGTTGAAATGTCCGCATTTCCTGCGTGGATTTCTGCTGCATTCTTTATGATGAAAAGGCGGTGAGCGCTCGGTGATTTTGTTTCGGGAGAAACAGCACGCTTAATTGCAAAAACAAAATCGTTTGCAGTTACTTTTTCGCTTGAGAATTTGTTATAAAAATCTTCACCGAACTCACTTTTTACCGCAGTCGGACAATACCATTCCGTGTCGGGCTTAAGATTGAAGGTGTAAGTGAGATTATCTGGAGAAATGCTCCAGGATTCGGCAATTCCCGAGATTATCTCACCCTCTGCCGAGCGGCGGACAAGTCCCTCAAACGCGTTGCCGATTATAACGTGCGCCTCGGTTTCGCCTGCATACTGCGGGTCAAGGGTTGAGGGGGATTTTGAGAGGGAATAATAGATTGCTCCGTTATCACCTCTGCCCGAGCATGAAGCAAGGGACAGAAGCATAATAAGAGCAAGAGCTAAAGAAAGAAAACGTCTCATTTGTTTTCCTCCATCCATTTTGCAAGCTGGTCAGCAAGCGGATTGCTGGCTGTTTTTTGCTTTGCCTGCTGCTGCATATAGTGAGCAACGTCGCGTTTGCCTGCGCCCGAGCTTTCTTTCCTTTTTTCAAAGTCGGAGAGTTTCTCTCTGTATCCGCAGACACAGAAGAATGTTTTTTTGTCGCCTTCGCCCCTCATTTCAAGCTTTTTATGGCATTCGGGGCATCGTGCGTTTGTGATAACGGTTATGCTCTTGCGGTAGCCGCATTCTCTGTCCTGACAGACAAGCATTTTACCCTTTTTGCCGTTGACCTCGAGCAGATATTTCCCGCATTCGGGGCAGGGCTCTCGGGTCATGTTATCATGCTTATATTTTGAATCGCTTGATTTTACGGAGCTTACAAGCGAACGGGTATAGTCGCGCATTTCGGAGATGAATTTTTTGCTGTCTGCGCTGCCTTTTGCAATCATTGAAAGACGCTGTTCCCATCTTGCGGTCAGTTCAGCCGACTTAAGGTCGGACGGAACGATATCAATGAGCTGCTTACCTTTTGATGTGGGGAAGATTTCTTTTCCTCTGCGTTCAACACAGAACGAATCAAAGAGTTTTTCAATTATATCCGCTCTTGTTGCGGGAGTGCCGAGTCCGCCTGATGTTTTGAGAGCATCCTTAAGAGAACCATCATCAACCTGACCCGTCGGATTTTCCATTGCGGAAAGAAGGGTTGCTTCGGTATATCTTGACGGTGGTGAGGTCTTGCCTGCACAAAGACGAACGCCTCTCGGGAATACGGGAGCACCCTGTGAAAGCGCGGGAAGCTGTTGGGATGCAATATCGTCATCGCCGTCATCCTCATCTGAAAGCGAAGAATCATAAAGAGCCTTCCAGCCTGCGGATTTGATTGCCTGACCTTTAGTGTAGAATTTATGGTTGCCGATAGTTATTGTGACCTGCATTTCGTCATATTCAAACGGTGCGCTCAAAACTGCTATAAAGCGGCGCACAACAAGGTCATAGATATGGCGCTCTTCCCTTGTGAGCTTGTTGAGGTCAACATACTGCTCGGTGGGAATTATTGCGTGATGGTCGGTAACCTTTGAGTCGTTGACAATGTATTTTGTCTGGATAGGCTTTGCACGGAGAACTGTGTTTGCAAAATCTTTGTAAGGTCCGACGGCAATTGCACGCAGACGTTCGGGGAGAGTTGCAGCAACATCTTTGGTAATATATCTTGAATCCGTTCTCGGGTAGGTGAGAAGCTTGTGGTTTTCATAAAGGCTCTGCATGAGCGAGAGAGTCTGTTTTGCGGAATAACCGTATTTTTTGTTGGCATCTCTCTGGAGCTCCGTTAAATCATAGGCTGCGGGAGGAGCTTTGAATTTATAGACCTTTTTAACCTCGGAGAGAGTTCCTCTTTTGCCCTTGACGTCGTCTGCAACTGCCTGCGCTGCTGCGGCATCAAAAAATCTTGCCTGATTGCGCTTGTCTTTATATATAGCCGAAAATCCGTCAAAATCAGCCTTGACGGTAAAATAATCCTTGGGTCTGAATTTGAGAATTTCTTCTTCGCGTTTAACAATCATTGCCAGGGTGGGTGTCTGGACTCTGCCTGCCGAAAGCTGTGCATTGTGTTTGCAGGTAAGCGCACGGCTGACGTTAAGACCGATGAGCCAGTCTGCCTCTGCTCTGCACTGCGCGCTGCGGTAGAGATTATCATACTGTGAGGCAGGTTTGAGTGAAGCAAATCCCTCACGGATTGCCTTATCTGTCTGCGAGGAAATCCAAAGGCGGAGCATGGGTTTTCTGCAGTTTGCTTTCTGAATAATCCATCGTGCAACAAGCTCACCCTCACGGCCTGCGTCGGTTGCGATAACAACCTTATCAACCTCGGATGAGCCAAGAAGCGAGCTGACGGCCTTGAATTGTTTAGAGGTCTGACCGATAACAACAAGCTTCATTCTTTCGGGCAGCATGGGCAAATCCTCCATGCACCAGGTTTTGTATTTATTGTCATAGGCTTCGGGGTCTGCGAGAGTGACAAGATGTCCCAAAGCCCAGGTAATGATATATTTATCGCCGATAATGCAGCCGTTACCGTTCTTTTTGCAGCCGAGGACACGGGCAATGTCTCTTGCAACGGAAGGCTTCTCGGTTAAAACGAGAGTTTTTGCCAAAAAACTCACTCCTATCATTTCTATAATATTCCAATATATATGATATCAAAAACAATATAATTATATTTTCCGATTTAGAAATATAAATAATTTTAATAAATAAAATAAGGAGCACCCAAAGGATGCTCCTGCACGATTCAAGGATTATTTGCTCCTGCGCTTTTTGATGAGTTTTCTGACAACAAGAATTGCAACAACGATAACAGCAACAACGGGAAGGATAATCGGAAGTCCGCCAACGAAGTTAACAACAAAATCGCTTATCCATTCGCCTAAATCCTCAAGGTTGTCAAGGAAGGTGTTTTTGATTCTTGTACCGATTGTCGGCTTTTCCTCGGTAACACGTTCAACCTCGTTGATATCAAGAGTAACCGTGCTGTAACCGATTCTGTTTTCAAGCACTCTCATCTGTGCCGTATAGGTTTCTATCTGATAATTGACCTCCGAAAGCCTTTCCTGAATTGAAAGCACATCTTCAAGAGATTCTGCTTTTTCAAGAAGCCCCGAAAGAGTTGTTCTTTCTGTTTTATAAGCATTTATGCGGCTTTCAAGGTCAACGTAATCGAGTGTTACGTTCTTCTGATTTTCGGTTTTACGGACTATCTTTCCCTTTTCTTCTGCGCCTGCAAGGAAAGCATCAAGCTTATCGGCAGGAATACGCACGGTATATGTTGAACTTCTGTTGGAGTTTGAGGAATAATAGCTGCCCATATGATTGGTTGAATTTTCAATATAGCCACCAAGTGAGGTAACGTTTGAGGTAAGAGCAGCGATATATGCCTCGTATTCCTTCGTCTGGATTGACAAATCAACGGTTTTGATTATTTTTTCTTCTGTTGTTTCCTGCGATTGAGGTGCTTCTCCGGATTCAGACTGGTCAGCGGTATATTTGAAGTCACCGCCGATATCGGTATCTGCGGAATAGAGTTCAATGCTGTCCTCAACAGCAGCAAAATCCGATTCATTTGCCGCAAGGTCTGATTTCGATGCACCGCAGGCAGCAAATGAGAGGACAAAGAGCAGGCAGAGAATAATTGCAAACAGTTTTTTCATTTTAATCACCTTTCTTTTTGACTGTTTTTAAAAATGTTGTATACTTTTTGAATAAATGTTAATTTTCTTCAAAGTCATTGACATTTATCCGATTTTGTGGCACTAATATATATAGAAAAGAAATTTGGAGGTGTCCTCTATGAAGAAGATAATATCAATTTTAGTTGCTCTTTCAGCTGTTCTTTCTCTTGTTTCATGCTCTGTTGACAGCGGAAAAACAACCGCAGAAAAGCTTTCGGAGGCAGAGGTAGAAAGATCCCGACTTGTCGAGGAATCAATCCAGGCAGAGGTTGAGCGCTCGGAAAAAATCAACGAAAAGGTTGATAAGTTAGGCAAAACTGAAAAAGGCAAAAGACTGGTTATTGAGATCCCGTATGCTCATGGAGAAGAGTACCGTGTGTTTGAGATGGACAGAAATGAAGAATGTAAACAGGTTATAACATATTTCTTTTATAGTGACATGGAAACATTTGAAGTCAACAGGGAAAAAGACGACGACGATAGATTTGATGTTGATAAAAAATTAAAAATGGTTGCTTTTAAGAGAGATTATGAATCCGAATATAACAGAACTTTTGATGAACTGTATGAAGTATACACTTCAGATTATGCAAAAGAGCAGAAATATGTTGTAATAGAGTGATTTTTGAAGCGGACATTATGTCCGCTTTTTTATTTGTAATAATCTTCGGGAACGATGATTTCTGCAGGGGATGAGCCACTGATGATATTTCCGGATTCGTTCTTGTCGAGTCGGACAAACACTTTATAATATTCATCAATCGCCTCACGGTCAAAGGAATAGATTAATTCGGTATTATAAATTTCATATAATTCGTTCGTTTTTTCAACCGCTCTGTAAAGGGGAAGCTCGCCGTAATGACTGTAAATAATTCTTGCATAGCTGCGGTTTGCATTATCAAAATCCTCTTTGGAAATTCCGAAATGCTCAACGAACTGAACAATCGCCATTCCGTTTCCGCTTTCGACAGATGCGGACCATGCGACGAAGTCCTCATAATTGACGAGGTTTATGAAAGACTGCGGTATTGCCGAATAAATGCTTCTGAAATCATTTGCCGAAAAAATACATTGTGTATATTCATCTGCGGTATAAACAAATCCAGAACTGTCCGAAACACAGCTGTCAGAGTTTTGAGACCAGATGCTGTTGGAATAATATTTGACATCTTCATCTGCCAAATAGTCTTCAACCGCCATTTCATTCTCTGCTCTGTCAGCAGGCGCACCTGCTTTAAGAAGAAATCCCGGAGAAAAAACAGCAACTGTTATCACCAGCACGGCTGCGGCTGCCGCAATTGCGGTGTAATTTATTTTTCTTCTTTTTTTGCCCTTGCAGGCTTCAAGTATTTTTTGCTTTTGCAAATCATCAAGCTTTATTTCCTCTGCCGCTTCTTTGAGCTTATCAAAATCAGTCATTGTTTCGCCTCCTTTTCATAGATTTCACGCAGAGCTTCACGTCCTCTTTGCAGACGTTTTTTGACAGCCGAAGAGGATATGCCGAGCAGAGCCGAGAGCTCGTCCGTTTTATAGCCCTCAACATAGTGAAGATGCATGATAATTCTGTATTTTTCATCAAGCGCTATCAGCAGACCGAGGATTTGCGCATTATCCTCGCTCGTGCCGAGATTGCGGATTTCATCAAGACTGACAAAGCTTGAGTGCTTTCTGATTCGGAGAATATCATGGCATATGTTTGATGCAACTCTTATGAGCCAGGCCTTTTCATGCTCGGAATCGTTGAAATCGGGTGCCTTTGTTATGTAACGCAAAAAGCAATCCTGAACGGCATCCTGAGCATCCTCTCTGTTGCCAGTCATGACGGAGCAGAGCCGATAAAGGCTGTTGCCGTATTCCTCCATTGCCCTTTCGGCATCGGGAGGAAATTTTTTCTTTTTTTCGGGCACGCATCCGCCCCCTCTCTCTTTTTTAATAAATAAACCACCTTTTGTCCTCTCATAAGATAAACGTAACAAAAGGGCAAAAGGTGACATGAAATTTTATTTTTTATAAACTTTTATTATTTCGCCGATATAAACCTTGTGATAATCCTTGTTGGCATAGTTGTTTTCGATTGAATTATCCTCAAAGCCTGCAGGGTCGATGAACTGGGATGCCATTTTGCGACAGACGACTGTATATTCCGCCTGCTCAAAGGTCACTCCGCCGTCGGTGAATACGGGCGTAAGACCGCATACCTCGGCTTTGTTGATATCTCTGCCGCTTTTTGAGCCGCAGATGCGCAGAGCATCCCTGCATTCTTCACCGTAAAACGTGAGGGTGAAAATATCGTTTTTTTCAAGAAATTCATAGGTATATCTTTGAGGACGGATGAATATAAACGCAGCATCCTTGCCCCATATTTCGCCGATTGCGCCCCAGCTGACGGTCATTGTGTTGAAGCCTTCTTTGTTTCCTGCTGTCACAAGACCCCAACCGTCGGAGATAAGCTCAACGGCGCTTTTCTTTATTTCTCTGATGTTGATTTCTTTCATGGTAATCCTCCCTTGCAATTGGTGCTTTAAAATATTATAGCATATTATCTGCAATTTGTATAGTAAGATAAAATATGAACAAAGTGGAAATATTTTATTTTTTATTGAAAAAGAAATGATTTAATGATAAAATAAACAAGTTATTAAAAATAAGGAGGAGTGCTTCTTGGATAACGAAATTAATAAGAACGGTATTAATGAAGAAGAGGAAATAACCGAAGAACTTGCAGAAGTGGCAGAAGCTGAAACCGAATCCGAAGAAGAAGCTGCCGAAACACAAGCCGTTGAAGAAGAAGAACCCGATACCGATGAATCGGAAGAAACCGCAGAAAACGAAGAAATCGCAGAGGAAGCTGCCGAAGAAGATGAAGATTCTCTCTGTATCCTATGCGGCGAAAGGATAAAAAATGAAGAAAGCGACTATTGCTCTGAATGCGAAGCCGCGATGTATAAAAGAAAAATACCGTTTCTTGCGTGGATTTCGGGAATTGCCGTGATATGCGTGAGCATTTTTGCATTGGTTGTTTCAATGCTTGTCAGTGCTCCCGTGCTTCAGGCTGCAAGAGGAGATACTTATGCTGCAAAAAACCGCTGGTATGCGGCGTATCTTGAATATTCCGAGGTTTCGTCTGTTGTTGACGAAATAAGCGGCATTCTCGGCGCTGAAAGTCCGTTTGTGAAGGCGGGCAGAGCGATTGACGAAAAAATCGTTATCAGCTATGCAAAAAGCAGGTCGCCGCTTGATGCCGTTTATATGGCAACAATGCTTTACGGCGAAACAGCGGTTAAAGAAATGAGCGGAATCAGCGAGTATGTTGAGCTTTACGATGAGTTTTCAAATAACTATGCGCTGTTAGCGGAGCCGATTGATGCAATGCTTGCAGGCGCGGAATTGAATGAAACCTTTGCCGCTCTCGAAGCTCTTGAGGGTGCAGACGGTGTCAACGAGGTTTACCGCAACTATTTCCTTTTCAGCGCAGCCGATTTTTACAAGCTCGGATATCAAGAGCAGCTGAAATATATCGAGGCTGCGGATGCCGCCGCAGAGCAGCAGAGCAAGGATTTTTCATGGCTTTATTACCTTGAAATTGCTGATATCCTTTGCCAGGAGGGCGAATATGACAAGGCTCTCAAATATGCCGATGTTCTTGCGGAGAACGACAAAAACAATTACAGAGCCCACGACCTTAAAATGCGAATTGCGCTTGCAAAGGGCGATGCCGATACCGCGAGCAAAATTCTTGCCGATTTCAAAACAAACAATGAAGGCTTTGATACCGCACAATCGCTTGAAGCAGGTTATCTCCGTGCCACGGGTAATCTTGAAAACAGCAGGCTGATTATCAAAGAGGGCATTGAGATGCAGGATTCCTCACCCGAGCTTCACCGCCAGCTGGCTCTGCTTTATCTTCTTGAAGAGAACTGGTCTGCGGCATTTGAAGAAGCTTTTCTTGCTGACAGCAACGCATCATATCTCGCAAATTACTATATGGACAGCAGCGGATTTACTCCTCAGCTCGACAATACCCTCTATCTCTGCGCAAAGCTTTGCAAGGAAAAGAATCTGACCGTAAGCGAAAATGCAGCATATATTGACACGATTCTTGATTATTACGCTGAATTTGAGCCCTCAAAGCAGGTTGCTTCAATTCTGAACGGCGAAAAAACAGTTAATGAAGTTCTGACGGAAGGAGTGTGTGATCTCGCATGACAGCTCTTTATATTGCATCAAAAATTCTCACATTCCCCGGTGCATATCTCCGAGGCTTCTGGGAGCAGCTGACCTGCAAAATTCTCGGTCTGCCTGTTGAAACTCCGGGCTATCTCCGCATTGACGAAGCATGCGGACATGTTGAGCACGGACTTGCGCAGAAGGGCTTTTCCGCTTATCTCATGGCAACGGGACCGGGCTTCATGAATCTTATGACGGGATTCCCGATGTTCCTTGCAGGCTTTATCAATCTTAAATATATGGGCATCAGACCGTCGGATTCAATCGGTCTTTTTGTCCTCTATGTTCTGCTGACCTATGTCGGAGTTTCGCTCCTGTGTAACGTTTTTCCTCTTGTTGAGGATGCAATGAATCTCCATGACGTAGCTTTTTCACAGAAAAAGATGAATTTCATCGGCAGATTCCTCGCATTCATTCCGACCATGATAACCTATGCAGGCGCGTATCTCGAAAAGTACGCAGTAACGGTTATTTTATGGATTGTGTTTATTGTTTTGTCATTTGTATAACCGTTAACCAATATCAAAAGAGCCCATCTTACGATGAGCTCTTTTTTTGCATATTCAATTAAAAAGCACCGTCAAAAAGGGGGAGTTATGCGAAAACTAAACAGTAAACGAATTAGCTGCAACAAACGATGTATGATGAACTTATGAGAGCATAGCTTTCATAATCGCAGCGGCTGCAGATTTCATATGTATATGTTTCTTGGAGACAACGGGGAGATGTTGTTCTAACTTTATGAGTAATAGTTTTTGATGAACCAGATTCAATATCATGACCAAAAAGGGTACATGTAAGTCCTCTTGCGTCCGCGGCAGCCTCGTTGCATTCTCCGCAGAAATGAGCATGGATTTTTGCTTCTGCTTCTTCGGAAGCCGAATCGGGAACAATAACGGTTATTTCACCGCCATTGTGTGTGCATGCTTCAGATTCTTCAGCGAATGAAAAAATCTGTAATGCCGAAAACATGAAAACAAGAGCGAGAATAAAGCTCATAGCTTTTTTTAATCTCATGGTTGATACTCCTTTAAATTGTTAATTATAAATACCATTTCTTCATATGTGAATGCTCCAAATCGGTAAGTGAAACCGTTGTGCTCAAAAGCACAATAGAAGTAGTTATCAACATCTGAAATTTGAATGTAATGGCAGTTAATGTTATTAATTGTTTCAGTTGATGATGTTTCAATATCAATATACATACTTACTGTACTGAAGTTTTCAACGACAATGGAATATAAAGGATTGTTTCTTGAGTAAGTAACGGATTTTCCGTTAGTTTCGATTAAGTATGAAATGCACATGAACTCTTCACCATTTGGTAAAGCAGCGGGATAAAGAATATCCAAATCTTCATTTTCGAACAATTCATCAACGGTATCGTATCTGACAGAGTAGTTACCGTTTTTTATGATTGTCTTGTTTCCGGACTCAATCCTTTCGCCTGAAAACATGCTGAAAACGGTTTTACCCCATTGCTTGAAATGTTCAAGCGCATCATCCTGTCCGTGTGTTGCGCTGATTGCCATAACAAAAATTAAAACAGATATTATTGCTGCCCAAAGAAGCTTTTTAAGGATTCGCTTTCTTCGGAATGACGGTTTGCCTTTTTCAAAAATATGCTTAATTGCCTTGTCGATTTCTTCATTTGTCAGAGGCTTCCGGTTTTCAAGCTCCATAAGGTAATCGGCGCATTCTGCAATAAGGTCATCGTCCATTTTTTTATAGTCTTTACTTGCTTCGCAGTAAAGAATCGCTCTGATTTTGTCAATCAGATGCTCTTGGTCTGTGTTTTTTGAATGCTCGTTATCCATGAAACTTTCTTCTCCTTTCACCGACAAATTCTTTTTTTATAGCTCCTCCTTTGTCTACATATGACAGAAAAAGCAAAATGTTACAGAAAAAGCCGAAATGTTAACAAAAAGTTCACAATTCGGCTTTTTTTCAGAGCAATTTCAGCTTTATAAGTACAAAAAGTGCAACAACAAATGCGGTCTTTGAAAGCTCGATAATCTTGTTTTTCAATCTGTAATGCCGGGTTGAAACGGCATTCTGGCTGATATTGAGCTTTTCTCCGACCTGCGAGAGCTTCATGTGTTTATCGTAAATGCATTCAAGAAGCTCTCTTTCTTCGGGAGTCAGCTTTGCGAGCAGCTTGCTTTTGGCGTAATCAACAAGGTCCGGATTAATGGGCTTCTCAAGGTCGAGAATGATATCGGGAATTTCTTCTGTGGGTTCCAGGTTTTCGTCAAGCGGGCAGAGCTTTGACTGCTTCACATTGCGACGGTGTTTTTCTTTGATTTTGTGAGCAGCTGTGCTGAAAAGCCATGAACGGATATTGGTTTCTTCAAGAATGGCGGATTTCTGAATGAAGGTCAGAAAAACGTCCTGCGTTATGTCCTCTGCGTCGCTGTCGTCATTAAGATAACTGCAGCAGAATTTATAGACATCGTAATAGTAATTGCGGCTCAAAGCTTCAACACGGGCTTGGGCTATCAAAATCTTCACCTGCCTTTCCGAAAATGTGTATACAACATTTTATAACATAATTTTCCAAGTTTTTCAACACTTTTCCGGTTTTATGTATAAAAGTATTTGAGAATGATTTTTTGATGACAGCAAAACAAAAAATGTTGCAAAAAGGGCAAAAATATGGTATCTTATAAATGTATCAATCAAAGGCAGGTGAGGTAATATCAATACAGAGAGAAATCTTGAAGCTGCCGATAATTCCGTTCTGCTGAAAAACAGACGGTTTGTCGGAACAAAAGAAACCGTTGCATATGTTCTTGAAGATACTGCCGCAAGCCTCAATATCAACGATTTTAAAGACAGATATATTTATGATGTTGTAAAAATCGACTTCAGCTATCTTGCAATTCAGAATATTGTTGCAACAGTATGGGATACCTTCAACGATACTTTTATCGGTGTTATCGTTGAAAAAACAAGAACACGTTGGGGAAAGTTCAGACCGTATCTCCTTCTGGGTCAGCTGCCGCTCACGCTTCTGGGCTTATGGTATTGGCTGATTCCGTTTATGTTTCCCGATACCCCCGGTGACTATCTTCCGAAATGGATATTCTATTTCGCAATGTCGATTATCACCGAAACCGCCAACACCTTCACATCAATTGCACGTGCGGGCTACGGCTCAACGCTGACGCCCGAGCCATTGGACCGTTCAAGGCTTATTGCGACAGCAAACCTGATGTCGCATTTTGTTGAAGATGTGCCGAAACAGATTTTCGGTATTATCTATGACCTTGTAATCAACGATAAGGTCAAAATCAAATTGCCCAAGCTTTTCGCAAGCTTCGGTGTTTCGTTTGCAGTTCTCGGTGCATGCTTCTGCCTTTATTTCTTCTTTGTTTCAAGAGAAAGAGTTGCGCAGACGATTAAAAAGCCGAGCGTAATTCAGGGGTTAAAGGCTATCGTTACGAACAAGCCCATGTTTATTCAGGTGTTGTCATCATTCCTGAGCGGTTTCAGTATCGGCACGAGCAGAACGAACTTCTATATTGATGTTATCGGCTCTATTACCTGGAAAACAATCGTCGGCATTCCGGCATTCCCGATTAAATTTATCAGCTACGGTTTTGTTGAGCCTCTGCGAAAGCGTTTCTCAACAAAGGCTCTCTGGATTATGGAGGACGCATGGACGGATATGTTGTGGCTGACTGTTTTCGGCATAGGCTCGATAAACAAAAATTTCATGAAAAAAGCAATCATTCTGCCGATGATGGGCATCGAAGAAATCTTCGAGATGTGTGTTTACGGATTGAGGCGAGTTATTCCTGCTGAAATCAGCAACGAGTCCATGGACTATTGTGAGTGGAAAAACGGCTACCGCGCAGAGGCTATGATAGGTGTTGCACAGTCAACAATTTCAAAGCTTCAGCAGGCTGTTATGGGAAGCCTCAACAGTATTGTTCTTAAGAAAATCGGCTATGTTCAGGGCCTTAAGGTCGGAACACAGACCGATAAAACAAAGTGGTGGATTTTTGCTCTCGGCACAGGTGTTCCCATCATTACAAGTGCACTGGGTATAGTTCCTAAACTTTTCTATCCTATTTCGGCTGAAAAGCGTGACCTTATGTATAGCGAGCTTCGCGAAAGAAGAAGCAAGGTTGCGAATATGATGAATGTTGCAACCGCAGAAGAAGTTGAAGCAATCGCCGAAGCACAGTTCATCAACAAGTAAAACATAAAATTAAACTGCAGGCTTGTCAAATAATAAGCCTGCAGTTTTTGTTATAATAAAACAGCTCTATCTTAACAGATAAAGCTGTTTTTGGCGTCCTCGGCGGGATTCGACTCGCGGCCTGCGGGCCTTGGTCGCTCGCGGTCGCAACAGTCCACCGGACTGTTGCTCTGTGCCGCTCGTCCTTCGAATCCCATCTAAAAACAAAACAGCTCTATCTTAACAGATAAAGCTGTTTTTGGCGTCCTCGGCGGGATTCGAACCCACGGCCTTTCGCTTAGGAGATCCTCCAGAAGCAGTTTTTGGGTTCCCTTCCAAGGTGCCCTAATCCCTTATATATCAACGATTTCACGCATTATCGAGTTAATCTGTTCCCTTAAAATATCGGCTGATTTTTGCTGTTTTTTCACGTTCCTGTTAGCAGGCTGTTAGCAAAAAGGCTGTTTTTGGGGTAATGACATCGAGTTAATCTGTTCCTATCGCTTCCAAAAAGAGATTTTTTTAAGTTTTATACAGCAATCTAATTGTAAACATATTTTAATTCAAAAGTCAATCGATAACAAAAAACGTACCAATTTACTTTTGGACTGACGGGTTACATCTTTGGCAGTTTCACTAAGTATTGATTCAGGCCGAAAAATATGATAAAGTAAACTGAACGATAAATAAGAATTTGGAGAAGTATTTATTATGGCTATGTGGAACCCATGGCGTGGTTGTAAAAAATGCAGTGACGGATGTTTGCATTGCTATATTCATAAAGGCGATGCCAAACGCGGTGTTAATACAAACGCCATTGTCAAAACAAAAGATTTTTACAAACCCATCGAGAAATTGAAAAACGGAAATTACAAAATGAAAGCAGGGATGGTTTATCTTTGTTTTTCAACGGATTTTCTAATAGAAGAAGCAGATGAATGGCGTAAAGAATGTTGGTCTATGATTAAGGAGCGACAGGACTGCACATTTTTATTTCTCACCAAGCGAATAGAGCGCTTCACAAAATGCATTCCGGATGATTGGGGCGAAGGATACGACAATGTCGTTGTATGTTGCACTGTTGAGAATCAAAAGAATGCGGATAAAAAATTGTCGGTATTTGCGTCACTTCCAATAAAACATAAATGTATTACCGCACAACCTCTACTTGAAAAAATATATATCGAACCATATTTTGATGATATTGAACTTGTAGTAGTTGGCGGAGAATCGGATTATCACGCAAGACCGTTTGATTATTCTTGGGCACTTGATATTAGAGAGCAATGTGTTCGCAAAAATGTATCTTTTGAATTTAGGCAATGCGGAACTCATTTCATAAAAGACGGCAAGGAATACAAATTGCAGACAAAGGATTTGTGCAGTCAAGCAAGAAAAGCAGGAATAGATTTTAAGGCAAATAATTAAACAAATAAGAATTTGACGGAGGTTTATATATGAAAAACTATGAGGGAATGGGCTTTTTGATTGGGGCAGTAGTCGGTGCCATTCTTACAGGAATTTGCATCTATTTTACAAGCAGTGTTGCTTCAGCGATAATCTCGTTGGTATGTGCATTGTTAGGTGGCTGGATAGGAAAATCCATACCGAAAACAGATAAATAAATTCCAATAGGTCGAACAGTTAGGAAAATAAGAATTTGGAGGAATTGAAATGAAGCAGTATAAAGTTGTCAGAGTTAAAATGACTTTTGAGGAATTAGGAACTGTAAATTTTACAAGACTTGAAACTATAATGAACGATATGGCAAAAGAGGGGTGGGATGTTGTATGCCTATCTCCTCAACCGGGAATATCTACGAATTTCCTGCTTGTAACTTTTTGCAAGGATGATGAATAACTAATTCCGGTTTGCCAGAGTGATAAATTCCAATTTATCGAACGGTTATGTTCTGTTAATATACTTCCCTCTGTTATTTTGACGGAGGGAAGTTCTTTATATCCCAAATCAGTCCAAAAGGTAAAAGGGAGCAAAAAACTTCTCGTCATAATAGCATGACTTTATGGTATGAAAATATAGTATTTAATACATTATTACTACGCTAATTAGCTGTCCGTTTCTAACTGATAGAACGGGCAGCTTTTTTTGTTTTTCAAAAAATTTTTTTGAAAACTACCCCCCCAAATGGCACTTCCCAGTGCATATATAGTGAAGGGTATTTTTCCCAAAGCCTTTCACGAACATTGAAAAGTGAATAAGTCACTCACATAGGACTTTATTTCTGATGAGTAGCTACAGTAGCAGGTACGCCTTGATTTCCGAAAGTGGAAAGAGCGATAACCCCTGCACGATTATCGGATTGCAACCGATATGGCGATGACAGTCAGAATGATAATGATACTTCTCTACGGAGCTGGCGGAGTACCCGGCAGAGGTGAGATTCCTATGATACGGTTTAGCAAACTGTAACCTATGTGTTTCCCATAAAGCAAATGCTATGCAGGGGTGTCGAGGACAAATACTGCATTTTAACATAAGACCGATTCGCCAAGAACGGGTTTCGGTCTATTACATAGCCGTTCAATAACATTGTCGGCTATCTTTAAAATGAAAGGAGAGATAAGAATGTATATTCTCGATGGACTTTAGTAAAGAATAAAGTCACCCAAAACAAAGTTTTGTAAGAAGGAGGAAAAGTAATGATTCACGCTTTGCTTGTACTGCCCGGTCTTTACGGTGCAGTAATTCTTCAGACAATCAGCGAAATCGTTTCTCGCTTTGGCTTCTAATTTAAGATGAACATACAGAGCGAGGAAAAAGTAGTCCAAATCCCAATCAGCCAAATCCGAGATTTCCCCGAACATCCGTACAAGGTCAAAGACGATGAGAGCATGAGTGAGCTTGTTGACAGCATTATGCAGAGAGGCCTAATACAGCCGGTCATCATAAGACCAACGGAGGACGGAAACTACGAAATGGTATCGGGACACAGACGAAAACGAGCCTTTGAAATTGCAGGGATGAAAAACATCCCTGCAAGAGTAAAAGAAATGACGAAGGACGAAGCAATATTAGCAATGGTTGATTCAAACCTTCAAAGAGAGGTTATCCTACCCAGCGAAAAGGCATTCGCATACAAGATGAGGTTGGAGGCTATGAACAGACAAGGTCAAAGAACTGATATGGGTTGATGGGACAAGACGAGTTTTAGAGGACAGCTTTGAAAAGTGGTACGCATCTCAGAGCCATTATAAAAAAGTAATGGAGATAAAGGAGGTAGAGAGATTTGTCGATTAAAGAAAGAGTAAAAAAAATAAACGGAAATCCTTTTGTTAAGAAAAGCTACACAGTTGAAGAAATAGTATCCTTGCTCGGAATAACAAGACAGTCGGTTTATAAACTCATAGATAAAGGGTGTTTTTCTGCCGTGAAGGTTGAGAAAGGATACCGCATTAGGAAAGATAGTTTTGACAGATGGTTAGACGAAAAAGAAAGTGAGGAATAAACAATGGCAACAATATTAAAAAGAAAGAACAGATATTCGGTAGTATATCGCTATACCGATGAAGAAGGCAAAAGTAAACAGAAATGGGAAACCTTTGACACTAACGCAGAAGCAAAGAAAAGAAAAGCAGAGATTGAGTATCAGCAGGATAACGGAAGTTTTGTTGTTCCTACAGCAGTAACGGTTGCTGAATTGCTGGAAGAGTATTGTGCAATATACGGAGTTAATAATTGGGCAATGAGCACTTATGAGACCCGTAAAGGTCTTATATACAATTATATCAATCCTATAATCGGTGATTATAAGTTGACAGATATAACACCGTTAATGATGGATACCTATTACAAAAGTTTGCAAAAGGTTAAAGCCAAATCGTCAAAAA
Organism: Clostridia bacterium; assembly: GCA_017409265.1. Lineage (GTDB taxonomy): Bacteria > Bacillota > Clostridia > Oscillospirales > Acutalibacteraceae > CAG-177. Next base: position 29,131 of record JAFQSY010000002.1, read on the forward strand.
ACCGCAAAGCTCAAACAACTTATATAACTGCACATACCGTAAATGAAATACACAAGTTACTTCGTAGTGCTTTTGGTCAGGCGGTCAAATGGGAACTTATGCAAAGAAATCCTGTGCTTAACGCCACAGTTCCGAAACACGAATATCAGAAAAGGGATATATGGACAGCGGAAACATTGCTTCACGCACTTGAAGTTTGTGACGATGATATTCTCGCTTTGGCAATCAACTTGGCTTTTTCCTGCTCATTGCGTATGGGTGAAGTGCTTGGATTAACTTGGGACTGCATTGAAATATCCAAAGAAAAGATAGAAGATAACGATGCCTTTATCTTCGTGAATAAGGAACTCCAGAGGGTAAACAAGGAGACAATGGAAAAGCTCGACAAAAAAGATGTAATACTTGTGTTTCCGCACATTCTATCGGGAAACAATACATCATTAGTTCTTAAAAGTCCGAAAACAAAAACGAGTGTCAGAAAAATCTTTTTACCAAAAACGGTTGCTTCAATGCTTACTGAACGTAAAAAGCAAATTGAGGAAATGAAAGAGTTATACGGAGATGAATACACCGATTACGATTTAGTTTTTTGTCATTCATCCGGCAGACCAATGGAGTCGCAAGTAATCAGCAGAGCGTTAAAAAAGCTCATTACGGACAATGATTTACCGCCCATAGTATTTCACTCTTTCCGTCATGCGAGTATTACATACAAGCTAAAATGGAACGGGGGAGATATGAAATCCGTACAAGGCGATTCAGGTCACGCACGAATGGATATGGTTGCAGATGTATATAGCCATATAATTGATGAAGATAGGCGTTTTAATGCACAGAAATTTGAGGAACAGTTTTATAATACAAAAGGATTACGAAATACTGAAGAAGGTAAGACGGCACCAATGCCAAGATTTTCAAATAATATTGAATTACTTGATACAATGGCAGTAGTTGAAGATGAGGAAACTGAAATCACAGAAGAACCAAAAGAAGATGACAATGTGGCTTTGCTCACAAAGATATTAGCCAACCCTGATGCAGCAGCACTCCTAAAAGCATTAGCCAAATCTTTATAAAAATGGAAAAGGCAGTCCGAGAGGATTGCCTTTTTACTATTATATATCCTTATTAAATATCGAGTTAACTGAATAACAATCACTTTTTTGTTAGCAAAAAAGCTTCGGGATTTTTTCTCGTGTTAGCAAAATGCAGATTTTGTTAGCAAAATTTCAAAATTTCTGCTAACAAATGTTAGCAGTGACATTCACCTTGAAATTGAAAGGACAATTCAAGTAATTCCGCCTTGGGGAGGCGATTTCTGCTAACAAAAATATGCGATTTTGGTGGATGTCAATGAGTTAATAAAAAACAAAGAAGCCGAAAACCCTTGATATATCAAGGGTTTTCGACTTCAAAAATGGCACCCCCTACCGGGATCGAACCGATATCTAGCCCTTAGGAGGGGCTTATTCTATCCATTGAACTAAGGAGGCATATGTGGAATTTATGGAATTGTATGATACTGTATTAACTTGTTGTCAATCACTTTTCATCAAAAAGTGATTGACATAACAAACAATTAGGAGGCGAACGCTCTATCCTGCTGAGCTACGAAGACATATATCGGACTCACACATTCTATCAAAAACCCATTGTAAAGTCAAGATATAAATTCTCAATAAAATCGGCATATATTCGGCGTTTTGCCGATAAATAATGCTTGAAAAATTTGACATAATAAGATAAAATAAATAATTGGTAAAGTATGCGACTACTCAACAATAAAATCTTGAAAGGATTGACAAAAATGAGCTTACTTAACAAGAAAACAGTTGACGACATTAATGCAAAGGGCAAGAAGGTGCTTGTTCGCTGCGACTTTAACGTTCCTCTCAAGGAAGGCGTTATCACAGACGAAAACAGAATCAATGCTGCTCTTCCCACAATTCAGAAGCTTATAAATGACGGCGCAAAGGTTATCCTTTGCTCACATCTCGGCAAGCCCAAGAACGGCCCCGAAGCAAAGTTCTCACTCGCTCCCGTTGCAAAAAGACTCTCCGAGAAGCTCGGCAAGGAAGTTGTTTTTGCTGCTGACGATACAGTTGTCGGCGAAAATGCAAAGGCTGCTGTTGCCGCTATGAACGACGGCGATGTTGTTCTTCTTGAAAACACACGTTTCCGTGCAGAAGAAACAAAGAACGGCGAAGCTTTCTCAAAGGACCTTGCAAGCATCTGCGAAATGTATGTTAACGATGCTTTCGGTGCAGCTCACAGAGCTCACTGCTCAACAGTAGGCGTTACAGCTTATGTTGAAGAAGCTGCTGTCGGTTACCTCATGGGCAAAGAGCTCAAGTATCTCGGCAACGCTGTTGAAGATCCCGAAAGACCCTTCGTTACAATTCTCGGCGGTGCAAAGGTTGCTGACAAGCTCAACGTTATCGAAAACCTTCTCAATAAGGCTGATACACTCATTATCGGCGGCGGTATGGCTTACACATTCCTTGCCGCACAGGGCTATGGCGTAGGCAACTCACTCCTTGACGAAAGCAAGATTGACTACTGCAAGGACATGCTTGCAAAGGCTGAAGCAAAGGGCGTTAAGATTCTTCTTCCCATCGATGTTGTTGCAGCTGCAGGCTTCCCCAATCCCATTGATGCTCCCATTGATACAGTAGTTTACGATGCAGACAAGATTCCCGCAGATATGGAAGGTCTTGACATCGGTCCCAAGACAGCAGAGCTTTATGCAGCAGCAGTAAAGAGCGCAAAGACAGTTGTATGGAATGGCCCCATGGGCGTTTTCGAGAACCCCACTCTTGCAGCAGGCACAATCGCAGTTGCAAAGGCACTTGCTGAAACAGACGCAGTTACAATCATCGGTGGCGGCGATTCCGCAGCAGCAGTCAACACTCTCGGCTTCGGAGACAAGATGACTCACATCTCAACAGGCGGCGGCGCATCACTTGAATTTCTTGAGGGTAAGGCTCTTCCCGGTATCGAAGCAGTAAATGATAAGTAATTTTGGCGAAATTTACTTTTCTCCTTCAGTCGCGTATAGAAATACGCGTCCTTTGGTGCGAAAATCAAACTTCATCCAAAAATCCGTTATCATTCGATAAATAACAACAATTGACAATCGGAAGGAATTGAAATAAAATGGATAAATCACTTCGCAGACCTGTTATCGCAGGCAACTGGAAAATGAATAACACTCCCGAGCAGACAAAGGCTCTCATCGAAGCTATGAAGCCCCTTGTTGCAGGCGCTGACTGTGACGTTGTTATCTGCGCTCCCTATATCGACCTTTATGCAGCAATGGAAGCTGCAGCAGGCTCAAACATCATGATCGGTGCTGAAAACTGCCATTGGGCAGAAAAAGGCGCTTTCACAGGTGAAGTTTCAGCTGAAATGCTCAAGGCTGCAGGTGTTCCCTATGTTATCATCGGCCACTCCGAAAGAAGACAGTATTTCGGCGAAACAGACGAAACAGTCCGTGACCGTGTAAGAGCTGCTCTCAACGCAGGTCTTAAGGTTATCCTTTGCGTAGGCGAAGTTCTTAAGGAAAGAGAACTTGGCATCACAGCAGAGGTTGTAAGAATGCAGACAAAGGTTGCTCTTTCAGGCGTTTCAGAGGCTGAACTTGCAAATATCATCATTGCTTATGAACCCGTTTGGGCTATCGGAACAGGTCTTACAGCTACTCCCGAGCAGGCAAACGAAGTTTGCGCTGTTATCCGCGCTCTTATCGCAGAGCTTTACACAAAGGATGCAGCTGACAAGTTCGTTATCCAGTATGGCGGTTCAATGAACGATGCAAACGCAGCGGAGCTTCTTGCACAGTATGATGTTGACGGCGGTCTTATCGGCGGTGCATCACTCGTTGCAGAGAAGTTCGCAGCTATTGTTGAAGCAGCTTCGAAATAAAAATATTTGACAGGGGTCGTTTTCGACGACCCCTGTATTTATGAAAGGATTGTCTACTATGAGCAAAAAACCTGTTCTTCTTTGCATTATGGACGGTTTCGGCAGAAATGACAGCGATTACGGAAATGCAATTGCAGCTGCAAAAACCCCTAATCTCGATAAAATTATGGCAGAAAACCCCATGACATATATCGGCGCATCGGGTATGGATGTAGGTCTGCCTGACGGTCAGATGGGTAACAGCGAGGTTGGACACACCAATATTGGCGCAGGACGTGTTGTTTATCAGGAGCTTACAAGAATAACAAAGTCAATCAACGACGGCGATTTCTTTGAAAACGAAGCTCTTGTCGGCGCGATGGAAAACTGCAAAAAGAATAATTCGGCTCTTCATCTCATGGGTCTGCTTTCAGACGGCGGCGTTCACAGCCACAACACCCATCTTTACGGACTTCTTGAGCTTGCAAAGCGCAGCGGAGTTGAAAAGGTGTTCATTCATTGTCTTATGGACGGCAGAGATGTTTCTCCCACATCGGGAAAGGATTTTCTTGCAGAGCTTTATAAGAAGTGTGCTGAAATCGGTGTCGGCGAAATTGCAACAGTCGAAGGCAGATACTATGCAATGGACAGAGAAAGAAAATTCGACAGAGTTGAAAAGACTTATGTTGCAATGACAAAGCTTGAAGGTCCCAAGTTTACTTGCGCATGCGAAATGATTGAAGAATCATACAAAAACGATGTTACGGACGAATTTATTGTTCCCTGCGTAAGCGAAAAGGCTGAAGCTGTAAAAGACGGCGACAGCGTAATTTTCTTCAATTTCCGCCCCGACAGAGCAAGAGAAATCACAAGAGCCTTTGTTGACCCTGAGTTTGACGGATTTGCAAGAGAGAAGAAGCTTGACCTCTATTATGTATGCATGACCCAGTATGAAGCTGAAATGCCCAATGTTGAGGTCGCTTATAAGCCCCAGAGAATTGATATGCCTATCGGCGAAGTGTTCAGCAAGCAGGGCATGAAGCAGCTCCGAATTGCAGAATATACAAAATATGCACACGTTACCTTCTTCCTCAACGGCGGAGAAGAAACTGTTTATGAGGGTGAAGACAGAATCCTTATTGATTCACCCAACGTTGCAACCTATGACATGCAGCCCGAAATGAGCGCATACGTTGTAACTGATACTCTTCTTGAAAAGATAGAGTCCGATATGTATGACGCAATCGTTCTCAACTACGCTAACTGCGACATGGTTGGTCACACAGGTGTTTTTGATGCAGCTGTTGCAGCTGTTGAGGCTGTTGACACATGCGTGGGCAAGATTTGCGATGCTGTTTCGGCAAAGGGCGGAGTTATGCTTATCACAGCTGACCACGGCAACGCAGATAAGATGTATGAGCCCGATGGCTCACCCTTCACCGCTCACACAACAAATCCCGTTCCCTTTGTTGTTGTCGGCCATGACTGCAAGCTTAAGGCTGAAGGCGGAAAGCTCTGTGATATCGCTCCCACAATGCTTGACATTATGGGAATCGCGCAGCCTGTACAGATGACAGGTGAATCTTTGCTTGTTAAATAAATTTTACCTTGCATAAAATCAATCACCCTGCACACTTTTATAGTGAAGGCAGGGTGATTTTTTTGACGGTCAGACGCAGAAAATTTATAAGAATAATATCATATCTCGTTGCGCTTTGCATTGTGTTTGCCGTTTCGGGAGTTTTCTCGCAGAAGGCAAAGGCAGATTATGAAAGCGCCTTGGAACGAGTACGCCTTGAAGGGCTTGCATCGCTGACGGAATATTCAAGAGAAATCAGCAGCGGATTGCGTTTGCTTGCCGTTTCGGCGGGAGATTCGCTTGTTGACAGCTCGTCATATGTCAATGCACGTGCGGTTGGCGCATTGGGCAGCCTCGGCTGTTTTTACAGCGAAAAGGTTGATAACCTTAACCGCTTTTTCAGCGGCGTTTATGATTTTTCAGAGAGCTTTTCGGGCAGCGAAGAGAGCAGAAGGTCGGCAGTAAAGCTCTCTGACTATGCACAGGAGATTTATTATCACTTGAGTGATTTGACTAACGCGGTTGTAAACGGCAAATACACTCTGACGGAATATGACAGCGTTTACAGCAAAGACGATGTGCCGTATTTCGAGGACGAGCTGGATTTTTATAACGGCAAAGAGGATGAAATTTTCAGCATTATAACGCCTGCTGCTGCTGAAAACAGGTCGTTTGTGCTTCTTGCCGGTAAGAAAACCATATCTGCGGATGAAGCGAAAAATACGGCAAGCGCGGTTACGGGTATATCGCCTGCATTATGGAGAGGCGGAGAAACAGCAGACGATTACGGCATTGAGATATATTCATATACCTGCGGAGATACGCGGGTTGATGTCTGCAAGGCAGGCGGAGCGGTAAAAAAAATAATAAACCCTCTGCCATGCAAAGAAAGTGTTTATACAGTCATAGATGCAAGAGAAAAAGCGGCGCATTTTTTAGCGAAAAACGGCTTTGAAAGTATGGCTGAAATCAGCTGTGAAAAAGGAGAGTTTACGGCGGATTTTGTTTTTGTCCCACAAATCAACGACGTTTTGCTGTTTACGGCAAAAACGCAGGTTGATATCTGCCTTGCAAGCGGAAGGGTAACATATTTTGATGCATCGGATTATATCATGCATTATCGCAGCGATGTTGCCGCAGTTAACGGCATACCCGAAGTCAAAAATCTGATTCCGCAGATGCTGACACTTGAAAAGGTATTTCTTTGTGTTGATGATATCAACGGCACAGAAAGGCTCTGCTGTCTTGCCGTATGCTCGTTTGATAACGATATGTTTTATGTTTATATTGACTATTACAGCTTGAAAATAATAAAAACCCTGATGGTTTGAATCATCAGGGTTTCATCATTATTCATATATAGGATAGCGTTCGCAGATTTCGCTGACGCCAGCTTTGATTTTTTCCGCGCTGTTTTCAAAGTCTGTCGCACAAAGATAAATAAATTCTGCAATTTTATCCATATCCTCTTCGTTAAGACCTCTTGAGGTGACTGCAGCTGTGCCGAGTCTTATGCCGCTTGTAACAAAGGGCTTTTCGGGGTCGTTGGGAATGGCGTTTTTGTTTGCGGTGATATAAACTTCATCAAGTCTGTGCTCAAGCTCCTTGCCCGTGATGCCGATTGAGCGAAGGTCAACAAGCATGAGGTGATTGTCTGTTCCGCCTGAAACAAGGTTGATGCCTCTTGACATGAGTCCCTTTGCAAGAGCAGCAGCATTCTTAACGATGTTTTCCTGATAAGCTTTGAATGAGGGGTCGAGAGCTTCGCCGAAGCAGACAGCCTTTGCTGCAATAACATGCATAAGAGGTCCGCCCTGATTGCCGGGGAAGATTGCTTTGTTGATTGCGGGTGCAAGCTCTGCGGTTGAGAGAATAAGGCCGCCTCTGGGACCGCGGAGAGTTTTATGAGTTGTGGTGGTTACGATGTCTGCATGAGGCACGGGTGATGGATGAAGCCCTGCGGCAACAAGACCTGCGATGTGTGCCATGTCAACCATAAAATATGCGCCGACAGACTTTGCGATTTTGCCGATACGCTCAAAGTCGATGATTCTGGGGTATGCCGATGCGCCTGCAACGATAAGCTTGGGTTTTATTTCTTTAGCGGTTTTTTCAAATTCGTCATAATCAATAAAGCCATCATCGTTTACGCCGTAGGGAATGAATTTATAGAGCTTTCCGCTTGCATTTACGGGTGAACCGTGGGTAAGATGTCCGCCGTGAGCAAGATTCATGCCCATAACGACATCGCCGGGTTCAAGAATTGCAGCATAGGCAGCCATGTTTGCCTGTGCGCCCGAGTGGGGCTGAACATTTGCAGCTTCTGCGCCGAAAAGCTTCTTTGCACGCTCGATGGCAATGTTTTCAACAACGTCAACACATTCGCAGCCGCCGTAATATCTCTTTCCGGGATATCCCTCTGCATATTTGTTGGTCAGAACGCTGCCCATAGCTGCCATAACAGCGGGGGAAACGATGTTTTCGGAAGCAATGAGCTCGAGATTTCTTCTCTGTCTTTTAAGTTCGGACTGCATTGCAAGGCCGACCTCTTCGTCGCATTTTGTTATGAGTGAAATTGTGTCGATGTAATCTGAAAACATATGAAATCCACCTCTTTAAATCTAATAAAAAAACTATACTGTCATAATACCACAAAAATTAAACAGGTGTCAAACCGCATTGTTAACAAAAAATACTTGTATTATTTTAATAAATAGGTTATACTGTATGATAATATGTCCATTAAAAGAACAAGGAGATGAACAAATGGATCCCATCAAGGTAGATTTTTCCAAGAAAGACGGCGGCAGAAAAAAGGAAATAGTTATTCCTCCCGAAAAGTCCGCGCTTAAAATAGTGTTCAGCATTATTTGCACACTTGTTTTTGCGGTTGTTGCATTTTATGTTATGCTTCCCGCAATTAACCTCAAGGCATATGATTTTTACATTTACGTCGGCATGATTGCTGCATCATATGTCGTGTTCAACGGACTTTTTGCAAATGTTCTTGCGAAGCCCGAATATGTTCCATATGTCAAGAAGAGAGCGATTGTTCCCGGAATCATCATCGGTATTCTTATCGTTACTGTCGGCATCGGCTATCTTGTTTCAAGCGAGTTCTTCAGAGCTGAGAGTTACAGCAACATCATTGATGTAAGAACAGATTCTGATTTCTCAAAAGAGATTCCCGAAGAGGATGCCGAAAGCTTCAGCGCAATTCCCAAGCTTGACGAGGATGCAGCTGCACAGCTTGCAACAAGAGCGCTCGGCGTTCTTGAAGAAAAGGGATATGTTTCACAGTTCACCGTTTATCCCCAGTATACCCAGATTAACTATAAGGATACACCTGTAAGAGTTGCACCGCTTCAGTATGCAAGCATAATCAAGTGGTTCACCAACACAAAGAACGGTTTCCCCGGATATGTTATTATCGACATGGCTAACGAATCAACAGAATTTGTTGAGCTTGAAAACAGCATCAAGATTTCGCCTGCGGAGCATTTCAACAAGCTTCTCAAGCGCCATCTCCGCTTCGAATATCCCACATATATGTTCGCAGAGGCAACCTTTGAAATTGATGACGAGGGTAATCCTTATTGGATTTGCGCACGCCTTGATAAGACCATCGGTCTTTTCGGCGGTACCGATGTTATCGGTGCGGTTGTTGTTAAGGCAGACAGCGATGAAGGCGAGAGCGCATATTATACAATCGACGAAATCAAAAACGACGAAAATCTTCAGTGGCTTGACAGAATCTATGATTCAGACCTTATCGTTCAGCAGTATAACTACTATGGTAAATATCAGAACGGTTTCTGGAACTCAATTCTCGGTCAGAAGGGCGTTATAACAACGACTGCCAACTATAACTACCTTGCAAAAGACGACGACGTTTGGATGTATACAGGCGTTACTTCCGTTACCTCCGACCAGTCAATCACAGGCTTTGTTCTTGTTAATCAGAGAACAAAAGAGGCTGTTTATTACAGAGTTACGGGCGGTACCGAATATTCGGCGCAGCAGGCTGCCGAAGGCCGAGTAAAAGACCTTGGTTACAGCGCAACCTTCCCGCTGCTTCTTAACATCGGCGGCGAGCCTACCTATTTCATGTCGCTAAAAGACCCCACCAACAATATCGTTCAGCAGTATGCCCTTATCAACGTTGCACAGTATAATAACAACAAGATGGGTGCAACGGGCACAGATTTGAGCAAGTGCCTTGCAAGCTATATCTCGGCTCTTGAGGATAGCGGTATCAAAGTTGACATCAACCCCGATGACGTTATTGTTGAGCCTGTGAAGCCCACCCGTCCCGAAGAAACAGGTCTTGTTGCAAAGGGCGGAATTGCAGATATCAGAACTGCTGTTATGGGAGGAGAAAGCTATTACTATATCAAGCTTGATACACAGGATGCATATTTTTCAATTGCAGCATCGAATGAAGAATCCGTTGTTATCCTCAATGTCGGCGATGCAGTAACAGTTACCTATACCGCAAGCGGCACAGATATTATAGAAGCAGATTCAATCGTTAAAAACTGATATTTAAAAAGTCAGCCGTTTAATTGCGGCTGACTTTTGCATAATATTAAAGGTGAATTTATGGAGTTTTACGAAAACAAACAGGAGCCCGAAAAAGCGGTGCTTATCGCAATAGATACGGGCGATTATGACTGCGAATCCTCACTTGATGAGCTTGAGGAGCTTGCGAAAACCGCAGGCGCAGAGGTTGTCAGCAGACTGTGGCAGAAAAGGGATAAGCCCGATTCTGCAACGTTTCTCGGCAGTGGAAGACTTGAAGAGCTTGCGGAGTTTTGCGAAAACAATGAGCTTGACCTTGTTATTGCCGACAGCGAGCTTTCCCCCGCACAACTTCGCAATATTGAAAAGGCAACAAAAATCAGAGTTATTGACAGAACTACGCTGATTCTTGATATTTTTGCGGAAAGAGCAAGGAGCAACGAAGGTAAGCTTCAGGTTGAGCTTGCACAGCTTCGTTATTCTTTGCCGAGGCTTGCGGGTCAGGGTACGAGTCTTTCAAGACTCGGCGGCGGTATCGGCACAAGGGGTCCGGGCGAAACAAAGCTTGAATCGGATAAGCGTCATATAAGACGCAGAATAAAATCGCTCGAGGAAGAGTTTGATGCACTCGAAAAAAGAAGAGGTCTTGCAAGGGCAAGGCGAGAGAAAGACGGTGTTGAAACCGTTGTTATCGTCGGATATACAAATGCAGGCAAATCAACTCTTATGAATGCGCTCACACAGGCGGGTGTGCTTGCCCAGGACAAGCTTTTTGCAACCCTTGACCCTACCTCAAGAGCGCTGACCCTGCCTGACGGCAGAAAGGTTATGCTTATTGATACGGTCGGATTTATCCGCAGACTTCCTCATCATCTTGTTGAAGCGTTCAAGTCAACTCTTGAGGAGGCAGCATGTGCAAAGGTTATTCTCAATGTCTGCGATGCATCCGACCCCGAATGCTCGGAGCATATCAAGGTCACAAATGAGCTGCTTGAAGAGCTTGGCTGTTCGGGGAAGCCTGTTATTACTGTTTTCAATAAGTGCGATTTGCCCGAGGCAAGGGATAATATTCTTTTTGAGCCCAATTCGGTTATGATTTCCGCCCTTGAGGAAAAGGGCTTTGATAAGCTGCTTGATGCAGTTGCAAAGGCGCTTCCGCCGACAAGAGCAAGGGCGAAGATGCTCATTCCATATTCCGACGGCGGCGCGGCGGCGATTTTACGCAAGGACAGCATTATAAACGTTGAAGAATACAGAGCAGACGGACTCTATTTTGAGCTTGTTGCCGATGTTGCAATGATTGACAGGTATCAGGATTACTGCGTGTCATAATTTGTTAAAAGTTTGGGGTATTGACAATGTATTTATCTTCGACTATAATATTTATGCGGCTGATTTCAGCCGCGGCAATCCTTGTTACATACAAAGGAAATATTTTAAGGGGGATAAAAAATGGATTTTTTAGCTAACATCGACACAACCGGTATTCAGAATCTTATTCTTGCATTCTTCAAGTTTCTTTCGGAGTTTGATATCAAGAGCCTTGATTTTGATTTCCTCGGCACAGTTCTCACTTACATCGCTCCCATCTGGAATCCCATCTGGGCAGCAGTTAATGAGTGGCTTCATGCAAACTTCGGTTTCTAAAAAACATTTTTTGAGCCTGCGGAAACGCAGGCTCATTTTTTTGAACAATTTACATGTGCTTATGTACTTGAATAATTATATATTTTATGTTATATTTTAAATATTATGTTCGAATAAAAATCAGGAGGGAATATTATGTGCGATTGCAATTGCAACGGTCCGAAAAGCGACCTTTCGCTTCTTGAGGATGTTCTTAAGGAATACGGCGGTTCATCGGGCAACCTTATCACAATTCTTCAGAAGGCGCAGAATATCTACGGATATCTGCCGAAGGATGTTATGTATTGCATTGCCGACAGAGTCGGCATAACACCTGCGGATGTTATGGGTGTTGCAACCTTCTATTCACAGTTCAGACTTACTCCTATAGGTAAATATCTTATCATGGCTTGTCAGGGCACAGCCTGCCACGTTAACGGCAGCGAGCGTGTAACTGCGGCAATTTCGGAATATCTCGGCATCGGCAACGGTGAAACAACCGCCGACGGACTTTTCACTCTTGAAAATGTTGCATGTCTCGGATGCTGCTCTCTTGCCCCTGTTATTATGATAAACGGAGAGGCTTACGGCAATCTTACCCCCGATTCTGCGGTTGCCGTTCTCAAAGGCATTCAGGAAAAGGAGGGTAAATAATGCGTATAGTTATCGGTGAAGGCTCCTGCGGAATTGCCGCTGGTGCGGCAAAGGTGCATAAGGCGATTGAAGCTCTTATGACCGGAAACGAAAATTTTTCTCTTGGCAGTACGGGCTGTATCGGTATGTGCTTCCTTGAACCAATTGTTGACCTCTATGACGGAAAAACTCTTATAAAGCGTCTTGTCAAGGTGACGGCAGATGATGCGGCGGTAATTGTTGATGCGGCAAGAAGCGGTGACCTTTCGGGCGTTGAAAAGCTTGCAATTTCGGCTGAAGATGAAGAGTTTCTTAACAGACAGACAAGAATCGCTCTTCGCCATTGCGGCCTTATTGACCCTGTTTCTCTTGATGATTACAGAGAAAACGACGGTTACCAGGCTCTTGAAAAGGCGCTTAAAACAATGACTCCCGAGCAGGTTATTGAAGAAATAAAGATTTCGGGTCTTGCAGGAAGAGGCGGCGCAGGCTTCCCCACATGGTTCAAGTGGAATGCAGCACGTCAGAGTGTCGGAGAAAAGAAATATCTTATCTGCAATGCTGACGAGGGTGACCCCGGTGCATTCATGGACAGAGCCGTTATCGAATCCGATCCTCACAGCCTTATTGAAGGTATGCTTATCGGTGCGTATGCAATCGGTGCTTGTGAAATGATTGTTTATGTGCGTGCGGAATATCCGCTTGCAATCACAAATCTTGAAATCGCTATTGAAGCCGCAAAGAAGGCAAATCTTCTCGGTGAAAATATTCTCGGAACAGGATTCTCATGTGATATGAGAATCAAGGCGGGTGCAGGCGCATTTGTCTGTGGTGAAGAAACCGCACTTATCGAATCGCTTGAAGGTAAACGAGGTATGCCAAGGCTTAAGCCCCCGTTTCCTGCACAGAAGGGATATATGGATGAGCCTTCAAATATAAATAATGTTGAAACTTTTGCAAATGTTTCATGGATTATCAGCAACGGCGGAGAGGCTTTTGCTGCCATGGGTACGGAAAACAGCAAGGGCACAAAGGTTTTTGCTCTCACGGGTAAAATCCGCAAGGGCGGTCTTGTTGAAATTCCCATGGGTAAAACCCTGCGTGATGTTATTTACGGTATCGGCGGAGGAATCCGTGACAATAAAGAATTTAAGGCTGTTCAGATGGGTGGACCTTCGGGCGGCTGTATTCCTGCCGATTTGCTTGATACCGTTATCGACTACAAGGCGCTTGCCGCAACGGGTGCAATTATGGGCTCGGGCGGTATGGTTGTTATGGATGAAAGTACCTGCATGGTCGGAATGGCGAAATTCTTCCTTGATTTTACAGCTCTCGAGTCCTGCGGAAAATGCGTTCACTGCCGCATAGGTACTGCAAGAATGCAGGAAATCCTCACCCGTATCGTTAAGGGTGAAGGCAAAGAGGGCGATATTGAGCTTCTTGAAGAACTTTGCGACGCAGTTAAGGACGGCGCTCTTTGCGGTCTCGGACAGACTGCTCCCAACCCTGTTTTGACAACCATCAGATATTTCCGCAACGAATATGAGGCTCATATCAAAGAGAAGAAGTGTCCTGCCAAGGAGTGCGTTGACCTTCTCACATATTCGATTGATGCCGACAAGTGCAAGGGCTGTACTCTTTGTGCAAAGAAATGCCCTGCAAAGGCAATCAGCGGTGAAGTTAAAAAGGCGCATATCATTGATGAAAATGTTTGTATTCGCTGCGGTCAGTGCGTAAGCTCCTGCCGCTTCGGTGCAATAATTGTAGAATAAAGGAGGCGGCAAAATGGAACAAATTAAAATTATAATCAACGGCAAAGAATGCGTTGGGAATAAAGGCGAAACAGTTCTCAATATCGCCGCCAAAAACGGCATCGAGATTCCGAATCTTTGCTATAACGGTCAGCTTAAAATTTACGGTGCCTGCGGTCTTTGCCTTGTTGAGGCAGAGGGTATGCCAAAACTCATGCGTGCGTGTGCAACGCTTGCGCAGGACGGAATGGTTTTGAGCACACAAACAGAAAGAGTTAAAAAGGCAAGAAAAATTGCCCTTGAGCTTATCATGAGTGACCATGAGGGCGACTGCGTTGCGCCCTGCTCGCTCAATTGCCCTGCACATACCGATATTCAGGGCTATCTTAAAGCAATTGCAAACGGCGATGACAGAGAAGCTGTCAGAATAATAAAAGAAAAAATTCCCATCCCTGCATCAATCGGCAGAGTTTGTCCGCACCCCTGTGAGTCACACTGTCGCCGCAGACTTGTTGAAGAGCCTCTTTCGGTTGCTTATCTCAAGGCTTTTGCGGCTGATAATGACCTCGCATCGGATAATCCTTATACCGCAGTCTGTGAAGAATCAAGCGGCAAAAGGGTTGCTGTTATCGGTGGCGGTCCTGCAGGTCTTACTGCTGCATATTATCTCCGTCTTTCTGGTCACGATGTCACAATTTATGAAGCAATGCCCGAAATGGGCGGTATGCTCCGCTACGGTATTCCCGAATACAGGCTTCCCAAGGCTGTTCTTGCAAAGGAAGTTGAAGCAATTGCAAAGCTCGGCGTTGAGATGATGAATAATATCAAGGTCGGTAAGGATATTTCTTTTGATGAAATCAAAAACGGTGCAGATGCCGTGCTTGTTACCGTCGGCGCATGGAAGGGCAGCAGCATGAGATGCAAGGGTGAAGAGCTTGAAGGCGTTATCAGCGGCATTGATTTCCTGCGCGAGGTAAACATGGGCAATATTCCCGAAATCGGTAAAAATGTTGCCGTTGTCGGCGGCGGAAATACCGCAATGGACGCTTGCCGTACAGCTGTCAGATGCGGCGCTGAAAATGTTTATGTTATCTACCGCAGAACAAGAGCAGAAGCTCCTGCTGAAGATATAGAAATCGAAGAGGCAATAGAAGAGGGAGTTGAGTTTCTCTTCCTTACGAATCCCGATGAGATTATCGGCGAAAACGGAAATGTTAAGGCAGTTAAGCTTCAGATTATGGAGTTGGGCGAGCCCGATGCATCGGGAAGAAGAAAGCCCGTTCCCGTTGAGGGAGCATTCAAAACCCTTGAAGTTGACACCGTTATTTCCGCAATCGGTCAGAAGTATGCATCCTCGGGTCTTGAAGAAATCGGTGTAACAGGTTGGGGAACAATTCAGGCTGATGAAACAACGTGCCTTACAAATCTTGAAGGTGTTTTTGCAGCAGGCGATGCAACCAACAACGGCGCATCAATTGCAATTGATGCGATTGCAGAGGCAAATATTGCCGCAAGAGCAATCAATGCGTATCTTCTCGGAATGCCCATGGATTTCCCGAAACCCTATTATTCCGAAAGAAACGTTACCGCAGAAATGCTTGCAGACAGAGAAAAGAAGCCCAGAGCGATTATGTCGGTCAAGGCTCCCGAATACAGAAAGGGTAATTTTGAAGCGATTCTCAATGGCTTTACCGAAGAGCAGGCGAGGGAAGAGGCAAAGCGTTGCCTTGAATGCGGCTGCCACGATTTCAAGGAATGCAGGCTTATCCGTTATGCAAACTTTGACCCCATCGAGCCTTCAAGGCTTGCAGGTTCAAAGCATGAATGCTTTAAAGAAACACGTCTTGTTACAATCGAAAGAGATCAGGGCAAGTGCATTCTCTGTAACCTTTGCGTACGCACATGTAAAGAGGTTGCGAAAGAAGGCATTCTCGGCCTTGTCGGAAGGGGCTTCAAGACTGTTATCAAGCCCGAATTTGAGGGCAGCGACAGAATTGCGGCCTGCAGGGATTGCCGCAAGTGCGCCGAGGTCTGCCCCACAGGCGCATTGAAGATTATAGGATAAAAATTAAGGGACTGTCAGCTGACAGTCCCTTTTCAATATAAACTTTATTTTGCTTTGTCAGATGCAAGGAATTTATAAACAAGAGCTGCAAGAACGCCGCCAATGAGGGGTGCAACGATGAATACCCAGACATCTGCGAACGCATCGCCGCCGACGAGAAGTGCAGGTCCGAAGCTTCTTGCGGGGTTGACCGATGTTCCCGTGAAGCTGATGCCGAGAATGTGCACAAGTGTGAGCGAAAGACCGATAACGATGCCTGCAACGGCGCTGTTTTCAATCTTTGAGGTTACGCCGAGAATTGCGATAACAAAAACAAAGGTGAGAATGATTTCAACAAGAATCGAAAGACCGATGCTGTCGTTATAGAGTGCGTTTGCGCCGAGCCCGCTTTCCTTGCCTACAAGTGCCATGAGAACTGCTGCGCCTGCGGTTGCGCCGAGAAACTGCGCGATGATATAGCCGATGAAATCCTTAATGCTCATTTTTTTGCTGACAAGCATTGCGATTGAAACTGCGGGGTTAATGTGGCAGCCCGAAATGTTGCCGATTGAATAAGCCATTGCAACGATAACGAGACCGAAGGCAAGGGCTGTGAGAAGATAGCCTGTTCCGTTTTCAGCTGAACAGCCGACAACAGCGGCAGTTCCGCAGGCGAAAAGAACGAGGACAAAGGTACCGATAAATTCTGCGATGTACTTTTTGATTGACTGCATTATTATTTCCTCCTTGAAAATATTAATTATATTGTAGCAAACAAATTTACAAAACGCAACAATCAAATGGTAATTTTTTATATATCAAAACCTTAATTTTTCTACATTTTTGTAACATATAAAAAAGTTTGATTTGTGATGAAAAAAATCGCAAAAAAATCTATACAAATCAATAAATTTGTGATAAAGTAATAGTGTTTTAAATGCCAAAAAGGAGTGTTGCATCATGACAAAGATTTATGAAGGAAAAACAAAAGACGTTTATTCACTTGAAAACGGCAACGTAATGCTTAAGTTCAAGGACGACTGCACAGGCAAAGACGGTGTTTTTGATCCCGGTGAAAACAGCGTTGGTCTTACCATCGAAGGCATCGGCAAGGCAAACCTTGAAACATCAATTCACTACTTTGAGCTTCTCAAAGCAGCAGGCATCAAAACTCATTATGTAAGCGCTAACCTTGACGACGCAACAATGGAAGTTCTTCCCGGCAAGGTTTTCGGCCACGGTCTTGAAGTTATCTGCCGCCTTGTTGCAACAGGCAGCTTCATCCGCAGATACGGCGAATATATCGCAGACGGCACAGTCCTTGAAGGCGGATATGTTGAATGCACATTTAAAAACGATGCTCTCGGCGATCCCCTCGTAACAGGTGAAGGTCTTGCTGCTCTCGGCATTATGAGCCCCGAAATGTTTGAAAGCATGAAAGCACAGACTCTTGCAATCACAAAGATTGTTGCTGATGATCTCAAGTCAATCGGTCTTGACCTTTGGGATATCAAGTTTGAGTTCGGCTACAACAACGACGAAGTTATTCTTATCGACGAAATTGCTTCGGGCAATATGCGTGTTTATAAGGACGGCAAGATTGTTGATCCCGTTGAGCTCACAAAGCTTATCAACAACAGATAATCAGACAAAAATCAAGACGCAGACTTTTTTGTCTGCGTCTTTTGTTATATCTTTGCTTCTGCAAAGCCAATGCACTCTCTGCCTTTAATCATATTCGAGGTGTCTCTCGCATTGAAATAAAGGCGCAGAGTGTTTTTATATTTTACAAGATGGCTTGCGTAGACAAACTGCTTCATCCAATCCTTTTCGCCGTCCATGGCAGGCTCGACAAGAATTTTGCGAAATTCAAATTCAAGTCCGTCGGGCGAAGTGAGCAGTATTATTGCAGAGTGGCTTTTGCCGCATTTTTCATACAATCCGTTCTGGATTCCTATATATCCGTCGCAGAGCTTATAAACCTTAAGGCAACCGCTGCAAAGGTTGAGATACGGATTATTCTTATCGGGTGAAATCAGCGGCTTTTCTGCTGAAACATAGCCGCTGTTGATGCTTTTGCTTTCCGCATAGCTGATATAAGTCGGCTCACAGAAGCCGCAGTCCTTGATAAAGGTCAGACCGCAGGAATAGTAAAGGCGGCTTATGCCGTTTTCGCGCAGAAGAAACGGATTTGAAATCGACATTCCTCTTTCACTTTTCTCGAACAGCCGAGTGTTGGTGATGACGGGCTTCGGCTCTGACCAATGAAGAAGGTCTGTGCTTTCAACAACGTAAATCTCCGATTTCCATTTGACCGCATTAACAACGTTCAATGCGTTAAAAAACAGAGGACGTGTTCTCTCAAAGAAAAGATAATATCTGCCGTCGATTCTGTTGATATTCGGGCGCATTGCCCTGTCGGTTATCTTTTGCACCTTTTTGAAATCAATGCCGTCATTACTTACAAAATGAAAAATACCGAATGTAGTGTGAAAAAACATATGCCATTTTTCGTCGTGGCTGTTATCGGGTGTGAGAAGCGACGGGTCGGCAACGACAAATGAGCCGTGAAACGGCTTTAAAATGGGACTGCTTTGATGGATTTTAAAATTGGCGTTGATGATTTGGCTGACGGATAAATTGTTCATTGGAAGACCTCAGTTTATTTATTGACAAGGGTTTGAACTGCCGATTTGGTGTTTCCGCCGTAGAGCGCATTCTGAATTATCTGTTGAGCCTCAAAATATTCGCTTGTAATAACAAGATAAATATAGTTATCAATGATTGTTACGGCGCTTGACTGCGTTTTTGCATAGTTGACGGGTGAATAGGATTTTGTGTTTTCCTTAACACCTGCAAGGTAGATGTCAAGAGTGTCGCAGACGGGAGTCAAATCCGCATTGTCGTTAAGCTTAATGAGAATAATTGTGTCTGCATTTACCGAGGGGTCTGCCGCTTCGGCAAAAACATATTCTCCGAATTTGGAAAGATCAAAGCCGAAAAGAGTTTCGATAAGGGAATCAGGCATGACTGTCATTTCGGGCATGTTGGTTACGTTTTTCAGAGAATCGTAAACCTCTGTCAGCGGTGGTGCTTGTGTGTTTGAGCATGATGCAAAACAGCAAAGACAGATTGCGGCGCAAACAATTAATGAGATAAGCTTTTTCATGTTAAGACTCCTTTACTCCGAGTTTCTGTGCCCAGACGGCATATGATTCGTCGCTCTGATGAATATATTCATCGCTGCAGAATTCAGCCTTGAGAGCGAATTTTTCATCCTGAAGAGATGACATGATGTCAATATATTCAAGATTATCGTGCTTAAGGCAGAGCAGCTTCATGTTATGGTTGAGATTTGCGAGGTTAAGGTTGTTGAGATTCTTTTTCTGCGCGGAATCAACCATGAAGGTTGTGCTGACAATATAAATTTTTGCGTCGGGAACAATCTCCCATACGGAGTTTATCAGTCTGCAATAGTTTTTGACTGTACCCTCAACACCGGAATCGGCGATGTCATTGATACCAAGGCAGAAATAAACATTTTTCGGCTTGATTTGGGCAAGTGTATCCTTAAGCGGAGCTTCTTTGCCTTTGTAAAGAGGGTGTTTATAGCCTTTATTCTCCGAAATATCGGAGCTTAACGCATGACTGACCGAATATGAGCCTGCTGTCAGAAAGATTGTGTCTTTGAGAATGCCTTTGCGTGCACAGTATCTGGAAAATCCGAGAGACACCGAATCACCGATGAAAACAGAATCCGAAAGGTCGGGATTTTCCGTTGTTGAGCCCTCGGGAGAGCCCTTTGAATCCTCGGCAGAATAGAGAACAAACCTTTCGGGAGATTCAACCGATAAAGATTTCTGCGCATCGGTTTCGGTTGCAGCGGGCGGTTTGGTCTGATGTTCTGTTGAGTGAACGGCAGTAACATTGTCTGATGAAACACCGACGGATGCATAACCGCTTCTGTGGGTATATTCGTAATGACCGATTTTTATGCCGACCGTCAGAAGAATGACAGCCGCAGCAACAAGGGTTATCCTAAACAAAACTTTCATAGAAGCACCCCGGAATAATGTAGAATTTTTTAGAATTATATCATAAAAGAACGGATTTGTCCATAGCACGGATTTTGCCGCTCTTTACAATTTTATGATGAAATGCTATAATATATTAACTTTGTTATTTGGAGTTACGGAATGGAAAAATTCAGAAAGGAATACCTTGGCAGCGGAGTAACTGCTTTTGTTTCAGAGGCGCATACCTTCGGAACGGATGCGGTTTTACTTGCTGATTTTGCTTCTCCTTCAAAAAGAGCGGTCTGTTGCGACCTCGGCTCGGGCTGCGGAATTATTCCTCTTCTTTGGTGCAAAAAAGAAACGGGTAAAATTACCGCCGTTGAAATTCAGCCCCTCGGTGCAGAGCAGATTAATGCCGCGATAGAATATAATTCCCTTTCGGAAAGACTGACTGCCGTTAATGCCGATTTGAAAGAGCTTAAGGGTGTTGTTCCTTTCGGATGCTTTGATGTTGTAACAATGAATCCGCCATATAAAGCGAGCGGAGCGGGAATTGAAAGCAGAAGTAGTGCCGATAAAATCGCAAGGCATGAAACAATGTGTTCCTTTACGGATATCTGCGAAACGGCAAAAAAACTTCTCAATTTCGGCGGAAAGCTCTGTATGTGTATCAGACCTGAAAGGCTATGCGAGCTGTTTCTCGAAATGCGCTCGGCGGGGATTGAACCGAAAAGGCTGAAGCTTGTTTCAAAGTGCCCGGGCAAAGCACCGTGGCTTGCACTTGTTGAAGGCAGAAGAGGCGGCAAGAGCGGAATGACCGTTGAACCCGAGCTTTTTGTTCACGGAAGTGATGGCGGATATTCCGATGAAATGAAAAAAATCTACGGTGATTATCTTTTGGAAAACAGAGGTGAAAATTCTTGAGCGGAACGCTTTATGTTGTCGGCACACCGATAGGCAATCTTGGCGACATCTCACCAAGAGCGCTTGAAACACTTGAAAACTGCGATTTTATTGCGGCGGAGGATACAAGAGTTACGCTCAAGCTCCTCAACCGATTTGAAATAAAGAAGCCGATGGTAAGTTATTTTGAACATAACCGTTTTGAAAGAGGTCCGATTATCGTGCAGAGGCTTCTTTCGGGTGAAAACTGTGCGTTGGTCACAGATGCGGGTATGCCTGCAATCTCCGACCCCGGCGAGGATTTGGTAAAGCTCTGTATAGAGAGCGGAGTAAAGGTTGAGTCTGTTCCCGGTCCGTGCGCATTTGCAACGGCGCTTGCAGTTTCCGGTATGCCGTCGAAGCGCTTTACCTTTGAGGGTTTCCTTCCGATGGAAAAATCCGAGAGAAGAGAGCTTATTGAATCGCTTACCGTCGAAAGACGTACAATGATTTTTTATGAAGCACCCCATAAGCTCTCGCAGACGCTTAAAGACCTCGCAAATGCTTTGGGCAACAGAGAAATTGCAATAGTCCGAGAACTCACCAAAATCCATGAACAGGTTATCAAAACAACTCTTTACGAGGCGGCAGATAAATACTTGCAGGAGCAGATAAAAGGTGAAATTGTTCTTATTGTCAAGGGTGCTGATGCTCCCGAAAAGGTGCATATGACTCTTGAACAGGCCGCTGAATATGCAAGGGAGCTTATCGCAAAGGGCGAAGGAAAATCCGATGCGGCAAAGCTTGCAGCAAAGGAAAGCGGACTTAAAAAGGGCGACATCTACAAATTACTTGTTTAGGAGATAAATTATGATTGCATATTTTCTTGAAAGACCTTATCTTATAGCAATTCTTGCGGCACTTGTTGTGCTGACTCTTTTTGTTTGCGTAAAAGCAGGTCAGGCGAGTGCAAGAAGAGGAAAAATCAATGAAGCACTCATAAAAAAGCTTAAGGAAGAAAACGCGCTTCGCAATGAGTTTGCTGTTCTGACAGAATCCCTTGTAAAAAAATCTGATTCAGCCCGTCTTTTCAGGGGTGTTGCTCTTAATCTTCAGAAGAAAATTTCCGATGCAAAGGATATGGATTCGGAATTTGAAAAGCTGACCGATGCTCAAAAGCAGGTTTATGCCCTTTCGTTTGTTGTTGAGGACGGCGGAAATAAATTGAGTGAATTTTTTAGAATCAACGGCAAGCCCGTCACAAACATTGCGCTTGATGCCGTAAAAAAACTTTTTAACGGAAGAACATGTGAAATCTTTGAGAGTGAATATAACTCATTTGACCCCGACAATGAAGAAGCTTCCGTTATCCCTGCGGAAATTGAAAAGCTTGATGCTGAGTTTGCAGATCTTGCCGATGAAAATACCGTCTGTGCCGCAGGCGGCAGATTCATTGCGGAAAATATTGAAAAGTTCATATGAATATTTTACCTTCCGCCATACAAAATATGACGGGAGGTAATTTTTATGGAATTTAAAGGAAGCAGAACAGAAGCCAATCTTATGGCGGCATTTGCAGGTGAATCGCAGGCAAGAAACAAATACACCTTTTATGCAGATAAGGCAAAAAAGGACGGTTACGAACAGATTGCGGATATCTTTATGAAAACCGCGGATAACGAAAAAGAACATGCAGAAATCTGGTTCAAAAAACTGCATGAAGGTGCGATACCCGAAACTGCGGCAAATCTTCTTGATGCCGCTGCAGGCGAAAATTTTGAATGGACCGAAATGTATAAGGAATTTGAAAAGACGGCATCGGAAGAGGGCTTTACCGAAATTGCGGCACTTTTCAAAATGGTTGGTTCGATTGAAAAAGAGCACGAGGAAAGATTCAGAACTTTGAGCAGAAATCTTGAAAGAGGCATCGTCTTTGCAAGAAGCGGAGAAACGGTATGGCTCTGCCGAAACTGCGGTCATATACATGTCGGACCCGAAGCACCTGCCGTCTGCCCTGTGTGCACACATCCAAGAGCTTATTTTGAAATCAGAGAGAAAAACTATTGATTTCTTTCCCCATACGGGGATACATAGTATTGTTAAATTGAACAAAAAAGGGTCTCAAAATCCGTCAAAAAAACAAAAATCTAAATTTGCAAAAAATTGTCTGAATTTGTGTTGACTTATTGAAAAAATCGCCATATAATGCAGACAAAATCACCTTTAAAAGGGGAGGGAAAATAATGATTCCCAAGGATTTACTCATCAACAAGCCTGCAAGTCAAGAAATCAGAAAAATTGCCGAAAAACAGTTCAAAAAAGACGATGCTCCGCTTTTTGCAGTTATCGGCGACCTTGATATTGACAGCAATTACGGCGAGGGCGGAATCTACGTTGCAAAGGACAGAATCGTTGCAATCGGCGAAAGCTTTGACGGCGGATTTTTAAGTCTTGATTTTGCAAACATATCCGAAATTGCGGTCAAAAGAATGTACGGTAATGCGGTGCTTAAGGCAAAAACAACAGGCGGCTCTTCAATCGACCTGATGCGTTTCACCTTTGCAATGGCAGATGTCTGCGATGCGGCGGCTGATTTTGTGACAAAGGTCAATGAGGGCGAAAGCGTTGAAAGCAGATTTGCTGCGGTTGAGGTCACATTCAGGAATCTCCGATCTTTCTGCCCGAAATGCGGACGAAAGCTGCCGTCACCCAATGCAGACTGCCTTAACTGTCAGGGTAAAGGTAAAATGGCTGCAACAATGTTCCGTTACATAAAGCCTTACACAGGAAAGCTCCTTTTCTGCATTCTTCTTTCGGTTATAACAACCGTTGCGGCGCTTGTTCCGCCTTATATAACAAGCCTTATGGTTGACTCGGTTATTCCCGGCGGAGATAAAAGGATGCTGATTGCGGTTATTGCTTTCCTTCTTCTTATTTATATGATGCAATACGGTATCGGAGCTCTTCGTTCTTATCATTTAAGAATGGCGGGTGACGGAATAATTGCCGACTTGAAGAAGGAGATATATGCAAAAGCGCAGTATCTGCCCATGAAGTTTTACGATAAAACTTCGACAGGTTCTGTTATCAACCGTGTAAATTCAGACACAACTGTTTTACAGCAGTTTATGCTCCGTATAACGCAGGAAGCGGTAGTTCAGCTTTTCACCATGATAGGCATTATCGTTATCATGATGTGCATGAACTGGAGGTTAACCCTGCTTTCACTCACTCCCGTTCCGATAGTTGTTCTTTGCAGCAGATATTTCGGCAAAAAAATCGGTCCTCTTTACCGCAGAATATGGCGCAGAGGTGTTTCAATTTCAAGCATTCTTTCGGACACCATTCCGGCAGTCAGAATTGTCAAGTCTTTCTCAAGCGAAGAAAAGGCTGTAAAAAGATTTTCAAGGCATGTTGATGACTGGCTTTATGAGGATAAAAAAGCGGGTAAGGTTGCTGCAATCTTCCCGAATGTCATAACTTTCCTCATCACCTGCGGCTCGGTTATCATATGGTTTGTCGGCGGAAATATGGTTATTGACACCCCCGAAAGGCTTTCTCTCGGTGTTCTTGTATCATTTATTTCTTACACAAGCATGTTCTATAACCCCGTAAGCTTCTTTGCAAATTTAAGTGATTCATATCAAAATGCGCTCGCTTCGACAGAGAAGATTATGGATATCATAAATGCCGAACCCGAGCATGATTTCGGAAAAGATAATGTTCTTGATAACATCAAGGGCAAGATAGAGTTCAGAAACGTTAATTTCTCCTTTGACCGTTCAAAAAAGGTACTCAATGATATTAACTTTGTTATTGAACCCGGCGATGTTGTCGGTATTGTCGGCACAACGGGCTCGGGCAAATCGACGCTCATAAATCTGCTCATGCGTTTTTATGACGATTATGAGGGCGAGATTTTCATTGATGATGTTAATATAAGAGATATCGATATGGCATATTATCGCTCGCAGATAGGCTATGTTCAGCAGGAGCCGATGATGTTTCGCGATACCATTTTCAACAATATCGCTTATTCATTGCCCGGCGCGCATCCCGAGCAGGTTCTCAATGCTGCGGATGTCGCAAATGCCCATGGCTTTATTTCAAGGCTTCCCGATGCTTATGATACGATGCTCGGCGAAAGAGGTGTCGGTCTTTCGGGCGGTGAAAAGCAGAGGCTTTCAATTGCAAGAGCAGTGCTTAAAAATCCCGGTATTCTTATTTTTGACGAGGCAACATCGGCTGTTGACTCCGAAACCGAAAAGCTTATTCAGGATGCAATCAACAATCTGATAAGAGGCAGAACAACGCTTATGATTGCCCACCGTCTTTCAACTTTGCGCAAGGCAAACAAAATCATTGTTGTCGATAAGGGCAACATTATTGAATTTGGTTCTCCAGAAGAACTCATGGCGATGCAGGGTAAATATTATAAGCTTATCAAAATTCAGTCTATGAGCGAACAGGTCGCAGCAGAAAAGGCTGCCGAAAATTTTGAATAAGGAGGGGCTCTTATGTCAAGACATTTTATAGACGGCGGAGAAATCCGCATAACCGTCAAGGATAAAATCTTTTGCGATGTGGAGTTCTTCACGGGCGAAAAGTTCACCGACCTTGAGCCGCGAAGGCTGTTTCCTGTAAGCGGTCTTTCGGAATACATAACCTTCCTTGACAGCGAGGGAGAAGAAAAATTCATTCTCCGAAAGCTCGATAACATGGAAACCTCGCAAAGAGAGCTTCTGCTCGGCTGTCTTGAAGAATATTACAGAATACCAAAAATAACAAGGCTTGTCAGCCGCAGCGAAAAGCACCGAATTTGGCTCTGGAATGTTGAAACCGACAGAGGTCCCTATACCTTTGAGATTATCAACCATATCCAATCCATGAAGATGTTTTACGATAAGCGCATTCTCATAAAAGACGGTAACGATAACCGTTATGAAATACCGAATATTTATGAGCTTGATAAGCGCAGCCAGAAGCTTATTCTTCCCGATATGTAATGAAAGGAAATTAATGATATGAAACTTATTCTTGCAATAGTAAATAATGACGACAGCGCTGTTGTTTCCGCAACACTCACAAGAGAAAATTACAGTGTAACAAAGCTTTCAACCACAGGCGGATTCCTTATGATAGGCAACACTACCCTGCTCATCGGTGCAGAGGATGACCGTGTTGCAAGGGCAAAGGAAATCATCAACGAGTATTCGAGAACAAGAAGCAAGGTTGCAATGACCACCGATTCTCTCGGCAGAGGACTTCAGAAGGACAGTCTTGAAGAAGAAATAACAGTCGGCGGTGCAACTGTATTTGTGCTTGATGTTGAGAGTATGGATAAATATTAAGGAGAATCAGAATGAAAAGAATAATCAGTATTTTACTTGCCGTTTCGTTTGTGTTTTCATTTTGTGTAATTGGAAATGCGGAGGAAAATGGACTGAATTTCGGTGCAGACGGCAAGTTTACCGTTCTTCAGATAAGCGACCCGCAGGATGACCATTATCCTGCATACGATTTGGTAAATTTTATTAAGCTTGCAATTGAGCAGACCGACCCCGACCTCATCGTTTTCACGGGCGATATTGTTGAGGACAGCCGTGCAGGCGATATCGGAATTGACGGTGAAAGCTTCAGAGAGGGCGTTGAAATCGACGGCGATTATGAACAGACTCTCAAAAATGTTACCGCGGCATGTGCTGCAGTTTTTGCCGAAGCTGAAAGCAGGGATATTCCTTTTGCGGTCAGCCAAGGTAACAACGACCATAACAGCGGAGTTACAAACGAAGATTGGCTGAAAATTTATAACAGCTATGAAAACAGTCTGACAGTTGATGAAAGCGACGATTCCGAGGGAAGAATTGATTTTAACCTTGAAATCAAGGGCAGCGACGGAAAAACTGCCTTCAACATCTGGATGATGGATACAAAATCAAGCTCCGTTACCAATGAACAGCTTGAATGGTATAAATCCGAGAGTGCAAAGCTTAAGGCAGAAAACGGAGGAAAGCCTGTTCCCTCAATTCTTTTCCAGCATATTCCCACAAGTGACCCCGGATTCTTTTTTGAAGAGTGCAATATGTGGGATGAAGGTGCAAGGCTTGTTGACGGAAAGTATCTCCGCCTTAACAAAGATGTTGCAAACGGATATAATGCAAGCGCATTCACAATCCCCGAGGACACAAGTGCGCAGTTTAAGGCATGGAAAGAATGCGGAGATGTTCTCGGTGCATATTTCGGCCATTGGCATACCGAAGGCTTTACAGGCACATATGACGGAATAGAACTCGGAATGACCTACGGCTGCGAATTTGCAAAAACAGGTCCTTACGGCATAAGAGTTTTCACTATTTATGAAAACGATATTGAAAATTACGATAACGTACTCTATATATATGAAGGCAGCGTAAAAAGAGGAAATGCGGAATTTGTGCTTCAGACGGATGAACCCTATGTTGTCTATGATAATCCGATTGAAGAATTTTTTGCAGGCATCAGAAATGTCCTTATCCTTTTTGGTATGCAGATTAAAAGTATGTTTGCATAAATATTGACATTCATCAAATTTTTGGTATAATATATAAGGTTAGTTTAAATTATTTTCAGGAGTGATAAAAATGGCATTAGTAACAACCAAAAAAATGTTTGAAGATGCTTACAAGGGCGGTTACGCAGTAGGCGCATTCAATGTTAACAACATGGAAATCATTCAGGGTATCGTTGAAGCAGGTAAGGCTCTCAATGCTCCTCTTATTCTTCAGGTTTCCAAGGGCGCAAGAGCTTATGCAAACCACACTTATCTTGTAAAGCTCGTTGAGGCAGCTGTTGAAACAACAGGTCTTCCCATTGCTCTTCACCTTGACCACGGTCCCGATTTTGAAACATGTAAGGCTTGCATCGACGGCGGCTTCACATCAGTTATGATTGACGGTTCACACCTTCCCTATGAAGAGAATGTTGCTCTCACAAAGAAGGTTGTTGATTACGCACACGCTCACGGCGTTGTTGTTGAAGGCGAACTCGGTCAGCTTGCAGGTATCGAAGACGATGTTAACGTTTCTGCTGAAGATGCATCATACACAAACCCCGCAGAGGTTATTGATTTCGTAACAAGAACAGGCGTTGACTCACTTGCAATCGCTATCGGCACAAGCCACGGCGCATTCAAGTTCAAGCCCGGTCAGGATCCCAAAATCCGTATAGATATTCTCGAAGAAATCGAGAAAAAGCTCCCCGGATTCCCCATCGTTCTTCACGGAGCATCATCAGTTATCCCCGAGTTTGTTGACCAGATTAACGAGTTCGGCGGCAAGATGGAAAATGCTATCGGTATTCCCGAGAGCGAGCTTCGCAAGGCTGCAGAGCATGCTGTTTGTAAGATCAACATCGACTCCGACCTTCGTCTTGCAATGACAGCTGCTATCAGAAAGTATATGGCAGAGAATCCCGGTCACTTCGACCCCAGACAGTAT
This sequence comes from Clostridia bacterium, assembly GCA_017409265.1. Classification (GTDB taxonomy): domain Bacteria; phylum Bacillota; class Clostridia; order Oscillospirales; family Acutalibacteraceae; genus CAG-177. The sequence goes on from JAFQSY010000002.1 coordinate 57,561, forward strand.
CTTGCTCCCGCTCGTACCGCTATTCAGGGCATGGTTGAGCACAAGATCAAGAACGTTCTCGGCTGCGACAACAAGGCATAAGTAAATAAAAAATTACGCTTCGAAGTTTTTCGGAGCGTTTTTTATTGCTAAAACACGTTTTGTTTGATATAATGTCAATATTATTATCGTTATAAAAGGTGATTTTTATGTCGGCACCGCTTGCGGACAGACTCCGCCCAAAGAAAATTGAAGATATTATTGGTCAGCCCCATCTGCTCGGCGAGGGTAAGCCACTGCGCAATATAATTGAATCGGGTGAACTGCCCAACATGGTGTTTTACGGTCCTCCAGGAGTCGGTAAAACGACCCTTGCGAGCATCATTGCAAAAACAACCGACAGGCATCTCGTAAAGCTCAACGGTACAACCGCAGGCACTTCCGATATCAAGGAGGTTGTTGCAAAGCTTGATACCTTCCTTGCTCCAAACGGAATTTTGCTTTATCTCGATGAGATTCAGTATTTCAACAAAAAGCAGCAACAGACTCTGCTTGAATATATTGAAAACGGAGCGATAACTCTTATTGCGTCAACAACCGAAAACCCCTATTTCTATGTTTACAGCGCAATTTTAAGCCGCTCAACCGTGTTTGAGTTCAAGAGTGTCACCCCCTCCGAAGCCGAAAAGGCAGTAAGGCGAGCCTTTGATTTTATGTCGGACGACAGAAATGAAGAATACAGTATTGATGACGGCGTTTATTCCCACATTGCAACTGCAAGTGCAGGCGATGTAAGAAAAGCAATAAACAGCGTTGAGCTCTGCGTGCTTTCCGCAAATTCAGCTGACGGTAAAAAGCTCATAACGCTTGAAAATGCAAGGTCACTTACGCAGAAAAGCGCTATGAGATATGACAAAGACGGTGACGAGCATTATGATATTATCTCCGCATTCCAGAAATCAATGCGAGGCTCTGATCCCGATGCGGCGGTACATTATCTTGCAAGGTTGCTTGAGGCGGGAGATTTGCCCTCGGCTTGCAGACGGCTCATGGTTTGCGCCTGCGAGGATGTCGGTCTTGCCTATCCGCAGATAATTCCTATTGTTAAATCTGCAATTGATGCGGCGCAGATGCTCGGTTTGCCCGAAGCAAGAATCCCCCTTGCGGATGCCGTTATTCTTGTTGCAACAAGCCCGAAATCAAACACAGCCTACGGTGCTATTAACTCTGCAATGGCGGATGTTGCCGCAGGAAGGACGGGTCCTGTGCCCCGTCAGCTTCAGAATATGCACTATGATGGTGAGGATAATCCTAATAAGGGTCAGTTTTATAAATATGCTCACGATTATCCGGGCCATTGGATTGACCAGCAATATCTGCCCGACGCGCTGAAAAATAAGAAATATTATGATTTCGGCGATAATAAAAACGAGCAGGCAGCAAGAGAATATTGGTTAAGAATAAAAAAGAAATGAAGTAATATCACCCCGAAACATTATGGTTTCGGGGCGATATTTTGCTTTTATTTAGTTTTAATTACGGGGCGTTTGAGTATTCCGAGGTCGCGCAGGCAGTATTCATAGCTCCAGCGTTCTTCGTCGCTGCGCCATGCATCGGGTCCGTGCCATGAATGTCTGACATCTGTCAGATGGACTGCTCCGAATGCATTGAAGCGGTGACCGAAGAGGGTGATATCAACCTTGTGATTGCCGTTGCCGAGACCGCCGATTTCAAGAATATAGGGAGGATAAACAATCTTGCCCTTTTCTTCGCCGTCAACCTTGACACCGATAAGGGCGCCTCTGTAACGGGTTGCTTCAACCTTAAGGTTTTCGCCTTCGGCTTCAAGATGATAGGTGACGTTTCCGCCGTAGAATGGGAAGCCCTGATTTGTTACTGAACCGAATCCGAGTTTTTCGGGAAGAGCAGTGATAACCTTTTTCGTGCCTGCAAGATTTACGCCGAAATCGCCGAGAAGATAGCACCATTCTGTGTTTGTGCGTGTACCGAAGGGGAGAGTAACTTCAAGAATGTTTTCGCCCTTTTTGATTTCGGGAATGGGAACGGTTTTGATATCCTTATCCGTATACCAACCTGTTATATTTACTGCAACATCAGAGCCGTTGAACTTGATTTCTGCGTTTTCGGCATCTTCAAGAGCAAGCTCTGCACCGACGTAATCAATCTCACTCTTTATTGTGAATTTGAGAGTAACATGGTGTTTGATTATTTCGGGTTCGATTACCCACGGCTGCGCAACGCTTCCACCTCTTTCAACATAGCCGAGCATTCTTCTGCAAACATTGTCAAGGCGGAGTATTTCCTCTTCTGCCATAAACTCTCCGCCGTCAAGGGCAAATTCAGCCATATCGAGGAGAAGAACATTGCGCTCTGAAAGCGAATAGGGAACGAGTACGGTTATTGCCGCGGAATCCGAAAGAATAATATCTTCTTCTGCAGGGATATCGGCATCACATCTGCCTTCGTCAAGTTTGAGAAGAAGGCTGTCATAGTCGAACATGGTTTTTTCAATAACGGTATTTCCGTTTATGTATTTACATGCGATGGGAGAAATATCTCCGCTGATTGTGTCATAAACATAGGGTGTAAATTCACCTTTGATGTTTATGCGCAGGTCTGATTCGCGGACGCAGTCCTTGTTATAAGGCTCGCAGCAGCGGCTGATGAAGAGCCAGCGGCTGTTTCCGTCCTGACGGAGCTGATAGATGAAGCCGTCTGAAAGTCTGCCGTTTGCAAGGCGGAGAGTTACAGTTCTGTTTTCGTCAAGAGCGGTGAGAAGCTTTTCTCTGTCATAAGGAATTGCAATTGAGTTGTCATAAAGCTCTTTGCCGAGTTTGCTCGGAACACAGTCGATATATTCGGGTGCATTGCCGAGGAAGATGAGCTTTCCGCCTGCTTTGCGGAAGTCTGCAAGACGTTCAAGAGTTGTTGAACGAAGAGTTTCGCAGTCGGGAACGATGATTGCATCGTATTCCATTTCACCGACTTTGAGAGGGGCTGACGCCTTTTCGCAGAGAGTCGGGAAAAGAGATTCGCTGATATAGTTGAAATCTATGCTGCCCTTGAGAAGCCAATCTGCAAGATTCTCAAATTTTTCATCCATGTTTTCGCGGATGAGAGCAGTTTTATCTCTGGGACCCCAATGAAGCCAATAGCTTTCAACAGGATGAATAACGCCGACCTTGACAACGGGCTTGCCTCTTGTCATAGCGGTGTTAACTCTTGCAAAGTGGTCCTCAAGATATGAAAATTCTTTCCACCAGGGTGATTGATAGTGGATTGATGCGGGGTAGTCGCGCTTTGCTTCGCCGCCCATGGCATACCATGAAAGGTGAGGAACTCTTATTGTAACGCCGAGGCATGCCTGCCAGTCGCCGTGAAGCTTATAGCCTCTGAAATCGTAGTCCCAGCCCGTAACGCCATAAAGCTCTGAAAGCATGCCTTCTCTGCCGAACTGATGAACGGCGGACTGTGCCTGCTTTGCGGTTGTGAACTCAAAACTTGCGCAGAGCATGTCGATGCCGGGAAGGTCAAAGCCTCTGTATGAACGCATTGCCTCGCCCAGAGCAGCTGTCTGGCTATGGAGAGTGGGCTCTTCCATCATATGACCCGTGAGAGCGATTCCGTTTTCGCGGCACCACGCACCGCATACGTCAGCAAAGGCTTCGCTGAATCGCTCCGAAACATGGTCGTGGTAGCGGTATCTTGTGAGAGAAACCTTATTATCGGGAAGCTCCCAGAAAATTTCGGGGATTGATTCAAGAATATCATCGCCGTACTGCGCTTTGTAGGTGTCTGCAAAATCGTCTGTCCACGGCATGAGAATATCGTCTTTGTCGGTTGAGTTATCAAGCACTTTTTTGCGTGTGAACTGCGGCTCGTCGGTGAAGATTGCGGGAACAACTCCGCCGAAGTGTTCTCCTATTACCTTTTTGTATCTTTCGTGTGTCACCTCAACAAAACGTTTGACAGCCTTGGGGTTGAGAGTGTCAAGGTATGTCTGATTGTTATACCAGGGTGAGGGTGCATGAATTTTGAGATATGCATACCATTTTGTGCCTTCCGCCTCATCGTTTTCGCCGATGAGCTTATAGTTTTTAAGATATCCATTTTCGTCAAGAATAACGTCATAGCATGCAATAAGCCAGCCTTTGCCATCTCTGCTGCCTTCCGCTCTGGAGTCAACATATTTCGATTCGGTTTCTGTTTCATTGCACGGAATGGTTGTCATGAGCAGGCAACGTGCTCTGTATTCTTCATCTTTTGTGACAAGTCCGCCTGCTGCGCCCGAGGGCCATCTGTCCTCATCATAAAGCCATGCAAGCATATGCTCTTTATCTGCCTTTTCGCAGCAGCTTTTGATGAGTGACATAAACTCGTCTGAAAGATAGTGAGTTGACATACCCGTACGTACGTGCATATGGAAGCCGCCGAGACCCATTTCCTTGAAAACATCAATCTGACGGCAAAGCTCTTCTGCTTTAAGGTCACTGTTCCATGCCCAGAAGGGGGTACCTCTGTATTCGCTTGTCGGATTTCTGAAAAGTTCTTCCGAAAGAGAGGGGGCTGTGTTTTTTTTGTAAAGCATTCTTGTTCCTCCATTCACCTTTATTCGGGATGTTTGCATAGCGGTTTATCCTCGCTCGGCGTGTTCCAGTTTATATAATTGTTGCGTTCTGCATAATACCATTCAAGCTCAAACATCTTTGCGCTGTCATCAACGGGAATATAAAGCTGATTTTTGTTATAATACGGTTCGCCCTGCATTTCAACCGTTCCGAGGTCTGTTTTTGCAAGCTTGCTGCCGAGAGAGAATGTTGCTCTGTGGTCATATGCTTCGACATAGAGAGTTTCTTTTTCCTTGACAACCTTTCCGCCGACGAACTGCATAACAACACCGAAGGGGGCATACCATATGCCATCTTTAAGCTCTGCGTAAAGCTCTCTTGAAATCAGCTCAAGCATCTGACCCTTGAATGCCATTTTTGTCCAGTCATATGTCGGTGCAAGCGCATGAGGTGTTATCAAATTCTTGGTTTTGTCAATTGTGAAAACATCAATTATTCTGCCGTCGGCAAGATAAGCAGTTGCGGTTAAAATTTCGCCGTCAATTTCAACAAGTGTATATGAGCCCACGCGAATTTCCTGCGGATAAAATGCGGAATGCCAGATTTTTCTTGCATTTGAATGATAAATGTTGCCGCCACCGTTGCCGACTATATAGTGAACCGTGCCTTCTGACGGACTGTCAAACATTTCATCATTCTTTATAGGAAATGTTCTTGCAAACGAATGCTCGTGGCCCTCAAAAAGAATGTCAAGCCTGCCGTCCTCAATCGGCTTTCTGAGCCACGGATAGCCGTCGTTGTTCTGACCCTCGGGCATAACGGGGTAAATCGGAAAATGGTATGCACCGAGCTTCCATGTTTTATTGCTGCTTTGAAGGTCATTATATGCCCAATTTTCAACAACATCCGGTGCATTGATGCCGAGAACAAGAAAATGAGCACTGCCGTAATCGAAGGAATAATTTTCTGTTTCGTAACCTTTCGGACCGTTCTGCGGATATGCGTTCTCAAACTGAAAATCAAAGAAATCGGCATGCTCGAGATAGAATTTGCCTGTCGGTTCGGGGAAGTAAGTGATAAACCCACGGTTATCGTGATTGCCCGTTGTCATCATATAAGGCATGCTTTCGATAATTCCCTTAAGACCATCAAACATACCGTTCCATTGCAGGTCATTCTGACCGTTATCGCAGTTATCGCCTGCGGTGAAAATGAATTTGCATTCGGGATGCCTTTTCAAAGCGTCTTTGAGCATATCGCCGACCATACTGTAATCGGGAAGATGGCAGGGAGTTCCTTTCTGGTGGTCGGTAATAACGATAAAGCTGAATTTATCGGTGTTTTCAGCTTCAGTTTCAAAGCTGAACTCTTTACTTCTGTATTTATCGCAGCCAACGGTATAAAAATATTTCGTTCCGGGGGTAAGACCGCGGAGCTTTACGGAATGATAGTTGCTGATGTCAATATCCGTTTCTTTGTATCTTACCGTACTTTCGGCTTTTATCCATTCGGAGCTGTTTTCGCTGCGTAAGAGGATATAGCCATTTTCGGTTTCTGTGCTTGTGCGCCAGTTAACAGCCATTTGTGTTTTTGCATCGCCGCAAAAAGATAACATAATGTGGTCGGGAGCAGGGGCTGAGCCTCTTTCGGGCTTATAGAACTTGCCGTTTTCGTCAATCATAGAATGTATCTCCAATATAATTAGTCAAGTCAATTTTAGTTATTTCACACAGTTTTGTCAATAAAAAACCAACCTTTTTTAACCAAATTCCAATATATTCTTGATTTTTGCTTTAATATGTTATATAATCTAAAATGCGATATTACTTATCAGGGGGACATTCATATGAAAAAAATCGCAAAAATAATAAGCCTGCTGCTGTCGGCTGTACTTATGCTGGCAGGTCTTTCAACTGCCTATGCCGCAGGCGAGGATATGCTGACAATCGCTTTGTTTGATGATCACGCAGCGGTAACCGCATGCCGTACATATGCATCGGGTGTTATTGATATTCCGTCAAGCAAAGACGGCTTGCCGGTTACTTCGATAACTGACGGTGCATTTTCAGACTGCTCAAAAATAACGCAGGTCAATATTCCTGAAAGCGTTACAGATGTCGGAAGCAATGCATTTGAAAACTGCATTTCGCTTAAAAAAATTATTTTCGCAGGTGCAGACTGCATTATTGATTCAGCTGCTTTCAAATCATGCAGCAATCTTACCGATATCGTTCTTCCTTCCGCACTCAAGGAAATTCCGGAGCAGGCATTTTTTGACTGCAAGGCACTTACTTCAATTTCAATTCCTTCAACAGTTGAGGTTATCGGTAAAGAAGCTTTTAAAACCTGTGAAGGAATAACCCGATTTGATATTCCCGCATCGGTTCGGGTTATCAGAAAGAATGCATTTCTCGGTTGCACATCTGTAACAGATTTTAATGTTGCAGGCGCAAACACGGTTTATTCTTCGGTAAACGGAGTTCTTTACGGCCCTTATGAAAGCGCTTATGATACCGACGTTTCTTCACCCAAAACCGATAAGGCTCTTATTCAGTATCCTGCAGGCAGAACCGACAAGAGCTATGCGGTTGCATCGGGAACGCTTGTTATCGGCGATTATGCTTTCGGCGGAAATGACAGCCTTGAAGCGGTAACTCTTCCGAACGGGCTCAAAACCATTGACAATTATGCATTCAATGAATGCGATGCTCTTGCTTCGGTGGCAATTCCTTCAACCGTTACAAAACTCGGTCAGCTTTCTTTCGGAAACTGCACAGCGCTCAAATCCGTAACAATTCCTGCATCGGTAACAACGATGAAAGGTGCGTTCTATAAATCGGGTCTTACAAGCGTCGTTTTTGAAGGCGGCATAAAATCAATCGGTGAAAAAACGTTTGAAAAGTGCGGAAAGCTTTCAAGTGTAACTATTCCGTCAACGGTTGAAAAAATTGAGTTCGGTGCATTTTTGGACTGTACGGCTCTGAATTATGTTAGAGTTCCATCAAGCGTAACAACCATCGGCAAGGATGCATTCGGCGGATGCGATAACATCATACTTGTCGTTGATGAAAGTTCATATGCTCAGACATATGCTCAAAATAGCAACATAAGATTCGAGCTTGCTCCCGAAAATCCCGAGCCGCAGAAAACAATAACCTCGGTTTCGGTTGATACTCTTCCGAGCAAAACAAGCTATAACTATAAAGATAAAATCGACACAACAGGTCTTGCTCTTGAGGTCTGCTATTCCGACGGCAGCAGAGAAATCGTGACGAGTGGCTTTGAAATCAGCCCCGATACCTGCACACAGAGAGGTGTTCAGAACGTTGATGTTAATTATGAGGGCTTCACAGCATCATTCAAGATAAATGTATCGTTCACCTTTATTCAGTGGATAATCTGGATTCTTCTTCTTGGATTTCTCTGGTATTAATGCAAGGTTTATTGTATAAAAATTCAAAAAGTATTGCATTATTACTTTTTTTAGGTTATAATGAATGGGTAATTGAATTTCCGCAGATTGATTTATTCAAATCGGAGTTCAGAATATAAGGAGGCAAACTAAAATGAAGAAAAAGTTAGCAATCGTTCTTTCGCTTATCCTTGCTTTTGCAATGATTCTTTGCACAGCTTGCGGCGACGGCACAACAACTGATGAAAGCACAAAGGCTCCCGCAAACGATGCAGTTGCAGGCGGCGACCTTTCATCAATCAGCATTAACGTAGGCACAGGCGGCTCAACAGGTACATACTACGGCTTCTGCAACGTTATTTCATCTCTTCTTAAAGAAAAAACAGGTGCAAACCTTATGATTCAGTCATCAGGCGCATCAAAGGCAAACATCCTTGATATTGACGACGGTATCGTTGATATGGCTATCGTTCAGAACGACGTTATGGACTACGCTTATAACGGCACATCTCTTTTTGCAGATGTCGGTGCTATTGACAGCTTCTCAACTCTCGGCGCTGCTTATGCAGAGGTTTGCCAGATAGTTGCAAAGGCTGACTCGGGCATCAAGACTGTTGCTGACCTTAAGGGTAAGAAGGTTTCAGTCGGCGACAGCGGCAGTGGTGTTGAATTTAACGCACAGCAGATTCTCGGCGCTTATGATATCACTTTTGAAGACATCGACAAGCAGAATCTCAGCTTCCAGGCATCGGCTGATGCTCTTAAAGACGGCAAGATTGATGCGTTCTTCTGCACAGCAGGCGCTCCCACTGTTGCCATTACCGACCTTTCAACAACAACAGGCATCGTTCTTGTTGAAATTGATGCTGAGCATCTTGCAAAGCTTCAGTCAGACTACGGCTTCTATGCAGCATATACCGTTCCCGCAGGAACATATACAGGCATTGACGCAGATGTAACAACAGTTGCAGTTAAGGCAACCTTCATTGTAAGCAATGACCTTGATGAAGAAACAGTTTATCAGCTTACAAAGGCTATCTATGAAAACAAGGCTGAATATTCACATGAAAAGGCATCAGAAATGAGCCTTGAATATGCTGTTTCAAGCATTTCGGTTCCTTTCCATCCCGGTGCAGAAAGATACTTTAAAGAGGTTGGCGCTATCAGCTGATGAGCTGTAAGCCTTGCGCTGATTTCAGAAAAAAGTTAATTGCAGCAGCCGTTTTAATGATAATCATTACAGCGGCTGCTTTCGCTATAAATATCCTTTCAGCCGACTATCTGGTTATGTATGATTCGGATACCGGGAAAAGATACATAACTGAAAAAGCCGATGACGGGCTGATGTTTTCCGTTGAATTTGTTCATTCGGTAAATCAGACTCCCGTAAAGGATACTTATATAATTGAAAACGGCGAAATAAGGGCATATTCAACAACCTACCGTTCCTTCGGTGCAGGAGTTCAGACTGCGCTTGAAGGCGATCAGAAGATGACCTATGATGACAATGGAAATATGGTTATCACGGGGTTTGATATCACTTATGATCCGTTGAGATATATTGTCGGAACGGTTTCTGACCATATTCTCACCTTCGGCGGTGAAGAAATCAGCTTAAGAAACATGTGCGGCAGAAATGCCAGGATTGTTTTTGAAATTGTCACCGCTTATGAAATTCTGACGAAAGGAATGTGATTAATGTCAGATGTAAACACAAAGCCTATCGGCATGCAGGCCGATGAGGACGAAGCTATTGATGTTGATAAACTGATGGCGGAATTTGATAAAGAATCAAACACACGCCATTTTTCTGGCATATTTCAGAAAATAATTAAAATTGTCATGGTGCTGTTTTCCCTCTATGTTATGTTCGACGGTTGGACCGGAACAATGGAGGAAAGACAGAAGATGGCTTGGTTTATAGGTATAATTGTTTTTATAGCCTATATTATTTATCCGGTAAGTAAGAAAGAAAAGAAAAGACTCAACCACGTGCCTTTTTATGACTATATATTTGCAGTTGTCGGAGCAGGTTCGTTCTTTTATTATGCAATAAATTGTCAGGCGATTGTTGACAAGGCTTCAAGAATATCAGAGCTTGATATTGCAATCGCAATTATCGGAACGATTCTCCTTTTTGAGGCTTGCCGAAGAGTTGTAGGTCTGCCGATTGTTATTGTTTCGGCTTCATTTATTGCATATGCGTTTATTGTTGTTGACCGCAACCCCTTGAGAGTTATCATGTATAAGCTTTTCTATACAACGGAAGGCATTGCGGGTACACCGCTCAATGTTTGCGCATCGTTTATTGTTCTTTTCATTATATTTGCATCGTTCCTCGAGCAGTCGGGTATCGGCGCATTCTTTGTTGACCTTGCAAACTCAATTGCGGGTAAGGCAACGGGCGGTCCTGCAAAGGTTGCTGTTATTTCAAGTGCAATGGAGGGTATGTATTCGGGTTCATCGGTTGCCAACACTGTCGGCAGCGGCTCTGTTACAATCCCCACAATGAAGCGCTGCGGCTACAAGCCCGAGTTTGCGGCTGCTGTTGAAGCGGCGGCATCAACCGGCGGTCAGATTATGCCTCCGATTATGGGTGCAGCGGCGTTCCTTATGACGGAATATACCGGTCTTCCCTATTCACAGATAGCGATAGCTGCAATTCTTCCCGCTGTTCTTTATTTCACAGGCATCTTCATGATGATTCACTTTGAAGCAAAGAAGCTTGGTCTTAAGGGTCTTCCCAAGGAAGCAATTCCCAACTTCTTCAAGCTTCTGTTTACAAAGGGATATCTTCTTCTCCCTGTTGTTGCTCTCGTTATTGCAATGAACTCGTACTCACCTGCAAAATCAGCAATTCTTGCAATTTTTGTTGCAATTGCAGTAAAGTTTATTGAGGGTGCAGTCAAATCAATTATTCACAAGAAGTTTGAGTTTGATTTCAAGCTTTATATCCAGTCTCTTGCAAACGGAACCAAAAACGCAATCGGCGTTGCTCTTGCATGCGCTGTTGCGGGCTGTATTTCGGCGATGGTTCAGCAGACGGGTCTTGCAAATGTGCTTTCGGCACTTGTTCAGTCTGCGGCACAGATTCATCCCATTCTTGCACTCGGACTCACCATGCTCATGTGTATCGTGCTCGGCATGGGTGTTCCCACTACTGCGAACTATGTTATCATGGCGTCGATGGTTGCTCCCATTCTTATGAGAAGCCTGAGCATCCCTGTTCTTGCAGCTCATATGTTTGTTTTCTATTTCGGTATTGTTGCGGATATTACTCCTCCCGTTGCACTTGCGGCTTATGCAGGCTCGGCTATTGCGAAATCTAACCCCATGAAAACAGGCGTAACGGCAACACGTCTTGCAATTACCGCATTTATTGTTCCCTATATCTTTGCGTTCAGCCCGGAGATGCTTATTGTTGGTTCTGATAAGCCCTGGTATGACATCGTTCTTCTTGTTATAACAGCTCTTTGCGGTATCTATATCATTTCCGCAGGTATGGAAGGATATATGTATAAAAATATGCCTGTTTGGGAAAGAGTGATGGCACTTGCAGGAGGACTTCTGATGATTATTCCCGGATGGGAAACCGATGTTGCAGGCGTTGCACTTATGGTTCTTGTTATTGTTCTCCAGAAAATCGGCGAGAAAAAAGAAAAAAACAAAACAACCGCTAAAGCGGCATAAAACGAAAACTCCGAGGTTTAAGCCTCGGAGTTTTTAATTTTATCAAGATATTCTTTATCTTTTTTTGTAAGTTCGGCTTTTTCAAGCATATCCGGCCTGCGTTCAAGAGTGCGTTTAAGGCTTTGCTCACGCTGCCATTTCTGAATGTTTGCGTGATGACCCGAAATCAAAACATCGGGAACCTTTTCACCGTGCCATTCGTAAGGCCTTGTGTATTGCGGATATTCGAGAAGCCCCGAATAATGGCTTTCAAGAGTGAATGCATCCTCGTTTGCAAGAACGCCGGGCAGCATTCTTGAAATGCTGTCTGCAAGAATAAGCGCGGGCAGCTCTCCGCCCGTTAATACATAGTCGCCGATTGAAATTTCTTCGTCAACTATTTCGTCAATAACACGCTGGTCGATGCCTTCGTAATGACCGCACAGCAGAGCGATGTTATCAAGCTGTGAAAGCTCCTTGACACGCTCTTGGTTAAGAGTTTTACCCTGCGGAGAAAGATAAATGAGGTGGGGCTTTGTTCCTGTTTCCTCGCAAAGAGCTGCATAGCAGTCATAAATGGGCTGGGTCTGCATTATCATTCCCGTGCCGCCGCCATATGGGGCATCGTCAACTCTGTTATGCTTATCAATAGTATAATCTCTGATGTTGCGGCAGGTGATTTCAACGCAACCGTTGGCGCGCGCTCTGCCGATAATGCTTTCGCCGAGTACGCTTTCGCACATCTCGGGAAAAAGGGTTAAAATATCAATTCTCATCATCAAATATACCTTTCAGCGGCCTTATAACAATGCGGTTTTTGGCAACGTCTGTTTCAATAACAACATCGGGGATTGACGGAATAAGATATTCCTTTCCGCTTTCATCCGTGATGTGCCACACATCGTTTGCACCCGTTGCGCTGACATCGGAAAGAGTGCCGTAAACTTTTTCGGGGTTATCCGCATCATAAACCGTGCAGCCGATAAGCTCTGCGATAAAATATGTGCCTTCGGGTAGCTTTGCATCGCTGCGCTTCATATAAAGAATCTTTCCGCGCATTTTCTGTGCTGCTTCAACGGTATCTATGCCCGAAATTGACAGCAAAACAATATTGCCGTGCGGCCTTGCAGACTTAATCTGCGCCGCACAGCTTCCATTGCTGTCGTAATATAAAGTTTTAAATTTGCATACAAAATCGGGTGAGTCGCACCACGGATTGACACGGATTTCGCCGCGTATGCCGTGAGTGCCGACTATTTCGCCGATTTCAAGAAAATTCTTAATCAATTTCGACAACTACCCTTGCATTCTGACGGGTTGCGGCTGCACGCATAACAGTGCGGATAGCCTTGGCGATTCTGCCCTGCTTGCCGATAACTCTGCCCATATCGTCATCACCAACGTGAAGATGATAAACAACAGTACCATCCTCTGCAGGCTCGTCAACGGTAACTGTTACCGCTGCGGGATCGTCGACAAGACCCTGTGCAATGCTGACAAGTAAATCTTTCATTGGTTTACCTCGTTCGTATCCGTTTAAGGATTAAAGAACGCCTTCCTTCTTAAGGATAGCCTTAACAGTGTCTGTAGGCTGTGCGCCGTTAGCAATCCACTGCTTTGCCTTTTCAGCGTCTACCTTAACCTCTGTGGGGTTAGCAACGGGGTTGTATGTGCCGATTTCTTCGATGAATCTGCCGTCACGGGGATATCTTGAATCTGCAACAACGATACGATAGAAAGGTGCTTTCTTTGCGCCCATGCGGCGAAGTCTGATTTTTACTGCCATGATAAATTCCTCCAAAAAATTATATATAAAATTATTTATTAATGCATCAGCTTTTGCTGGATTACATTCCGAACTGTGAAGGGTCAAAGCCCTTGGGCAGGTTCAAACGCTGCTTTCTGCGGCGCTTACCGCCCTTTTTGCCGCCGAACTGCTTGAACATTTTCTGCATCTGCCTGAACTGCGAAAGAAGTCTGTTGACCTCTTCAATAGGCTGACCGCAACCGGCTGCGATTCTCTTCTTTCGAGAGGGATTGATAATATCGGGGTTGGCGCGTTCTTTTTCCGTCATGGAGTAGATGATAGCCTTCATGCGGTCAAATTTGCGCTCATCAACCTCAATGTCCTTTGCTTTGTTGCCGATTCCGGGAATCATTGCAAGAATATCCTGAAGTGAGCCCATTTTGTGAATCTGGTCAAACTGGTCAAGTAAATCGTTAAGGTCGAATTTGTTTTGCATGAGCTTTTTCTCAAGTTCTTCCGCCTTCTTTTCGTCGATAGCCATTTCAGCTTTTTCGATAAGTGAAAGAACGTCGCCCATGCCGAGGATTCTTGATGCCATTCTGTCGGGGTGGAAAACATCAAGATTATCGAGTTTTTCACCTGTACCGACAAACTTGATGGGTTTGCCTGTTACGGCTCTTGCTGAAAGAGCAGCACCGCCTCGGGTGTCACCGTCAAGCTTTGTGAGAATAAGTCCGTCAATGCCGAGTGCCTCATCGAATGATGATGCAACGTTGACAGCATCCTGACCTGTCATTGAGTCAACAACGAGAAGAATTTCATGGGGCTTTGCTTCTGCCTTGACAGCCTTAAGCTCGTTCATGAGTTCTTCGTCTATATGGAGTCGGCCTGCCGTATCAAGAATGACATAGTCATAGCCGTGGTCCTTTGAGTAAGAGATTGCTTCCTTTGCAATCTGAACGGGATTAGTCTGACCCATTTCAAAAACAGGAGCGCCGACCTGCTCGCCGACAACCTGGAGCTGTTTTATAGCTGCAGGACGGTAAATGTCACACGCGACGAGGAGGGGACGGTGATTTTCGTTTTTGAGCTTGAGGGCAAGCTTAGCGCAGTGGGTGGTTTTACCCGAGCCCTGAAGTCCGCACATGAGAATAACTGTTGGCGGATGGCTTGCATATGCAAGGCGGCTTTGGGTTCCGCCCATGAGGCTGACCAGCTCTTCCTTGACGATTTTAATAACCATCTGGGAGGGTGTAAGGCTTTCCATAACCTTTTCGCCGATTGCTTTTTCGGTTACGGTATTTGTGAAATCCTTGGCAACTTTATAGTTAACGTCCGCTTCAAGCAGAGCCATGCGGACCTCACGCATTGCGCTGCGGACATCAGCTTCGGTAAGGCTGCCCTTGCTGCGCAGATTTTTAAACGCAGATTCGAGTCTGTCAGAAAGACCTTCAAATGCCAATTGTTTCACCTCTTATACTATAATATAAATGTATGTATATCAGCTTTCGAGAAGCGCCATTGCAGCGGCTTTGATGCGTACGCTGTAATCGTTGATTTCTTTTGAAATGCTGTGTCGCAGATTATATTCTGAAATCTGGTTTGAATATTCGATAATATCATTAAGGCTGCGGCGCATATCATCAAAGCGCTTTGCAACGCCCAGACGGTTTTCCATTTCGAGAAGCTGGGTTTCCGCACGCTTGATTGCGTCACGCACGCCCTGACGGGTTATGCCTTCATTTTCTGCAATTTCGGAGAGGGAAAGGTCGTCATTATAATAATATTCCAAAAAATCACGTTGTTTTGCAGTGAGCATTTCACCGTAAAAATCAATGAGCACTGCCATTTCATAATTCTTTGCCAATTTTGTGACCCTCCTTTCTCTGGAATCAGATGATATTTTTGTACATCAAGGCAAAAAAGAAGAATCTCCAACGCCGCAGCGTTTGAGAATCTTAACGCCGAAAATGCAAGACCTGTAAAGCAAATACGCTTTACAGGTCGTTATTATACTAAAAATAAATGCAGATGTCAAGTGTTATTTTTGCCCGATTTTCACGGGTTTTTCACCTTTTTCTCACATTTCTGTAAAAAAGATGTGGAAAAGAGCACAGATTGTGGACAAAAACCGGGTCGGACACAAGATGTATCCACATTTTCACTTTCATAAAGTGGAAAACTTTTTTACACGCATCCGGCGTTCAGTTCTTGTAAAGGCGCACACCTTTACGAAATCACTTCAATGTGACGATTGTGACACCGTCTTCACCCTCGCCGTAAACACCCAGACGGCTTGTTTTGACATATGGTGAGGCTTTGAGATATCGGGTGACTGCCGTGCGGAGTGCACCGGTGCCTTTTCCGTGAACGATTGTAAACTCATTAAGCCCTGTGCGCAGACCCATGTCAATGAATCTGTCAAGCTCAATCAGGCAGTCATCAACGGTCATGCCTCTCAAATCAAGCCTTGTTGATGCCGCCATGTTAAGTCTGCTGTCGCCCTGAAGTCTTGCGGTTGATTTGTTTTCCTTTTTCTTCGGAGCATTCTCGCAAAGTCTGAGATTTGCAAGCTTGACTCTTGTTTTTATTGAGCCCGCCTGTACTTCAACGTTTCCGTTTTTATCAGCAGGGGAGAGAACTTTTGCTGTTTTACCTATATCACGGATAATGACGGTATCACCCGTAACAAGCGGACGCGGAAGAACATATTCCTTATCGTCATCCTCAATTCCGATAATCGGATCGGCTGCGGAATCAATGGATTCAATACCTTTTTTAACAAGCGATTTTGCACGTCTTGCAAGCTCCGCGGCATCCTTTGTTTTCTGTTGCTCCTTTTTGAGCTTTTCAAGCTCCTGCATAAGACTGTATGCCTCTCGCTTTGCACTTTCAACAACCTTTAATGCCTGCGACCTTGCCTTTTCAAGCTCTTTTTCACGAAGCTGTGATATTTCTTCACGGAGCTTTTCAGCATCTGCTTTTTCTTTATCTGCTTTATCCGAAAGCTGCTTTGCACGGTCATATTCATCTTCCATGCGGCGTCTTGTTTCTTCAAGTTTGTCAACAACATTCTCAAATGCTTTGTTTTCGCTTGAAACAAGCTCCGTTGCTCTGTTGATGACGGACATATCAAGCCCGAGCTTTTCGCTGATTGCAAGTGCGTTTGACTTTCCCGGAACGCCTATAAGCAAGCGGTAGGTGGGTCGCAGAGTCGCAACGTCAAATTCACAGCAGCCGTTTTCAACTCTCGGAGTTTCAAGCGCATACGCTTTAAGCTCGGCATAGTGAGTTGTTGCGGCGATTTTTGCCCCTTTAAAATGGAGCGATTCAAGAATTGAAATTGCAAGTGCAGCGCCTTCAACGGGGTCTGTACCGGCACCAAGCTCGTCAATAAGGACAAGGCTTTTTTCATCGGCCTCATTAAAAATGCTGATGATGTTAGTCATATGAGCCGAGAATGTAGAAAGCGACTGTTCAATCGACTGCTCGTCGCCGATATCCGAAAGAATTTTATCGAATACAGAAATCTCACTTCTGTCACCTGCGGGAATCATCATTCCGCACATTGCCATCATTGACAGAAGACCGAGCGTTTTGATTGAAACGGTTTTACCGCCTGTGTTAGGACCTGTGATAACAAGTGTGTCAAAATCCTTGCCGAGCATGATATCAACGGGAACAACCTTTTTGGGGTCGATAAGCGGGTGCCTTGCCGCACGCAGATTTACAATCCCTTTGTCATTGAGAATAGGGGGAGCGGCCTTGATTTTATATGCATACTGTGCTTTGGCAAAAATCAGATTGAGTTCAAGTGCACACTCGTAGCTGTTTTTTATGCTCTGCGCAAAATCTCCTGCCGATGCGGAAAGTTCAGCAAGAATACGCTCGATTTCCTCACGCTCTTTTGTCTGAAGAACACGGATTTCGTTGTTTGCCTCAACAACAGCCATCGGTTCGATGAAAACGGTTGCGCCGCTTGCCGAGGTGTCGTGAACAAGACCTGCAATTTCGTTGCGGTGCTCGCTTTTGACGGGGACAACATATCTTCCGTTTCTCTGTGTGATAATATTTTCCTGAAGGTATTTTGAATGTACCTGAGAACGGGAGAATTTTTCAAGCTGCTCTCTGACCTTTGCTTCCTGACGGCGGATTTTGCGCCTTATTTCGGCAAGGGTGGGTGAAGCGTTGTCGGAAATTTCTTCTTCCGAAATAATAGCGTTGAAAATTGCGGTTTCGAGAAATTTGTTTGGTGAAAGTGCGCTGAAAAGAGGGTCAAGCACGCTTTGAACGCCTGCGTTTGATGCCCTCCATTGCGAAAGAGTTCTGATAACTCTCAAGACTCCGCCGATATCAAGCAGTTCGCGTGTGTTGAGCACGCTTCCTGCGTTTGCACGGCTGAGTGCATTATTAACATTTTTAAGACCGCCGAAGGAAGGTCCGCCGAAGCGGGCAAGAAGCATGTGAGCATCTGCGGTCTGATTAAGCAAAGCCTTTGCAAGCTCAAGGTTGCTTTCGGGCTTGAGATGCAGGGCATTATAGCGTGCATCGTCACAGCTTGTAAACTCTGCAAGCCGTTCAAGCACCTTGTCAAATTCAATGGACTTTGCGTGTTTATCGAATAAATTCATAATAAATCTCCTGTGAGAGCTTTTATTCTTCCTCGGTTGTTCCTTCTGTTGCCTCTTCGGTTATGATTTCACCGTTTTCGTCTGTGAGAGGTTCGGTTGTTATAACTTCGCCGTTTTCATCTGTCAAGGGTTCTTCGGCAATTATCTCACCGTTTTCGTCTGTTGCGGGAACGGTTGAAGTAACAGTCTGTGTTTCCGTTACGGTAACAGGTTCGGTTTCTTCTCTGCGCTGGGTAGTGCCGATAACCTCCTGAATATCCGTTGACTGAATTGATGAAACATACATCATTCCGCCGCTGCGTTCACGAAGGGTTATTTTCATGAATTTATCGGGTTCGGGAGCGGTGTATTCTCCGTCGTCAATCTGTACCCATGCTTTGTTGCCGATGTAGCCCACGCTCAAAATGAGTGAGCTTCCCTGCTTTTCGATATCATAAACCTTGGGAGTATATGCGGATTCAATGCCCGTGATGGGAAGAATATAGCTTTTTAATGCTGCGTCATATGTTATATCGTATTCACTCATGTCAATCGAGGAGTGCACGGATGCAATGTCGATTTCCGTTCCGAAAAGGCTGACGAAATACTGCTCGATATCTGCCTGAGGAACAACGATTCCGAAATTCTCGCCCTCGGAATAGGGGTATTTATCAGCGCCCTCTTCGCTCATGAGCAATGCCCAGACTGCGCTGTTGAGGAGCTGAGAAACGTCTGCCTGCGTGAGGTCGTCAAACGGGTCGGGGTCAAACATGACCACGGGTGCCAGCATTTCCTCATATTCTTTCTTTTCTGCTGTTTTATTGGTCAGACTGCGGACAGAATCAACCGAAAAGTTGATGACGGTAATAAGCCCGACAACCGCAAGAATGATTGCGATAATACCAATCGGAAAAGCAAGTTTATTTTTCTTTTTTGCTGCCATTTTCAAAATCTCCTGCCGTTATTTTATCTTATCTGTCCGTTGCCGCTGATAACATATTTTGAGCTTACCATGTGAGCAACGCCGAGAGGGCCTCTTGCATGAAGCTTTTGGGTTGAAATGCCGATTTCGGCGCCAAATCCGAACTCTCCGCCGTCGGTAAAGCGTGTTGATGCATTGACATAAACAGCTGCAGCATCAACCTCTGCCTTGAATTTTTCGGCGGCGGCATAGCTGTCGGTGATTATCGCTTCACTGTGTCCCGTGCCGTATTTTGCAATGTGGGCGATTGCATCGTCAATATCCGTAACGGTTTTAATGCTGATGATATAGTCGAGATATTCTGTGTCAAAATCTTCTTCGGTTGCGGGAACTGCATAGGGGAGGATTTCGCATACAGCTTCGTCGCCTCTGATTTCAACATTCTTTTCTTTGAGCGCTTCTCCGATAACAAGAAGGGCGTCCTCTGCGATATCCTTGTGGATAAGCAGACTTTCGCATGCGTTGCATACCGAAACACGTGATGCCTTTGCATTTGCAACGATTTTTGCCGCCATTTCAATGTCTGCATCTTTGTCAACATAAACATGGCAGTTGCCGACTCCCGTTTCAATGACAGGAACGGTTGCGTTTTCAACAACGGAGCGAATAAGTCCTGCGCCGCCTCTGGGAATGAGAAGGTCAACATAGCCGTTAAGCTTCATGAGTTCGGTTGCAGCCTGCCTTGAAATATTGTCAATAAGAATGATGCAATCCTCGGGCAGACCCGAATCGGCAAGAGCGTTTCTCATAACAGCGGCAATAGCCTTGTTTGAGTTTATGGCTTCCTTTCCGCCTTTGAGAATAACTGAATTGCCTGCCTTGAGGCAGATTGCTGCCGCATCTGCGGTAACGTTGGGTCTTGCTTCAAAGATAACGGCTATTACGCCTATGGGAACGGAAACCTTTTCAATTTTAAGTCCGTTGGGTCTTGTTTCGCCCCAGAGCACCTTGCCAACAGGGTTTTCACTTGATGCAACCTGACGCAGACCCTGCGCCATGCCTGAAATCCGTTCATGAGTAAGGGTAAGTCTGTCAATCATTGCCTGCGCCATGTCAGCCTCTGCCGCTGCACGGATATCTTTTGAATTTTCTTCAAGAATGTAGTTTGCATTTTTTTCAAGCGCCGTGGCAATTGCATTGAGTGCGCCGTCGATAACTGCGCCGCCTGCCTTTGAAAGCAATCTTTGAGCCTGCTTTGAGCGAGCTCCTATATTAATCATATCACTCATTGTTTTTTCCTCCGTGTGCCTTGAAAAGAGTGCCTATCTGTCTGCCGTCGATGAGTTTATAAATGTCCTCGGGGTCGTTGCCGTTCATAACAACTGTATCAATTCCTGCATCGGTTGCAATCTGGGCTGCGTGAAGTTTTGTTATCATGCCGCCTGTGCCGCGGTTTGTTCCGCTGCCGCCTGCAAGTGCAAGAATATCGTCGTTGATTTCATCAACACAATGGATAAGCACGGCATTTTCATCTTCTCTGGGGTTTGCGCTGAAAAGACCGTCAATATCTGTCAATATTATAAGAGTATCAGCATCAACGATTTTCGCAACATGGGCTGAAAGGCTGTCGTTATCTCCGAAAACAATTTCTTCAACCGCAACGCTGTCATTTTCGTTTACAACGGGAATTGCACCGTATTCAAAAAGCTTCATGAATGTGTTATGAAGATTTGTATGTCTTTCTTCATTCTCAAAGTCCCCCTTTGTTACGAGAAGCTGACCTGTTATGTTACCGTATTCGCCGAAAAATTTATCGTAAAGAAACATCAGTTCACACTGACCGACTGTTGCGGCGGCCTGTCTGCCCGGAGTATCGTGGGGCCTTTCTTTAAGCCCGAGCTTGCCGACTCCGACACCGATTGCACCCGATGTGACAAGAACAATTTCTCTGCCACCGTTTTTGAGGTCACTCAGAACCTGTGCGAGCTTTGAAAGACGGCGAATGTTTATTTTTCCCGTATCATAAGTGAGGGTCGATGTGCCGACCTTTATCACAAGTCTGTTTGCTTCCTTTTTGTTAATCATGCTTATACTTCTTTCTGTGTTAAAAACTTTTTATATTCATCTGCGCTGTGAGTCCTACCGACAGCGCAAAGAGAGATTTTTTTCAAATCAAGTATTTTTTCTGCGCAGCTGCGGATCTGGTCAGCCGTTATGCTGCGAAGGCTTTTTATTTTGTCATCATCACTTTCAAGGCAGCCGTAATTGAAAATGGCTCTTGCATTTCTTGATGCTCTTGCCGAAACATTTTCACTGCCCATAACGAAGCTTGAAACAATATGTTCCTTTGCAACCGCAACGTCTTTTTCCGTTACGATATTCGGGAAATCGGATATGATTTTAATTGTTTGTGCCAATGCTTTTTCTTCCGAATCATATCCAAGACCCATATCAATCATGAGAACGCCCGTATTATAATGGCATATGTTTGAACAGTCAACGGAATAAACAAGCCCGAGCTTTTCACGGAGAGTTTGGAAAAGCTTTGATGAAGAGCCGCCCGAAAGAATTGCAGAAACAAAATCCGCAGTTCTGCATTCCGTTTTATCCGTAAACGACAGCCCCTCAAAGCCGAGAATCAGCTGATTCTGAAAAAAATCCTTTTCAACCGTAACAATCTGTGGCTTATAAACGGCTGTCGGATGAATGGTTTCAAAGCCTGTATATTTAAGAGAACCGAAATATTTTTCGCATATTCCAATAACGGTTTCTTCGTTGAAGTTGCCAGAAAAGCTGATTATCATTCTTTCGGGAACATAAAACTTTTTCATGTGAGAAACAAGTTTTTCTCTTGTTATGTTTTCAACGGTTTCGACCGTTCCGAGAATGTTGCTTGCAAGCATGCTGCCCTTCCACACATTCTCATAAAATGTGTCAAGACAAAGGTCCTCGGGGCTGTCCTGATACATAGCGATTTCTTCTTTGATAACGCCTTTTTCAAGTTCAATATCCTCTTCACAGAGCTTTGATGAGGTGAGAATATCACAAATAATGTCAAGAGCCTTTGGCGTATGCTCTGTTAAAGTATGTGCATAAAAATAGGTCAGAGTAGAGGTAGTGTAAGCATTGACTCTGCCGCCGATTTCGTCCATTTCAACCGCAAGGTCGAGTGCACTTCTTCTTTGAGTGCCTCGGAAAAGCATGTGCTCAATGAAGTGCGAGGTGCCTGCCGTTTCGGGTGTTTCATATCCTGAGCCGCTTGCAACCATGATTCCAAAAGCGCATGTACGGAGATTTTCGTTTTTATCAAGGACAATGCGGAGTCCGTTTGGGAAATTTATAATTTTGGTTTTGTTCATTTATCAGCCCTGCTTGTTTTCAAAAATTAATGTAATACTGCCGAGAGTTATTGCATCACCTGTTTTGAGAAATGCTTTTTTTTCAATGGCTTTTCCGTTTATGATTACTGCCGAATCGGGACGTATGCCCGTTATGTACCAACCCTCTTTTGTGCATACGATAACAGCGTGAAGCCTTGATACTGTCGGATAATTCAGGATTATATCGCAGTTTTTATGGCGACCGAGCGATGTTTCTCGGCTTATCAGCGGAAAAACATCTGCATTTGCCGTATTAACAAGTCTTGCTTTGCCGAGTGAAGCGGGTCTTCGCTTAAAAAGAGCGGAAAAGCATAAAATCAAAACAGCAACAGCAAGAACGGGCAGCATGAAATGCGCTGTTTCAAAAACAAATTCCTGCATAGTTTTCTCCATTATATTTAAAGATATTTATATTTAATTAATAATATCATTGTAAAACATAAAAGTCAATGGATAAAAGAACTGTTTGACATTCGCCGATATAAAGGGTACAATATAATATTATAACTTATTTTAAGGATTCGGCGCGATGAAAAACTATGATATGGTTGTTGTCGGTGGCTGCTCTTCGGGCATTGTTGCGGCGGTTAATGCAAAACGTCTTTATTCCGAAATGAAGATTGCCGTTATCGAAAAGCTTCCGAGAATCGGCAAAAAGCTGCTTGCAACAGGCAACGGAAAATGCAATATAACAAATATTTACGCTCTTGAGCATGATTATGTCGGCAAGGGCTTTGCCTCTTATGCTATGAACAGATATTCACCAGAAAAAGTGATTGAGTTTTTTGAAAGTCTGGGTCTTATCTGTTATTCCGATTCCTGCGGAAGAGTTTATCCCGAAAGCAATACTGCCGCATCCGTTGTCGATGCTCTACGTTTTGAACTTGAAAGACTGAATATCGATGTTATCTGTGACACGCCCGTAACCGAAATCAAGAAAACCGGCGCTGATTTTACGATTAACGGCGATTACAAATGCAAAAAAATAATTCTTGCCGTCGGCGGAAAAGCATCTCCCTCGCAGGGGTCTGACGGCAGCGGTTATGAAATTGCCAAAAAATTCGGACATGAGATAACAGCGCTTGTTCCTGCACTTGTTCCGCTTTGCGGTTCACCCGAAATAACGAAACCGATGAAGGGCGTGAGAGTCAGAAATGTTGCTCTTGCTCTCAAAGGTCAAAAGACGATTGCGAAAACGCAGGGCGAAATACTCTTTACCGATTACGGATTGTCTGGCATAGCTGCAATGGAGCTTGCTGCTTCCGCACAAAAACATATTAATTCTGTAAAGTCAAATCCCTTTACTTGCGTTGATTTTATGCCTGAAATGACATATAACGAGATAATTGATTATCTGCAAAACCTTAATAAAATTAAGGGGTTCTGCACTATTGATAATCTCTTGACAGGATTTCTTCCGAAAGCTGTCGGAATTGCAATTTGTAAAGCAGGAAACCTTTACGGAGCGGAGAAAAAAATCAACGAACTGACTTTAAAAGAGCTCAAGCTTATTGCTGAAAAAATCAAGAATTTTCCGATTGAAATCAGCGGAACAAAAGGCTTTGTCAATGCGCAGGTGACAAGCGGCGGAATAAAAATCGACGAAATCGACCCTGAAACCATGCAGTCAAAAAAATGTAAAGGGCTTTATTTTGCAGGTGAGATAATTGATGTTGACGGCGGCTGCGGCGGATTTAATCTGCAATGGGCATGGTCATCGGGAATGCTTGCAGGCGAGCTGAAAGACTGATAATTGTGAGGATTAACAATGATAAAAATTAATGAAATAAAGCTTCCGCTTGACAGCGACGAATCTGCGCTCAAAAGAGCAGCGGCAAAGGCGCTTCGATGCAAAGAGGATAAAATCAAATCTTTGCAGATTACAAAAAAAGCGGTTGATTCAAGGAAAAAGGATAATATTTTCTTTGTTTATAATGTAAGCGTTGAAGTGGACTCTGATGAAAATGCCGTTGTTGCGCATGCGAAAAATCCGAAGGTTGAAACGGGTGTTGCATATAAATATGAGATGCCCGAAATAAGAAGAACAAGTACACTCCGACCCGTTATTGCGGGCTTCGGACCTGCAGGCTTTTTCTGTGCTCTGATTCTTGCAAGGGCGGGGCTGAAGCCTCTTGTTATTGAACGGGGTGCGGATGTTGACACAAGAACAAAGGACGTAAACGGCTTTTGGTCAACACGAAAGCTTAACCCCGAAAGCAATGTCCAGTTCGGCGAGGGAGGCGCAGGAACATTTTCCGACGGAAAGCTGACAACGGGAATCAAAGACCCTCTCTGCCGCAAGGTTGTTGAAGAGCTTGTGAATCACGGTGCGCCTGAAGAAATTGCATATTCGTCAACTCCGCATATCGGCACGGACAGGCTCGGTGCAGTTGTCAAAGCTTTCAGAGAAGAGATAATCTCGCTCGGCGGTGAGGTGCGTTTCGGATGGAAGCTTACGGATTTGATTGTTGCCAACGGAGTTGTTCAGGGCATAAGCTGTAAAAGACCCGACGGCGGAATTGAGGATATCGAAACCGATACTCTTCTTCTCTGCATCGGTCATTCGGCGAGAGATACGGTTGAAATGCTTTATAAAAAAGGTATAAAAATCATGCAGAAGCCTTTCTCTGTCGGCGTTCGCATCGAACATCCGAGAGAGATGATAGATAAGGCGCAATACGGCTCATTTGCGGGTCACCCTGCACTCGGTGCCGCAAACTATAAGCTGGCGTGTCACCCCGAACACGGAAGAGGTGCATATACTTTCTGCATGTGTCCCGGCGGAACAGTTGTTGCCGCGGCATCGGAAGAGGGTCATGTTGTTGTTAACGGCATGAGTGAATATGCCCGTGACGGCGAAAATTCAAATGCTGCACTGCTTGTCGGTATCGAGCCCGAGCATTTCGGCAGTGACCATCCCCTTGCGGGAATTGAGCTTCAGCGAAAAATCGAAAAAACAGCTTTTGAACTCGGCGGAGGGGATTACAGCGCGCCTTGCCAGACTATCGGCGATTTTCTCAACAACACACCATCAACCAAGCTTTCATATGTAAAGCCGACCTGCGCAACGGGTGTCACTCCCGGAGATATCCGAAGGGTTCTTCCCGAAAAGGTGACGGATATCATGGCGCAGGCAATAGTAAAAATGGACAGAAGCCTCAACGGTTTTGCTCTTCCCGACGGTGTTCTGACCGCTCCCGAAACACGTTCATCAGCACCTGTAAGAATCCTGCGTGACGAGCTTTATCAGGCAAATATAAGAGGTCTTTATCCTTGCGGTGAGGGTGCAGGCTATGCCGGCGGAATTGTTTCTGCGGCGGTTGACGGAATAAGATGCGCACATGCCGTTCTGATTGATGAAAGCGATGAGTGGTGATATGGAAACACGTCTTGAAAAAATGACCGATTTGCAGCTTGCAAAGCGAATGTCGGGTTATATTTCAGCTTTGCAGAGCATAACCGTCAGAGCAGAATATTACTCCGACGGTTGTCCCGAAAAAGAGAAAAAAGAGCTTGCTGATGATTATATAAAAGTCCGTGACTCAATCCGTGAGGATGCAAGATATCTCAACTATAACAGAGATAAGGCGGGAAGCCCTCTTTTGTGGGATAAATATTTCCCGAGCGTCAGCGAAGCCTCGGCATGGGGACTTTACGCAAATGCCGACGGTAATTTTGATAAAGAATATTTCAAAAGCATTGAAGATGCCGAAAAACGCCTGACTAAATATTATTCCTATGATTATTGGCAGATAATTGCAGAGTTATAAACGAAAACCTCGGTTGACAGCCGAGGTTTTTATCATATTCCGATGCGGCTTCTTCATATATTTCATATGAAGATTTTAACTCGGAGGAATAGAAATGAATGATTTTGAATATCCGTCGCAGCGTACGGAAAGAGAAGAATACAGAAGCAGATTCAAATTCACCGATGAGGATATGCCTCAAAGGAAAAAATCTGCAAAGCCCAAAACAAAAACGGATTATCTTGTCAGGCTGATTCTGCTTCAGAGTGTACTGTGCGTTCTGATTGTATCGGGTGTTTTTCTTGTTTCAAAGGTCAGTCCGTCTGCATATTCAAAAATGCGTGAGGATTATCTTAACATAATGCAGAAGGATATGTCGGCGGGAGAGATGCTTGAGCAGCTTAAGGATACGGCGGATTTTGTTTTCAAGCCGTCGGAATCGGCAGAGCCTGCGCTTTCGGACAATGTTGCAACGGAATCGTCAGCATCAAAAGATATAACTGTTGATTCTTTTGAGGTCACAAGCGATGAAACGGGTGAAACCGTTGCTGTCGGAGAGATAATTGGAAACGGCTCGGGCGGAGAGGATATGGAGAGCCGTGAGGCGGTCAAGGGTACATCGTTTGAGCCTTACTATATAAATGCAAAGCCTGTTCTTCCCGTGAAAAATGCACGGATAACTTCAAAATTCGGTTACAGAATAAATCCCGTTTCGGGAAATTACGGATTTCATACGGGGCTTGACCTTGCACAGGAAGAAGGAACTCCGGTTTCGGCTGTGTTTTACGGAAAAATCATGGAAATCGGAGAAAGCGATGTCTGGGGAAAATATATTCTCATGGAGCATTCTGAAAATATCAGCACCTACTATTGCCATCTTTCCGAAATCTATGCTGAAGAGGGTGCGGTAATCCGTCAGGGAGAAACAATCGGTCTGGTCGGCTCAACAGGCTGGTCAACGGGACCGCACCTGCATTTTGAGGTGAGGATAAACGGTATCAGAGTTGACCCCGAAAAGCTTCTTTATCCTGAAAACACCGATGAGGGTTAAATTCGGAGCAACATCTTTGAGAATTAACATTTCCTTTGCGGCGGTTATAACCCTGATGCTGATACTTGATGAAAGCGGAATGTGTGCCGTTGCTCTTTTTTGCTGCATAATCCATGAGGCGGGGCACATAATCTGTTTGCTGATTTTCGGTGAAAAGCCTGCATCGGTTGAGCTTTCGTTTTACGGAATAAAGCTTGAACGCAGAGAGCCGTCGGTGCTTTCTCAGGCAGAGGAGATAACGGTTTTTGCAGCGGGGCCTGTCATGAATCTTATTCTTTCGGCGGTTATGTTTATCGCAGGAATAAGGACTGCTGCAGTTATCAGTCTTTACATCGGAATGTTTAATCTTATTCCGTGTCAGCCGCTTGACGGCGGAAACATTCTTTCCGACATTCTGAATTATGCGGTCGGAGAAGATAAAGCAGAGAAAACCTGTTTTTTTGTTTCCTGCATCACCCTTGTTCCAATGGTGTTTATCGGAATTATAATGATTTTCAAAAACGGAAATTTTACCCTTGCCGGAGTAACGGCATACTTGGCGTGGGTAAGTTATATTAAAGCAAAAGAACGGCAATGACCATTCTTTTAATTTTTTATAGATTTTTTCATAATTGTGTGTTATGATATACGGGATATGAATTTTGAACAGGAGAAAGTCTATGTATCCCAAGGAACTTGAAAGATTTTTGCTTAAGGTGCAGAAGCCGGGCAGATATACCGGCGGGGAGCTTAACAGCATCGTCAAGGATAAAAATTCGGTAGATATCCGCTATGCGTTCTGTTTTCCCGATACCTACGAAATTGGAATGTCGCATCTCGGAATGAAAATTCTCTATTCGCTTGTCAATGCAAGAGATGATGCATGGTGCGAGCGTGTTTTTGCGCCCTGGACCGATATGGAGCAGGTTATGCGTGAGAACAATATTCTGCTTTACGGTCTTGAAAGCGGCGATGCAATCCGTGACTTTGATATTCTTGGATTTACCATGCAATATGAACTCAGCTATACCAATGTTCTCAACATGCTTGACCTTGCAGGTTTGCCTGTCAGAGCAAAGGACAGAACATCACTTACTCCGATTGTTATTGCAGGCGGTGCGTGTGTATGCAATGCGGAGCCTATGGCTGAATTTTTTGATATAACACTTCCCGGTGACGGCGAAGAGGTCACCAATGAGCTTATTGATTTACTCAAGGAATACAAAGCAAAAGGAGCGACCAAGCAGGAATTTCTTGCCGCTGCCGCTCAAATCAAGGGTGTCTATGTTCCGTCACTTTATGAGGTTGAATATAACGAAGATAATACGATAAAATCCGTAATGCCGACCTGCGGTGCGCCCGAAAAAGTTGAAAAACGCAATGTTGCCGATCTTGACAGCATGTTCTCTCCGAGTGAATTTGTTGTTCCTTTTCTTGAGGTTGTCCATGACAGAACAACCGTTGAAATTTTCAGGGGATGTATCAGGGGCTGTCGTTTCTGTCAGGCAGGATTTCTCAACAGACCTCTGCGCAGAAAATCTCCCGAAACCGTTGAAGCTCAATGCCGTGCAATCTGCGAAAGCACGGGCTATGATGAAATTTCGCTTTGCTCATTGAGTACGAGTGACTATAAGGGTCTTGAAAAGCTTATAACAAACATGCTTCCGTGGACGGTTGAGCAGAAAATCAACATTGCTCTTCCGTCGCTGCGTGCAGATAACTTCCCGAAGGAGCTAATGGAGCAGCTCAACGCCGTAAGACGCAGCGGACTTACCTTTGCTCCCGAGGCAGGCACACAGCGCCTGCGTGATGTTATCAATAAAAACATAACCGAAGAAGAAGTTCTGACCACCGCCGCACAGGCATTTGCAGGCGGTTGGACTGCTGTCAAGCTCTATTTTATGATAGGTCTGCCTACCGAAACCGAGGAAGATATTGAAGGCATTGCAAATCTTGCGCAGGCTGTGGTTGATGAATTTTATAAGAATCCCGATAAGCCCAAGGGAAAGGGTGTCAATGTCAGCATAAGTGTTGCATCGCTTGTGCCGAAGCCTTTTACTCCCTTCCAATGGGAGCCGCAGGATAAGCCCGATGTGCTTATTGATAAGCAGAATTATCTTATTTCGTGTGTAAAAACAAGAAAAGTCAGCGTTTCAAGGCATGTGCCGTGGACAAGCTTCCTTGAAGGTGTTTTTGCAAGGGGCGACAGACGCCTTGCCGAGGTTATCGAAACAGCATGGCGCAAGGGCTGCGCTTTTGACGGATGGGCTGAATGTCTTAAGCCTGAAGTATGGGAAGAAAGCTTTAAGGAAAACGGTATTGACCCGTATTTTTATACCGCAAGGCGCCGTGAATATGATGAAATTCTTCCGTGGGACCATATGGACTACGGTGTAACAAAGAAATTCCTTATGAATGAGAATGTCAAGGCTCATAAGGGCGAAACAACCGCTTGCTGCCGCGAAAAATGTGCAGGTTGCGGTGCAAACAGACTCAACGGAGGTGTGTGCGATGAAATCAGTAAGACTGTGGTTTAAAAAAGACGGTCTTGCCGTTTATATTTCCCACCTCGACATGAACCGATGCATGACAAGAGCTGTCAGACGTGCGGATATTCCTCTTTGGTATACCGAGGGCTTTAATCCTCATCCCTATATGACATTTCTTATGCCCCTGCCGCTCGGTCAGGCAGGTATGAGAGAGCCGCTTGATATCAGAATTGAGGGCGAAATGACCTTTGCCGAAATAAAAAACAGACTTAATTCCGTGATGCCCGAGGGCATAGAAATCGTTGACGTTGCGAAACCCGAAAACAAGCCGAACGAAATTGCCGCAGCGGAATATGAAATTGATGTATGGTTTGAAAATGCAGACGTGGCAGAGAGCTTTGCATCGGGTGCTGAAAAAATCATTGCAGGCGGAGTTCTCAATGCCGAAAAGCGCAGCAAAAAGGGCATAAAAACCGTCAATCTCTGCGAGCTTGTGCGCACTTTTGAAATTTCATCGGAAGAAAACAAGGTTTATATAAAGACCGTTCTTGCTGCAGGAAACACGGTTAACCTCAATGCAGAGCTGCTTCTTAACTCTCTTCTTTCTGAATTTTCCGCAGAGGACAGGGACAGAAATATCGTCAGGACAAAGCTTTTATGCGAAGATTTAGGCATTTTTGAATGATTACAGGTGAAAAACACTGCTGTTTTGGTGCAGAACCCTCAAAATGTTAAAAATATTTGAAAACAGCAAAAAAACACTTGCATTCTTTAAATTCTTATGATATTATATTACTCGCATTTGTGCCGTCATTAGAGTAATTGCGCTCAAAGACGAGATTTAATGCCAATAACATTAAAAAGGACGTTCCTCTTTTTGCTTAAAGCAGATACGAACTTCTGAAAAAATCGGAGGAAAATTACAATGGATGCACTCAAACTTATTGCACAGGATTCACTCAAATCCGAAGTGCCCGCAATCGAAGTCGGTGATACCGTTAAGGTTCACGTAAAGATTCGCGAAGGTGACAAAGAAAGAATTCAGCTTTTCGAAGGTACTGTTATCGCTCGCAAGGGTTCAGGCATTTCTGAAACCTTCACAGTTCGTCGTGTATCATACGGCGTAGGCGTTGAAAGAGTATTCCCCGTTCATTCTCCCAACGTTGCTAAGGTTGAAACAGTAAGACACGGTCGTGTTCGCAGAAGCAAGCTCTACTACCTCAGAGACAGAGTCGGTAAGGCTGCTAAGGTTAAGGAACAGATCAGATAAAAAGCTTGAGGGTGTAACAATTTTGCGGTTGTTACACCTTTATTCTTATCCCTATTAATTAATTACAATAAACTTACTTGGAAAGGAGAACACCATGCGCCGCATAGAAGAATTCTGGATTGAATTTAATCCCGCCGAAGAGCGCGCAGAAGAAAAAAAGATTCCGCTCATTGCTTCTTTTCTTTTCGATGTGACGGATTCCGTCAAAGGCGCGGTTCTGGTTGTTTTCCTTATATTTGCGCTGATGTTCAGAGCGGTAGGCGTTGACGGAGATTCGATGAAGCCCACCCTTCATGACGAGGACTGGGTTGCCGTTGCAGGTGCCGTTACAGAATTTGAGCGCGGAGATATCGTTATTATCAACCAACCCTGGGCGCGCAATGTTCCGATTATCAAGCGTGTTATTGCCGTCGGCGGAGATACTATCAGCATTGATTTTGACAGGCGAGAGGTTTATGTTAACGGAGTAAGGCTTGATGAGCCATATATACTTGAGCCTACTTGGCTTGAATATGACATTGAGTTTCCTTTGACGGTTGATGAGGGAAAGCTCTTTGTTATGGGCGATAACAGAAACGATTCGATTGACAGCCGCTCAAGTCAGATAGGTCTTATTGATGAAAGATATGTTCTCGGCAAGGCATTGATAAGAATTTTTCCCTTTGGTGAGTGGAATATTTATGAAGAGGTGTAATCATGAACGGCAGCGAAAAAAAGCAGGAAAACAAGCTCGCAAAAAATATCTTTGATATTGTTTCGATTTTAGCTACGGCGGTTGTTGCCGTTGCGTTTGCATTTGCTTTTGTTTTCAGAACCGTAGGCGTGGTCGGCAATTCAATGTATCCGACCCTCAAGGATACAGACAGAATAATTCTTTCGGCGTTTACCTATGATGCCGAATACGGTGATATTGTTGTTACCTGCCAGCCGAGCGAATCTTCGTTGATTCCCGATACGCTTGTTAAAAGAATTATCGCAACAGAGGGTCAGACGGTTGATATTGACTTTGAAGAGGGAATCGTTTATGTCGACGGCATTGCTCTCGATGAGCCCTACATCAATGAACCGACTCACGACAGAGAAGATTTTTATGCTCCCGTAACCGTGCCCGAGGGCTATGTTTTTGTTATGGGTGATAACAGAAATCATTCAACTGACAGCCGCGACAACAGAGTCGGTCTTATTAGAGAAGAATATGTGCTCGGAGAGGCGCTTTTCAGACTTGCGCCCTTCGGTAAGATAGGATAAAAATATGAATGAAAATATGATAGTCCAATGGTTTCCGGGCCATATGGCAAAAACCAGAAGGCTTATAAAAGAAAGCCTTTCTCTTGTTGATGCGGTTTGTGAAATCGTTGATGCAAGAATCCCCGAAAGCAGCAGAAATCCCGAACTGGATGAGATTGTCGGCTCAAAGCCGAGGATAGTTTTGCTTAATAAGTGCGACCTTGCAGATGACGGGGCAACGGCAAGAAAAATAAAAGAGCTTGCAGAAAAAGGCGTTACGGCTCTTCCTGTTGACTGCAGAAGCGGCAAGGGACTTGAAAAGTTTCAGCCTGCCGTAAGAGAGGTCCTTAAAGAAAAAATAAAAGCAAACACCGAAAAAGGCATGGCAGGCAAGGCTCTGCGTGTTATGGTTGTCGGAATCCCCAACACGGGCAAATCCTCTTTCATTAACAGAATGGCGGGTAAATACCGTGCAAAGGTTGCGGACAAGCCCGGTGTAACAAGGGGTAACCAATGGTTTGCAATTGGCTCGGGTATCGAATTGCTCGATACGCCCGGTGTTCTCTGGCCCAAATTTGAGGATCCCGAGGTTGGTTTCAAGCTTGCATTTATCGGATCAGTTAAGGATGAAATTCTTGACAGTCAGGAAATCGCGGTAAGGCTTCTTCTTGTTATGCAGAAGAATTACCCTCAACGCCTCGAGGAACGTTATAAAATAAAAGATTTTGAGGAGCTTGAGCCCTATGAGCTGCTTGAGCTTATAGGAGCAAAAAGAGGAATGCTCATCAAGGGCGGCGAAACCGATACCGAAAGAGCGGCGGTAATGCTTCTTGATGAATACAGAAGCGGTAAGCTCGGAAAACTGACTCTTGACTGAAAGGAGTTTGCAACATGAAAAAGAAACTGCTGGTTTTTCTCGCGGCAATTATTGTTCTTGATGTGGTTGCGCTCGGCGTAATGTTCTTTAAGCGCAACAATAATGAACCCGTAAAAACAGATGTACCCGTTGCTGGAACATCTGCGGAAAGCTCATTGTCAACAACGCAGCAAGAGCTTTTTTCACGCATCAGTTTTGTTGCTGTCGGCGATAATCTTATTCATGATACCGTTTATGAGCAGGCAAAGGCAAGAAGCAGCACGGGCTATGATTTTACCGATGCCTATGAGCGCATTGCACATCTTATAGAAGAACCCGATGTTGCAATTCTTAATCAGGAAACTGTTATTTCAACCGAACACAATGTTTCAAGCTATCCGATGTTCAATTCGCCCGTTGAGGTAGGTGAGGAGATGCTTGAAATCGGATTTGACGTTTTTAATATTGCGACCAACCATTCAATTGACTGCGGCGAAAAAGGCTTGATTTCTACAATTAATTATTGGAAAGAAAAAGAAGCTATAACAACAGGTGCATATCTTAACAGCGATGATTTCGCAAATATTCCCATGCATGAGGTCAACGGAGTGAAGGTTGCATATCTCGGTCTGACCGAATCGACAAACGGTCTTTCACTTCCGGATGACAGCGAGGTTATCCTTGTTCTTGCAAGCGAGGAATCGCGCATTCAGCAGAGAATAATGCAGGCAAAGGAAAAGGCGGATATCGTTATTGTCAATGCACATTGGGGCAATGAATATACCCACGAGCCCACCGATTCACAGCGCAAGCTTGCGGAGAAAATGGCATCCTGGGGTGCAGATGTTATTATCGGACACCATCCCCATGTTATTCAGCCCGTCGAATATATTGAGAATGCAGACGGAAGAAGAACCCTTGTTGCATATTCGCTCGGTAACTTTATTTCAGCGCAGAACAGAGGACCGAGAATGCTCGGTGGAATGCTGAATTTTGAGATTGTCAAGAATAATACAACGGGCGAAATCGAGTTTGAAAATGTTAAGTTTTCGGGTGTTGTTACCCATTACGGCTACGGCTTTTCAAATATAAGGGTTTATCCGCTTTCGGATTATACAGAGGAGCTTGCATCAAAGCACGGCGTTTTGAACAAAACCTCTGATTTCAGTTTACAATATCTTTATGATATCCTCAACGAGGTTATTGATAAGCAGTTTCTTAAATAATAAGATATCGGCAAGGTAACATCAGTTGCTTTGCCGATTTTTTGGAGGAATAAATATGGATTTTGAATATGAAATAAATGCAAGAAGCAAAGGCTTTTTATCTGTTTGCGGTGTTGATGAGGCAGGCAGAGGCCCTCTTGCAGGACCTGTTTTTGCCGCTGCGGTAATTCTGCCCGAAAACTGCGTTATCGAAGGACTCAACGATTCAAAAAAGATATCTGAAAAAAAGAGAGAGGCTCTTTTTGATGTAATTAAAGAAAAAGCAGTCAGCTATTGCATTGCAAGCGTTGATGAAAAGACGATTGACGAAATCAACATTCTTCAGGCAACGTTTCTTGCAATGAAAAAAGCAGTTGAAGGCCTTGATGTACCTGCCGATTACGCACTTATTGACGGCAACCGTATGCCGCCGATTGACATCAAGGGTGAAACTGTTATAAAAGGTGATGCTCTCAGCCCCTCGATTGCCGCTGCATCAATTCTTGCAAAGGTCAGCAGGGACAGATTCATGCTTGAGCTTGATGAAAAATATCCGCAGTATAAATTTTCACAGCATAAGGGATACGGCACCAAGCTCCACTATGAAATGCTCACAGAGCACGGTGTTTCGGAGTGCCACAGAATGAGCTTCCTTAAAAGCTTTTTCGGTGAAAAGAAATGATTAAAAATAAAACGGGTGCATGGGGAGAAACCTATGCCGCAAGATATCTGCGCGATAACGGATATAAAATAATGAGCGCAAATTATGTCTGCCGTTTCGGAGAGCTTGACCTTGTTGCCGAAAAGGGAGGCACAGTATGTTTTGTTGAGGTTAAAACACGAAACGAAAACACCGGCATCAGTCCCATGGAGGCAGTTGACGAAAATAAGCGGCAAAGGCTTTCAATGGCGGCAAAAAGCTATCTTTCCTATGCGAAGATGATGTGTGCAACAAGGTTTGATGTATGTGAAGTGTTTGTTGATGATAATGATGCCCTTGTCAGAATAAACTATATAGAAAATGCATTCTGATTTTGAAACGGGGAGATAAAATGAAGCTGTTTGACCTTCATTGCGACACGGCAGGAGAGTGCCTTAATCGCAAACAGCCGCTTTATGACGGCGACCTGCACATCAATCTTTGTAAAGGTGAATTGCTTGACAAATGGTGTCAGCTTTTCGCAATCTGGATTCCTGATGAATTAATAGGGGGAGCAGCAGAGGAATACTTCGAGAAAGTATTTCTGAACTTTAAAAATGAAATATCAAAAAACAAATCGAAAATCAAGCTATGCAACGGTTTTGAGGATTTACAGTCAGCAGTCAAAGAAAATAAATGTGCTGCAATTCTGACTGTCGAGTGTGCATCGCCTTTTGCCGATTCCGACGGGATATACCGTGCAAAGGAGCACGGAGTAAAGGTTGTAACCTTGACATGGAACGGAGAAAATGAGCTCGGATTTGGTTGTCAGAGCGGCAGCGATTCGGGGCTCAAACCGCTCGGAAAGCAACTCTTAAAGGATATGGAAAGATTAAATATCGTTGCGGATGTTTCTCATCTTAACAGAGCAGGCTTTTATGATGCTGTTTCAAGCGGAGCGAGGGTGGTTGCAACTCATTCAAACAGCGAATCTGTTCTTTTGAAAACGAGAACGGACAGCGAAGATAAATTTTTCTCCTGCCGCAGAAATCTTGATGATGAACAGATAAAACTGCTTGTTGAAAGCGAGAGTCTTATCGGCATCAATTTCTGCCGCAGCTTTCTCGGAGATTTCGGGGACGACGGGTTTGAGGCTGTATACCGTCATATGGCGCATGTTCTTGATTTGGGCGGGGAGAATGTTCTCTCAATCGGCTCCGATTTTGACGGCTGTGAAATAAACCCCGAGCTTTCGGGTATTGATAAAATTCCTGTACTTCAAGAATTTCTTCACAAAAAGGGCTTTGGTGAAGAGTTGATTGAAAAGATTTTTTATAAAAATGCATATAACTTTTTTAAAAAGGTTTTACAAAGCTGAAATAGTATGGTATAATATTATGTATTATTTTCCGAAAAGGATGATGAAAAATGAATTATGTAAGTACAAGAGATACCTCGGTCAAGGTTACTGCTTCGCAGGCAATAACCAAAGGCATTTCATCGGAAGGCGGACTTTTCGTTCCCGAAAATCTTCCCGTAGTTTCAATTGATGAAATCAAAAGACTTGCAGGGCTTGATTATATCGGCAGAGCAAAGTCAATTCTTTCTCTGTTCCTTACCGACTTCAGCGAGGCTGAGGTTGATTCATGCGTCAGAGGTGCGTACGAAACAGGTTTTTCAGATGCAAAGGTTGCTCCTCTTGCAAAAATAGAAGACGGTGTTCATATTCTTGAGCTTTTCAAAGGTCCTACCTGCGCTTTCAAGGATATGGCTCTCCAGATTCTTCCCAGACTTCTTACTGTTTCGAGCGGTAAGGCTGCTCCCGGCACAAAAATCGTTATTCTTGTTGCAACTTCTGGTGACACGGGCAAGGCTGCTCTTGAAGGCTTCAAGGATGTTGAAAACACACAGATTCTCGTTTTCTATCCCAGCGACGGCGTAAGCCCCATGCAGAAGCTTCAGATGTGCACCCAGGAAGGTGCAAACGTTGCCGTTTGTGCAATTGAAGGTAATTTTGACGATGCACAGAGCGGAGTTAAGAGAATCTTTACAGACAAGGTAATCGGAGAAAAGCTTGCTGAAAATTCAATGGCATTCTCATCTGCAAACTCAATCAACTGGGGTAGACTCTGTCCGCAGATTGTTTATTATTTCTCTGCTTATTGCGACCTTGTTGCTGACGGAGAAATCAATGCAGGCGATGAAATCAACGTTGTTGTTCCCACAGGCAATTTCGGCAACATTCTTGCTGCTTACTATGCAAAGGAAATGGGTCTTCCTGTAAAGAAACTTATCTGCGCATCGAACAGCAATTCCGTTCTCACCGAGTTTCTTACAACAGGTGTCTATAACAGAAACCGTGAGTTCTTTACAACTATTTCACCCTCAATGGATATTCTCATTTCAAGTAACCTTGAAAGACTTCTTTATTCTGTTGCAGGCAGCGAAAACGTTACCGCATGGATGAAGCAACTTTCATCGGACGGCAAGTATGAGGTTGATGCGGAAACACTTTCCGCAATCAAGGCTCTTTTTGCGGCAGGCTGCTGCAACGATGATGAAACAAAGGCAACAATTTCAAAGATTTTCAAAGAGAAAAACTATCTCTGCGACACTCATACAGCTGTCGCAGTCAAGGTATACTATGACTATAAAGAGCAGACAGGCGATGCAACTCTTGCCGTTATCGCATCAACCGCAAGTCCGTTCAAATTCAGCGCAGCGGTTCTTGAGGCTGTTGAAGGAAAGAATGACGGTCTTGACGAATTTGAAATGGTTGAGCGCCTTGCAGAGGTAACAGGAAAATGCTGCCCCGAGCAGCTTGCAAATCTTCGCAACAAGGCTGTGAGATTTGACGGCTGCTGCTCAAAGGACAGCATGGACGGCGTAGTGTTTAATATGCTTGGAATTTAATCACAGCATCCGCGTGCTTCGCCGACTGCATTTTCGTTAAGCTTGAAGGTTGAGCACTGTGTTTCGCCGCATCTGCATGCAGAGGAATTACCGACCTCGATTGTGCCTGCGGTGCATGCGGTGTTTCCCTTGTGGTAAACGCAGTTTTTTACAAAACAGGTAATTGCGCCGATTTCTTTATCCATTTTTGTTTCTCCTTTCGGGTTTTATCGGATTTGCTCCGTGCTTATATTATTAGCAGTCAGCGCAAAATTATTTTTGGAAAGGATATGTCTATGGCTCTTTTTGCAATCGGAGATACGCATCTTTCGCTTGCCACGGGCAAGTCGATGGATATTTTCGGCGGCTGGAGCGATTATGAGCAGCGGCTTGAATCGAATTGGCGCAGGCTCATAAGAGATAACGATACTGTTGTTATCGCCGGCGATATATCCTGGTGCATGAATCTTGAGCAGGGTCTTGAGGATTTTAGATTTCTCGATTCTCTGCCCGGAAGAAAAATAATTTTAAAAGGTAATCACGATTATTGGTGGGCGACAAAGAAAAAAGCAGATGAGTTTTTTGAAAAGTATTCATTTAATTCGCTGAATATTCTTCATAACAACACATATACCGCAGGCGATTTTGCAATCTGCGGAACAAGAGGCTGGTTTTTCGATGCCGAGAGCGATGCCGATAAAAAGGTTGTGCTACGTGAAGCAGGCAGGCTCCGCACATCCATTGCAGCTGCAAAGGAAACAGGACTTGAACCCGTTGTTTTTCTTCACTATCCTCCGCTGAATATCACACAGAAATGCGATGAGATTTATAACGTTCTTGTTGAAGAAAAAATCACCCGCTGTTATTACGGTCATCTGCACTCATATTCTCATGCAGGAGCATTTATCGGAGAGAGCGACGGAATCCGTTTTTCGCTCATTTCAAGCGACTTTCTGCAGTTTTGCCCAGCTTTGGTCTATTGATTATTGTCAATATAAACAAAAGAAAGCGGAAAAATACGGAAAATTTAACTAAACATAAGAAATTATAAATATATATAGAAATTTTAAAATTAATTTGTTATAATCAATGGGTCAATAGAACAAATGGAGGAATTCTAATGAGCTTAGTATCAGCAAACAAAACAGAAACCAACACTTATTCGGTAGAAATCGCTATTGCGGCAGAGGATTTCAGAGCAGCGATTCAGCAGGCTTATCTCAAGCAGAGAAAGTCAATCCAGATTCCCGGCTTCCGTAAGGGCAAGGCTCCTCTCATGATGATTGAGAAGCTTTACGGTCAGGAGGTTTTCTTTGAAGACGCTCTTGATATCGTTTTCCCCGACGCAGTTCAGGCTGCATATGAAGAAGCAGGCATCGTTCCCGTTGATTCACCCAAGGATTTTGATGTTAAGACCATGAGCAAAGAAGAAGGCGTTGTTATGACCTTCAACGTAACAGTCAAGCCCGAAATCACTCTTAAGGCTTACAAGGGTCTTACCGCTGAAAAGGCAGAGGTTAAGGTTACAAAGGAAGAAATCGACCACGAAATCGAGCATATGCTTGACAGAGGCGCAAGAATTGTTAATGTTGATGACAGAGCAGTTCAGAGCGGCGATATCACAGTTATTGATTTTGAAGGCTTTGTTGACGGCGTTGCATTCGACGGCGGCAAGGCAGAAAAATATGAGCTTACAATCGGTTCAGGTTCATTCATCCCCGGCTTTGAAGATCAGATTGTCGGCCACTCAATCGGCGAAGAGTTTGACGTAAGTGTTACCTTCCCCGCAGAGTATGCTCCCGAGCTTGCTTCAAAGGATGCAGTTTTCAAGATTAAGCTTCATGAAATCAAGGTTAAGGAGCTTCCCGAGCTTGATGACGAATTTGCAAAGGATATGGGCGAATACGAAACAGTTGCTGAACTCAAGAAAGGCATCGAGGATGACATGCTCAAGAGAAAGCAGGATAGCGCACAGAACGCATTCGAAGATGCAGTTATCGAAGCTCTTGTTGAAAATGTTGAGGGCGAAATTCCCGAATGCATGTATGACAACAAGGCAAAGGAAAATGTTGATTCATTTGCACAGAGAATCGGTCAGCAGGGTATTGACCTTGACACATACCTTATGTATATGGGCAT
Source organism: Clostridia bacterium (assembly GCA_017409265.1). Classification (GTDB taxonomy): domain Bacteria; phylum Bacillota; class Clostridia; order Oscillospirales; family Acutalibacteraceae; genus CAG-177. Next base: position 97,366 of record JAFQSY010000002.1, read on the forward strand.
GGATAAGGCAATGTTTGAAAGCCAGATGAGAGAGCGTGCAGTTGCAGACGTTAAGATTGAGCTTGCTGTTGAAAAGATTATTGAACTTGAAGCAATCAAGGCTACTGATGAAGCAATCGCAGAAGAATTTTCAAAGATGGCAGAGATGTATAATCTCGATGTTGAAAAGATTAAGGAACTTGTTCCCGAAGCAACTGTTGCTGCTGAAATCGCAAGACAGCAGGCAATTAAGACTGTAATTGATTCTGCAAAGGCAAAGAAGCCTGCTGCAAAGAGAGCAACCAAGAAGAAGGAAGCTGCTGAAGCAGAGGAAGGCGCTGAAGAGGCAAAGCCCGCAAAGAAGCCTGCTGCAAAGAAAACAACAAAGAAGGCTGCTGAAAAGAAGGAAGAAGCAGCTGAATAATTCTTCCAAAAGCTAACTATACTTAATATGAGCAAAATAAACCGGTGTAAATACCGGTTTATTTATTCTGAAAATCTATTATTTTATTGCGGAGAAAGGATTGATTTTTAATGGCATTAGTACCTTATGTTGTTGAACAGACCAACAGAGGCGAGCGTTCGTATGATATTTTTTCGCGTCTCTTAAACGACAGAATTATCGTTCTCTCCGATGAGGTTAACGACGCAACTGCAAGCATTGTTGTTGCCCAGCTCCTCTATCTCGAAGGACAGGATCCAGATAAGGATATCAGCCTTTATATCAACAGCCCCGGCGGCTCCGTAACCGCAGGTATGGCTATCTATGACACAATGCAGTACATTAAGTGCGATGTTTCGACAATCTGCATGGGTATGGCAGCCTCAATGGGTGCATTCCTGCTCTCGTCTGGCGCAAAGGGCAAGAGATTTGCTCTTCCCAACAGCGAGATTATGATTCATCAGCCTCTTGGCGGCGCAAGGGGTCAGGCAACCGAAATCAAGATTGTTGCAGACCACATTCTCAAAACAAGAGAAAGACTCAACAGAATCCTTGCTGAAAACACAGGCCGCTCAATCGAAGAAATCGCAAGAGATACCGAAAGAGACAACTATCTCACAGCCCAGGAGGCTATGGAGTACGGCCTTGTTGATAAGGTTATAGCTAAAAGATAAGGGAGAAAAATATGCCCAGAGATGATGAAAGACGCGAAAAGCCGCTTGTTTCCTGCTCGTTTTGCTACAAAACGCAGGATCAGGTTGAAAAGCTTATCGCAGGTCCGAATGTATATATCTGCAATGAATGCATTGACCTTTGCTGTTCGATAATCGAATCCGAGCCACATCACAGCCACGGCGGATTTGACAGTGATTCTCTGCCCAAGCCCCACGAAATCAAAGCTTTGCTTGATGAATACGTTATCGGACAGGACAGCGCAAAGATTGCATTGAGCGTTGCTGTTTATAATCATTATAAGCGTATCGGCAGCAAGGGTTGCTCCGATGTTGAGATTCAGAAGAGCAATATTCTTCTTCTCGGTCCGACGGGTGTGGGCAAAACCATGCTTGCACAGACTCTTGCAAAGATACTCGATGTTCCCTTTGCGATTGCCGATGCAACAACTCTCACCGAAGCAGGCTATGTCGGTGAGGACGTTGAAAATATTCTTCTGAGAATTATTCAGGCGGCAGATTTTGATGTTGAGCGTGCCGAAAGAGGCATCATTTATGTTGACGAGATTGATAAAATTGCCCGCAAGAGCGAGAATCCGTCAATAACAAGAGATGTCAGCGGCGAAGGTGTTCAGCAGGCATTGCTCAAGATAATCGAGGGAACGGTTGCGAATGTTCCTCCGCAGGGTGGCAGAAAGCATCCGCAGCAGGAGTTCATTCAGATTGACACCTCAAACATTCTCTTTATCTGCGGCGGTGCGTTTGACGGCATCGAAAAGATAATCGAGAAGCGCTCCGAGGGAACAACTCTCGGCTTTGGCGCACAGGTTAAGAGCAAAGCAGAGACCGCTAAAGAAAATCTTGTTGAAAAAGTTATTCAGCAGGACCTTGTCAAGTTCGGCATTATTCCGGAGCTTGTAGGCCGTCTGCCCGTTATAACAACTCTTAAGGAGCTTGACAGAGATGCGCTTGTCAAGATTCTTACAACTCCCAAGAACGCAATTGTCAAGCAGTATAAAGAGCTGTTCAAGCTTGACGGAGTTGAGCTTGAGTTTGACGATACTGCGCTTGAGGCAATTGCAGACAAGGCTCTTGAAAAGAAAACAGGCGCCCGCGGACTCCGCTCGATAATCGAGGGAGTGCTTATGCCCATTATGTATGACGTACCGTCAGATGCGGCGGTTGAAAGAGTCTGCATAACCGCAGCAAGTGTCACCGACGGTTCCGAGCCGCTCATTGAGCGCAACCCCAACAGCAAAAGAGCGAAGCTCGCAAAACCGCCAAAGGTAACAAAACCGAGTAAGGTCGGATAAATAAAAAATCATCGGACTGTTCATTACGAGCAGTCCGATTTTTCTATCTTGTAACCGTTTTTATCCAATTGAATTTATTTACCTTGATAACTGCAACGGCGCATTTGAGCACCTGGTCGGCCTTAAGGCATGCGAAAGTAACAACAACGGGAAATTTGAAAACAAATGCGCTTAATGCACTCAAAGGCAGAACAATTAGCCACATAAAAATGATATCGTTTTTAAGAACAAACGATGTTTCTCCGCCGCCCGAAACAATTCCGCAAAGGCAGGGAGCTTCATATGCCGTGCCGATAATCGTCACGCAGAGTACCCATATAAACTGATTGGTTATATCAAGTGTTTCGGGAGAGGCATTATAAAAGTCAATGATAAGATTTTTTGAAAGCAACAGAATTGCGCTTGACACAACACCGATTGCAAGGAAAATGAGCTGAAGATTCTTGCTTCTGCGTTTTATAATATCAAGGCTCATATTTTCGCCGACGGTTTTGCCGATAAGAACGCATGCAGCGTTACTTGAAGCATAGCAGATAACCGTTGCAACCTGGAAAAGAGTTGTCGCAATGCTGTTTGCGGCAATTGCGCTTTCAACAAGTCTGCCGATGATTGCGCCCTGAATGCTCATGGCAATTCCCCATGAAACGCTGCTCATCATCAGCGGCAAACCTGTTTTGAAATAATCCTTTACCATCGGGATATCAACCGTGAAAAGGTTGCGGATTCGTATTTTCAGCTTTTTATCAACCGCAAGGATATAAATAACAGTAACAGCAAGCTCGACTGCTCTCGAAACAAGAGTGGCGAATGCAGCACCTCTGATTCCCATTTCGGGCGCACCGAATTTACCGTAGATGAGGGCGTAATTGAGGAAAATGTTGAGTGCAAATGACGAAAGGGAAACGTAAAAGCCGATTCTGACAGTTTCAACGCTGCGGAGAATCGCAAGCAGAATTGTTGAAAGGGTATACATTAAATATGTATATTTTATAATATCAAGATAGAGTACCGCCTGTTCGATAACTGCCTCTTTATCCGTGAAAAGGCGGATAAGCATATCGGGAGCGATTGCCGCAAATGCAAAAATCAGCATGGTGAAAACGATGCCGAGCCACATGGCAACAGCCGAAACCCTGTGAATGGGTTTCGTGTCTTTCTGTCCCCAATACTGCGAGGCAATAACAGTCATGCCCGAGGAAATACCCGAGGCAGCCATGTTGAGGAAAAACTGAATGTTGTTGCATATGCCGACTCCGCTCAGGGCAGTTTCGCTGTATGCACCCATCATAACAGAGTCTGCAAGGTTGACCCCGAAAACAATTATGTTCTGTAAAGCGAGTGTCAGCGTCATTGTGAAAAAGGCTTTGTAAAAACCATTGTCTGATAATTTAGATTTCATTCTATTCTCTCCGTTTGTGTTTTCATCAGTAAAGTATATCACCCCAAAAAATTATTTTCAATCATGCGTTAAAAATTTCTTTAACAATTCTTAAGAAAACCATAAGAAATATATTCTTATTTAGAAAATAAGTTGAAGTTTATGGTGATATACTTTCATAAGGGACAAAACATAAGGATGGTATGTTTTAATGAATGTTTATGATTTTGACAATACGATTTACAGAGGCGAGTCAGGAGTTGACCTTTTTCTCGGCTATTTAAAGAAGGATCCGAGACTTCTTGCAAAGCTGCCGTGGGCGGTCAGCTGCATTCTCAAATATAAGGCAGGCAAAATTTCACTTGATGACGTAATGGATAAGTACGCAGGTGTTGTTGAGAAGTTTGCGCAGTCGATAGATGATATCGAAAGCGATGTTGTTGCTTTCTGGGATAAAAATATCCGAAAGATAAAGCCTTTCTATCTTGAGCAGAGAAGGGATGATGATATAATCATATCGGCATGTCTTGATGTTGTTCTTGAAGAGATTTGCCGCAGACTCAATATCAAAAATTATGTAGGCTCAACAACAGATCTTGAAAATATGAAGCTTGTCGATTTTTGTTTCCGTGAAAATAAAGTCAAGTTTTTCAAAGAAAAATTCCCTGATGCGGAGATTGATAATTTTTATACCGATTCACTCAATGACCAGCCTATGATTGACCTTGCAAAGAATGCGTATCTTGTTAAAGGCGACAGACTTATAAAGATTAAATGATAAAAAGACCGCTGTTTTCAGCGGTCTTTCTTAATCTACAACTATATAACCCATCGGGAACGGCTCAACCTCGGGAGAATCGGTGAGGGTTTTAAGAACGAGATAAAAAGTGAAATCTCTCGGCTCTCTGTGATTTCTGGTCATCCAGTCGCTTAAATGAACTTTGCTCTTGAGCATGGTTATGAGGTCACCGTTTTCATCGGCAAAGGATTGCGTGTGAACATAGTCAAAATCGGGCATCGGCAGAACTTCAGCGTATTCATCAATTGTCATATTTTCAGGCAGATACATACCGATATCGTTTTTTACACGCCAGAGAACGAAACGCTTTTTAAATTCGTATTCGCTTAAGATTTCAGAGGTAATCATTTCTCAATACCGAGTTCACGGCAGCATTCGGCAACCGCTTCCTGCATCTGTTCCATTTTCTTTTCAATATCGGCAACGAGTGCAAACTGTGTACGGCTTCTGACGAGATTATGCTCGGGATATGCTGTTTTGAAGTAAACATCGCCGTTCAGATAGTCACCGAGGAAACGCATTCCGCATTCAAGGGTCATGAGCTTTGATGAGAATGCAAGCTGATTGATTTCTTCTGCAGTAAGGCTTTCACCTGCTGCTGAAAGATAGCCGAGGGCATATGCTTTGAAATATTCAACGCTGAGAGATACCTTTGAAACATCTTTTTCGTCCTCGGCGGCGGTGTTTGCGCCGAAACGTATGCTGTCGCCGAAGTCATAGAGCGAAAGTCCGGGCATAACTGTGTCAAGGTCAACAACGCAGATGCCTTCGTTTGTTTCGTTGTCAAACATAACGTTATTGAGCTTTGTATCGTTGTGAGTAACTCTTAAGGGAAGCCTACCATCTGCAACAAGGTCGAGAAGCACGGAGCAATCCTTTTCACGGGCAAGAACAAAGTCGATTTCTTCCTTGACAAGCCCTGCTCTTCCCGAAAGGTTATCCGAAACAGCTTTTTTGAAATCTGCAAATCTTGAAACCGTGTTGTGGAAGTTGGGGATGGTTTCTGTCAGCGAATCAATGGGGTAATCCGCAAGCATGTTCTGGAATTTGCCGAAAGCCTTCGCGGCATTGTAAAATGTTTCTGCGCTGTCAACGCACTGGTATGAATGAGTGTCATAAATAAAGTTATAGCATCTCCAGCAGCGGTTTTCGCTGTCAATATAATAAGGTTTACCTTCTTTTGTGGGAATAACGCAAAGGCATTCACGGCTGACATCGCCACCGTTTTCGGCAACCTTCTTGCGCATAAATTCGGTAACGCCCATAACATTTTTCATAAGACCCTCATAGTCCTTGAAAACATAGGTATTGATTTCCTGCACAAGATATCTGTTAAGAGTGCCGTCAGCCTCACGGAAATCGAATTTATATGTGTTGTTGATGTGGCCGTCATGCAGCTGTGTTGATTTTTCAAATTCGCCGCTGAATCTGAACACGCCGAGAAGCTCGGATATATTGTTAAGATTTTCCATCGCTTGTTAAACCTTTCTGAATGTGATTTTACCGAAAAATTCGGGTCTGTGAAAATCGGGGTTTTGCGTTTTAACAGGGAAATGCGCGCCGTAATGGGGAAATTCAGCCGAATCGGCGCATTTATAGAAATTTCCTTTAATTGATGTTTCTTGAATTTTAAAATCCGTTTGATAAAGGGTCGAAATAAACTTCTCAGAGAGAATGATTTCATATCCCCAAGCCTTTTTGCCGTCTTCCTCAAGCTTCATAGTATAAATTACAGGTTCAAGGTCAATGAGCTCCTTTATAAAAACTCTGTCCTCACGGCAGGTGCCGATTTGAGAAAGATAAACGCCATTTGAGTTGACTTCGAAATTTATATAACGGTTATCTCCGTCAACGGGCATAAGAAAAAGCTCAAGGCAGCTGTCGGTATAAACAGGGTCGTCGCGCCTTGTGCATTCACAGCGGATATTTTCTTCAAAGGACCAGAGCAGAGCGTGGATTCCTTCGCCCTTAACCGCAAACATTGACGCATAGCTTTCAGGTTTGCAGCCGTTTGTGTCCCACATAAACGAGTCAATTGCAGCAGCGGGTAAGTCCTTCGCTTCGACGGCAGAAGCGAATATCGGAGCAATATATTCCATATTACCCTCCGTATATGTTATTGTATTATAATATTATACATTAATATATTCGAATAGTCAACAAAGAAAAACGGAGCATGGATTTCCATGCTCCGCAAATTTTATCTGATTACATAGCTTCAACGATAGCCTTTGTGTCTCTTGCGATAACAAGCTCTTCGTTGGTGGGAAGAACATAAACTTTAACCTTTGAGTTTGCTGTTGAGATTTCGCCTTCCTTGCCTCTTCTCATAATTTCGTTAGCTTCTTTGTCAAGCTCAACGCCGAGATAGCTGAGGTTGTTGCAAACGTCCGCACGAAGGTCGGTTGTGTTTTCGCCGATACCGCCTGTGAATACGATAGCGTCAACACCGTCCATGGCTGCAACGTAGCTGCCGATAAGCTTGCGTACCTGATATTTCTGAATGCTTCTTGCAAGGTGTGCTCTTTCGTTGCCTGCTGCTTCTGCTGCAGAAACATCTCTGTCGTCGCTGCCTACGCCTGAAATGCCGAGAACGCCTGACTTCTTGTTGAGAATTGTGTCTGTTTCAGCGGGTGTCCAGCCTTCCTTCTGCTGAAGGTAGGTGATAACAGAGGGGTCAACAGCGCCGCAACGTGTGCCCATGATGAAACCGTCAAGAGGAGTGAGACCCATGCTGGTGTCGATGCACTTGCCACCTTTAACTGCGGTGATTGATGAGCCGTTGCCGAGATGGCAGGTGACAATCTTGAGGTCCTCGATATTCTTGCCCATAACCTCTGCGCATCTTGCGCTTACGAAGCGGTGAGATGTGCCGTGGAAGCCGTAGCGACGAACCTGATATTTCTCATAGTATTCATAAGGAACGGGGAATATATATGCTTCGGGGGGCATTGTTGAGTGGAATGCGTTATCGAAAACAGTAACCTGCGGAACATCCTTGCCGAAAACATCAATACATGCGTTAATACCCTGAATGTGTGCAGGATTGTGGAGAGGAGCAAGGTCGCAAAGGCTCTCGATGCCCTTGATAACTTCATCTGTAACGAGAACACTTTCGTTGAAAAGTGCGCCGCCCTGAACTATTCTGTGACCGACAGCCGAAATCTCGCTCAAATCGTCGATAACCTTTGATGCACCTTCGGTAAGAGCCTTCTTAACCTGAAGGAAAGCTTCTGTATGGTTTGCCATGAATACGGGTGTTTCAAACTTTTCGCCGTTTGCAGAGCCGCCGATAAAGCTTGTTTCCTGACCGATTTTTTCGCAGTTGCCCTTTGCAAGAACAGTTTCTGTATCCATGTCAAAAAGCTGATACTTGAGTGACGAACTGCCACAGTTAATAACAAGAATTTTCATTTTAACACTCCTAATAGTGAATATTTGCTTGATTTTAGTCCTACAAATGTTTATTATATACTTATCAGTTAAAATTTTCAAGTATTTTATGGTATTATTTTCATTAGAGGAGCTGTCTATGAAGGTTGCGGGAATCATAGCTGAATATAATCCGTTTCATAACGGACATGCTTGCCTTGCCGAAAAAGCGAGGGAATCAGGTGCGACTCATGTTGTTTCCGTTATGAGCGGCAACTTTGTGCAGAGGGGAGAACCTGCGCTTTTTGACAGCGCTGTCAGAACAAAGGCTGCATTGATGAACGGGATTGATCTTGTTTTACAGCTGCCTGCGGTTTATGCGGTTTCAACCGCACAGAGCTTTGCTGAATCGGGGGTTGAGATACTCGATGCACTCGGACTTGTTGATGAGCTTGTTTTCGGAAGCGAATGCGGAGATATATCATTGATATCGTCTGCGGTCGACAGCCTTGATTCGGACTTGCTAAAGCCTTTGCTTGATGAGGAACTGAAAAAAGGCTTGCCTTTTGCATCCGCAAGAGAAAATGCATTAAGAGCATTAAGCCCCGTAAGTGCGGATATAATCAAGAGCCCGAATAATATTCTTGGCGTTGAATATGCAGCGGCGATAAAAAATCTTGGCAGCAGAATGAAGCCTGTAACGTTTTCAAGAGTCGGTGCGGGGCATGATTCTGAAGAGTCAAGCGGAAATATCGCATCGGCATCATATATAAGAAAAGCTTTTTCGGATGGTAAATGGAAGCGTTTTGTCCCTGAAAATGCGGTTGGAATTTATGAAAAAGCCGATGTAGCCGATATAAACAGGATAGAAAATGCAATCCTTTACAGAATGCGCACTGCCGATAAAGTCGCGCTTGCCAATGTGCCCGATGTCAGCGAGGGAATTGAAAACAGAATTATATCCGCCGCATTGCAGGCAAAAAGTCTTGGTGAATTATATTCTTTGGCAAAAACGAAGAGATATTCCCATGCGAGAATCAGAAGAATTATAATCAACTGTTTTCTCGATTTTACGGCTTCGGATTTAAAACTCCCGGTGCCGTATATCAGGGTTATGGGCTTCAACGAAAGGGGAGCGGAGCTTATCAGAAGAGCAAGAGAAACTGCCCGTCTGCCCGTTATTACAAAGGCGGCAGACCTCTCAACCCTCGGAGAAAATGCACAGAGAATATTCTTTCTTGAATGCACGGCAGGAGATGTTTTTGCCCTCTGTTTTGCTGATGTTGCAGCCTGCGGAGAGGAAAAGCGCAGGACACCTATTATAATATGATTAAAATATTATAATAAAAATTTTATCCATATCACTAATATTTTAGTTTGGAAAAATCCGTATTCCTAAAATCTTTTCTTAAGATATTTGGGGAATACGGATTTTTTGCTTGAGCAAAATTAACAAAAATCAAAAAATATTAAACAAAGTTTTGAAATAAAAATGCTAAAATTTCGTATGAATGCACAAACAAATTATTTTTAAAATTTATTTTTAAAATTTACTTGACAAAATATTTTTTAATATGTATAATATTGTCTCGCATTGTTAGAATGGAATTAAATACCCTATTAATTGTCTTATATTACGCGTAATTAAAGGCAAACGGGCATTGATTCCCGACTAAAATTCAGCTTTCCACATGGAAATGGAAGATTTAAAGAAACGGAGTGATTTAGCCTAATGCTGAAAATGAATCCCGTTAGAAGAGGAAGCTGCGAAAGAATGAGCTTCGGAAAAATCAACGAGGTTATGGATATGCCCAACCTCATTGAAATCCAGAAGGCTTCCTACAAATGGTTCATCGAAACAGGCCTTAAGGAGGTTTTCCGTGATACGGCGGACATCACGGATTACACAGGAAACTGGGTGCTCAGCTTTGTTGACTACCGAATGGACGACAAGCCCAAGTACACAGTCCGTGAGTGCAAGGAGCGCGACGCAACATATGCAGCTCCCATGAGAGTAACCGTTCGTTTGCAGAACAAAGAAACAGGCATCATCAAAGAGTCGGAAGTCTTCATGGGTGATTTCCCCATCATGACCGAGAGCGGAACATTCGTTATCAACGGCGCAGAAAGAGTTATTGTTTCTCAGCTCGTTCGTTCCCCCGGTGTCTACTACGGAATGACTCACGATAAGACCGGTATTGAGCTTTATACCAGCACAATCAACCCCAACAGAGGTGCATGGCTTGAGTATGAAACCGATGCCAACGACATCTTCTATGTCCGTATCGACAAGAACAGAAAAATTTACATCACAGCCTTTATCCGTGCTCTCGGCTTGAGCAGCAATGATGATATCCGCCGTTTCTTCGGTGAGGATAACAAGCTTGAAGCAACAATGGAGAAAGACGAAACAAGAAACACCGAAGAAGCTCTTATGGAAGTTTTCAAGAAGCTTCGTCCCGGTGAACCCGTTACTCTCGAATCCGCACAGCAGCATATCGACAATCTTTTCTTTGATCCGCACAGATATGACATTTCCAGAGTGGGACGTTATAAATACAACAAGAAGCTTTCAATGCTCAACAGACTTCCCGGCTGCACCGTTGCACAGCCCGTAATCTCTGATTACACAGGTGAGTTCCTTGCAGAGCCCGGCGAGGTTATCACAAAGCAGAAGGCTCTTGAAATAGAGAACGCAGGTGTTATGAGAGTTGTTGTTGCCTGCGAGGATGGCAGCGAGCTGTTTGTTATTTCAAACGGCATGGTTTATGCAGATGCGGTTCTTCCCGTTGAAATCAGCAAGGAGGAGCTTGAAGCAATCGGCATTAACGAAAAGGTACGCTATTCCGTTCTTCACGAGGTTATCGAGAAGTGCGGCAGCGACAAGGAAGCTCTTCTTGCTGAAATGGCAGAACGCTGTGACGACCTTATTCCTAAGCATATCATTGTTGACGATATCTTCGCATCCGTCAACTACGTTAACTGCTTGACCAAGCATGTCGGCAATGTTGACGATATCGACCATCTGGGCAACAGAAGAATCCGCTCCGTCGGCGAACTTCTTCAGAATCAGTTCAGAATCGGTCTTGCAAGAATGGAAAGAGTAGTCCGTGAAAGAATGGCTATTCAGGCACAGGAAGGCGACGATAAGATTACTCCGCAGACTCTTATCAACATCCGCCCCGTTATGGTAGCCATCAAGGAATTTTTCGGTTCATCACCTCTCTCGCAGTTCATGGATCAGACCAACCCCCTTGCCGAGCTTACTCACAAGCGCCGTCTTTCGGCTCTCGGCCCCGGCGGTCTTTCACGAGACAGAGCAGGTTTCGAGGTTCGTGACGTTCACTATTCTCACTACGGCAGAATGTGTCCCATCGAAACTCCCGAAGGTCCCAACATCGGTCTTATTTCCTACCTTGCAACTTTCGCAAGAATAAACGAATACGGCTTTATTGAGGCTCCTTACAGAAAGATTGACAAAGAAACAGGCAGAGTTCTCGATGAAGTTGAATATATGACTGCTGACACAGAAGATGATTTCATCGTTGCACAGGCTAACGAAGCTCTCGATGAAAACAACTGCTTTGTCAGACAGAAGATTACAGCAAGATACAGAGATGAATTTATTGAAATCGACAAATCAAGAGTCGATTACATGGATATTTCACCCAAGATGGTTGTTTCTGTTGCGACTGCAATGATTCCCTTCCTTGAAAACGACGACGCCAACCGTGCTCTCATGGGTTCGAACATGCAACGTCAGGCAGTTCCTCTGCTCAAGACTTGTGCTCCCATCGTCGGAACAGGTATGGAATACAAGGCTGCAGTTGACTCGGGCGTAACAGTTCTTGCAAAGCAGTCAGGTACCGTTACAAAGGTCAGCGCAGACAGCATCATCATCAAGAACGACGACGGAACAAGCGATTATTATGAGCTTATCAAGTTCATGCGCTCCAACCAGGGCACATGTACAAATCAGCGTCCCATCGTAGAAGCAGGTCAGAGAGTTGAAAAGGGAGAAGTTATTGCTGACGGTCCCGCAACAGACCACGGCGAAATCAGCCTTGGTAAGAATGCTCTCGTAGGCTTCATGACATGGGAAGGCTATAACTACGAAGACGCCGTTCTTATCAACGAAAAACTTGTACGTGACGATGTTTACACATCCGTCCACATTGAAGAATACGAAACCGAGGCAAGAGATACAAAGCTCGGTCCCGAAGAAATCACAAGAGATATTCCCAACGTCGGCGAGGATGCACTCGGCAACCTTGACGAGCGCGGAATTATCAGAATCGGTGCAGAGGTACATTCAGGCGATATCCTTGTCGGCAAGGTAACACCCAAGGGTGAAACCGAGCTCACCGCTGAAGAAAGACTTCTCCGTGCAATTTTCGGCGAAAAGGCAAAAGAAGTCAGAGATACCTCTCTCAAAGTTCCCCACGGCGAATACGGTATTGTTGTTAACGTTGAAGTTTTCACAAGAGAAAACAGCGATGAGCTTTCACCCGGCGTTAACAAGGTTGTTCGCTGCTATATCGCCCAGAAGCGTAAGCTTTCAGTCGGCGATAAGATGGCAGGTCGCCACGGTAATAAGGGTGTTGTTTCAAGAATCCTTCCTCAGGAAGATATGCCCTTCCTTCCCGACGGCACACCGCTTGACATCGTTCTTAATCCCCTCGGTGTTCCTTCCCGAATGAACATCGGTCAGGTTCTCGAGGTTCACCTCGGTTTTGCTGCAAGAAATCTCGGCATCAACGTTATGACTCCCGTTTTTGACGGTGCTCACGAAGAAGATATCACCGAGGCTTTCAAAGAGGCAAACCGTGTTGCAATGAAGAAGGCAGAAGAAGAGGCTGCTGCAAAGGGTGTTGAATTTGATCCTTCAAAGGTACCCCAGCTTCGCCTTGACTGTAAGTCAATTCTCACCGACGGACGCACCGGCAGACAGTTTGATAACCCCGTAACCGTTGGTGTCATGTATTATCTTAAGCTTCACCATCTGGTAGACGATAAGATTCATGCCCGTTCAACAGGTCCCTATTCACTTGTTACCCAGCAGCCCCTCGGCGGTAAAGCGCAGTTCGGCGGTCAGCGTTTCGGTGAAATGGAAGTCTGGGCTCTTGAAGCTTACGGCGCTGCTTATACGCTTCAGGAAATTCTCACCGTCAAGTCTGACGACGTTGTGGGCAGAGTAAAGACATACGAAGCTATCGTTAAGGGCAACAATGTTCCCACTCCCGGCGTTCCCGAATCCTTCAAGGTTCTTGTTAAGGAACTCCAGGCGCTTGCACTTGATGTTAAGGTTCTTGACGAAAACAACGAAGAAATCGATCTCCGTCAGTCATTCGACAACGACGATGTCGGCTTCGTTTCCGATGATAAAGCATTCCAGCAGGTCAATGATGCTGAAGAAAGCGACGAATTCATGATCGACGAGGACAGTGAAGATAACGATATCTTCATCAGAGAGCTCGGCGGCGATGATGATTACGGCGATATGCAGGATGAAGTTGACATTGGTGATTTCGGCTTTGACTTTGACGGGTCAGAGGACGATTATGAATAATCGCCGGTTTTCCAATTTAATTAATGGAAGGGGCATCGTTTAATGGAAAATATTGAATCCAACAGCAATCTTACATTTGAATCCATAAAAATCGGTCTTGCATCTCCCGAACAGATCAGAGAATGGTCTTACGGAGAGGTTAAAAAGCCCGAAACTATAAATTACAGAACTCTCAAGCCCGAAAAGGACGGTCTTTTCTGCGAAAAGATTTTTGGACCACAGAAGGACTGGGAGTGCCATTGCGGAAAGTATAAAAGAATACGCTATAAGGGCAAGATTTGTGAACGCTGCGGTGTTGAAATCACAAGAGCAAAGGTCCGCCGTGAAAGAATGGGCCATATTGAGCTTGCAACTCCCGTTTCACACATCTGGTATTTCAAGGGTATTCCCTCAAGAATGGGTCTTATCCTTGATATTTCACCCAGAGATCTTGAAAAGGTTCTCTATTTTGCAAAGCACATCGTTATTGATCCCGGTGACACACCGCTTGAAAAATATCAGACTCTTGACGAAAAGGATTACGAAGAATACAGACTTCGCTACGAGAATGATTTCAAGGCAGGCATGGGTGCCGAGGCAATAAAGGAGCTGCTTGCCGAAATTGACCTTGAAGCTCTTTCCGAAACTCTCAAGGCAGAGATGGAAACTGCATCTGGTCAGAAAAAGGCAAAGGCTCTCAAGCGTCTTGAAGTTGTTGAAGCATTCAGACAGTCGGGCAACAGACCCGAATGGATGATTCTTGACGTAATCCCCGTTATTCCTCCTGAAATCAGACCTATGGTTCAGCTGGAAGGCGGAAGATTCGCAACATCGGACCTTAACGACCTTTACAGACGTGTTATCAACAGAAACAACCGTCTTGCAAAGCTCATGGAGCTTGGTTCCCCCGAAATCATTATAAGAAACGAAAAGAGAATGCTCCAGGAAGCTGTTGATGCTCTTATTGACAACGGCAGAAGAGGCAGACCCGTAACAGGCCCCAACAACAGAGCTCTCAAATCTCTTTCCGATATGCTTAAAGGTAAGCAGGGACGATTCAGACAGAATCTTCTCGGTAAGCGTGTTGACTACTCGGGCCGTTCGGTTATCGTTGTCGGTCCCGAGCTCAAGCTTTATCAATGCGGTCTTCCCAAGGAAATGGCTCTTGAGCTTTTCAAGCCCTTCGTTATGAAGCGTCTTGTTGAAACCGAAGTTGCAGGCAACGTTAAGTCAGCCCGTAAGATGGTTGAGCGTTCAAATCCTGCAGTCTGGGATGCTCTTGAAGTTGTTATCAAGGATCACCCTGTTATGCTTAACCGTGCTCCGACTCTTCACAGACTCGGTATTCAGGCATTCGAGCCCGTTCTTGTTGAAGGAAGAGCAATCAGACTTCATCCCCTCGTATGTACAGCTTTCAACGCTGACTTCGACGGTGACCAGATGGCTGTTCACGTTCCTCTTTCGGCAGAGGCACAGGCAGAAGCAAGATTCCTCATGCTTGCCGCAAACAACCTTCTCAAGCCCTCGGACGGACGTCCCGTTGCGGTTCCTACGCAGGATATGATTCTGGGTTCATATTATCTTACAATGGTTAATGATAATAATCCCGAAAATTCAGACTACAACCCCGACGACCCCTACGAGCCCGGCGCAGCGGTTGAAGCGAAGGATGAAAACGGCAACGTTATTCTCGATGAAAACGGCGAAAGAATCCTTATCTATAAGACATTCACAAGCGTTGACGAAGCCATGATGGCTTATGACGAGGGCGATATCGGCCTCCACGTCAACATCAAAATCCGTATGTCCAAGGAAGTAAACGGCAAGATGGTAACAAAGCTTGTCAAGACTACTCTCGGCAAGGTTATCTTCAACGGTCCCGTTCCTCAGGATCTCGGATTTATCGACAGAACAGATCCCGAAAACATCTTCACACCCGAGGTTGATATCCTCGTTAACAAGAAGGTTCTCGGTAAGATTATTGACCGCTGCATCAAGGTTCACGGAACAGCGGTTGCAGCCGATGTTCTTGATAAGATCAAGGCACAGGGCTACAGATATTCAACACGAAGCGGTATTACCGTTGCTGTTATCGACGCAACCATTCCTCCCCAGAAGAAGGCTCTTCTTGAGCAGGCAGAGGCAAAGGTTACAAGAATCACCAGAAACTACGAAAGAGGTCTTATCACCAACGATGAGCGCTCTGAAGGCGTTGTTAAGGCTTGGGACGAATGCTCCAAGGAAGTTGCTGCCGAGCTTAAGAAGAACTTCAAGAGATTCAATCCCATTAACATGATGCTTGATTCCGGTGCCCGCGGTAACGATTCACAGCTTCGTCAGCTTGCAGGTATGCGCGGACTTATCGCCAACACCGCAGGTAAAACAATCGAAGTACCCATCAAGGCTAACTACCGAGAGGGTCTTAACATTTCAGAATACTTCATTTCATCCCGTGGTGCCCGTAAAGGTCTTGCCGATACGGCTCTGCGTACAGCTGACTCGGGTTATCTTACCCGCCGTCTTGTTGACGTTTCACAGGATGTTATCATCCGTCAGGAGGACTGCGGCTGCACAGACGGTATCAACGTTTACGATATTTATGACGGTGATCCCAAGTTTGGCGGCAGAAAGATTGTCGGTCTTGCAGAAAGACTTACAGGCAGATATCTTCTTGAAGATTATATTGACCCCGCAACAGGCGAGCTTCTCGCTTCAAAGGACAACATGATGACCGAAGCTGTTGCCGAAAAGGTTGCAGCAAGTGTTCAGAGAGAAAATGATAAGAAGATTGCAGCCGGTGAGCTTCCCGAAGGCGCAAAGGCACAGATCAAGATTCGTTCACTCCTTTCATGCTGTTCCGAACACGGTGTATGTATCAAGTGCTACGGCGCTAACCTTGCAACAGGCGACCCCGTAACAGTCGGCGAAGCAGTCGGTATCATCGCTGCACAGTCCATCGGTGAACCCGGTACTCAGCTTACGATGAGAACCTTCCACACCGGCGGTGCTGCTGACCAGTCAGATATTACAACCGGTCTTCCCAGAATTGAAGAGCTCTTCGAAGCACGTAAGCCCAAGATGCTTGCCATCATGAGCGAAATCGACGGTGTTGTTTCGTTCCGTGAAATCAAGAAGAGCCAGCATGTTGTTGTTACAGGCGACGACGGCGACGAAAAAACCTATCTCATTCCCTACGGCTTCCGCTTAAGAGTTGAAGAAGGTCAGAAGGTCGCAAAGGGCGCACAGCTTACCGAAGGCGCACAGAATCCCCACGATATTCTTGCTATCCTTGGTGTTGAAGCTGTTCATGATTACCTCATCAGAGAAGTTCAGAGAACCTACCGTATGCAGGGTGTTGATATCAACGATAAGCATATCGAGGTTATCGTTCGTCAGATGATGAGAAAGGTAAGAATTGCAGAAGCAGGCGCATCAAAGTTCCTTCCCGGCAGTGTTGTTGAAAAGATGGAATTCCGCCTTGAAAACGAACGACTTCTCAAGGAAGCGGCAGAAGCAGGCGAAGAGCCAAATCTTGCAACCTGCATTTCCACTCTTATGGGTATTACCAAGGCATCTCTTGCAACAGACTCATTCCTCTCTGCTGCATCATTCCAGGAAACAACAAGAGTTCTTACCGACGCCGCTATCAAGGGCAAGGTTGATCCTCTTATGGGTCTTAAGGAAAATGTTATTATCGGTAAGCTTCTTCCCTCGGGTACCGGCATGAAATGTTACAACAATGTTGAAGTGTATCCCACGGGCAATAGTAATAATGCCGAAAATGCAGAGTGATTTTTGTGAAAAGTGTTGACAAACAGAGTCAACATGTGATAGAATACAAAATTGTGGTGTCCGAAATTCCTGCACTTGAAAAAGTGCGGGGTTTCGTCACGATATAATTTTAGAGGAAAGGAGAGAGTTTTTTGCCTACCTTTAATCAGCTTGTTCGTAACGGCAGAGAAACACTTGAAAAGAAGCCTAAGGCTCCCGCACTGCTCAAGGGTCTGAACTCAAAGAAGAATGTTCTTACAGATCAGGATTCACCCCAGAAGCGCGGCGTTTGCACCGCTGTTAAGACTGCAACCCCGAAAAAGCCCAACTCGGCTCTTCGTAAGATCGCCAGAGTTCGTCTCACAAACGGCATTGAGGTTTCAGCTTATATCCCCGGTGTTGGCCACAACCTTCAGGAACACTCAGTTGTTCTTATTCGCGGCGGCCGTGTTAAGGATCTTCCCGGTGTGCGTTACCACATCATCCGCGGTACACTTGATACCCAGGGCGTTAACGGCAGAATGCAGAGCCGTTCAAAGTACGGCGCAAAGCGTCCCAAGGCAGCAAAGAAATAATCTACCGCAAAAAATCGTTTGAGACAAATCTTCTTGCAGGCTGAAAAAGCAAACGCTTTTTTAAACAATGCAAGGGTATATTATATATAGTATGCCTCTGCGTTGGCGCCACGGGAATTTGTCACTCGAGTACCTATGATATCATTACTATGAAGGAGGGAAGCGAAGTGCCAAGAAGAGGCAATATCGCAAAACGTGAAGTTTTGCCTGATCCGCTTTACAACTCAAAGCTCGTAACCCGTCTTATTAACAATGTTATGTATGACGGTAAGAAGGGCGTAGCTCAGAAGATCGTTTATGATGCTTTTGAGATTATTAAGGAAAAAACAGGTAAGGAACCCCTTGAGGTTTTTGAGGCAGCAATGGAAAATGTTATGCCTGTGCTTGAAGTTAAGGCTCGCCGTGTCGGCGGTGCTACCTATCAGGTACCCATGGAGGTTCGTCCCGAGAGAAGACAGACTCTCGGTCTTCGTTGGATCACTCTTTACAGCCGTCAGCGTTCAGAAAGAACGATGAAGGAAAGACTTGCCAACGAAATCATTGATGCTACCAACTCAACAGGTTCAGCATTTAAGAAGCGCGAAGATACACACAAGATGGCAGAAGCCAACAAGGCATTTGCTCATTTCAGATGGTAATCTGAGCATCACATTTATTTTCTTTAGAATTATTCGGAGGTTTTTATGCCAAGACAGGTATCTCTTGAGATGACCAGAAACATTGGTATCATGGCTCACATTGACGCCGGCAAAACAACCACTACCGAGCGTATCCTGTTTTATACAGGTAAGACTCATAAAATAGGCGAAACACACGATGGCGCCGCAACAATGGACTGGATGGAGCAGGAGCAGGAGCGTGGTATTACCATTACATCCGCTGCTACAACTTGTTTTTGGAAGGACCACCGTGTAAACATCATTGATACACCGGGTCACGTTGACTTTACAGTTGAAGTTGAGCGTTCACTTCGTGTTCTTGATGGTTCCGTAACGGTTCTTTGCGCTAAGGGCGGTGTTGAGCCCCAGTCCGAAACTGTTTGGAGACAGGCGGACAAGTACCATGTTCCCAGAATGGTCTATGTTAACAAGATGGACATCATGGGCGCAGATTTCTATCGCGTTGTAGAAATGATGAAGGAACGCCTTAAGTGTAATGCCGTTCCCATTCAGCTTCCCATCGGTGCTGAATCAGATTTTAAGGGAATCATCGACCTCGTTATCATGAAAGCTTATTATTACAATGATGATAAGGGCATAAATGTAACAGTCGAAGATATTCCCGATGATATGAAGGAAATTGCTCAGAAGTATCATGACGAGCTTATTGAGCATGTTGCAGAGCAGGATGATGCTCTTCTCGAGAAGTTCTTTGAAGGCGAAGAGCTTACTCTTGAAGAAATCAAGAGCTGCATAAGAAAGGCAACTATTGCTAACACAATGGTTCCCGTTGTCTGCGGTACTTCATATCGTAACAAGGGCGTTCAGCTTCTGCTTGATGCAGTTGTTGATTATATGCCCGCACCCACAGATATCGAAGCTATCAGAGGTATCAACCCCAAAACAGACGAAGAAGAAGTAAGACATTCATCGGATGACGAGCCTTTCTCAGCTCTTGCATTCAAGATTGCTACCGACCCCTTCGTTGGTAAGCTCTGCTTCTTCAGAGTTTATTCAGGTAAGGTTGATACAGGCGCTTCAGTATATAACTCAACCAAGGATACTAACGAGCGTATGGGCCGCATCCTTCAGATGCACTCAAACCACAGACAGGATATCGACACCTGCTATGCAGGCGATATCGCAGCTTGTGTAGGCGTTAAGCAGACAACAACAGGCGATACTCTCTGTGATCCCAAGCATCCCGTTATCCTTGAGTCAATGGAATTCCCCGAGCCCGTTATCAGAGTTGCCATCGAGCCCAAGACCAAAGCAGGTCAGGAGAAGATGGGCATTGCTCTTGCAAAGCTCGCAGAGGAAGATCCCACATTCAAGTGCTATACTGATGAAGAAACCGGCCAGACCATCATCGCAGGTATGGGTGAGCTCCACCTTGAAATCATCGTTGACAGACTTCTTCGTGAATTTAAGGTTGAAGCTAACGTTGGTAAGCCTCAGGTTGCTTACCGTGAAACAATTACCCAGGCTGCTGACACAGATACAAAGTATTCACGTCAGTCAGGCGGTAAGGGTCAGTACGGTCATGTTAAGATGAGAATTGAGCCCAATCCCGAAAAGGGCTACGAGTTTGTCAACAATATCGTCGGCGGTGCTATTCCCAAGGAATATTTCAACGCTATCGAAGCAGGTGTCAAGGGCGCAATGCTCTCCGGTACTCTTGCAGGTTACAACGTTGTTGACGTTAAGGTAACTCTTTACGACGGTTCATATCACGAAGTTGACTCTTCAGAAATGGCTTTCAAGATCGCAGCATCAATGGCATTCAAGGATGCAATGAGAAAGGCTGCTCCCATTCTTATGGAGCCCATTATGAAGACTGCCGTTATCGTTCCCGACGAATATATGGGCGATGTTATCGGCGATATCAACTCGCGCCGCGGTATGATTCAGGGTACTGAATCAAGAATGGGTGCAATCCAGATTAACGCAAACATTCCTCTTTCCAACATGTTCGGCTACGCAACAGCTCTCCGTTCAAGAACTCAGGGCCGCGGTCAGTACGCTATGGAACCCAGCCATTATGCTGAAGTTCCCAAGTCAATTGCCGAAAAGGTTATCAGCGAAAGATAATTGTTTTTTGTTAATTTTAAAAAAAGGCTTGAAATTTAAGCCTATACTTGTTAAAATGATCCCATGCAGACGCATGGATAATAAATTTGCTTATTA
>JAFQSY010000031.1 GCA_017409265.1 Clostridia bacterium
ATTTCTTGATAAGGGCGAGCAGGAATTTACCTATGAAATCGTTCCTCATATTCAGAAGGTCAATTCCGAACTATTCAAAGCATCGGAAGTTCTTAACAATCCGCTTCAGACACATCAGGAAACACACCACGGCGGAAATCTACCTCAGATTTATTCTGCACTTGACGTTGATAAAGAAAATATTGTTGTCACTTCAATCAAGTCTGCAGAAAACGGCAACGGTATCATCATGCGTATTGTTGAAACAAACGGCACCGCAACCGATGCTACGGTTGATTTCACCGCTCTTAACACAAAATTCTCAATGAGCTGGAAACCGCAGGAAATCAAAACTGTCAGAATTATGCCTGACGGAAAAGTTACCGAATGTATGATAACCGAATAAAAACGAACAAGCCCGTTAACTCACAGTCAGCGGGCTTGTTACAGTTATTTTGATTTTTTTGTTGCTGCATAATTACAACAGAATTAGCTGAGAACCGTCTTTTGCAACATAATTCTTTTGAACACCAAGTTCATCCATCCAGGCACGAACCTCCAACGTCTGAAGGTTACCGTTTCTGTTGTCCCATACCCATGAAGGCGTCGGCCAGAGACAGATTTCTGGAGAAACCGCCTCGTAGAAATCCCTGTCGCAACCGCCTTGTCCGTGGTGAGCCATTTTGCAGATATCACTTTTAAGCATATCGGAGCTTCCCCAATTTGTCAGAATTTTCTGTCCTGCTCTGACACTACTGTCGCCTGTAAACATCACGCTTTTGCCTCCGAGCTCCATACGGAAAACAAGAGAGGAATCGTTACAGCCGGTAAACGCTGAATCAAACGAATACAGAACAGTGAACTTTGCAGTGCCGATATTGAATATGTCACCCTCAGACAGAATCTGTTCTTTCGCTTCAAATAAAGGTCGTAGGCGGGCATAATCGTGAAGGATTCTGTCTGCTTCTTCATCAGTGTCTGAATAAAAATCTATCGGTGCAAAATTCACATAAACCTTATCAAAGGTTAATGCATCACCATAATTTTCAATTACATTCAGGAAAACCTCGCAATGGTCATCGTGCGGATGAGAAAGAAACCATGCGTCAATATGCGGTTTTCTGTTACCTGTTGCTTGCCTGAGATATTCAAGGAAATAATCCGTTTCAGTAATCATTCCGCCATCGATTACGATAACCTTTCCGTCGTCTGTTGTGATGATAAAGCTGTCACCAATCGTGTCTGTTACCGATTTCAGCATATGTATTGCATTGACATTTTTTGTATTCTGCACACCCTCTGATTTCACTTCAAAAAAGATATCAATCTGATTCCATAGATCAACAATTCTGTCAATGATATTTTTAAAGAAGGTTGTAAAACGGTTAATGGGATTATCCGCTGTAACGGTGACAGACTGTGTTATCTGTGCTGTGCCTGCAGCTAAAACCGGAACTGCCGACGAAAACATCAGTATGAACACTAAAATTAAACTGAGAATGGCTTTGCTTTTCATTTCTTACGGACTCCTTTGTGTGATTTAAAATCAGACTAAAGCTCATCAATCAGAATTATACCATACATACATTCAGAAATCTACTTGAATAATTGACACATTTTTAAAAAATATGTTATATTAAATAAACGCAATATTTTATTGGAGAGGATATTATGAATTCATTTTTTTCTTCGGTTTTAAGTGTTATTACAAGTGTTCTTATTACTCTTGGTTTTATGCAGCCTCCCGGACCGACTGTGGAATTCACAGACCTTGCAAACAGGGATTATAACTATGAGGCACAGTACATACAGCCTGATGCATCAAAATATGTGAAAATTACTGCACCCGATATGGGTTATGATATCTATACTCCCACTGAAGGTCTGTCGTATGGCTACAGATACGGCGCATCTATTATTACAAATGCAGACGGCAGTATCGATATGTGGACTGCCGGACTTGGTGACTCGCAACAGTGGGACTGGATTTTTTACAAACATTCTCCCGATGGTGGCAAAAACTGGACAAAGGAACAGATTGTTCTTGAACCTACACCCGGTTCGGCAGACTTTTATTCCTGCTGTGACCCAGGTGTTATAAAAATCGGAGAATATTATTATTTAGGCTACACATCGACCGTTCATCCGGACGGCATTGTAAATAATGTTTTTGTTGCGCGCAGCTTAAACCCTGCAGGTCCTTATGAAAAATGGAACGGAAACGGCTGGGGCGGCAAGCCCGAAGCAATTGTTACCTACAACGGCGATCCCACCACATTCGGCGCAGGTGAACCAAGCTTTGTGGTTATAAAGGATAAGCTTTACATTTACTACACATGGAGAGACGGCGCACTTAATCAGACAAGACTTTCCATTGCAGATGCAACAGACGAAAACTGGCCTGCAACAATGGAATATCAAGGAGTAGCTATTGATCATACTTTCGAATCCGAAGATTCATCCGATGTAAAATACATTGAAGATTGCGGAAAATTCGTTGCAATAAACACTGTTAACAGATTTTCAGAAGATAGCTCAATCGGCATTTACGTTTCAGATGACGGACTCAATTTTAAAATATCCAACTTTATGAAAACTAACACAAGCCACTGCTGCCATAATGCAGGCATTTCATCAAGGGCAAACGGTCATATTCTGCTTGAGGATGATGTTTTTATGGTGTATGCATACGGTGATATATGGGGCCTTTGGGCAACAAGAATGCATAAAGTGGACATTTCAATTATTAATTCTCCTGATTTGTATGAATATGATAACGGTACAAATGTAAAGACAGAAATAGCGTTCAGAGAAGCAATAGAGTACTTTGATCCGATTACTATAACTGTACGTCCTCATGAATATGAACTCGAATCGGGCAGAATCGGTGAATTTGTAAAAGTATTCAAAGTAAATGATGATCTCGAAAGAGAAAGAATTTATCTTAACATCAGATTCAGCGATTACGATGAAGATGTTATTTCTGTATACGGAACATATATCATCCCAAAATCGGCAGGTCAGACCTATGTAACAGCCGAGTGGAACGGTTACACATCAATATTCCTTGTAACCGTAAAATGATACGGATGATATATCAGAAAAGAGAATAAAAGCAAACAAGCCCACTGACAATGAGTCAACGGGCTTGTTTGCTTTTATTTTGATTTTTATTTGTTACAGCATAATTACAACAGAATCAGCTGAGAACCGTCTTTTGCAACATAATTCTTTTGAACACCGAGTTCGTCCATCCATGCACGAACCTCCAATGTTTGAAGGTTACCGTTTC
>JAFQSY010000006.1 GCA_017409265.1 Clostridia bacterium
TGTTGCGGTCAGCAAAAATATTAAAAATATTGATGTGACCGAAACAAAGATGGTTGTTCCGTTCTGTATTCATGAAGTTTAATTTTATAGGAGTCGGTGCAAATTGCATCGGCTTCTTTTTTGGCTATTGGTTATATTTTTGCAACTTTTCGGCACTTTCGCGCGTTCTTATGGTTGAGAGGGGATGACGAAATGACTCAATCCGACAATGCATTGTTTGAAAATCTTGTCAAAATTCACGCTGATTCCGTGACCCGTGTGTGTTATATGAATCTTAACAGCTTATCAGATGCCGAGGACGCTTGGCAGAATACATTCATTAAGCTTTGGCGTAGCAGACAGATGTGGAATAAGCCCGAAAATGAGCTTCATAAATGGCTTGTGACGGTTGCTCTCAATGAATGCCGCGATATAAAGAGAAAGCTTTTTCACCGTTCGCATTTTGATATTGATGAGCTGAATGTAACATATACAGAGGATTTTGACAGAGAGGTTGTTACCGCGGTTAAAGCTTTGCCCGAAAAATATTCGTCGGTAATATATCTTTATTATTTTGAAGGCTACGATATCCGTGAAATTTCATCCATACTCTCGGCAAATGAAAACACTGTCAAATCCCGTCTCAAACGGGGCAGGGAATTGCTGAAAGGAGTGTTGAGAAATGAATAAATTTAAGGTTGAAACCCCCGAAATCTGGAAAGAAAAACTTTTTTTGAGCGCAGATAATCCGAAGAGAAAATTTAATTACAGAGCAGTTGTTGCAATTGCGGCAACCACTGCAATTCTTGTTTTTTCAACAACGGGAGTTGCTTATTCGCAGGCACCGGAATATATCGGTTCGATGTTTTTTGGTTTATCCCAAGAAAATATGAGCAGCATATATTCTCCCAAAAACACTGTTTTCGAGAGCAGTTCGGACGACTTTTCGCTGACATGCATCGGTATCGCAGGTGACAGAAGGAGTATGGTCGCAGTTTTCGAGCTGAAATCAAACCGTGATTTCAGCTTTAATCCCGAGAAAAACTATTTTTTTGGAGAACGTGGAGTTGAAACATCGCCTGTGAGATTAAATGGGTATTCGATAGGCTCATCATCGACTTATGTTGATGAAAAAACTCTGCTTATTGACCTTCATTTCAACACGCAATCAACAAATATAATAGGAGAAACGGTTCATCTTGAATTCAGGAACATCACCAACGGCTTCGGTGATGATGAGGTAATAGTTTCTTCGTGTGTATTCAAAGGAAAAATAAAGGTTGATTATCCGAATACTGTTGTTAATCTTTCAAAAACAAAAAATACCGTTTGCACGGACGGTGTAACGGCGAAAGCAAAAAAAGCATGGATAAGTAATCTTGGTTTTGAAATTGAATTTAAAGTAACGGATGGGGCACAGATAATTGCAACACTCGAAGACGACGAGTTGGTTTTCAAGAAGATGACTTTGAATTATATTGACGGAACATCTGAAGAGTTCATATTGAGATTACCGTCACATTCAGACAGAGATGTAGTGGTGTCATCAGTCTCAAAAAACGAAAATAAAATATGGATTAAAGGCAAGTTCCCAAAACTGATAAATTCATCCGAAGTTGTATCGGTTGCAATTGATGATTATGTAATGTTTGTGAAATAAGAAACAGAGCTGATGCAAAAGCATCAGCTCTGTTTTTGGCGGAGAAGGGGAGACTCTCCCCCTCAGAAACATAGTCGCAATTCTCGCTTGGAGTGCTTCGACTTGCTCCTTGTTTCTTCACCTCAGCGCCTCACTTCTTCCGCCACCGGCGGCGTTTCGGCGCTTCGCCCCACGCCGGTTCCCGGCGCTGTCGTTCGAGTCTCATAAAAAAACAAAACCAATGCTTTTGCATTGGTTTTGCTTTGGCGGAGAAGGGGAGACTCGAACTCCCGCGCCGGTTACCCGACCTACGCCCTTAGCAGGGGCGCCTCGTCACCAACTTGAGTACTTCTCCATGGTAACTTATATATAAAAATTATTAAGTTTAAAAAAATGGCGGAGAGAGTGGGATTCGAACCCACGGTACCCGTAAGGGTACGACGGTTTTCAAGACCGTTCCGTTATGACCACTTCGGTATCTCTCCGTAAATTGCTTATATATGTTATCACAACATTTCGTTCTTGTCAATAGCTTTTTCAATTTTAATCTCATTAATTTTAAAAACCGCACTGTTGGAAATCCGACAATGCGGTTAATTATTATTTTTCAATTGTTTCCTCTGCGACGGTCATTTCGTTGAGCAAGGGCGGACGGAAGAAATTGAAGGCATGCTTATGAACATCAATAACAACCTTGTTATCATCGCCGCCGTATTCGCCGTCAAGAGTCCAGGGAAGGGGTGAGCCGTCAAGGGTTTCAAGCTCGATGTGCTTGCCCTTGAGGAAGACAATGTTGGGGTTGTTGAGATTCTTTTTGAGTACGGCGCCGGCGAGTTCAGCCCAGCCCTTGACGGTGCCGGGATTCTTGGCAAGAATAATCTCATACAGACCATCGTTGAGGCAGACCTCGTTACGGTCAAGGTGGATAACCTTGCCTACTGTATATGAATTTGAAATCGCACCGAAGATAAATTCACCCTCTACCTCAACTCCGTCAACAACACAGCGGATAGGAATATTATGAATATCCTTGATTTCTTTTGCTGCTTCATAAAAATAAGCGAATCTGCCGATTTTATTTTTCAGGCTCTGGGGAGTTGCATAGGAGCATTCCGTGAGTGCGCCGAAGGATGCAACATATGTGAAATACTGACCGTTGAAGGTTGCAAGGTCGTAGGGGAGCGCTGTTTCTTTGACGATGAGCTGTGCTGCCTTCGCTGAAGAACGGACAGGAAGACCGAGATTGTTGGCAATTTCGTTGGTTGTGCCTGCAGGCATATAGCCGATGTCGGGCTTCTTTTCAAGCTGCATGATACCGTTCATCATTTCGCAGAAGGTGCCGTCGCCGCCTCGGCAGACAACGATATCAAACTTGTCGCCGTGTTCACGGGCGTAATCGGTTGCATCGCCTGTTTTCGAGGTGTGCATAACGGTCATTTCATAGCCGTGAGCGCCGAAAACCGTGGTTGCATCCATAAGGTCGTCGTTGATTTTATTAATTCCGGAGCGAGGATTGATTATCAGGAGAAGCTTCTTTTTCATAGGCTCACCTTACTTTCTCTTTATTGTGATACTGTTACAATTAAGCAATTATATCATTAAATGTAACATCACGCAAGCGAAAAAAGCAAAAAATTATAATAATAAAAAACTGTCCTGCCAAAGCAAGACAGTTTTGCAGCTATTTGTTCAGCAAATAATCAATTCCTCTGAGATATCCGTCAAAGCCGAGTCCGATAAATGATTTTTCGCATGCCATGCCTGCATACGATATTTGTCTGAAATCTTCTCTTTTTGAAACATCGGAAATATGAATCTCGACGGCGGGAATTGCAACGGATTTAAGTGCATCGAGAATGGCAACGCTTGTGTGAGTGTAAGCGGCAGGGTTTATAACAATTCCGTCATAATTTCCGTAAGCGGCCTGAATTTCGTCAACTATGCTGCCTTCGTGGTTTGACTGAAAAATTTTAACATCAAAGTCTTTTTCTTTTGCGTAGCTTTCAATCATAGTGCAGAGGTCTGCATAGGTGTTTTTACCGTATATATCAGGTTCTCTGATACCGAGCATATTAAGATTCGGTCCGTTTATTACAAGGATACGCATTCTGTAATCCTCCTGACTGTTATTTCGGGGTCGGGGTCAACTTCAACTGTAAAATCCGCAGTTTCAAGGTAGAGAGGAAGTCTTTGAGCAAACATCTGCTCAAGCACTTCGGGACTTTTTGAGAGCGGTCTGCCGTCGGTTGCAAGTCCCTCAACGGGAGCTTTTAGGAAGATGACGGTTGAATTTTCACGCAGAGCAATTCTGTTTTCCTCTTTGAGAATTGCGCCGCCGCCGGTTGCGATAATTTTGCCTGCGCCTTTACCTGCAAGGAGCACAGCCTCTGTTTCACGTCTGCGAAACTCCGTTTCGCCGTATTCTGCAAAAATATCGGGAATGCTTTTTCCCGAAGCATCAGCAACCATTGTGTCGGTATCAACGCATTCGCGCCCTGTTTTCTCTGAAAGCAAAGTGGCGGTGGTGGATTTGCCGCAGCCGGGCATGCCGACAAGAACAATGTTTTTTTGTTCGGATATTATTGCATTGTAAATTTCATCAATACGTGAAAGGGGAATTGACTCACCCGTAAAGATTTCGGCGGCACGAAGAGCCTGCGCAACAAGCATATAAAGCCCGTTTATGCAGTCGATGCCGAGCTTCTCTGCATCAAGCAGAAAAACGGTTCTTGCAGGATTGTAAATCAAATCAAGCGCCTTGCGGCATTTTGTGAATTTTGAAAGGTCAATGAGCCTTTCTCCGTTGTTGGGATACATGCCGACGGGCGTTGTGTTGACGATGATATCTGCATCGTAATGGTGGCTGATGTTTCCGTAATTTTCTTCTCCCGAGCGGGAAACAACAACAATTTCCTTTGCGCCTTCATCCCTTGCAACGTGCTGCACGGTAAGGCTTGCACCGCCCGAGCCGAGAATAAGAACTTTTTTATCCTTGAAATCGCAGCCGCATTTATTTGCCATATAAAGGAATCCGAAATAATCGGTGTTATCGCCGTAAAGAGTTCCGTCTTTTCTGCGGATAACGGTATTGACGCTGCCGACCTTTTTTGCTGTTTCGGAAAGCTCATCACAGCGGTTGTATGCTTCAATTTTGTATGGAATCGTAACATTGAAGCCATTCAATGCCGTATTGTCAAAAAAGCTGTCAAGACATTCGGGCTCCATGGGGTATAGCTTATATTCATAATCACAAAGATGCGAATGTATCTGCGGCGAAAGCGAGTGACCGAGCTTTCTGCCTAAAAGTCCGTACATGGTTATTCCTCCGTGTAGCTTCCGAGGTAGCTGAATTGCTCCGAATCATTTTCAAGCTCGCTGAGAAGCGCCTTGAGGTTATCCGAATAAACAGAAGCATCGATATCAAAATAAAACATAAATTCAAAGTTGCTGCCGGGTATCGGCCGACTTTCAAGCTTTGTCATGTTGAGTCCGAGAGCAGCAAATCTTGAAAGGATATTATAAAGTGAGCCGGGCTCATGGGGAATGGTCATCATAAAGCTTGTCTTTTTTGCGCCGGGATAAATTTCAGGCTTCTTTGAAATGCAGATAAAACGGGTGTAGTTGTTATCTGTGTTCTGAACGCCTGTTTTAAGCACTTTAAGACCGTAAAGCTCTGCACTTTCCTTCGAGCCGATTGAAGCACAGTCTTTTCTGCCGCTTGCGGCAACCATTTTGGCGGCAACAGCGGTGTTTTCGCATGGAGTAATCTTAACTCCGAGAGATGCGAGAAATTCCGAGCATTGATTGAGTGCCTGCTCATGAGAGAAGACCTCTTTGATATCGGAAAGCTCAACGCCCTCGGGAGCAAGGAGTGAATGCCTTATAAAGAGCTTGAGGCTGTGGACAATGTAGAATTTGTGTTCCTTCATCAGGTCATAAACCTTGTTTACCGTTCCTGCCGTGCTGTTTTCAACGGGAAGAACTCCGTAGCGGCAAAGACCGCTGTCAACAGCCTTAAATACATCATTAAAACCTCTGCAGTAAACGATTGAGGGGTAGGGGAACATCTTGTCGCAGGCGAACTGAGCATAAGCGCCTTCAACGCCCTGACATGCAACGACAGCTCTGTCGGGACGCTCACAGGGGGTGGAAGCTGTCACATCTTCAATCAGCTTTGAAAGGCTTGATTGAGGATTGATAATTCTTTTCTGATGTGAACGGCTGACATTAAAGATTGTTTCATAAAGAGTTTTGGTGTAGCCCTGAAGCTCATCGGGCATGCCTGCCGTTACGCTGCACAGAACTTCTCTTTCACGTTCTTTATTAAAAACGGGAAGATGGTTTTCTTTCTTGTATTTTGCAATATTTGCGGCGATTTCCATTCGCTCCTTGAAGAGCTTTGTAAGCTCACCGTCAATTCTGTCAATATCGTTTCTCAATTCTTTTATATCCATTGGTAGAACCTCATTTTAAAATATAATCCGCAATAACAATTGCCGCTGCAGCCTCAACGCATGGAACAGCTCTCGGCACAATGCAGGGGTCATGTCTGCCTCCGATGACGAGTTTTTCTTCGCTGCCCGTTTCGGCGTTGACGGATTGCTGTTCTCTGCCGATTGACGGAGTGGGTTTTACTGCACATCTGAAAACTATCGGCATACCCGACGAAATACCGCCGAGGATACCGCCGTGATTGTTTGTTACGGTTTTAATTTTACCGTCAGCGCTTATGAAATCATCGTTGTTCTGACTGCCGAGAAGCCTGCTGCCCTCAAAGCCCGAGCCAAATTCAATGCCCTTGACTGCGGGAATACCGAAAACGGCGTAGCTCAATTTGTTTTCAATTCCGTCAAAAATCGGGTCACCTATCCCTGCGGACATTCCGAGAATCGCACATTCGATAGTGCCGCCGACGGAATCTCCGTTGCCCTTTGCATCATAAATCTCTTTTCTCATCATTTCACCCTGCTTATCATCAATAACGGGAAATGATTTTTTGAGAATAGCATCAAAATCATCTGCGCTGACATTAACGGGGTCAAATCTTTTGTCATCTGTTTTGCCGATTGACGAAATATGTGCGCCGATGCGAATACCTTTTTCTTCAAGCATCTGCATGCAAACTGCACCTGCAAAGCATAGGGGAGCGGTCAGCCTGCCGCTGAAGTTACCGCCACCTCGGATATCGTTAAATCCGTTGTGTTTCATCATTGCGGCAAAATCGCTGTGTGAGGGGCGGGGCAGCTTGCGCAGTTTATCATAATCGCCGGAGCGTGTGTTTGTATTTTCAATAACGGCGCAGAGGGGAGCACCGCAGGTAACATTATCAACAACACCGGAAAGAATTTTCACCTCGTCTGCCTCTTTTCTCGGGGTTGAGAGGTCATTCTGACCCGGTGCACGTCTTGCCATGAATGCAGCGGTTTTTTCGGTGTCAATATTAAAGCCTGCGGGCAGACCATCAATCACAACGCCGATAGCATTGGAGTGGGATTGACCAAAAATGGTTATTTTAATGTTGTTTCCAAAGTTACAGGACACGGACTTTTCCTCCCAGCTTGTTAAAATCATCAAAAAATGCAGGATATGATTTATTGACTGCCTCGGCTTGCCTGATGATAACATCACCTTGGCACTTCAGCGATGCAACGGCTGCCGCCATTGCGATTCTGTGGTCATTGAAAGACGGTGTTTCGCCGCCCGAAAGGATTTTTTTGCCGTTTATTACCATACCGTCATCGGTTTCGGCTATATCGCCGCCGAGCGAGCGAATCATGTTTACGGTGGTCTTTATTCTGTCGCTCTCTTTTATGCGGAGTCTTTCAGCGTTATAAATTACGGTTTCGCCCTCGGCTGTTGCAGCAATTGTCGCTATAATGGGTACGGCATCGGGAATATCCGATGCATCAATTCTGCAGCCGTGAAGCGAGGATAAATTCGCTTTATAGCATCCGTTCTTTTCGGTAATATCTGCACCCATCTTCTTGAGTACGTCAACGATTGCCTTGTCACCCTGTGTCGAATCGAGGTTAAGCCCCGTGACTTCCGCACCCATGCAGAGAGGGAAAGCGGCGTTTGACCAATCCGCTTCAACGGTAAAGTCACACCCCATAAGGGGGCTTGAATTTATATAAAAAGTATTATTTTCTTCTTTAATATTAGCTCCGAAGGTGCGCAAAACCTCAAGTGTTATGTCAATATAGGGTCTTGACTGCACGGGAGGCAGCAGCTTTATTCTTCCGCCGCCGAGAAACGAAAGAGCCATTAGCAGACCCGTCACAAACTGTGAGCTGACATCACCGCGAAGAGTGTATTCACCTGCCGAAATTTTTCCCGAAACATCAAGAGGAAAGCTGTCGGAGATATTTGCACCCATGCGTATTAATTCTTCTTTAAGAGGTGAAAGCGGTCTTTCGGGGAGTCTGCCCGAGCCGCTTATTTGAGTTTTGATGCCCAAAGCGCAGATTACGGGCAGAAGGAAGCGTATGGTCGAGCCGCTTTCGCCGCAGTCAATCCTTGCGCTTTCGGGCAAAGCATCAATCGGCGTTACCGTATAGATAACACCGTTTTTTTCTATTCCTGCACCGAGGCTTTTAAGGCATTCAACTGTTGCCTCAATATCCGCAGAGGTAGTATTTATTCTGATTTGGCTTTTGCCCTTTGCAAGACAGGCGCAGATAAGCGCTCTGTGTGCAAAGGATTTTGAGGCTATTCCCTCAATGCTGCCCGAAACAGGCGAGGGAGTTATTCGGATATCCATTATTTATACTCCGCTATTTTATAAAGCTCTTCAATCGGTATTTTTTTCAGTACGCATTCACCCATGTTTTGTGGCACAACAAAATTAATTGTACCGCCTGTACGTTTTTTGTCGGAAAGGGCAACGTCGGCGAGGTCATGGGGAGCAAAATCGCATTCAACGGGGAGATTGTTGTTTTTATTCGCATCAATAATTGCCTGAGTGCAGTTCTCATCGCTCCAGCCGAGTGCGTGCGATGCTTTTGCGGCAATAACCATGCCGACTGCAACGGCGCTGCCGTGAGAAATTTCAAAATTGCTGCATTTCTCAATTGAATGAGCCATCGTGTGACCGAAGTTGAGAAGCTGTCTGTCACCCTTGTCAAACTCGTCCTTTGCAACAACATCTCTTTTAAGCTCAACGCAGCGTGCAATGATGCTTTCAATATTTAATTTTACATCGCCGCCGCTTACTTTGTCAAATAAAGCCTTATCAAAGATAACGCCGTATTTTATGACCTCTGCCATGCCGTCTGCAAAAATGTTCTCGGGCAAAGTGCCGAGGGTAAGGGTGTCACAGAGCACGAGTGCAGGCTGATAGAATGCACCCAGCAGATTCTTGCCTGCTTTGAGGTTTACGGCAGTTTTACCGCCGACGGAGGAATCAACCGCCGCAAGCAGAGTTGTCGGCACCTGAACAAATTCAATGCCTCTCAAATAAAGAGAAGATGCAAGACCCACCATATCGCCCGTAACGCCGCCGCCGAGAGCAACGGCAAAATCGCTGCGGGTGAGCTTGTTTTCAGCCATAAATTCAATCAGCTCAAATAGTGTTTCCTTGCTTTTTGATTCTTCTCCTGCGGGGAATATAAATTCAAGTGTATCAATTCCTGCTTTCTCAAGGCTCGCCTTTGTTTCATCAAGCCAAAGCGGAGCAACATTGCTGTCCGTCACGATAACAGCTCTGTTTTTACCGAACAGAGAAACGCATCTTTCACCGAGAGAGGAGAGAATGCCTTCTCCGATGATAACATCATATTCCTTTGATGCATTAACTTTGATAATTTCCATTTTAAAACCTACTTTGCCTGTTTTTTGCTGTCGGTGCCTTCTTTGAGAAGGGAAACAAGTCCTTCTCTGTCGTCAGCCTTAAGAGCGGTGCTGTATTCGTTCAGACGCTCAACAAGAAAATCAATTTCATTTATAAGATTATCCTTATTTTCAAAGAAAAGCTCTGTCCACATTTTTTCGTTGAGCTTTGATACTCTTGTTAAATCTCTGTAACTGCCTGCGGAAAAGCCTTTCTGTTTAACAGCTGTATGACTTTTTACATAAGCATTTGAAATAATATGCGGAAGTTGTGATGTGAACGCTATTACTTTATCATGTTCTTCGGGAGTTGTAAAGTTAATTGCGCCAAATCCTGCATCACTGAGCACATTTCGCAGCTTTTCAAGGACTCTGATATCCGTATTTTCTTTCGGAGTAACAATCATTGTTGCGTTTTTGAAAAGATTGCCTCTCGATGAGTTGAAGCCCGAAAACTGTGTGCCTGCCATGGGGTGTGCACCGATAAATATGAATCCGTTTTTTTCTGCGAGCTTTTCGCATGGAGCGCAAATCGGTCTTTTAACGCCGCCGCAGTCTGCAACGATTGCTCCCTTTTTGATTTTGTCGGAATATATTTCAACAAACTCAACAGTTGCCTGCGGATAGAGGGCAATGAATATCATATCGCATTCGCCGATGTTGCTTTCGTTCATTTCGTCTGTAATTGCACCTACCATTTTTGCCGCAAGCAAAGAGCTTCTGTTACGGTCAAGACCGAAAACCTCATGCTTTCCGCTGTCAGAAAGTGCTCTTGCAAGTGAGCCGCCTATGAGTCCCAAGCCTGCTACACCTATTTTCATAATATCACCTTAAAATTTTGTCATAATTTCTCTGATTGCGTTCGCTTCCTTAACAACCTTTGCAAATTCCTCGGGCTTGAGTGCCTGGGGGCCGTCGCAAAGAGCATGAGCCGGGTCATTGTGCACCTCAATCATTAGTCCGTCAGCGCCTGCAGCAACCGCTGCAAGAGCGAGGGG
The DNA here is from genome assembly GCA_017409265.1 of Clostridia bacterium. Lineage (GTDB taxonomy): Bacteria > Bacillota > Clostridia > Oscillospirales > Acutalibacteraceae > CAG-177. Next base: position 10,444 of record JAFQSY010000006.1, read on the forward strand.
ACGAACCATTCTTGCCATGCCTGCTGCGTGGCTGGGATCTGCAATGATGGGAAGGTGTGTTTTCTCTTTGAGAAGCGCAATTGCAGAAATATCCATTGTGTTTCTTGTGTAATGCTCAAAGGTTCTGATACCTCTTTCGCAGAGCATAACCTTGCTGTTGCCGCCTGCCATGATGTATTCTGCGCTCATGAGCAGCTCTTCCATTGTTGCGGAAAGACCTCTTTTGAGGAGAATGGGCTTGTCTGTTTTACCGAGCTCTTTGAGAAGCTCGAAATTCTGCATATTTCTTGCGCCGACCTGAATAACATCAACATTTTCAAAGAGGGGAAGATGCGAGAGATCCATAATTTCCGTAACGATGGGAGCGCCTGTTTCCGCCTTTGCCTGTTCAAGCAGTCCAAGACCCTCTGCTCTCATGCCCTGGAATGCATAGGGTGAAGTTCTGGGTTTGAAAGCACCTCCGCGCAGGAAGTTTGCGCCTGCAGCCTTGATATCATTTGCGATTGAACAAATCTGCTCGGGCGATTCAACGGAGCAGGGTCCTGCGATGAACTGAAAGTTACCGCCGCCGATTTTATGACCGCAGATATCAATTACCGTGTCGTCGGGATGAAATTTTCTGTTTGCGCTTTTATAAGGTTCGCTGATTCGTGCAACGTTGTTAACAATATTAAGTCCGCTGATAAGGTCGATATCAACATGGCTTGTGTCGCCGACAAGACCGAGGATTGTGTCGTACTGACCTTCGCTGCGATGAATTTCAAGATTAAGGCTCTTGAGCCATTCAATAAGATTCTGAAGCTGGGCTTCGTCTGTTCCTTTTTTGATTGATACTACCATTTTTGTTTACCTCCAAAGCAACATAAAAAATAACCCCGCAGTGTAAATTTCACTGCGGGGTGTTACGAACCTCATTAACGTTTTTCAGCAAAACTTACCAGACCCTATCAAATTACTTGATAAAGTAAAAGTAAAAATATGCTGCTGTGAAAACGTTTTTATTCATTGAAATAACCTCGTTTGTTATTTGTTGGATATAGAATAGCACTTCGAAATTGATTTGTCAATACTTTTTCGCAAAAAACTTTAGCGATTTAAAGCTTTTATCTGGCAAACTGTCATGGCATCAAGTGCACGCTCATGGCTTTCGGGGGTAACGCCTGCGCAGCAGGCTGCATCAACAATAATCGGAGTTCCGGGCAGATATGCTTTTATGAGCATTGCGTTTGAGATAACGCAGATATCCGTGCAAAGACCGATTAAGGTTATACTATCGATTTTTTCTTCATAGGTATCGTATGCTTTTAAAAGCTGACCGAGGGCAACGCTGCCGAAGGTGGGTTTGTCAATTGGTTCTTCCTTGCGGAGGGCATCAAGCTCGGGATGAATCTGCCATCCGTCGGTGCCTTTTATGCAATGCTCAACGGGAAGATTTTTGCCCTCCTGCGTTGACATATAATCGGCTTCGTGAGTATCTCTCGTAAAAAGCACTCTGCCGTCAAAATTCTTGATTTTTTCTTTTACTGCAGGCAGTATTGCAACAGCCTCTTTTGTTCCGAGAGCGCCGTCAATAAAATCGTTCTGCATATCAACAACAATCAAAAAATTCATAATAATCACCTATTCAAAAAGTATAATATCGTTCTCATACGGGTTTTCCATACGTTTTGCATCGTAATATGCCTGCGGAAATTTCGGGACGGGATTTTCCTTTGCAAGCGACATATCAACCTCGGGATTTTCGCCGTCACGCAGGAGCCTGCCTACAACAACAAGCCTTGCATCTTCAAAATCGTAGCAGCAGGTGGAGAGGGTGATAATCTTATCATTTTCGTTTATGTCAACACCCGTTGAATAAAGTTTTCGTTTGTCAATCTCGGTTATATAATTTTTGAACCGTTCATTGCCTGCGTTTACGAAAATGTAATTGAAAATCTTTCCGTTATCATCGCTTTCCTTGCTGTTGGAAATGAAAACGGCATAGATCTTAAAAGTGTAGTCACCGTAAAGGGTGCTCATGCCGATAAGCGGAGCTTTTTTGAAGCCTTCAATCTCTCTGTACCGCTCAAGAGTGCCGAAGATTTTATCGTCATGCCGCATGTTGTGGCCGTAGAGTACCGTGTTTCGGCTCAATTGACGCAGTCCGCAGCGATAGTCAAAGAAAGGAACGCCGTAATTTGTGTATTTTCCGTAAATATCCCGACGCAGGTATTTGTCGTTATCCTCTGCCTGAACAACGGAATAATTTATGTTCATTTCAGGGATTGAAATCCAGCCTGCAAAGTCGGAATTGATTGCGTAAAGGTCAGAAAATGCAGGATTCATTCCGTCGGGAAATTCAACATCGGGGTATTTGTTTTTTATCTCAATCCACGGGTCAACCATGGGCGTTGTTGTTACTTGCGAAACAAGCTCTGCAAGACTTTCGGATTGTTTATCCTCTTTGAAAGGTTCGATTATATAATAGTTTATGAGAACGGCGGCGCCCGCAATCAGAACGATAATTGCCGTAATAAGCACGATTTTTCGTTTTATATCGTTATTCACGGCATGATTTTTTGGTTTATCCGTAAGTTTGCCGCCGATATCCGATATCAGCTCATCAGCCGAGGAATATCTTTCGTCTTTATCAAGAGCGAGAGCCTTTTCAATGATTGTTTTTTCGCGTGTACCGATGCTTTCGGGGAAACGCAGAGCCTTGCCCTTGTTTCTTTCGGCGGCTGACGGCGGAAGAAATCCCGTTACCGCTTCGTAAAGAATAGCGCCGATTGCGTAAACATCGGTGAATGATCCGCAATGCTTTGCGCCAAACTGTTTTTCGGGAGCGTCAAACGGTGTTGAAATGGTTTTCGGCGGATAGGAATAACCTGTGAGTGCTGTGATTTTTTCATCTGACATGATTATAGTATAGGGTGAGATGCTGCCGTGCCATTTACCTGCCGAAGCAAGCTTTTTGGCGCAGTCAATAATGGGAGAGAGGAGCGATACCGCTCTTGAAAACGTCATTGTTTTACCGTTTCCGATTGATGATGAAAGCGGAGTGCCGTTGTTTATTGCACATGCATAATAGAAGGTCGAATTTTCCGCAAAGCAGTCAATAAAATCAAGCACGCTTGTTTTGGAAACGGCACAGAGCTTGAGATAATGCGCATAATATGCGGCAATTTCCTTGTCGCCCTTTGCGGCGCAGGTTTCGTTGTTATATTTTATTATCATTTCGCCCGGCAAACGATAGATAAGCTTTTCGTGAAGATATTCGGAGATTTTCACACGCTGTTTGTTTCGGACATCCAAAGCATAATAAGAGGTAAAAACTTTGCCCTTTGAACTGACACCGCCGACGATATAGCGGTTGTTGAGTCTTGTGCCGACAGGAAGGCAGTTATCGGGATTTTTTTCGGCATGACTGCCGCCGAATCCGCAGCTTGGACATACCGCAGTGTCATCGGGGCATTCATTAAGGCAGAAAATGCATCGTTTCATATTTACCTCCTTTTTCGTGTATTGAAAATTGATTTTGTTTGTGATATATTATTAACACTAATTATTTCAGGTGATTTTATGGATAACGGATTTTTTGCAATGGTTTCAAGAATGAAATATATCAACCGCTGGGCGCTTATGAGAAATGAACACAGTGAAAACTTGTGCGAGCACAGCTTCGAGGTTGCCGTTATTGCCCATGCGCTTGCGGTTATCGGAAACAAACGTTTCGAAAAAAACCTCAACGGCGAAAGGGCAGCGCTTATCGGACTTTATCACGACACTCCCGAAACTTTGACGGGTGATATGCCTACTCCCGTTAAATATTACAGCGAAGAGGTGCGCCTTGCATATAAAACCGTTGAAGAGAATGCCTGCAAAAGCCTCATTTCGATGCTTCCCGAGGACTTCAGAGAGGATTATTCCTCAATGTTTATCCCCGAAGAGGGCGATGAAGAGCTTTGGAAGCTTGTGAAAGCTGCCGATAAAATCAGCGCACTCATCAAATGCACCGAAGAGAAAAAGGCGGGCAATACCGAATTTGTAAAGGCTAGCGAGGGCATCAGAAGTGCAATTGATAGCCTTGATTTGCCTGAGGCGAGGGTTTTTGTCGAGGAATTTCTTCCTGCATACGAAATGACTCTTGATGAATTGAGATAAGAATTAAAGACCAAGCAGTTTTCGTGCGTTTTCGCCGAGGACTGCTTTTTCTTCATTTTCATTTAATCCGAAGCATTTTATCAGTTCAATATCCTGCCACGGTGCATTCCACGGTGCATCGCTTGCAAAAAGAATTTTATCGGCTCCGTGGATATCAATAACTTCCTTTGCATATCGGGGAGTAATCATACCGTAGCAATATGCGGTGTCAAGATAAATGTTCTTTCCTGCAAGGTGTTTACGGGTTTCGGGCAGAGTCCATATTCCGCCAAAATGAGCTGCGACAACGGGTGCGCCGCCGAAAACAGGCAGAACACTTGCGAGCGCCTGTGCCGTGCAATGAACAGGCTCGGGGTAGCCGATGTCATAGCCGCAATGGAAAAGAGTTATGAGTCCGAGAGATGCGATTTTTTCATAGATGGGGAGCATTCTTTTTTCGTCAACAAAAAAATCCTGATAATCGGGGTGGAGCTTAATGCCCTTGATACCGTTTTCCTTGAGCCTTTCGAGCTCTTCAAGAGTGTCGGGACTGTCGGGGTGAATGCTGCCGAACGGAATAAGACCGTCAACCTCTTTCAACGAAATCGCAAAGTTGTTAACCTTGATCTGCTGGTGCGGATTTGTTGCAATGTTGAGAACAACGGAATAATCAACTCCGTCGTGCTTCTGAAGCCCAACGAGGTCTTTAACCGTTCCGTCATGAAAAGGTTTTGTTATTCCCGAGCGGAGTTTGAGGACTTCCATAGCATTTTTCGCTATTTTGTCGGGAAAGCAATGGGTATGAAAATCTATAATCATGTTTGTGCCGCCTTAAGTTTATTACTGAATTATTTTACACCGAAAAGAGAAACATATCAATATCAAATTGGGAATTAGTGAAAAGCACTTTCGCAGAAGTGGGGATTTATGCACCGGTTGATAACCGGTCAGGCTTATTCCTTTTTGGATAATAGATAAGAGATAATAAAGAATAGATAATGATACAAACAGAATCCGAAAATCAACGGTTACTATTATCTCTTATTTATTCAATATTATCTCTTATTTCAGCCTCGAAAGAGGCGCCGTTTGGTGGACCCAAAGGGATTTGAACCCTCGACCTTTCGGATGCGAACCGAACGCTCTCCCAGCTGAGCTATGGGCCCGAATTTAAATTGATTATAAATCTAAAATTAGAAGTTGTCAATAAAAAACAGCATTAATCTTACACGAAATAAGATTAATGCTGTTCTGAATTTTTAAATTACAGTTTCATTGCAACGTCCCATGCGCCCCAGATAACGGTGCGGAGATTTCCGACCTTTGCTGCGTCGCCGATAACGTGAACGTGCTTGCTTTTCGGGGCAAGGGGAGTGGGAACATAACCGACTGACATGATAACTGAATCAGCGGGAATATCAAACACCTTGCCTTCTTTATCCTTAACCTTTACGCTGCCGTCGTTGATTTCACACAGAGCAGTTTCAAGGTGTACGGGAACCTTGTTTGTCTTGAAGAAGTCACGGAGATAGCTTGTGTTTGCAAGCGCAACGCCGGGAGTTGTAACAAGGTCATCCTGCATTTCAACAATTGTGGGTTTTTTGCCGTTGAGATAAAGCTCATAAGCGATTTCACAGCCTGTAAGGCCGCCACCGATAACTGTTACGTTTTCGCCGACCTCTGCCTTGCCGAGAAGGAAATCAACAGCTTCAATTGCAGTTTCCGCACCCTTAACAGGAATCTTTCTTGCCTTTGAACCGGTAGCAACAATAACCTCGTCAGCGCCGAGAGCATTAACATCTTTGATTTCTGTGTTCATCTTAATTTCGATGGGATACTTTGCAACTTCACGGATATACCACGCAATAAGGTCACGGTCTTTTTCTTTGTATGAGGGAGCCGCTGCAGCAATAAATACACCGCCGAGCTTGTCGCTCTTTTCGTAAAGGGTTACATTGTGACCGCGTTTTGCACAAACGATTGCTGCTTCCATACCGCCGATGCCACCGCCGATAACAGCAATTTTCTTTGCCTTCTTTGCGGGCTTGATGTTATATTTCTTTGACTGCATTGTTTCGGGATTGAGTGCGCAGCGAGCAAGCCCCATTGTGTCAGTAAGATCCTGGGTGTTTGCGTGACCCTTTGAGGATGAGAAGTTGAAGCAACCGCTGTGGCAGCAGATGCAGGGCTTGATATCTTCAAGTCTGTCTTCAATAAGCTTTGTAATCCATTCGGGGTCTGTGAGGAACTGACGTGCAATACCCACGCCGTCAATTTTGCCTTCTTCAACAGCTTTTGCACCAACATCGGGTTCCATACGACCTGCGCAAACAACGGGGATATCAACAAACTTCTTGATGTGAGCAACGTCTTCAAGGTTGCAGTTCTGAGGCATATACATGGGGGGATGAGCCCAGTACCATGAGTCGTATGTACCGTTATCTGCGTTAAGCATATCATAACCTGCATCCTGAAGATATTTTGCAGCCTTTTCGGATTCGGGCATTGCTCGGCCGACTTCTGTATATTCTTCGCCGGGCATTGCGCCTTCGCAGAAGCCCTTCATTTTTGATTCAACCGAATAACGGAGCGAAACGGGATAATCTTTGCCGCAGGCTTCCTTGATAGCCTTTACAACTTCTGCTGCAAAACGGTATCTGTTTTCAAAGCTTCCGCCGTATTCGTCGGTGCGCTTGTTAAAAAATTCAATTGCAAACTGGTCAAGAAGATAGCCTTCGTGAACAGCATGAACTTCAACACCGTCAACGCCTGCATCGCGGCAGAGCTTTGCAGTTTTTGCAAATGCTTCGATGATTTCATGAATCTGCTCAACTGTCATTTCGGGGCAGATGATGTCGTGAGCCCAACGTGAAGGCTGGGGGCTGGGTGAAGCAAGCTCGTGTGAAGTGTCAAGAATAGGCTTTACGAGCGCGCGGGTAAATTTATTCTTATGAAGAGGTGCAACAAGCTCGGTGATAGCCCATGAACGGCCCATGCCTGCTGTGAGCTGAACGAATAATTTTGCACCTGTCTTATGGATTTCGTCCATAAATACTTTGAGATCCTCAAACATTTTGGGATTCTGCCAGAGCCATTTGCCCCAGAAGGTGTCACGAAGAGGTGCGATACCGGGGATAATAAGACCTACGTTGTTGTTTGCTCTTTCAAGGAAAAGCTTTGCTGCCTCCTTGTCAAAGTGACAACCGCCGAGCTCAAACCATCCAAAAAGAGATGTACCGCCCATGGGACACATAACGATTCTGTTTTTAATTTCAACATTACCGATTTTCCAGGGGGTAAACAGGGCTTCGTACTGTTTGTCCATTGAAAACACTTCCTTATCTTAATTTGTGTTAACATAAATAACCTATTATATAATAAATTAATTGTCGTTCGATGTCAAGTTGTTATTGAAAAACCGTGTCCTAATCGGTTTTAAATGCAAGCATTTTTATAAAACATATTTATTTTACAATAAGTTTATGCTAAAATATAAACAGGAGGTAAGAATATGAATATTTTTATTGAAAGAATTATTGCGTTTTTTACAGCATTGGCAACCATTATAACGAGTTTTCTGGGACTTGGCGGAAGCGGTGTCGGCAAAAAGGTTGATGATTTCAAGGTCACGACCTATATAAGAGGTGACTATGTTCAAACTGAAGATAGCTTGCATGCCGAAGATTTTGACATTGTTACCGATGTTATTCTTTTTGAATGTGCTTCATTCAACAATAAGGGCGAGGTTACATACGATAAAGAAAAGCTCGAAACCGCACTCGGAAATATCCGAAAGGCAATCGGAGAAAGAGATGTAAATATTACTCTCAACCTTCTCGGTCCGTGGGGCAACACGGATTCCGATATATGGGAAGAGCAGATGGAAGCTCAGAGCGAGGAGCATAACAAAGCATTTACAAGCGGCGTTTTGGAGGATAATATCATCGCTGTTCTTGATAAATATGATTTCGACGGCGTGCATTTTGACTATGAATACCCGATATCCCTCAAAGCATGGCATTATTACAACAAATTTCTTGTTTCACTTGATAAAAAGCTTGGCGATTATACTCTCGGTGTTGCAGGGAATGACTGGAACATCAAGTTTTCAACCGCAGCTATAGCTGCAATAGATACCTTTGAGCTTATGACTTATGACTTCGTTGACAGCGAAGGCAGACACGCAACATATGAAGGCACCGTAGAGCTTGTTCAGAGGGTAGGACTTTACGGTGTGCCTCTCGAAAAGGTTAATGTAGGACTTCCTTTCTACTCACGGCCGACAGATATGACTGCATATTGGTACGGCTACAACGGCTGCTGTGATGCTCTTGACGAAAGCGGCTGGTATCACTGCGAAAATACAGGCAAGGATTTTTGGTTCAATACTCCCGACGTTATTGAGAAGAAAACAGAATATGCCATCAGTAACGGATACGGCGGAGTGATGATCTGGCACTATAACTGCGACTTGCCTTCTTCTCATGAGGATTCACTTCTCAAAGCCGTAGGCACGGCAATTTCAAAAAATGATAAATAATCATAAAAAAGCACACTTCATTGCGAAGTGTGCTTTAATCTTATTTGTTGATTTCAATTTTGCCGTAGAGCGATGCGCCTGCTGAATCCGAGCGGGGAGCTCTTGAGGGAACTGAGGGAGCATCATTATAGCTTCTGCCGCCTCTGTTACCGCCGCGGTAACCGCCTCTGTTGCCGCCCTTGTTGTAGCCGCCGCGGCCTCTGTTGTTATATCCGCCGCCGTTCAAGGGCTTAACGCCTTCCTCGAGGGTGATAACAACCTTTCTGTCGCCGTCGCTGCCGACTGAATGGGAGGTTACGCCTTCGATTTCCTGCACGGTTGTGTGGATAATGCGGCGCTCATAGGGATTCATGGGTTCAAGAACAACATTTCTTCCGTACTTTCTGACCTTTGATGCGTTCTTGCGCGCAAGAGCGCGGAGAGTGTTTTCTCTCTTTTCTCTGTAATTGCCGACGTTGATTGAAACTCTCTTGTATTCTTCAGAGCCTCTGTTGATAACAAGGCGGGTAAGATACTGAATGGCATCAAGTGTTTCGCCTCTTCTGCCGATAACTGAGCCGTAATCTTCGCCGCAGTTGATTGCGATGCGGACATCCTCATCGTCTGCTTCAACGGAGATTTCCGCATTTTCAACGCCGAGGTTTTTGAGAATGTTGAGAACGTATTCCTTTGCTTTTGCGAAGGGGTCGTCTTCAAATTCGTAATATGCTCTCATTTTTGCGGGTGAGCCGCCGAAAATGCCGAGCACCTTTGATTTGGGTCTTTCGATAACGTCATATTTAACATCTGCATCCTCAGGGGCTCCGAGAGCCTTGAGGGCAGCATCTTTTGCTTCTTCAAGAGTTGCGCCAGTGCCGAATGCTTCTTTAATCAAAATGTGTCACCACCTGTAATTAGTTGTGGTTTTCCTTGTTCTTTGCAATCAGCTTCATATTGTTTTCTTTTGAACGGCGTTCAACCGTTTCGTCAACCATGAGCTTTGCAATCATCTTTTTTGGGTTGTAGATGTGACCGATGATAACTGTTGAAAGGAAACCGAAAATGCTGGATGCAATCCAGTAAATACCGATACCTGCGGGGTAATTAACAACAAAATAGAGCGAGAAGAGAGGCATACCGAAGGTCATGCAGCCCATCATGGGATTATTGGCCATGGCGGGATTGCTCTTCTTCTGTTTAATCTGGGAATAAAGACCTGTTGCCATTGAAGAAAGGAAGGAGAGAACAGGGATAACCCAGATAACATGAATTTCCTTGTGATTCATGGGAACATCGCCGAGCGAGAAAAGACCGAAGAAATCAAAATTAACGCTCTTAATTGCTTCATATGTTGCTTCGCTGACTCCGGCAATATTCTGGAGCGCAGGATCGTTGATGTTCTGAATAATGAGAAGTTCGCTTAAATGAGTGCTGTTAGCGAACTTTGAGTTGCCGAGAGTTTTGACTGCGTCTGAAAGCAGTTTAATCTCAGCGTCTGAAATTCCTGTGAGGAAATGGCTCAGAGGATAGTAGATTGCACCGATAAGACCGAAAAGAAGAACAAACTGGAAAAGCATGGGGGCACAGCCTGCATTCATGGGGTTGTAGCCTTCTCTCTGGTAAAGGGCAGTTGTTTCCTCCTGGATTTTCTGCTGGTTGCCTGCGTATTTGGTCTGAATTTTGCGGATTTTCGCCTGCATACGCTGTGTCTTTGCCATGCCCTTCTGCTGACTGATAGATGATGGAATCATGAGAAGTCTTGCAAATAAAGTCAGCAATACAATTGAAATGGCATAGTTGCCGAAACCGATGGTGTCATAGATAAGTCTGAGCAGAAAGCCAAACGGAACACCGAGTATTTCATAAAGAACGGTCATTTTTCGTCCTCCGAGTGTGAATGTTTCTTTGGCGGAACGGGATCATATCCGCCGGGAAAAAGAATATTGCACCGCATTATTCTCAGAATTGCGAGAACGGTGCCTTTGATTGCGCCGTGAACCTGAATTGCTTCAACGGCATAATGAGAGCAGGTCGGATAATACCTGCAAACGGGCGGAAACAGAGGTGAAATCCGTTTTTGGTAAAAACGAATCAGCGCAAGCAGAATTTTTTTCATCAAAAATCCGCCTCCGCTCTGTTTCTTATAACTCCGAGCTCGGTTAAATGCTCGAGCATAATCGGAGTGAGGTCTGTGCTTTTTGCGTTTTTTGTTTTGAATCTCGCAACAAAAACGATATCCCAATTGCCGCTGCATTGTGAAGAAATTGAGGAGAATGCCGCCCTGATGATGCGGCGGCATCTGTTTCTCTCAACTGCACTGCCGAGTTTTTTCGCGGCAGTAATGCCAGTACGGCAGCCCATGCCTCTGTTTTTTACAGCATAGGTTACGAGTTTAGGGGAGGCTTTGACCTTGCCTCTGCCGTAAGCGCGGTGGAATTCCGAATTTTGTTTGAGGGTTACTGCGCGGGACATGTTTGCATCAACCCTCTCGGATTAATAAGTGAGCTGCTTTCTGCCCTTTGCTCTGCGGCGGGCAAGAACCTTGCGGCCGTTTCTGTCAGCCATTCTCTTGCGGAAGCCGTGTTCCATCTTGCGATGACGCTTCTTGGGCTGGTAAGTTCTTTTCATTCTGCTAACCTCCGTTTCACTTTATATCTTCAGATTGTATAACAATCCGAGCATGACAAATAAAGGGTAAAATACCCCTCGGAATACACATTATATAACAGCTTGACCGCCGATGTCAACATTTTTTTCAATTTAATTGATTTTCTTTTCTTTTTTCTTGAAATATTCAAATGCTTGTGTTATACTCTATTATGTATCGTTATCGTTAAAATGAGAAAGAATGCGTAAAAATTTAAAAGAGGAGGAAACGTAATGGAATCGCTTAAAGAGATGTGGCAACTTGTATGCGAGCAGCTTAAAGACAGCTGCGGCGAAGTGATTTACGATATATGGTTCAAGCCGCTTGAGATAATACGTTTTGATGGCGCAAAGGCTGAAATCGCAGCCAGCGAATTTATGAAGAAAATAATTGAACAGAAGTTTCACAATGAACTGAAAGAGGCATTCAGGGCAGTTATGGGTTTTGATGTAGAGGTTGTTTTGACCGACCCTGACAAGGCGCAGCCTGTTGAGGAAAAGAAGCCTGCAAATGAAAAGGTGCCATTCATGACTTCGACAAGTATTGAAACAAACACCTTTGAAACCTTTGTTGTCGGTTCATCAAACAGATTTGCCCATGCGGCGGCGCAGGCAGTTGCCGCAACACCCGGCGCTGCATATAACCCGCTTTTTATATACGGAAATTCGGGCCTCGGTAAGACCCATCTTCTCTGTGCTATCAGTAATGAAGTCAAGCGCAACAATCCCGATGCCGATATTATTTTCACCAGAGGCGAGGATTTTGTAAGCCTTATCGTTGAGGGCATTAAAGAGAAAAAGATGAAAGAAATTCACGAGAAATACAGAAACTGTGACGTGCTTCTCGTTGACGATATTCAGTTTATCGCAGGCAAGGAATCTACGCAGGAAGAATTTTTCCATACATTCAATGCGCTCACGCAGGAAAATAAGCAGATTGTTTTGACCTCTGACCGTGCACCCAAGGATATTGAAATTCTTGACGAAAGACTCCGTAACCGCTTTGAATGGGGACTTATTGCCGACATTCAGCCGCCCGATATCGAAACAAGAATGGCGATTATTCAGCGCAAGGCAACAACTCTCGGTCTTGAGCTTCCGCAGGATGTTGTGCAGTATGTTGCAGAGAAAATCAAGACAAATATCCGTCAGCTTGAGGGAGCTGTCAAGAAAATCAATGCACTTGTTAATATCGAAGGTGCGTCAATAAATATCGCAATGGCACAGAATGCCATCAAGGATATCATGAATGACAGCAGACCTGTTTCTTCGATTGTCAACAATATCATCGCAGAAACCTCAAGAACCTTCGGCGTTCCGCAGGCGGATATAACATCGAAGAAAAAGGATGCAAAAACCGCAAAGGCAAGGCAGGTTGCAATCTATATTGTCAGAGAAACCACTGATCTTACCCAGAAGGAAATCAGCGAATATTTCGGCAACAGAGACAGGACAACCATTCTCTATTCAATTGAATCAATCAAGCTTGAGGTTGAGAGGGATTCGTCACTCAAAAAGACGGTTGACAACATTATCAAGAATGCCCGGGAGCAATAATTACATATACATTAATATATAGGGGTACGCAATGGGACTTTTTAAACGAATAAATCAGGGTCTTAAAAAGACAAGAGATAACATGACCGGCGCAATCAACGCCGCTCTTTACGGAAAAAACGAAATAGATGATGAATTTTATGACGAGCTTGAAGAAATACTTGTTATGTCCGATGTCGGTGTAACAACCGCGATGGAAATTGTCGAAAAGCTTCGTGATGCAGTTTTTAAGAAGAATCTCCGCAGAGCAAAAGATGTTAAGCAGGAAATCCGCAACATAGTTGCAGAGCTTTTGAGCGGCGGAGAAGAGCTTGATATGATAACCGTGCCTTCGGTTATCCTTGTAATCGGTGTCAACGGTGTCGGTAAAACAACATCAATCGGCAAGATGGCGGCGATGTTCAAGGCAGAGGGCAAGAAGGTTATCCTCGGTGCAGCAGATACCTTCAGAGCGGCGGCTATCGACCAGCTTGAAATCTGGGCTGACCGTGCAGGTGTTGATATCGTTAAGCATAAAGAGGGCGCAGACCCCGCAGCTGTTGTTTTTGACACAATTGAGGCTGGTAAGGCACGAAACGCCGATATCATTATCTGTGATACAGCAGGCAGACTCCATAACAAAAAGAATCTTATGGAGGAGCTTGCAAAGATTTACCGTGTAATTGACCGTCAGCTTCCCTATGCCGACCGTGAAATTCTTCTTGTTCTTGATGCAACAACGGGTCAGAATGCCGTTAATCAGGCGAAAGAATTTAAAGATGTTGCCGAAATTACAGGCATTATTCTGACAAAGCTTGACGGCACGGCAAAAGGCGGTGTTGTTCTTGCAATCAAGAATGACCTTAAGGTGCCTGTTAAGTTTATTGGCGTAGGCGAAGGAATAGATGATCTCAAGCCGTTCAATCCTGCTGCTTTTGCAGACGGACTGTTTGAAGAGGACAATGATGAGGAATAATAATTATGGATTATATAATTGCTACGCATAATATTAAAAAGAGAGATGAGATGCAGAGAATCCTCGCGCCTCTCGGAATCCGTGTTCTACTTGCGGAAGAGGCAGGCGTTGAGCTTACCGATGCAGAGGAAACCGGCACTACCTTTGAAGAAAATGCATTCATCAAGGCTGAAAGCGGATGCAGAGAGAGCGGAATGCCCTGCATTGCCGATGATTCGGGTCTTGCGGTTGATTATCTTGACGGTGCGCCCGGTGTTTACTCGGCAAGATATGCAGGCGAGCACGGCAATGATGATGCCAACAACAAAAAGCTTCTCAAGGCTCTTGAAAATGTTGACCCATCCGAGAGAGGCGCCGCATTCGTGAGCGTTGCATGCTGCGTTTATCCCGATGGCAGAAAGCTTATTGCAAGAGGCGAGTGCAGAGGTACTATCGGATATGAAGAAATCGGAAACGGCGGCTTTGGCTATGACCCGCTGTTCCTTCCCGTAGAATACGGCGGAGAAAAGACCATGGCACAGCTTACCGCCGACGAAAAAGATGCAATCAGCCACAGAGGAAAATCCGTTCGTCTTTTGGCAAAGCAGATTGAGGAGGATAATGCATGACAAGCAAAGAGAGAGCAGCGCTGCGTGCGCAGGCAAACGGACTCGAGCCTCTTTTTCAGATAGGCAAGGGCGGAATTTCCGATGCGCTTATTGAGCAGACTGCCGATGCATTGAGAAAAAGAGAGCTGATAAAGCTCAAGGTGCTTCTTGAAAGCGCTCCCGAATCGCCCAGAGAATTTGCCGATAAGCTTGCCGACGCAACAGGCAGCGAGGTTGTTCAGGTTGTCGGAGGAAGCATTGTTTTCTACAAGGAAAATCCCGATAAGGATAAGGAAGAAAAAAAGAAGAAGCCTGCAAAGAAGGGAAAGCCCCTCTCAAGGGTAAAGGCAAAGAGAGCTGCAGCCGCAAAGCGTGAAGCAGAGGAAAAGAAAAACAAAAAAGATTTTTACGCAAAGAAGCGTGTTTATAAAGCAAAAACCGCAAAATAATGTGTTTCGGCATTTAATTATGCACATTATTTTCTGAATAAAAATTTCTTCGGCTTCAATGCAACAAAAAACAGGTATTGACACACTTATATAATGTGTGGTACAATCGCAAATCACGAAAGGTACTGCAATGGATAAAAACAGTAGTATAAAAATAATCGCACAAAACAAAAAAGCCTATCACGATTATTTTGTTCTCGAAAAGCTTGAGGCGGGAATTGAACTTTTCGGTACGGAGGTAAAATCCATCCGTCAGGGAAAAATTAATCTTAAGGATTCATGGTGCTTTGTCAAGGACGGCGAAATGTTTGTCAACGGAATGCACATCAGTCCTTATGAACAGGGTAATATTTTCAATCGCGACCCTTTGAGAACAAAAAGATTGCTGCTTCACAAGCGTGAAATCAGCCGCCTGCATGCACAGGTCAAGCAGGACGGACTTGCGATAGTTCCGTTAAGTGTCTATTTCCTTAAAGGCAGAGCCAAGGTCGAAATTGGACTTTGCAAAGGTAAAAAGCTTTATGACAAACGTGAAGTTGCAGCAAAAAAGGATGCACAAAGAACAATCGAGCGCAATTTGCGCCGATAATATATGGGGATGAAAGGATTTCGACGGGGAATCTGAGCCCGGATAAGCGAGTAGCGGTGCGGGACCGCTATAAAATCCGCAATTTTCAAATTTAAACGACAACAATAAAGTTGCTCTTGCTGCTTAATTAAGCAGCCGTCTCTGTGCGGAGGACTGCGGCCGCATAAGAGGCGTCGACAAGCAGTGAACGTGAACGGGTAACGGCGGATAGCCCGTCATGAATAATCTGTCTACCAAGTGCCGAAGCCTGCCCGGCGGCGTCGGCATAAGGGAATGTCAATAGACGGGATACACTCGTAGAAAGTCCCTGCAAGGGTTTTTCGGACGCGGTTTCGATTACCGCCATCTCCACCATTTTAATAGTTATTAAACGTAGATAAATAAAAATGAAGGAGGACGTAAGATGAAAAAAAGAAGTGCAAATCTTCCCGTTATCGCTGTGGCAGCGGTGGCTGTTTGCCTTGTTGCCGTTGCGGCGACTCTTATCATAAAGGCAAGAGTTGTTATGCCGCCTGCAGAAGAAACAACGGGAAACTATCAGAGCGTGGGAAATAATTATTATTACCCCACAACCGAAGAATCAACAACGGGGCAGACGACAAGTTCGATTTTTGACCTCACAACCCAGGTTATAACCGACACCTATGTTCCCACAACTCAAAAGGCAACGCAGAAGCCTACGCAGGCGCAGACCACCAAGCCTGCACCTACCGAGCCGAAAACCGAGCCCGCGACTGAGGAAGTGACCGTTCCGCAGGTTCAGGCAGGCGCAAACAGCGGTGTTGCGGTTACTCCGAGCGGAAACCTTCCGCAGGATATGTCATTTGCCGGTTTGAGCCTCATGGGCTATGACGTAATCGGTCAGAAACCTTACATATATAATGACGATAAAGATCCCGAATGCTTCCAGGCAAATCTCGGATATACTCCGCTTTATGACTGGGGAGCAGGTCTTATTGATTTCAGCATCGAAACAACAAGACTTGATTTTAACTATGACAACAAGCAGTACAGAATCCAGCTCTGGAAGGGTCAGTATATTTCAGGTTCAATAGGAACAGTCGGCGGTGAAATCGGCGTTTACACACGTCCGAAAGGTTCGGTCGGACAGTTCTACAACTGTGCTGAACAGGATGACTGGCTCAAGATGGAGATGACCGTTTACTGGGATGAATTTGATAACGGCGAATATCTTCCCCAGTTCACAAGAAACTATAACGATTTCTGGTGGGCAACAGGTTTTGTTGACGGTCAGCTTAAAAACCGCAACGATTCAAATACTCTCCGCGTTCTCGGCAGAATTACCTTTGAATCTGAGGAACAGGCGGTTGCATTCGACGAAGCAATGGCAAAGAAAGGCTTTACAAAGGTTGAGGATTTCTCACCCTATGAAATAGACACTTATAAGCGTTACGGTAAAGATGTTATCTTTATCTGGCAGAACATCAGATAAATGACAGGAGGAAATGTGATGAATAAATTCAATTTATCAAAGCAAAAGATTCTTATTCTTGCTATCAGCGCTGTTGTTGTTATCGGCGGTGCGGTGGCAGCGGTTGCAATCTTCAGAAACATGGACAAAGCCAAGGAAGATACAACTACCTCGGCAACTGTTCAGCAGCAGTATGAATACGTTGACGAAACCTATTATGCAGATGTTCCCGTTTTCGTTACTGATGAAAACAATTCAACCGTAACAGACCCCTCGGGTAATGCTCTCACAACAATGAAGAAGGTTGTTCAGACAACAAGAAAGGTTGTCAACAAGACCCCCACCAAGAAGCCTGCCGCAACAGCAAAGCCCGTTGCAACAACGAAAAAGACAGAAGGCAACACGGGTCTTGTTCCCGATGCAATCGGTGACGGCGGTTCACAGTTTGCAGGTTACAGATATAATGCAGAGGGCAACTTCTATTACACAGATGACAAGGACTGCTGGCAGAAGAATGCAGGCTATAACGAAGTTTATGACCACATGGCTCCCATGGCAGGCATGTTCATTGACCAGGTTCGTATCCGATTTAATTATGGCGGTAAGGACTGGATGATTCAGTTCTGGAAGGGTCAGTACGGCTTCCTTCTTGTAGGTGCTGAAATCGGTGTTTACACTGCTCCCGGTGGTACATATACAGGTAAAACAGGCGATGTTAACCATTATGACTGCGCCGGCAAGGAAGATTGGCTCAACATGCAGCTTGACTGCTATTGGAGCGAAAATAACAACGGCCACTACAAGAAGATTTTCACAAGAGAATACGGTAAGTATTGGTGGGCAACAGGCTTTGTTAAGGGTCAGCTCACAAAATATACTATCCCCAAGACAGAGCTCAAGGTTAAGGGCAGAATCACATTCAAATCAACGGAGATGGCAAATCTTTTTGTTTACGGTCTTAAGGAATCGGGCTTTGTAAGAGCTATCGGTGCAGATCAGCTTGTTGATGACTCCTACTATCAGAAGGGTGCAGATGTCTGGGTTCTTTGGTCAACAATCTATCATGATTGCTTTGTTGATAAGGATGGCGGCAAGGATGAGCCCGAATCAACAACCAAGGCTCCCACAACAAAAGAGCCCACAACAAAAGAGCCCACAACAAAGGCACCTACCACCAAGGCTCCCACAACAAAGGCCACGACCCAGGCAACAACACAGCCCACAACAAAAGAATCCACTACAAAGGAATCAACAACCAGGGAAACAACAGAAGCAACAACTGTTGACAGCAGCTCTGAATCATAAGCGCAAAATTGGCAGAAAACAGCCGATTATGCAAAATGCACATATTTATTTGATAACTTTTTGAATTTTATACGAATAAAAGTTTAAAAAGTGTTGACAAAACGGTTACAATATGTTACTATTAGGTAACAATTGTTGCTCTAGCAATAAAATTTGAAAGGAATGGTTCTAAAATGAAGAAAGTACTTGCACTTGCTCTTGCTCTTGTTATGGCTCTCTCAATGAGCGCTATGGCTTTTGCAGCAGCAACACCCACAGATGCACCCGCACAGGCAAAGAATGTTTGCCCCAAGTGTGACGCTGAATTCACACTCGAAGCTGAATACAACAAGCACCTTGCTATCTGCAGCGTTAAGACATGCTCAAAGTGTGACGCAGAGTTTGCTAACGAAGCTGAATACAACAAGCACATCGACACTTGCACAGAAGGCGACGAAGTTGACTATGTTAACCTTACAGTTAAGGACATCCTTGAGATGATCATCGACGTAGCTAAGGCAAGCATGAGCCAGTGGGATTCAATCGAGAGCGTTATCGTTCGCCTTGTTGATTTCATTGAAAACATGGGCGCTGGCGTTCCCGAAGCAGACGTTAACGGCGTTATCGCTGAGCTCGAAGGCCTCAACATCCCCGGCATCGAAGACCTCCTCAATGCTCTTAAGGCAAAGATCAAGGCTCTCTATGCTGGCGAAACAGCAACAACAGTTGTTGAAACAACTGCAGCTGCTCCCGCAGACACAGGTTCAGCATCAGTTGGCATCGCTGTATTTGCAGCTGTTTCAGTTGCAGCAGCAGCAGCTTACGTTTGCACAAAGAAGAAGGACTAATATTTAGTTCGATTCGCTTATTTGATTGAATTAGCGCAAGAATTTAATTGAATAGCCGAGCGGCGTATCCGAATGGATGCGCCGCTTTTTGCTTTGGTCAACTCTACCAAAAAGGGCAATTGTTTTTAGTGGAAAATGTTGTCTTTAAAATCGGTGACATAAGTGTTATAATACTAACATAGGTTCTCATAAAGAGAGCCTTCTAAATTCGTAAGGAGAAATAAGCAATGAACAACACCTTTTTCTGTGCAAGGGAAAACGGCAAGCTTCACCGCCCAAGAACCATTCTTACGGGCTTTGGCTTCATGGCTTCCTCAATTGCATGGGCAATTTATGACCCCTACATTACCAAAATCCTTGAAAGACTGCTTAATGCTTCCGAAATGGTAACCCAGTGGAGCGCAAAGCTTAACGAAATGTTCCCCGTGCTTGCAAAATTTGCAGAGTCGCAGGGTGAAAACGTTGTTACCGAAGCAGGCGGTATAACTCTTGTTCCGCTTTTCATCGGTATCATTATGACCTTTGATAATATTTTCGGTGTTATTTTCCAGCCGACCTTCGGCAAGCTCTCTGACCGTTGCCATTCAAAGCTCGGCAAGCGCCGTCCGTTTATCGTTTTCGGTGCTCCCGTTTCGGCATTCCTTTTTGCTGTTATTCCTTGGGTTGCATTGAGCGGATCTCTTCCCTTAACAATGCTCTTCATTATTCTCTTTGTTTTCTCAATGTCACTCTGGAGAGCTCCTGTGGTTGCGCTCATGCCTGCGCTTACTCCTCCTGCTCTTCGCAGTGAGGGCAACGCCATCATCAATCTCATGGGCGGTATCGGCTCTGCTATCGGTATGGTTGCAGGCACAATCGTCGGAGCAATTTACACAGCAATTACAGGCACGGAAATCACAACCGCAAACGAGCAGATTGCATTCCCTTATGTTTTCCTTACCGGTGCAATTGTTATGATTATCGGTATGCTTGTTATTCTGTTCTTCGTTAAAGAACCTTCAAGCAAGCTTGAGGCTGTTGCTGAGCAGAATAAGGCAGCTGATGCCGCTGCAAGAGCAAAGGCGGAAAAAGAAGCAAAGAAGGCAGCGAAGGCTGCCCAGAAGGCTCAAAAGCTCTCAAAGGGCGAAAGAACAAGCCTTATCTTTATGCTTTGCGGTCTTTTCTTCCTCTTCTGCGGAACAAATGCAATCACCACATTCTTCGCTCTCTTCGCTGCTGAAGTTCTTGGAAAAACTACTTCGGAAGCAACTATTATGACAACTCTCTTCGCCGTTTGTTCGGCAGTTGCAGCTATCCCTGCAGGCTACATGGGCAAGAAAATCGGCAGAAAGAAGACTATTCTTATCGGTCTTGCGGTTTTTATGGCGGTATTCCTTCTCTATGTTGTAACACAGAGCATGGCTCTTATCTGGGTAGCTCTTATTCTTGGCGGTTTTGCAAATATGTTCATTACCGTTAACACCCTTCCTCTTGTTCTCGAAATTGGCGGCATTGATAAGGTCGGCACCTTCACGGGCTATTACTACACCGCAACATTCTCGGCACAGATTGCTTCACCCATCGTTTACGGTATCGTTCGTATGCTTTCGGGCACATATATGTCGCTCTTCATTTACAGCCCCGTTATGTTTATCTTAAGCATGCTCTGCATCTTCGTTGTCAAGCATGGCGAGGCGGTTCCCGATTCCGTTATCAAAGAAGCGAAAGAGGCTAACGATTAATCAAAATTCTCCTGCCGCAGAACGCGGATGTGCGGTATCCGCAACCGCACGGAAGCTTCTTCGGTGAAACATACATCCTTCTATAAAGTTAAAGACACCGTTTATCGGTGTCTTTAACTTTTTGTTGTCTTTTTCGGTGATATGTGATAATATATTCGCGAAAGAGGGGAGTTGATTTAATGTTTGCACGCATAAACAGCATGGGCCTTTTCGGCATTGACAGCTATATGGTCGGTGTTGAGGTTGATTACGGTCAGGGTCTGCCGAGAGTTGACCTCGTCGGGCTGCCCGATGCTGCCGTCAGCGAATCACGCAACAGAGTGCGCTCCGCAATTAAGAACAGCGGCTATTCCTTCCCTCAAAGCCGGATTACGATCAATCTTTCCCCTGCGGATATACGCAAAGAGGGTCCTGTTTATGATTTGCCGATTCTTATTGCTCTCCTCAAAGCAGGTCAACAGCTCAAATGCAACACTGACGATATGGCGTTTATCGGAGAGCTTTCGCTTGACGGACTTATCCACCATGTCAACGGCGTTCTTCCAATGGTTATCAGAGCAAAGAAAAGCGGAATAAAGCAGGTTTTTGTACCTGCGTCAAACGCACTCGAAAGCTCGGTGGTTGACGGAATTGATGTTTACGCAGTTGAAAATGTCCGTCAGGTTGTCCGTCATCTTATCGGCGAAGAAAGGCTCATGCCTGTAAAATTCAATCCCGATTCGCAGCAGAAATCGCAGCTTTATATGCCCGATTTCAAGGATGTTATGGGTCAGCAGGAAGCAAAATTTGCTCTCGAGATTGCCGCGGCAGGCGGTCATAATGTGCTTATGGTCGGTCCTCCGGGCTCGGGCAAAAGCATGCTTGCAAAAAGGTTGCCATCAATTCTTCCTGACATGACATTTGAAGAAAGTCTGCAGACAACGGAACTCTATTCAATAGCAGGCGTATTACCCGAAGGCGTGTCACTCATAACAGAAAGACCGTTTCGTGCGCCGCATCACACGGTTTCTCCTGCAGGACTTTCAGGCGGCGGAGCAATTCCCAGACCGGGTGAAATATCGCTTTCACATAACGGCGTTCTGTTTCTCGACGAGCTTCCCGAATTTTCACGGGTCGCCATGGAGGTTTTGCGCCAACCTATTGAGGACGGAAAAATCACTATTTCCCGAGCAAACGCATCGTTTACGTATCCGTGTTCCGCAATGGTAGTTTGTGCAATGAATCCGTGCCCATGCGGATATTACGGTCATCCGAAAAGAGAATGCACCTGTCCGTCTGGTTCTGCGAGACGCTATCTTTCAAGGGTTTCGGGTCCCATGCTTGACAGAATTGATATCCACATCGAAGTTCCGCCCGTCGATTTTGAAAAGCTCTCGTGCAAGGTGCCGTCAGAGCCGTCTGCGGAAATCAAAAAGAGAGTCAATGCTGCAAGAAAAATTCAGCAGGAAAGGCTTAAAGGCTCGGGCGTTTCATGTAATGCAAAAATGGATCCTGCAATGACACGCGAATTTTGCAGACCGACTCCTCAGGCGATGGCGATGCTTGAGAAAATCTTTGACAAGCTTGACTTTTCTGCCAGAGCATATGATAAAATTCTTCGCGTCGCAAGAACAGCCGCTGATCTTGAAAGCAGCCCCACAATCGAGGCGAATCATATTGCACAGGCGGTGCAGTTCAGAAGTCTTGACAGAAAACTCTGGGGTCGTTGAGCGGATGTTGTGTTAAATGGATATTGATAATAAATATAAGATAGTATATAATATAAGAACAAAAATGTTTCATGGAGAATATGTATGTTAAAGCTCGAAAAAGTTTCATTCAAGGTTGATGTTGACGGCAAAGACCTCGAAATCATCGATAACGTTGATATCGAAGTTCCCGACGGCGCATTTACTGTTATAACGGGTCCCAATGGCGGTGGCAAGTCAACCCTTGCACGTTTGATTATGGGTATTGAAAAGCCTACAAGCGGCAGAATACTTTATAATGATATAGATATAACAAATCTTTCCGTAACCGAGAGAGCAAAGCTTGGTATCGGCTATGCTTTTCAGCAGCCCCCGAGATTCAAGGGGCTTACCGTGCGCAGGCTTCTTTCGCTTGCTGCAGGCAATGAGCTTCCCGTTGATGAGTGCTGCGGATACCTTACAAGCGTCGGTCTGTGCTCAAAGGATTATCTCAACAGAGAAATGGATAATTCCCTTTCCGGCGGCGAAGCAAAAAGGATCGAAATTGCAACTCTTATGGCAAGAAAACTCGGTCTTGCAATTTTTGACGAGCCGGAGGCAGGCATTGACCTCTGGAGCTTTTCAATGCTTGTTGAAAGCTTCAAGGCTATGAGCAAGGGCAGCCATAACAGCGTTATCATCATTTCGCATCAGGAAAGAATTATGCAGCTTGCCGATGAAATGGTTATTATTGCTGATGGCAAAGTCAGAGACAAGGGTCCGAAAGAAAGAATTTTCCCCCAGCTTATGGGTGAATTTAACGAAAACTGCGGCTTCAGAGGGAAGGAGGAATAAGCGATGGAAAAAATTGACAGCAATCTTCTTGAATCTATTGCGGATCTTCATGAAATTCCTGCAGGAGCATATAATATCAGAAAAAACGGCGAGGGATTTGCTCGCCGTTCAACCGCAAACATTGAAATAGTTCCCAAAACAGACAAGCCGGGCATTGACATAATTATCGCCCCCGGCACAAAAAACGAGAGTGTTCATATTCCCGTCATTATCACCGAAACGGGCATAGATGACCTTGTTTATAACGATTTTTATATTGGTGATGATGCTGATGTTGTGATTGTTGCAGGTTGCGGAATACACAACAGCGGTGATGAAAAGTCGCAGCATGACGGCATTCATTCGTTTCATATCGGAAAAAATGCACGTATTAAATATGTTGAAAAGCATTACGGCGAGGGTGACGGCAAGGGTGAGAGAATACTAAATCCTGTAACCTATGTTGAGCAGGATGAAAATTCTGTCTGCGAAATGGAAATGGTGCAGATTAAGGGCGTTGATTCAACTGTCCGTGATACAAAGGCGCATCTTGCCGCAGGCGCAAAGTTGATTATGACCGAGCGCCTTCTTACTCACGGCAATCAGTATGCACGCTCCGATATGGAGGTGTATCTTGACGGTGAGGATGCATCGTCACAGATTATTTCCCGCTCCGTTGCAAAGGATAATTCAAAACAGATTTTCCATCCCAATGCAATCGGCAATGCAAAATGCCGTGCTCATGTCACCTGCGATTCAATTATCATGGATGACGCAACCGTCAGCTCAATTCCTGCAATCACAGCAAACTCGGCGGATGCACAGATAGTGCATGAGGCGGCAATCGGCAGAATAAATAATGACCAGCTCATCAAGCTTATGACTTTCGGCATGAACGAAGAAGAGGCGGAAGAGGTTATTATTCAGGGGTTTTTAAAATAATAAAATACAAACCGGAATTGCAAATGCAGTTCCGGTTATTTTATATAATTAATTACATAATAAAATATGAGCATAAATGATGAAAACCCAATAATATCAACAGTTTTCGCACTCCAACATCAAGAAACGCTCGGAGGAGTTGACAAGTTGACGAAAAAACTTTTGAAAAAGGTGTTGACAAAGAGGGATAGATTTGATATTATAGTCGAGCGCTCTGGAAAACAGAGCAGCCAACGCACCTTGAAAATTAAACAACGATAGAAAGAAAAACCCTTGAAGATTAATTTGAGAAAGTACTTGAAA
>JAFQSY010000032.1 GCA_017409265.1 Clostridia bacterium
ATTCATTATTCATTAATTAATGCCTCTGTACGCGCAAGCAAAGGCATTCTGGTGCCGGTGACCGGACTTGAACCGGTACGGTGTTGCCACCGAGGGATTTTAAGTCCCTTGCGTCTGCCGATTTCGCCACACCGGCAATTTTGAGAGCTCAGACAAACTGCTGTTCGCCCAAACCACCTCAATAATTATAGTTTATTCTTTTGCTTTTGTCAACACCATTTAAGATAAATTAACATTTGGTATTGCGAAAGTGTTACAAAAAGAGTAAAATATCAATCAACAGATTTTTATAAGGAGAAACATTGAAAATGAAACATTATCCGCTTGACCTCGCACAGTTAATCCAGGAAAAAGATTTTGACGGCATCGTTGCCCTTGCAATTTCTAAAGCCCCTCTGATCTTGGCTGCATTGCTAATAGTTGTTGTCGGCTTTATAATTTCAAATCTTATCGGAAAGCTTGTTGTTAAGGGCATGCAGGCAAAGGGTGTTGACCCGTCAATTCATTCCTTCATAAAAACAATAATCACCCTTATTCTGAAATTTGTTTTTATTCTTTCTGCCCTTTCAACGCTTAATGTTAATATCAATTCGTTTGTTACTGCTCTCGGCGCCGCCGGTGTAACCGCAGGTATCGGTCTTCAGTCAAGCATCAGCCAGCTTGCCAGCGGCATTCAGATTCTTGCAAACCATCCATTCAAAAGCGGCGACTATATTGATGTCGGCACCGTCAGCGGCAAGGTTCACGAAATCAAAATGATGTATACCGTTCTTATAACCGTTGATAACAAAAGGGTTATTATTCCCAACTCATACATCACTTCAAGCAATATCATCAACTATAACGCAGAAAACAGACGCCGACTTGACCTTGTTTTCTCTGTTTCTTATGATGCGGATATTGCAAAGGCAAAACAGGTCATTCAGGAAGTCATCAGTAAAAACGACCTTATTTTCACAGACCCTGCCCCCATTATTGCCGTAAAGGAACATGCAGCAAGCTCGGTTAACCTTGCATGCCTTATCTGGTGTTCTGCAGATGAATATTGGAATGTATTTTATTACATGCAGGAAGCTGTCAAGCTCTCATTTGACGAAAACAGCATTTCGATTCCCTATGGTCAGCTTGATGTTCACATTGTTAAGGAGTGATACCTTTGACAGATTTTCTTTTGAAACTGTTTATCAAAGATTATAAAACAGCAAAGCAGGAAGCACGCAAATCAAAGGGTGCAGCCTCAATTGCAATCATACTCGGAGAAAAAGACAGAATCCGTTTAGGCATTTTAAGCGGAACGGTCGGAATTGTTCTTAATATTATTCTCTCCGTATTCAAAATGATTTTCGGAGCAATAACAAAGAGCATCTCAATCATCGCCGACGGTGCAAACAACATATTTGACGCGGTATCCTCAATAATCAGCCTCGCAGGCTTCAAAATTTCAGGAAAGCCCGCCGATGACGAGCATCCTTTCGGTCACGGCAGAGTTGAATACATATCAGCACTGACGCTTGCTTTCTTCATTCTGATTATGGGTGTTGAGCTGATTAAAACATCAATTGATAAATTCACAAATCCCGAAACCGTTATTTTCAGCGTACCGGCAGTTATTGTTCTTGTGCTTTCGATTTTTGCAAAAATATGGCTTGCGATGTTTAACCGCAGGGTCGGCAAAATGATGAACTCTGTTGCGGTTGATGCGGTTGTTACCGACAGTATCGGCGATATCGCCGCAACAACCTGCTCGCTGATCGCTCTCATCGCCTCAAAGTTCACTGATTTGCCCGTTGACGCGGTTATGGGTATAATTGTTGCCATCGTTGTAATCTACGCAGGCATTGATATCATAAAAAATACAATGGGTCCCCTCCTCGGAGAGCCGCCCGACAAAGAAATCGTTGCACAGCTTGAGGATTTGGTTCTTTCGTTTGAAGGTGTTGTCGGCATTCACGATTTGGTGCTTCACAGCTACGGTCACGGAAAAATATACGGCTCGCTTCATGCCGAAGTACCTGCCGATGTTGATATTCTTCACAGCCACGATACGATAGACCTTATTGAAAGACTGGTTAAGGAAAATCTCGGCATTGAAATTTCCATTCACATGGATCCGATAATCAATGACGAACGAACCCATAAACTCAAAGATACCGTTGCTGAAATTGTTCACGGAATCTGCGCTGAATCGACAATTCACGATTTCAGAATTGTTGACGGCCCGACTCATACCAATCTGATTTTTGACACGGTTTTGCCGAGAAATTCCTCAATCAGCGAGGATGAATTTAAAAAAGCGATTGATAAAGCAGTAAAGCAGGTTAACCAAAACTATTTTACCGTTATAAACATTGACAGAAATTATGTAATTTAAGGAGAAATCAAAATGAAAAAAACAGCGAAAATCATTTCGGCATTTTTACTTGCGTTCTGTATTCTTCTTTCACCTGTAAGTGCCTTTGCGGCGAACACCGATTCCGGCAGCAGCGCAATAGTCGGTGCTTCAAAAGCAATAAACACCATTATCAACGGCGCATTCACGGCTGCATCATGGCTTTTTCCCAAAGCAGATTATATGACCGCTGATGAATACAGCGTCAGCGGAAGTAAGAATTTCTTTGAAGGTACGGCTGTTTTTCTTGATGAGCCCGCCGAAAACGCAAAATGGAGTCTTGGCTTCGGAAAATCAAGCATTGTTCCCGAAAACCTTACAGACGGTTCAAAGGAATACTACACAGGTGGCTATTTCACACAGAAGATAAACAGCGTTTACGATGATCAGGGTGTAAATGCAATTGCACTCAATGACGGTTCGGGCAGAGGAACCGCTATTTTTGCCGCAATTGACGGAATCGGCGTGGGCAACGCTGATATCCGCAGCATAAGAGCGACAGTTGAAAAAAAGCTTAATGATAAAGATATTGAAAGTGACATTATCGCCATCAACATCAACAGCACTCATTGCCACACCGTTATTGATACCCAAGGCTTTAATCTTGACCTTATACCAAAAATTTTTAACAATATATTCTCATGGCTTCCCTTTGTTGAAACTAAAAGAAGCATTGACGAAGATTTCATTGAGGTTATGATTGACGGCGCATCCGATGCGATTGTTGAGGCATATCTTAATATGACCGAAGGAAAACTTTACTATTTTGAAACAACCGGTATCGGAAGAGAGGATGATAAAAAACTCTACCCCGACGATGAATACAGCTATCTGACAAACAAAAGATACGGTGAAGGCTATCAGCACGTTATTGCCTGCTTTAAGTTTATTCCCGATAACAGAGATATTGCCCCGACTGTTTTTGCAAATCTCGGCGCGCATCCCACAACTATCGACAGAAAAACACAGCTTTTAAGTGCCGATTTTCCCCATTACATTGAAAAATCAATTAACGAAATCGGAATGAACTTCATGTTCCTTCAGGGTGCACAGTCACCGATTTCAGTCAAGAAAAACAATGTTAAAAATCAGTCTGTGCTTGATAAGGTTGCGGCAGAAGCTGAAAACGATCCCAACGCAGCTGATTATCAGAGTGCGAAATCGCTCGGCTACGAATTTGCAAGGCTTATTCTTGAAGCTTCGGCAGATGCAGAAGAAATCGAGCCCATGCTCAACATTGATATGGATGAATGCACCGTAAAACTTGATAAAGGGCTCTTCTATCTTGCTGCTGATGCACAGATGCTCGGATTTACAACCGTTTTCGATTCGGAAAGCCCGAGCGGATATTCACTTATCACCGAGGTCGGTTACATTGAAATAGGTAAAAATATAACCATGCTGACTGTCCCTGGAGAGCTTATTCCCCAGCTTGTTTACGGCAACGTTATTTCTGCAGAGGATTCATATCTCGGAACCGACTGGGAGTTTGAAGCAACGGCGGATATCATAAAAAAAGAGAATCCCGATGAAACTGTTCTTGTTATGGGTCTTTGCAACGATGCAATCGGATATATCATCCCCGATAACGACTATGCTCCGTTTATTGCTGACTCACTCTGGGGCATGGAAATCGGCGATTTCAAGCTCGGCGAAGAACTTTTTGGCGAATACCGCAGACATTACGAAGAGCTTCTCTCTGCAGGTGGAAGCGCTGCATCATCGGTTATCGGCTCTGTAAATGCGGTTGCAGAAAGAAGAATTGACAAATAACACTAAATATAGTATAAAATTTTTACATCGTCGTCAAAATAGCCAAATTTAGTACAAAATACTGTATGTTTTTTTCTTGATTATTTTTCAATATAGTCTTTCATATTTTCTGAAAATATAGTAGAATAAAGATATATTTATGTATCGGAGGACAAGCCCCATGCCTGATTATGCAGATTTCACCACAATTCCTTACGGTCAGCTCGGTATTCTCCCTCTCCCCGGCTGCGAGGATGTTGCAAAAAAAATCGACAGTTATCTCGTAAAATGGAGAAAAGAAAGAGACAGCGAGCATAAACTCACTCTCCCGTTTGCAGGTTAT
Source organism: Clostridia bacterium (assembly GCA_017409265.1). Taxonomy (GTDB): domain Bacteria; phylum Bacillota; class Clostridia; order Oscillospirales; family Acutalibacteraceae; genus CAG-177. The sequence continues at coordinate 4,485 of JAFQSY010000032.1, forward strand.
GAAAAAGAATCATACATCGTCAAAGCCTCTTTCCCCAGATTCGGAACAGGCGAAGGCAAGTGCGTTATCAATCAGACTGTAAGAGGTTTCGATATTTTTATTCTCTGCGATCCCTTCAATTACAGCGTTGAATATAAAATGTACGGCAAATACGTACCCATGAGCCCCGATGACCATTATGCAAATCTCAAGAGAGCCATCAGCGCAATCGCAGGTAAAGCAAGAAGAATCAATGTCATCATGCCTATGCTTTACGAAGGCAGACAGCACAGACGCTCAAGCAGAGAGTCACTCGACTGCGCAGATATGCTGCGTGAGCTTTGCCTCAACTACGGCGTTGAGAACATCATCACATTTGATGCTCACGACCCCAGAGTTCATAACGCCATTCCCCAGAGCGGATTTGAAAACGTTCAGCCTGTTTATCAGATGATAAAGGCAATGTGCAAAAGCATTCCCGACCTTAACATTGACAATAACCACATGATGGTTATTTCCCCCGATGAAGGCGGAATGGGCAGATGCATCTATTTCGCTAACGTTCTCGGTCTTGACCTCGGTATGTTCTACAAGCGCCGTGACTATTCGGTTATCGTTGACGGCAGAAACCCCATCGTTGCTCATGAATTTCTCGGCACAAACATTGAAGGCAAGGACGTTATCATCATTGACGATATGATTTCATCGGGCGATTCAATGATTGAAGTTGCAACGAAACTTAAGGAACTCAAGGCTAACAGAATTTTCATCTGCTCATCATTCGGACTTTTCTGCAACGGTCTTGGCACCTTTGACCAAGCCTATGCCGACGGGCTTATCGACAAGGTTTTCACAACCAACCTCATCTATTCATCACCCGAGCTTCTCTCAAGAGAATGGTATGTCAGCGTTGACATGTCAAAATACTGCTCATATATCATCGACACTCTCAATCACGATGAATCCATCAGCGGACTGCTTGACCCCAAGGACAGAATCCACAAGCTTCTTGATAAATACGGATTCGAAAGCCACATCACAAAGAAATAAAAAAACAAAGCCGCTGTAATCAAGAGATTACGGCGGCTTTTTTCGGAGGGTTAAAATGCAGAATAAAGAACTTAACTTCAGAAACGGGAACTTCAAAATAATGCAAATTGCCGATACGCAGGAAATCCCTGCCGTTTCGACCGACACAATAAAGCTTATCTGTGCTGCTCTTGACAAAGAAAAACCTGACCTTGTTGTTTTTACAGGTGACCAGATTAAGGGTTATTCGTCATATTTTCTCGGTGAAAAAGGTAAAAAGGGTGCTGAAAGTGCAATTAAAGAACTGATTAAACCCCTTGAGGACAGAGAAATACTTTTCACCATGACCTTCGGTAACCACGACGGAGAAGCCGCATTACGCAAAAACGAACAGTTTGAGCTTTATAAGCAGTCGCCGATGTTTGTTTATGCCGACGGAGCATCGGAAGATGAAGAGGCAACCTTCTGTCTTAACATTTCGGATAAATTCCTCATTTATCTTTTTGATACGCATTCAAAAAATGCAAGCGGAGGTTACAGCGGAGTAAATGCAGAGCAGCTTGAATGGTACCGCTCCATGCGTGACAGCTACGAAAAGCCGCTCCCCTCGCTTGTTTTTCAGCACATTCCAACGCCTGAATATTTCGACGTTATAAAAAAAGTTCCCCGATTTACCAAAGGCTGTGTAAGAGCCTTCGGCGACCATAAGAATGAATTTTATACGCTTGACCCCCATAACAGCGGTCTGCGTGACTTTATGAAGGAATCGCCTGCCGCACCGTATGAAAACGTCGGGCAGATTGATGCTTTTCTTGAAAAAGGTGAGGTTCTCGGTGTTTATGTAGGTCATGACCACAACAACAGCTTCGTTGCAAACTACAGGGGCATCGACCTCGGCTATACCCAGGGTGCAGGTTTCAACGTCTACGGACCCGGGCTTGACCGGGGAGTCAGAATCTTCAACATCAACGAAAACGGAACATACGAAACAAAAACGGTAACCTTCGGTGAGCTTTGCGGCAGCGAGGTTAAAAACAAAGCGAAGTTTGCAATTTATACTTATGCACCGACGAACGTTTCGCAGGTTGTTACAGCAGTTAAAGAAGCTGCAATTGTTGCCGCGGCTGTTGCAAGTGCTGTAGGAATTATAAAAACCATAAAAAAGAAAAAGTAGATTCGTATAAGAAATCACCCCGAAAATTTAGTTTTCGGGGTGATAATTTATTATTCAACTGCTTTAAAATATTTGACAAAACTTTCGCCGTCAGAATTACGGAGATTCGTAAAAGCAAGACCCGCATTCATAAGAAGTGCACCCGAATAGATTTCATCGGTATCCTCATCAATATAATTCTTATCGGGGTCAAGACCTTTAAGTTTGATATAAAATGCTCTGTCGGGCGGTTCACGCATGATAACACTTGTGAGAAGCGCTTCGTTCTTATCCTCGGAAACAAACTCCCATGCAACTCTGTAAGGATTTTCAAAGGGAGTAACAAGTCTGTAAAGGTCGCCGAAATGGATAACATCATAGTACTTATGATATTCCTTGACCTGGCGCTTAACGATTCTCTTTTCCTCATCGGTAAACTTGTTCGGGTCAAGCTCATATCCGAACGAGCCCCAAAGCGCAACGTTACCCTTTGTGTCATATCCCGTACGTCTTGATGCCGAAACATGGGCGCCCATTGTCGATGCAGGGTAACACATCGAAGTACCGAACTGAATTGTCAAACGCTCGATGGGATCTGTATTGTCGCTGGTCCAAATCTGCGGTGAGAAGTAGAGTGTACCCGGGTCAAAACGTCCGCCGCCGCCCGAACAATTCTCAATAAGCATGTTCGGAAATTCCTTGGTCAGTCTGTCCATGACATCATATGTTCCGAGTACAAAACGGTGGAAGACCTCTTTCTGCTGTTCTGCAGGAAGAATTGCAGAACCGACCTCAGTAAGGTTACGGTTGAAATCCCACTTAAGATAATCTATTTCGCAGCTTGAAAGCACCTTCTTCATTTCGCCGAAGATATAATCACGAACATCCTGTCTTGAATAGTCAAGAACATACTGATGGCGTCCAATGGATTTTTCGCGGTTCGGAACATGCAGACACCAATCGGGATGTGCTCTGTAAAGATTGCTGTCACGCGATATCATTTCAGGCTCATACCAGATACCGAATTTGATGCCGAGAGCCCTGATTTTATTGACAAACTCCGCAAGAGTGCCGCCGAGTTTCTCTTCATTTACCTGCCAGTCGCCAAGACCGCTTCTGTCTGAATTTCTGTCGCCGAACCAGCCGTCATCCATAACAAGCATTTCAATGCCGAGTTCCTTTGCTCTTTCGGCAAATGTTACAAGCTGATCGCCCGTGAAATCCATACCCGTTGCTTCCCAATTATTGATGAGAAGAGGTCTCTTTATATCCTTCCACTTGCCTCTGACGAGGTGTTTTCTGTAAAGTCTGTGGAAAATGCGGCTCATTTCACCGATACCGTCGGGAGTATAAACCATAACAACCTCAGGTGAGCAGAAATATTCTCCTGCCTTAAGCTGCCAGCCGAAGTTTTCGGGATTGATACCCATAACAACTCTTGTTCCTGCATTCTGATTGACTTCAGCCTCAAAAACAAAGTTGCCGCTGTAAACAAAATTAAAGCCGTAAGCATTGCCGTAATCTTCGGTTGCACCTTTATCAACAATAGCCGCAAACGGATTCTGATGATGGCTTGACGAGCCTCTCTTGCTTGAAACAAGCTGTCTGCCATGCGCAAGCGCGCGTCTTTCAAGTGCTCTCTCCTTGCCCCATCTGCCGTAAAGCGAGAGCATTTCAAAATCGCTTGTATGGAAATCAACGCAGGTGCTCATTACCTTTTCAATTTCAACTGTTTTATCGGAATTGTTGATAACCTTAACACTTCTTGTCATCGCTCCGAGCTTTTCAAAAACGGTGTAATAGAGCACCGTCTGAATACCCGTAACAGTATCCTCGGCGAGAATTTCAAGGGTTGTTGCCTCTGAATCATCCTCAACATAAAGTGCGGGAAGTCCCTCAATTGCGGGCTTTCCCGAATATATTTTATGAGAAACATATCGCATATCAGTAGTGTTGTTGCCGTCTGCATTTCTGATTGCAATTGAAGAGGTTCTGAAATCACCTGCACCGTTGCCCGAATACTCAAAAGGATTGATATCTGGTGAAAAACGCCAATCCTCAACATTTATATTGTTGGGGCTGAATGATGCAAAGCCACCCGTGTAGCGGAATGCAGACAAATTATAATCGGGAATTTTTGCACCGTAATAAAGATGAACAAGATAATTCTGCTCATATATTTCAAAAACATAGCTTGAAGTGGCAGTATCAAGCTTAAAAATCTTTTTTTCGCTGTCGAAAACAATAGGCATTTCAGTTCTCCTTAATCATTTGGTTTATCTTTTCTCTGGTTTCAAGAAGCCATTCTGTTTCGTGGGGATATTCCATAAAGGTCAACGGCTTGAATAGGTCTTTGTCAATAAATTCAAGCACCTTTTCTCTGCCGATTTTGCTCTCGAGCAATCTGAGTGCCATCATATCCTCAAAGCCGTCATAAAAAACTTTAAGACGCAGAGATTCAAGCGTTTCGCCGTTTTCGGCAGGATAAACAACGAACGAGTCGCCCGACGGGAAACTGCCGCCTGCATCGGTTACCTTAAACGGGTCGATGGCTCTGATTGAATACTGTGAATTATAGAAATTATATCCCCACTGAAGAAATCCTTTAACATCATATTTATAGAGAATAATACCGAGCACTCTGTTGCGCAGTGAAGGCATAGACATGAATCGGTTAGGAACATATTTTGTGCCCTGAGCACAGCAATAATATGTCCAGAGCTCGGGTACATTACCCACGAATTTTTCAATGTGGTCTTCTGCGGGAATAGGCTGCTTGACAGCTCCCGTTTCATAGAATTCATAGTCCGAAAGAGCATCAATAACTCTGAATCCGGGGAAGATTTCGGAAATCAGCTTTGCACGCTTTTTATAAACTTCAAGATGTTTTGCTGCAGGCTCATCGGAAACATGGAAGAAACATTTTTCGCGGATACCCTCGCTGTCAATAACCTTTATAAGCTCTGCGGCAAAAGCATGCAGAAATTTATCATATTCTTTGCTTGAGGTTCTTGTTGTCCAGCCAAAAATCTTCTTTTCTCTGCCCTTGCTGTCAATTGCAACAACCTTCGGCGCATGCTTTGCTCCCCATTGGGTGAAAAGATGGCACATCTCGAAATATTCTATACCGCATTCACGGCACATTGCAATCCACTTTTTAAGATTTTTAAAATCAAAATAGTATTTACCACCGTTTCTGCGGATTCTGACAAGCTGAACGGTTCTTCTCTCACCGCCTACTCTCGTATCAAGCGGCGGGGTGAAAAGCGGAGTCAAAATACAGTTCATGCCGTGGTCTGCCGCTGTTTTGACAAAATTTTTACATATGCGCCAGAACTCATCGCTGAACGGCTCGATATTATAATAATTACAAAGACAGTCGGCATGAAACCAATTGGTATAAACAAGCTCCTGCTTAGGGAGAAGAGCATCAATAACCTCTATTTGGATTTTTCCCTCGGCAGAGTCTCCGCCTGCGTTCAGCATGATACAAAGCTCCGATTCACCTATACACTCACCATCAGGTGAAACCTCAACCCAAATGCTGTACCACTTACCTTTTTCAACCTTAATTTTTCCGTCAATCGGAGTAAGACAGTCGGGATAATAGCCCGACGTTTTGCGAATGTAAAAATCATCCGCATCATCAAAGCATGCAGTTCCGACGGGAACATCTTTAACAAAATACATTTTTGATTTATCCGCAAGCTTTCCGCTTATTTCGGCAGTAATTTCCGCATCAGCTTTGCAGCAGAATGCCGTCTGAAAAGATGAACGCTCGTTTTTGAGCATGGAAAAGCTTTTATATTCAGGTGCAGACGGTCTTTCGTCTTCAAAAACCTTTTCGAGTGAGCTTAAAATTAACAGTTCCATAAAAACACCTCTTTAGAGTAAACTCATCAATCTGTCTTTTTCAACGGTCTTATCAACCGCAGTTATAACCGAATTTTCAAATCCCGTTTCTTTAAGGCTGCAAACTCCCTCAATTGTTGTGCCGCCGGGTGAGCAGACATTTCTGATAAGCTCGCTGACGGTAAGAGGGCTTTCAAGAAGCTGCTTTGCAGAGCCAAAAAGCATCTGCGCCGCAATATCCTGTGCTGTTTTTGCAGGCAAACCGTATTTAACACCCGCATTCGCAAGGGCATCGGCAAACATGTATGCAAAAGCCGGTGCAGAGCCTGCGATTGCCGTAAATGCCGAGAAATATTTTTCCTCGAGCTCTGCAACTCTACCGAAATATGAGCAGAGATTCATTGCAAATTCCTTTTCCGCATAAGAAACACGCTCCGATGCACAAAGTGCGGTCATTGATTCGCCGACAGCTGCATTTATATTGGGCATAAGGCGTACTGTTTTTGCATCATAACCGAAATATCCCTGAATTTTTTCAAGTTGCGTACCTGCTGCGGTTGAGATAATAACAGCATCGTTTGACCTTATTTCTTCGCTTATATCCTTTGCGAGAGTTGCAAAATCCTTGGGCTTTACTGCGATAACAACATATTCGCAGCTTTTGGCAAGCTCAACTGCACTCTCTGCGGTATTAACCGCAAGCTCCTGTTGAAGCTCCGAAAGCTTGTCGAGGTTGATATCATAAATCATTATTTCGTTTGCAGGTATCTCCTCAGCGGTAATAACGCCTCTTAAAATTGCACTTGCAAGATTACCCGTTCCGATAAAACCGAGTTTCATTGTGTGGTGTCACTCCTTTAAGAGAAAGGGCGCAAAGCAACATAGCGTGCTCTGCGCCGATTTAATATGAATATTAAAGTTCCGATGTGCAATGGGGACATCTTGTTGCCTCAATTGCAATTTCACTCTTACAGTAGGGGCAGTCCTTGGTTGTGGGAGCTGCGGGAGCTTCTTCTTCATTTTTCTTTGTTTTATCAGCGATTGTATTAATACCTTTTACAAGAAGGAACACAACAAATGCCATGATAAGGAAGTTGAGAACTGCGCTGATAAAGTTACCGTAAGTGAGGACAGCCGCACCTGCTTCCTGCGCAGCTTCAAGGGTTGCATATTCACCGCCGTCAAGAGCGACAAACATACCTGTGAAATCAAGACCCTTTGTTGCAAGGCTGATAACAGGCATAACAATGTCATCGACAAGCGACTTTACAATTGTCTGGAATGCTCCGCCGACGATAACACCGACTGCAAGGTCAATAACGTTGCCTCTCATAATAAATTTTTTAAATTCTGCTGCAAAACCTTTTGTTTTTGACATAACAAAAACCTCCGTTTCATTATTACTATACTAATTTACCAAATATTTTATTAAAGGTCAACACCTTCAAGGTCAAAATTTGGAATAAAACTTTCTTCTGCCGCTTCTCCGCTCTGAAAATAACAGTTTTCAAAGCCGAGAGCGAGTATTTTCTGCTTTACAATTGAATATTCCCTTGCAGAAAGCCGTCTGTCAATCGGCGGCATTTCCTTTGCTTTTCCGAACGGAACATACTGCCTCATAACACTTATATATGTTTCCTCAGGCAGATTTTCACGCACCCATGTAAAAACCTTGACCGCCTGCGAAATATTGCCCGGCAAAACCATATGACGGATTATCAGCCCGCTTTTTGCAATTCCGTTTTCATCAAGGCTCACCGTTCCGACCTGACGGTACATCTCAAGCACAGCATCCGAAGCATAGTCAAAATAATCCCCTGCTCCCGAATATTTAAGAGCAGGTGCGGAATCAAAATATTTCAAATCGGGCATATAAATATCAACAAGCCCTTCAAGGGATTTAAGAGTTTCCGCCTTCTCATAGCCCGATGAATTCCATACAACGGGCACGGGAGACTTATATTCTTTCAAAATTCTTGCAAGCCTCTGTGCATAGTGAGTCGGAGTTACAAGATTAAGATTATGAACACCCTTTTCAATCAGCCTGTCAAAGATTTTCATAAGCTCTTTTTCGCTGACTTCTTTACCGAAAGCATCATGGCTGAGCTGATAATTCTGACAAAAAACACAACCGAGATTACAGCCCGAAAAGAATACGGTTCCCGAGCCGTTTTCTCCGCTTAAGCACGGTTCTTCCCAAAAATGCGGCGCTGCTCTTGCGATAATTATTTTTTCGCCGACGGAGCAGAATCCTTTGTCTGTTTTTCTGTCTGTCATGCAGTTTCTCGGACATACCGAACATTTCAAGACTGATTCCTCCTCCGTTTCCATTATTTTTAATATATTATACAATAATATTTAACAATTGCAAGTGATTTTTCGTTGCATTCTCTTTTGAGATAGTGTATAATGTAAAATGGTATATCTTGAAATCGAAAGGATGATATTATGCTTCTTACAATAGATATCGGCAACACCAACATCACCATGGGTGTTTATAACAAGGATGAGCTTGTTTTTGTTTCAAGACTCGCCACCGACAGATATAAAACTCCCGACCAGTATGCCGTTGATTTCAAACAGATATTCTCGCTTTATGAGATGCCCTGCAACAGCTTTGAGGGTGCGGCAATAAGCAGCGTTGTTCCTGAGCTTTCGGGCGCAATGTGTGATGCGGTAAAAAGAATAACAGGCTGCAAGCCGATGCTTCTCGGCCCGGGAATCAAAACAGGAATGAACATTCTGATTGATAACCCTGCACAGCTCGGTGCTGACCTTCTTGCAGGCTGCGTGGGTGCAGCTGCTCTTTATCCGCTCCCCTGCCTTGTTATTGACCTTGGCACAGCGAGCAAGATAAGCGTTATAGACAAAAACGGTGCTTTCTGCGGCTGTACCATCGCCCCCGGCATCGGCATTTCGCTCGACGCCCTTTCGGCAAGAACTTCACAGCTCCCCGCAATCAGCCTTAAAACCCCTGCAAAAGCAATCGGCAAAAACACAATTGATTCCATGCAGTCGGGAACGGTTTTTGGATATGCTTCAATGATTGACGGCATGTGCGAAAAGCTTGAGACAGAGCTCGGCGAAAAGGTTGCATCAAGAGTTGCCACAGGCGGCCTTGCAAAAGACCTTATCAAAAGCTGTAAGCAGGAAATAATTTTTAACAGAGAGCTCATTCTTTACGGACTTAAAGTACTTTACGAAAAAAACAAAAAATAAATATTTATTATTCGTCAAATTTTGCACTGCATCCGAAATCTTCGGAGTAGTAGCAAGGAGGAATATATATGTCAAAATCATCCGCAATGAAACGAAACCTTACCCTTGCCCAACTAGGAATGTTGAGTGCGCTTATTGTCATTATGACGTTTGTGCCCTACATCGGATACATCAGCATCGGTGCGCTGAGTATCACGCTTCTGCACATTCCGCTCATAGTCGGCGCTTGCGTACTTGGTGCAAAAGGCGGTCTTTTTCTCGGAGCAGTTTGGGGAATCACCTGCATTATAAAAGCAGCCACATCCCCCGTTGCAATTACCGACCCACTTTTCACCAACCCGCTTGTTTCGCTTCTTCCCAGACTCATTGCAGGCTTGGTTGCAGGTCTTATTTTTGAACTCATCTCAAAGAAGTTTAAAAAGCATCATCTTGCATCCGTTTTAAGCGCAATCTCCGCATGTGTAACAAACACAGTTTTTGTAATGGGCAGCCTTTATCTTGTTTACGGCAACACATCGGATGCCGCAAAGCTCGGCATTGTTCAGTTTGACCTCGGCTCATTCATTTACTTTGTTCTTGCCGCATTCGGAACAAACGCAATTTTCGAAATGATTATCGGCGTAGTTGTTGCTGTTCCCGTAAGCCATGCACTTCGTAAAATGAAAATTAAAATTTAAAGGGTGAAAAAACTCAATGCCAATTAAAATAGCAAACGAACTTCCCGCACACAAATCACTGGAATCCGAAAACATATTTGTCATGACAGAGGACAGAGCTATGTCGCAGGACATACGTCCGCTCAATATTCTCATTCTCAATCTCATGCCGACCAAAATCGAAACAGAAACTCAGATTTTAAGACTTTTGAGCAACTCACCTCTTCAGGTTGAGGTTGAGCTTCTGCAGGTTAAATCCCACAAATCAAAAAACACTTCCGAAGAGCATATGCTCAAATTCTATAAAACCTTTGATGAGATATGCGAAAAGAAATATGACGGGCTTATTGTAACAGGCGCTCCTGTTGAAAACCTTGAGTTTGAGCAGGTTGACTATTGGGACGAGCTGTGCACCATTTTTGAATGGAGCAAAAAGAATGTCTATTCAACATTCCATATCTGCTGGGGTGCGCAGGCCGCGCTCTATTATCATTACGGAATACCGAAATATCCGCTTGAAGAAAAGCTTTTCGGAGTTTTTCCTCACAAATGCCTTGACACCTATCATCCTCTGATGAGAGGCGTTGACGACACATTCTACGTGCCTCATTCAAGACATACGGAAAACCGCAGAAGCGACATCGCACTTGTCAAGGATTTGCAGATTCTCTCCTATTCGGAGCTTGCGGGAGTTCATCTTATTTCTGATATGGACTGCAGAAACTTTTTTGCAACCGGTCATTCGGAATATGACAGAGAAACGCTTGCAAAGGAGTATTTCAGAGATATCAATAAAGGACTTGAGATTAAAGTACCCTACAACTATTTCCCCGATGACGACCCGAATATGCTCCCGAAAATGTGTTGGAAGGGCACGGCAAACCTGCTTTTCACCAATTGGCTGAATTATTTTGTTTATCAACAAACCCCTTACGATTTAAGCACTCTTTAAAAAAATACCGCAGGATTTATGTGCCTGCACATAAATCCTACGGTATTGCAATTATTGAAAATAAATATATATACCTACACAAGCCAACGCCGCATGAAGCGCAATCTCAAGCGGCAGACCTATCATAAATTTTTTGTGCTTGGTTTTATGGCGGATTGTTCTCATCGCTACATACATAGGCAATGCACCGCCGAAAAGCCCGATGGTCATAAGCGTCGCTTCAGGCACACGCCAACCCCCTCTTTTTGCCGATGCCTTGTCGGCAACGGTCAGCACTACCGAAATCAACGCCATAATGGCAAGGTAAATTATCAGCAAATTCAGATACCACGGCATTTTAAACAATTCCTTTTAATATAATTTAATTTGAATACAGCAATGAAAGGAAAAGAAGATGAAAAAGCTTATTCCTTTGATTTTAATTATATGCCTTCTGTTGACCTCGTGTCAACTCCGCAGCGAAATTATTCCCGAAGAAACGGAAACCTTTACCGAAGCCGTAACAACGGAGAAATTTACGGAATACTATTATCACACTTCCGTACAAACCGAAACAACGGAAGAAAGCTCCGTTATAAATCTGATTACAGGCATTGCATCAACAATTGCTTCAACCGCTCCGGCATTCAAACCAAATAAAACAACAACTGCAAAACAAAATCGAACAAACAAAGTGACCGAAAAAGCAACTGTCATATCGACCACAAAACCCACAACAACAAAAACCACGTCTGCCGCTTCCCCTGCCGTTCTAAACGAGCTTCGCGGAGTATGGATTTCATGCTATGACCACATTTCAGCCGCAGGAAAAACAAAAGCGGAATATAGAGTATTAACCGATACAATGTTCAAAAACATCAAAGACCTTGGGCTTAATACAGCCTTTGTTCATCTGCGTGCATTTTCCGATGCGTTTTACCAGTCAGAAATTTATCCGTATTCCTCATACATTGCAGGCAAAGAGGGTGCAACTCTTCCGTTCGACCCGTTTGCGGTTATGCTTGAAAGCGCAAAGAAATACGAAATTTCCGTTCACGGCTGGATAAATCCGTTCAGGGTTTCAGCTAAAAACGATATTTCGCTGTTAAGCAACAAAAATCCCGCAAAAGCAATTATTGATTCGGGAAATACAGAGGGCGAAATCTGCATTCTTTCAAACGGAATTTATTATAATCCCTCATGCACCTCAAACCATCAAAGAATCATTGACGGTGTGCGCGAAATCATAAGCAAATATGATATCGACGGAATACATATTGACGACTATTTTTATCCCTCAATCTCCGAAAGCGTTGATAAAAAACAATATTCGCAATACAAAGCAGAGGGCGGAACCTTAACTCTTTCCGAATGGCGAAAAAACAGCGTGAACGCTTTTGTTTCGGCGCTTTATTCAGCTGTAAAGTCGGCTGATCCTTCACTTGTTTTCAGTATCAGCCCTGCCGCACAGCTTGACAAAAATCTTAACGAATATTACGCTGACTGCGAACTCTGGATTTCAAAGTCAGGATATGCTGACCTTATTATTCCGCAGATTTATTTCGGTTTCGAACACGAAACTCTCGCTTTTAATTCGCTTCTCAAAAAGTGGAGCAATCTTTCAAGAGCTTCGGGAGTTAAGCTCGCCTGCGGAATTGCAGCCTACAAATGCTCAACAAAGGATAAATATGCCGGCACGGGTGCAACCGAATGGCAGAATAACACGGATATTCTTGCCCGCCAGCTTAAGGCAATAAGAAACAATAAAAATTACAGCGGCTTTGTTATTTTTTCATATCAGGATTTAACAAGAAGCAGCTGCAAAGCCGAAATTCAAAATCTTAAAAAAGCCGTTAATGCGACGGCTTCGGGGAACAGTTAATGAAAAAGAACAAAATTCTTATCGCAGCGATAGTCGGAATCGCCGTTGTTATTGCTGGTATTATAACCGCAATGTTCGCAACAGGCAAATTCGACTCGCTAAAAAGCATCTATAATAGCGAATCAACAACCGCTGCCGTATCCGAATCAACTACGCAGCAGGAGGTTATTCCGTCGGGCAGACCGAAAAGCAAAACACCCGATTCGGTTGTTGCCGCCGTTTATTCTTCATATTCCGAAAACAGTCCTCTTGAGCTTGCGCTGTTTGAAGGGCTCGGCTTCAACACAGTCATTTTCAATCTTACCGCCGAAAACACAAATGACGTTGCCGCACTTCTTGAAACGGCAAAAGCAAATAATCTTTATTTCGGAATAAAAGTTGATGCTTCAAAAAGCACAGATTACATAACATCGTTCACCGAAAAAAATAACATTGATTTTATCATCCTCGGCGGCTGCGATGAAACAATAGCTGTTTCTTACGGTGAAACCGTCGGCACTCTTTGCAAAATTCTCAAAGAAACAGATTCTTTTTTAACAATAGGTCTCGAGCCTGTATATAATTCAAAGACGTCCGAAGCAATGACAGCTCTCATCGCCGATAAAACCGCGGATTTTATCTTTCTTTCCCATGAAAAAGGTAAAGAATCCTCATTCAAATCTGCTCATGCTGTCTGGAACGAAGAAACCGCTCCGCTTTGGCTCTGCCACGATCTGAACGGTCTTTCATCTTATTCAACAAATGATGCATCATCTGCGATTGAACTTGTATCGGCATCGGCTGATATGTCAATGTGCAAAGGTCTTGCTTTTTCTCCGTTTAACGACATTGCCAATGCATCCGGTACTGCGGCAGATATAGTCAAAAACTATATCAAAAAGCGTGACACATACCTTCTTGACAAGGATTTTTCAATAACAAATTATAAAACCACAAAAATAACCGTTGAACAGTCAAAAATCACGTTCAGAGGGACAAGCAGCCCTGCTTACGACCTTATTTGCAACGGACAGAAGCTTTCGGTTGCAAAAAACGGCGATTTTTCACTTGACTGTCAGCTTTCCGCAGGCGAAAACACCATCAAATTCGAACACAAAGGCAAAACCTACACCTACAAAGTTACCTACAAAATAAAGCTTTTAAAATCCGTTTCTCCGTCGGAAAATATTTCCGTACCGGGCGGAATGCTCGTTGAAGTTTTTGCCGTTGCTCATAAAAATGCAAATGTTTCGGTCACCTTCAACGGCAAAACGTATAAAATGACAGAAACAGATTATGAATCCGATTCAGAAGACACTTCACCTGATGAAGCCTCGGATTTCACAACCTTTACAGCAACTCTTGAAACTCCTGCAAGCACCTCTTCCGTTCAAAAACTCGGTAAATATAAAGTAACCGCAAAATATGATACATTAAGCGAAAGCTTAAGCGGCGCAAGCGTTACGGTAACTGCAAAAGAAGTTGTGACAGCACCTCCCACAACCCAGCCTGTTACAACAAAACCCGTAACTACCACCGAAGCACCGACATCAAAGCCCATAACAACAGAATCGGGTAACACGGATATAAGCGTAAACACTCCGTCAGAATCACAGGTTCAAAGCGAAGCACAGACCCAAAGCCAAATTCAGACCGCACCCGGCGGAAATACTCTGCAAAAATATTTTTATACCGATAATTATGGACTCGGCAGCGCAAAGATATGCGAAGTAATTGACGATTACGTTGAAACATATCCCGGCAATGACACAAAAACCTATTCCGTGCCCGATTGCTCTCCCCTGCTGAAAGGAACGGTTGACTATGTCAACGGCTCTCCCATTACCCTTGACGGCGATACATATTATATTCTCGCATCGGGTCTTAAGGTTCCTACTCTCCGCGAAGAAAGACTTGCATCGGGCAGTAACGGAAAGGTTACTCACATCAGCATAAAAGACGGCTATATCATGCCGAAAAACAGCATAAAGGTTCTCTCCTGCCGTTCAATGAACGGCAAAACAGTCATTGTTCTTGAAATGAACAGAAGCGTTGCGTTTACTGCAAAGCTGACGGGACAAACCTACGGCAAATATAACAACAGGCCTGTTTCCGTTTCATCGCTTGACTGTACCGGTCTTGACTTTGTTTTCAGCGATACGGTAACGGCAGAAGGCAGCTTTTCATTCATGGATTCCGTAATAAAAAGCGCAAAATGGAGCTCCGACAGCTCCGCATCAACTGTCACTCTTTCAATGCAACTTGCAAACAAAGGCAAATTCTACGGCTTTCACTATGAATATGATAATGATGGCAATCTCGTTATAACCGTTAAGCACAAGCCTTCGTCAACCTTAAGCGGCTATACAATCATGCTTGACCCCGGTCACGGCGGTGTTGACCCCGGCGCGGATTGCGCTGTTTCTTCCGCAAGCTTCGGCGATGAAAAGCATATCAATCTTTCAATCGCAACAAAAATCAGGGAGCTTCTTGAAGCAGAGGGCGCAAAGGTGCTTATGACAAGAACTGACGATAAATGGGTATGTTATACCGACAGAAACAACGCTGTAAGAGAAAACAATCCCGATATGTTTATTTCAGTTCATTGCGATTCGAGCACCTCTGCATCGGCTATGGGCACATCAGCATATTATTACAGGGCTTACTCACAGCCCCTTGCAAAGGCAGTCCACACAAATATTGTCAATGCTTATAAATCTGAAATATACAAAGAAAAATCTGCTGATTTTCAAAGTAAAATCAGCAGAGGAGCAAATTTCTATGCATTCAGAGTCGCAAGAGTTGAGGAATGCCCCGCAATTCTTATTGAATACGGCTTTGTTTCAAACACGGAGGAATGTCAGATTCTTCAGACCGCTGCCAACAGAGATATTCTTGCTGCGGCAACAGTTCAGGGAATAAAGGATTATATCAGTCAGAGCTGAATCTTCTTTCAACATAACCGCAGATACTGTATGCTGGAATGCTGATAAAAAACCATGCTATGCAAAATTGCGGGCAAATCTGACCGAAAAGATTAAACGGCTTATCCGAATAATCCCAGACATTCCATTTAAGTCCGACATTCACAGCCATTCCCACGGCAAATTCAAGGCTTGTTATGACAATCATTCCGATCAGGCATTTCACAAATATATTCAGATTTTTTGTTTGGTTTATCAGATTCAGAAGCACCATAACCGCTCCGCCCGTGAGCGCCATGGTCCAATGTGTATAGCCTCTGACGGCAACCTCAATCAGTCCGTATGCAACCGCCCCTATTGCAAAGCACATAAAATATTCTTTCATTTTCGACATTTAATCACCTTCAAATATATTATACAAAAGAGGTGCTTTTATGCGGCAGATGACCGCTTTAATTAAACCCGCATCATCGAAATGCAATCTTCGCTGCAGCTATTGTTTCTACTGCGACGAGGCTGAATCAAGAGAAAAATCAGCCGAAACGCTGATGCAGGCAGAAACAGCCGAAAATTTAATAAAAAAGATGTTTGATTTCTGCGGAGATAATTCAACTCTGACATTTATGTTTCAAGGCGGTGAGCCGCTTCTTGCAGGTGTTGATTTTTTTAAAAAATTTATTGAACTTGTAGAAAAACACAAAACCGAAGGCAGCAGAATTTTTTATTCTCTCCAGACCAACGGTACCCTTATAGATAATGATTTCTGCAAGCTTTTCAAAGAGCATAATTTTCTTGTCGGTGTTTCAATCGACGGCGATAAAGAGCTTCACGACAAACACCGCTGCAAATCATTTGACACAGCGATGCAGGGAATTGAGCTATTAAAAAAACACGGCGTTGATTTCAACATTCTTTCGGTAATCACCGCAAAAACGGATGCATCAATGCTCTTTGATTTCTATATAAGAAATGATTTTCGCAATGTTCAGCCTATTTACTGTCTTAATCCGTTAAGCGGAGAAAAAGACGATTACAGCATCAGCGCAAAGCAACTCGCGAGATTCAAAAAAAGATTGTTTAATCTCTGGTTTACTGAGGTTTCAAAGGGTAATCACTTTTATATCCGCGATTTTGACAATCTGCTTTCACTTCTCACAAAAGGTGTTACCGAGCAATGCGGAGCCAGCGGCAGATGCAATGCACAGCTTGTTGTCGAGGCAAACGGCACCTGTTACCCCTGCGATTTTTACTGCCTTGATGAATTTGAGTGCGCCAACATAAACGATACTGATATCAGCGGCATTCTCAATTCAGAGGGACTCAAAAAATTCTTTGAACATACCGAAGAGAAGAATGCTCTTTGCGTCACATGTCCCGTAAAAGCGATTTGCGGAGGCGGCTGCAAAAGATACAGAAGCCTTTATAATCAGCTTTCGGGCTACTGCCCGCAGATGGATTTCATACTGCATGCGCTCGACAAGCTCAAAAGTGTTAAATAAGAAGGAGAATGATAAAATGAAAAAGCCTAACATAGTTTTCTATTTTTCTGACCAGCAAAGAGCAGATTCCGCAGGCTGCTACGGTCAGACCCTTCCCGTAACACCAAATCTTGATGCACTTGCAGAAGAGGGAACACTTTTTGAAAATGCATTCACCTGTCAGCCTGTCTGCGGTCCTATGAGGGCCTGCCTGCAGAGCGGCGTTTACGCATCACAAAACGGCTGTTACAGAAATGATATCTCCTTGCCGACAGATATAAAGGGAATTGCCCATTACCTTTCCGATGCGGGCTATGACACCGCATATATCGGCAAATGGCATCTTGCATCAGATAAAGATAATCACCTTGCAACAAAGCCCACGCCCAAAGAGAGAAGAGGCGGATATGATTATTGGCGAGCAGCAGATATACTTGAATTTACCTCTCACGGCTACAACGGTTATATCTTTGATGAAAACTGCAATAAAATTGATTTCAAAGGTTACAGAGCCGATAAAATCAATGATTTCGCCATTGAGTATGTAAAAAAGCAGCATGATAAACCGTTCTTCATGTTTGTTTCGCAGCTTGAACCTCATCACCAGAATGACCGACTTCGTTTTGAATCTCCGAGAGGTCTTGCCAAGAAATTCAAGGATTACGAAATCCCCGGCGACCTTTTGGGCACAGTCGGCGACTGGCGCATTCAGATGCCGTCCTATCTTGCATGCTGCAACCAGGTTGACTATAATTTCGGTAAGCTCATACAGACACTTAAAGACGAAGAGCTTTATGACAACACAATTATAATCTACACTTCTGACCATGGCTGCCATTTCAGAACACGCAACATGGAATACAAGCGCTCCTGCCACGAAAACAGCATCAAGGTTCCACTTGTCATATCGGGCGGTGCCTTCACGGGCGGCGGAAGAATAGATGACCTTGTTTCCCTGATTGACCTGCCTGCAACTGTGCTTGACCTTGCAGGCGTAGAAATTCCCGAGCATTTTATGGGCAAGAGTCTTGTTAACAAAAAAGGTCACGAAAGTGTATTTATCCAGATTTCCGAAAGCCAGATTGGCAGAGCGGTCAGAACAGACAGGTGGAAATACAGCGTTGCCGCAAAGAATGCTGACAAGGCTTTTTCAGACGTTTATTATGAGGATTGTCTTTACGATCTCAAACATGACCCTTATGAGAAAAACAATCTTGCCGACCATCCCGGCTATTCAAAAATCAGAGCATCAATGCGCGAAATTCTTATCGGATATATGAAAAAAGCGGGAGAGCCCGACTTTGAAATTCTTAATAAAGCATAAATTATGTGTTAATATTTTATCAGAAATTTATTCGGAGGTTTATCATGCTTTTTGATTTGTTACCGCAAAAATTGTTTTATCTTATTATGATTCTTGTTCCCGTTATTCTTTGCGCAGTTTTGCTCAAGGCTTTTAAAAACAAGCTTCCCCGTGACCAAGGCAGAGATTTTGCCTTCAACGGCAAGCTTTCGGCAGGTAAGGTTAGAGGCGCAGGCATTGTCTTCATCTGCTCCTTTATTATCACCGGTCTG
This sequence comes from Clostridia bacterium, assembly GCA_017409265.1. Lineage (GTDB taxonomy): Bacteria > Bacillota > Clostridia > Oscillospirales > Acutalibacteraceae > CAG-177. Next base: position 23,142 of record JAFQSY010000032.1, read on the forward strand.
CTGTTTGTTCCCGTTTCGCTTGAATATGTTTTCTATTATGTACTTATTTTACTCGGCATGCTTTCGGGCTATCTTGATGACCGCTCCGAAAAACCCTGGGGCGAATATAAAAAAGGTGCAATCGACCTTATCATTTCGGCTCTCACCGCCGTAAACTTTGTTTATTTCAATCAGAACCTGACAAGCATCAGCCTTTTCGGATTTGAACTTAACATTCATCCGATTGTTTTCGGTGTTGTCGCTACCATTCTCGTCTGGGTACTTATCAATGCGGTTAACTGCTCCGACGGCATTGACGGCTTCTGCGGCAGTCTTACAATTGTTTCGCTTGTTTCAGCGCTTTTCGCAATCAATATTCTCGGCGCGGATTCAAACACAAACCTGCTTATAATTCTTATGATTCTCGCTCTTATCCCCTATCTCTGGAACAATTCCGAACCCAGTACAATGATGATGGGCGATGCAGGCTCAAGAGCGCTCGGTCTTTTCCTGTGCATCTGCATTTTCAAAACGGGCAATATTCTTCTTGTTATTCCCATTTGCTTTATGCTTTGCCTTGACGGACTTCTCGGAATTGTTAAAGTTTCGCTCATCCGCTTCCTTAAAATGAAAAACGCATTCAAAAATATCCGCACACCGCTCCACGACCATTTCAGAAAGAATAAAGGATGGTCAAACACACAGGTTATTTTCAGATTTTGCATGATTCAGGCAGTTATCTCGGCGGTTTCACTTATATTAATTAAATAAAAATTTATGCCTGCTCATAACGAGCAGGCATTTTTAATATCTTTTAACTTTCATCAGTCTTGCCGCATTGGCAACGCAAACTATCATTGTTCCCACATCCGCAGCAATCGCTGACCACATAGGCGCTATTCCGAGTATTCCGAGTACAATAACGATAAATTTAACCGCAATTGCAAAGGCAATGTTTATTTTAAGAACAGACATTGTGCGTTTACTCTGATAAACCGTATCGGAAAGGCATGAAAGCTGCGTGTTTGTAAGAATAATGTCTGCCGCTTCGCATGCCGCCTGCGTACCAAGACCCATTGCAACACCAACATCCGCAGCTGCAAGCACAGGTGCATCGTTAACGCCGTCGCCGACATAAATAACGCCGTTTGCTCTTTCCTTGATTTCCTCAAGCGCAGTCAGCTTATCTTCAGGCAAAAGATTGCTTCTGAAATCGTCTATGCCGCATTTTGCACATACCTTTCTTGCCTGCTCCGCTGTATCTCCTGTCAGAATCAGTGAATGCTCAACGCCAAGCCTTCGGAGCTTTTTAACGGTTGCGGGAGCCTCCGAACGAAGCTCGCCGTCAATTTCTATTGCACCAATCGTCTTTCCGTCAAGCGCAACATAAACCGGAGCTTTCGGAAGCAAAGAGATATCAAATCCGTTGTTATTCATGTATCTTTCGCCGCCGCAAAAAATTATTCCCTCAGGCGCCGTTACACTCGTTCCCCCGCCTGCAGATTCATTGAAATCGGCAACACCGCTCATATCAGTTTCTCCGTTTTCGGCAACAATTGCCCTTGCAATAGGATGTGAAGAATAATATTCGCATTTTGCCGCAAGATTCAGAACATAATCTGCATTTAGCCCGTCGGCGGCATATACCTTGCCAACCTTGAGCTGACCGGTTGTAAGCGTTCCTGTTTTATCAAACACAACTGTATCGGCTTTCGACAGAGCTTCAATATATCTGCTACCCTTGATTATCATTCCGTTTTTTGCCGCTGCTCCCATTGATGAAAAGAAAGCAAGAGGAGCGGAAATAACAACCGCACACGGGCAGGAGGCAACAAGCAATATAAGGCTCTTATAAATCCAGCCCTGCCAATCTCCCGTTATCAGCGACGGAATAACGGCTATCATAACAGCCGCAGCGATAACTGCGGGAGTATAATATTTTGCAAATGTTGTAACCGCTCTTTGAGCTCTGCCCTTTTTTAGCGTTGCCTGCTCAACCAATTCAACAATTCTCGTTGCAGAAGAGTTTTCTTTTGCGGCAGATGCACGGATAAAGAGCGTCGAATCACCGTTCATCATTCCGCTTGAAACAACCGAACCCTCGTTAACCTCAAGAGGCATGCTTTCACCTGTCAGCGCCGATGCATCAACGCTGCCAATGCCTTTTATAACCTCACCGTCAACGGGAACAATTTCATGAGGAAGAACAGCAAGAACATCGCCGATTTTAACATCATCCGCATCCATCTTTTCAAGTGTTCCGTCATCCTTTACGAGATTCGCCTCATCGCTGATAATTCCGAATATTGCCTCAATGGATTTGCGGCTTTTATCGCTCGCATAATCCTCCATCAGTTCACCGACGCTGAAAAGCACAGAAACAACCGCTGCCTCTGAAAATTCGCCGAGAAAGAAGGCTGCAATCACGGCAACAACAAGCAGGAATGATTCTGTAATCTGTTTTTTCTTAAGCGATTTGACTGCATCAATAAAAATCGGTATTCCGCAAATAGCTGTTGCTGCAATAAGCATTATTTTTGATACAGAATCATTCAAATACGAAATATAGGAAACAATTATCAATGCTGTGCCTACCGCAGGCAAAACTATTGGCAACAGCCTTCCATTTTCCTTGTTTTCATGGCTGTGGCACTCATTGCAATTACATCCCACTTTGCTCACCTCTTATGCAATATATGTTCAAGACCCGACTCAAGAATTTCTTTAACATGAGCATCGTCAAGCGAATAAAAAACCGTTTTGCCGGACCTTCTCGGTCTTACAAGCCCCGCAGAGCGAAGAATGCGTAGCTGATGTGAAACAGCGCTCTGACCCATTTCAAGATGCTCCGCAAGATGAAGCACACACATCTCGCCTGCTGTTAACGCAGTTAATATTCTGATTCTCGTGCTGTCGCCGAAAACCTTAAAAAGCTCCGATAAATCGTAAAGTACTTCAATATTCGGCTCTTCCGACTGATTGATGGCATCGCAAAGATGCCCTTTTTTTATTTTATTCTCTGACATAACCGTTCATCTCCATTCTATACATGAACATATATTCATATGTTGATATGATTGTATCATCTTGATACTTGTTTGTCAATATCAATTTGTATTACATAAAATCAGTACATTTTGTATAAAATGCTTAAAAAATAACGTTCAAAAGATTGACTATTGAATAAAAATTATATATAATTATAGTTAATTATAACTATATTATATTCTTGAGGAATACATTATGAAAAAGTTTTCGGCTATTTTTCTTTGCTTTATGCTTTTAATTTCCGCCTGCTTCGGATGTTCAGTCCAAAACAGCGAAAATGAGATTTTCATAGGTGAGGGAAAAATGACATTTTTCCGCGCAGCAATTTCTGCAAACGGATTTCTTGCAAACGAGGTTTTCGGTGCAAACCATCTGCCTGTTGATGCATCAAAAACAATAACACAAAACAACCGTATTTTTGCACCCGTTGTTTCGGACAGAATAAAAACCTATGAAGATCTTGAATCCCTTCTGAAATCAACCTATATTGAAGAGGTTGCGCAAAAGCTTCTCAACGAGCCGAAAAAATACGTTGAGATTGACGGCAAGCTCTATTTTGATATGCAGTATAACGGTCAGGGTGAGTCAAATTATATATGGGACAGCTTTGAAACCAAATTTAAAAAGCTCAACGACGACGGCACATATCTTTTCAAAGTCAAACTAAAAAAATCAAACGGTTGGAACAGCTCAATCAAAATAAGCGCTGCCGATATTGACGGCAGATTCAAGCTTTGCGATTTTTATTGTTAAGGAGATGATAATAATGGGAAATATCAAAACAAGATGGTTTAAGGAAATTGATAAATCCTGCCCCCTTTCCGAATATCCGAGACCACAGCTTGAAAGAGAAAGCTGGATGTGTCTTAACGGAGAATACGATTACGCCGTTACGGATTCAGGTTCAGATAAACCCGAAAATTATGACGGCAAGATTCTTGTTCCGTTTTCAATCGAATCAGAAGCCTCGGGCGTTCAGAAATCTCTTTCTCCCGATGAAAGACTCTGGTATCGCAGATATTTCACTCTCGGTGAAGAATTTAAGAATAAAAGAACAATCTTACATTTCGGTGCTGTTGACTGGCAGTGCACAGTCTGGGTAAACTCCGTTTTGGTCGGGGAGCACACAGGCGGATACAATCCGTTCAGCTTTGATATAACAGATGCTCTCATTGACGGTGAGAATGAGCTTGTTGTTAAAGTCTATGACCCCACAGATGCAGGTCATCAGCAAAGAGGCAAGCAGGTTATCAAAACTCATGGTTTCTGGTACACGGCAACCTCCGGTATCTGGCAGACTGTATGGCTTGAGCCCGTAAACCATTGCAGAATCGAAAAAATTAAGCTTCTTCCCGATATCGACAAGAGCGTTATCAATGTTGAAGTTATCACAAACTGCAGTTGCGGCTCAAAGCTTTATGCAAAAATTCTTGACGGAGAAAACGTTGTTTTTGACGGCGAAATAACCGCAAAGGCTGAAATCTCCGTTCCGGATGCAAAACTCTGGAGTCCTGAAAATCCTTTCTTATATGACCTTATTCTTATCCTTGACTGCAACGGCGAAAAAGACGAGGTCAAGAGCTATTTCGGAATGAGAAAATATTCAATAGTCAAGGATTCCAAAGGCATTTTAAGACTTGCACTCAACAACAAGCCCTATTTCCAGAAGGGTCTGCTTGACCAGGGATATTGGCCCGAAAGCCAGCTCACCGCTCCTACAGATGAAGCGATGATATTCGACATTGAAAAAATGAAAGAGCTCGGCTATAACATGCTGCGAAAGCACATCAAAACCGAACCTTTGAGATGGTATTTTCACTGCGACCGCCTCGGAATGCTCGTATGGCAGGATATGATAAGCGGCGGTCAGTATATCGGCAACATCCTCGCAGGCGCTCTCCCAAATCTTAACATACACGTTAAAGACAATATGTATAAGAGCTTCAAGAGAGGCAACCCCGAATGGCGCGAAGAGTTCAAACAGGAGCTTTGGGGTATGATTGACAGCCTTTATAACTGCGTTTCAATCTGCTGCTGGGTACCGTTCAACGAAGGATGGGGTCAGTTTGATGCAAAAGAAATCGGCACAAAGGTTAAGGAAATTGATCCGTCAAGATTCGTTGACCATGCAAGCGGCTGGCATGATCAGGGCGGTCCCGATTTCAGAAGCATGCACAGATATATAATCCCCGTAACACCTCCTTTTAAATATGAACTTAAAGGAAGACCCTATGTCTTGAGCGAATACGGCGGATACAGCTGGAACATCAAAGGACATGTATGGAATGCGGCACGTTCATTCGGATATATAATGTATTCCGACAGCAAGTCACTTTCAAAAGCATACCGCAAGCTCCATGAGAAACAGATTATTCCTCTCATAAAAAAGGGCTTAAGTGCAACGGTATATACTCAGGTCAGCGACGTTGAATTTGAGGTTAACGGAATTTACAGCTATGACCGCGAGGTTCTCAAGGTTGATAAAGAAACTGTTATTGCAATCAATGAAAAGCTGACATATTAATCTGATATAATTGCATAAGGAAAAAGGTGATTAAATGGCATCAACCGCAAATTCAAGAACGAGGTTGCTTTGCCTTATTGAAATCCTCACCATGTATTCCGATGAGCAGAATATTCTTTCTGCAGATGAAATCTGTGAAAAACTCAACGAATACGGTTATGAGGTCACAAAAAGAAGCGTGCTTTCCGATATAAGAACAATAAACACCACTCCGATTAAAATTATCAGCGTTTCAAAACCCAAAAAAGGCTTTTACCTTGCCAAAAGCTATTCCCCCGCGGCAAGCCAGCTTATTCTTGAAGCCATTTTCTCCTCGGATATGCTTTCAGCGGAAGATATTGAATATATCAAAACATATCTTCGGAGAAACATTTGTGTTCCATCGCTTGAGCTTGTTCTGAATACAACCAGAAACTATAACGACCTTACAGCAAAGCGTGACATTTCACTTGAAGTGCTTTACAACATCCGAACTGCGATAAGAGACAGAAAAAAGGTTGCTCTAAACGTTTCAAGAATTGTTCCGGGTGATTATTTTTCAAATATGGAAAGGCTTGAACCGCTGATTGTTTCTCCGCTTTATATCGCAGTTGCAAACGGTTCAATCGCCCTCGTTTTTATCCGTGGTGAAAACACCGAGGAAGCCGAATATGTTAATATTTCAAGAATCCGTTCAGCTGTTATAACAGACGAGAATATATGCACCATCAGCAGCGAACCCGAAAAAATAATAAACTTTTTTGACAGACGCACCATTGAATATTATAACTACAAGGCACGCTGGCTTATAATTGAATTCAGAGAAAGCGATATTGAAATAATTGAATCTTTCTTTAAGGCTCCGGTTCAGTACCGAAAGGCTGATAAAGAAGGCTTTTGCATTGCAAAGGTTTATACTGTTATCAACCGCGGTCTTATCGGCTGGCTGTTCATGAACAGCGATAAATTCACAATTCTTGCGCCCGACAGCTTATATGAGCTGTTCAAAAATAAAGCAAAAAATATTCTATGAGTTAAGAGGTAATTTTTATGAGTCACTCAATCAAAACCAAATCGGTAATCATCAGAAGAATTATTGCGGCAATGCTCGCTTTCATTCTTGTTTTCTCATTGGCAGCTTGCAAGGATAACGGCAAAACCGATGCAGACCCCGTTGTTCCTTCAGAAAAGAAAGTCGCAATTCTTGTTGCTCCCGAAGCACAGTATCCCGAGGATTACAAAGCAGCCGCAGAGCTTGCAAAGGAATATCCCGATAAGGTTATCGTCAAAGAATATGCCGACAGCCGCATCCTTAAGGCAGGCAATCCCGAAATCATGACCATTTCAGAAGAGCTTGCAGCTGACAGCGAAATCGGTGCAATCATCTACGCAAGAGCAACACAGTTCACAACCAACGCTATCAGCGCAGCAAAGGCAAAAAATCCCGATATCGTTACCGTCTGCGTTGAGCCTGAAGAATCGGTTGATAAAATCTCCGAAGCTGCAAATCTTGTTCTCTGCGCTGACTGGGCAAAGGCTGCAAACGATATCGTTGCAACAGCAAAGCAGCAGGGTGCAAAATATCTTGTTGTTTTCTCAATCAACCGCCACATCACCGATAATCCCCTTATCGCTAACGAAAACGCAGCCTTGAAGGCAGCTTGTGAAGCAGAGGGAATTACCCATATATATGAAAACTCGCTTGATCCCATCTATTCAACAGGCATCAAGGGTTCACGTCAGTATATCAAAGAAGCTGTTGCAAGACTTTATAACAACGAAAAAATTGAAGGCGCAGATGTTGCTCTCTTCTCAACCGACAGCTCCGTTCAGCCCGCTCTTATAGAGGCTGCGAACTCAAAAGGTCTTATCTATGTATGCCCCTCATTCCCCACCGCATACAACGGACTCGGCGAAGTTTATGAAGCGACTATACCCGAAAAAACAGCAGATGTTGAAAGCTACATTGAAAGCATAAAAGCAGCAGCTACAGCCGACACAGAAGGCAAAGCAAGACTCTCATCATATAAGTTCCCTCTTGCAACTAAACTTCTCACAAGCGCTCTTTACTGCGCATTCGATATTCTCAACGGAACAATTACCTCTGAAAACATGGCTGAAAAGGTAACCGCAAGAGTTAACGCAGTTGCAGACAATAAAAAATTCACCGTTGGCGCTTACAGCGAAACACACAAAAATGTTTTTGCAGCGTACTGCCCCGGATTTGAAATCATTAAATAAGGCAAAAAAATTATCACACCGAGCTTTTTGAAAGTTCGGTGTGATTTTTTATAATGTTATTTACCTGCCCGGAGATCTACACGGCGGATTTTTCCGCTGATAGTCTTGGGCAAATCGTCTCTAAATTCAACGATTCGGGGATATTTATAAGGCGCTGTACGTTCCTTAACATATTTCTGAATTTCTTTCTTGAGAGCATCTGTTTTTTCCGTTCCCTTTGTAAGAACGATGTCAGCCTTAACAACCTGACCTCTTATTTCATCGGGAGCAGCTGAAACTGCACATTCAAGAACATACGGAAGCTCCATAATAACGCTTTCAATCTCGAATGGTCCGATACGATATCCGGATGATTTGATAAGGTCATCAACACGTCCTACATACCAGAAGAAACCGTCTTCATCGCGCCATGCAGTATCGCCTGTGTGGTAAATATCGTCGTGCCAAGCTTCTTTGGTTTTTTCTTCATCACGGTAATATTCCATAAAGAGGCCACAGGGTGAGCCTGCTTCTGTTCTGACAACGATTTCTCCAACCTCGCCTACCTTTGCGATGGTTCCTTCATTTGTGATGAGGTCAACATCAAACAGAGGACTGGGCTTACCCATTGAACCAACCTTTATTGACGAACCGACAAAGTTGCCGATTGCAAGGGTTGTTTCGGTCTGACCGAAACCTTCCATGAGTCTTATACCCGTTGCCTTAAGGAATTGCTGGAATACTTCGGGATTAAGAGCCTCACCGGCAGTTGTTGCATATTTGATTGATTTAAGGTCATACTTTGCAAGGTCTTCCTTGATAAAGAAACGGTACATTGTGGGAGGAGCACAGAAGGTTGTTATCTTATGCTTGCCGATGAGCTTAAGAATATCATCGGCAACAAAGCGGTCAAAATCATAGGTGAAAACACCCGCTTCGCAGAGCCACTGACCGTAAAGCTTGCCCCAGAGAGCTTTGCCCCAGCCGGTGTCGGAAATTGTAAAATGAAGTCCGTTGGGGTCAACATTATGCCAATATTTGGCTGTGATAAAGTGACCAAGGGGATATCTGTGGCTGTGCATTGCGATTTTGGGATAACCTGTTGTTCCTGAAGTGAAGAACATAAGCATCGGGTCATAGCCAAATGCACCTTCTTCTGCAGAGGGTCTTTCAAAAGTATCACTGAACTGGCAGTATTCCTCATCAAAGCTTCTCCAGCCGTCGCGCTTACCGTGAGCAATAATTTTCGTTTTAAGAACATCACACTTTTCGGCAGCAAGCTCAACCTGATGAGCAACGTCGCCGTCAGCGGTACATACGATTGCACTTATCTGACCTGCGTTGAAACGATATTCAAAATCATGCTCAACAAGCTGATTCGTTGCAGGAACAACAATTGCGCCAATCTTATGAAGAGCAAGTATTGAGAACCAGAACTGATAATGGCGCTTGAGAACAAGCATAACTCTGTCGCCCTTTTTTATGCCGAGCGAACGGAAATAGTTGGCAGTCATTGCCGAATGACGGCTCATATCGCTGAAGGTAAAGCGTCTTTCAGTTCCGTCATTTTCAATATGAAGCATCGCTGTTTTATCCGGGTTCTTCTTTGCAAGCTCATCAACAACATCAAATGCAAAATTAAACTTATCGTCATTCTTGAATTTGATTCCGTTAAGAACACCGTTTTCATCAAGAGTTGTTTCAATAAACTTTGCATAAACGGGATTCTGAAGATTAGCAAGGTCGACGTTTGTTGTGCTGGGAGTTTTGATTTCCTCAACATATTCGCTCATTTCTGATGAACCGTCGGGAGAAATAACGATTGCATAGAACTCACATTCCGTGCCGCCGACAGCGATTTCATCATGAGGAACGGATGAATCAAAATATATACAGTCGCCCTCGTTGAGAGTTTCCGTTCTGTCACCGATAATCATTTTGAGAGTGCCTCTGGTGACGATATTGATTTCCTGACCCTGATGGCTTACACAATGGTAGGGAGGATTGAGTGCTTCCTCGGAATAAGGAATAACCACTCTGAAAGGCTCTGCAATTTTATTCTTAAAGAAAGGAGCAAGTCTGTTATAAACGAAACCCTCTCTTCTTGTTATGGGCATACCCTCACCTTTTCTTGTGAGTGTATACTCGGTAAGACCTGGGCTTGAGCCCTCCATGATATCGGTGATTTCAACACCGCATACCTGAGCAATTTTATAAATGAATGTGAAACTGAAATCCTTATTACCCGATTCATAGAAGCAATATTCTTCTTCGCTCAGACCGATTTTGCTTGCCATTTCAGCCTGAGTAAGACCCATATCAAGGCGAAGCGAAATAATACGCTGGGTAACCTCCATGATTTTGTTTTCGACTGAACCCTGACCAAATGTTATCATAAAATTCTCTCCTTTCGCTTTGAGAATAAAAAAAAGTCTCAAAGCAAGATTAGTTGCTTTGAGACGAGTAAAATCTAACCCGCGGTACCACTCAAATTGCGCTTAATGCGCCGCTCAACGGACTCCAACAAGCCCTACGCTTTAACGCAGCGTATACGGAAGCTGTCTACTAATCACATGATGTTCGGAGCCCCTGCTCAGAAGGGATAGCACTGAATTGTTCCGCTGACGGCTCGCACCAAACGCCGCCTCTCTGAAAGCTTTGCAACTCTGCTTTCTTCGTCATAGCTTTTCTTGAATAAGATAATAGCACCGCAAAACAGATTTGTCAACATTTTTTTTGAATTAAAGCTCAATTTTTTTGCAGGAATATCCTGTAAGCTTATCACTGACAGCATCTGGCTGATGACCGCCGACATAAATAACAGTCTTTCCGTCGGGGTCAACTCTGCTGCCGTCATCAGTAACAGCTTTAACCCAATAACGTTCAATTTCAAGCTCAACCGTTGCTGTTTCGCCCGCATCAAGCTCAACTGCTTTTATGCCACAGAGCTGGAAATGAGGAGTAACCGTTCTGCTATCGGTAAACGATGCATAGACCTGAACTCTTTCGGTGCCTTTTCTTTCGCCTGCATTCTTAACGTCAACGCTGATTTTAAGCGATTTTTCATCGGCAGAAACAAGCTTTGCATTTTCATATTCATAGGTTGTGAATGAAAGCCCGTAGCCGAAGGGATAGAGCGCATCTCCGTCAATATATCTGTAAGTTCTGCCAAGCATTGAATAATCCTCAAAATCGGGCAGGTTATGCTCACCGTCATAGATTGTTACGGGAAGCTTTCCTCCGGGATTTGCAACACCTGCAAGAATATTTGCAACCGCAAGACCGCCGAAAGCACCGGGATACCACGCATGAATTATAGCCTTTGCATGGTTTCTTACCTTTTCGCCAAGGTCAATTGCACTGCCACACATAAGAACAACAACAACATTATCGCAAACATCGCAGACTGCCTCTGCAAGCTTCTGCTGTGTTTTTGGAAGATAGAGAGTCTTTTTATCACCGCATGCGGTGTAATCGTTATCAAAACCTGTATCCTCACCCTCGATTGAACAGTCAAGACCGAGTGCAAGAACGGTTATATCAGCCTCTGCAGCGGTTGCAATGCCGTCGCTTATCATATTCTGGAAGCCGCTCCAATGGCAGAGAGATTCATCACAATAGTTAGAACCCTTTTCAACACTTATATCTGCATTTGTGAATACTCTGCGGATACCGTCGGCAACTGTTATGTATTCCGAGGAATAGCCGTTATAGTTGCCCTCAAGAGCAGTAACTGAAAGAGCATTGGGTCCGACAACGGCAATTCTCTTTGTTGTTCCCTTATCAAGAGGAAGATATGAATTTTCATTTTTAAGAAGAACAGGACATTGCTCCGCTGCTTTAAGGTTAAGCGCTCTGTGCTCCTTGCAGTCAAGCTTTGAGAACGGAATATCCGAATAGGGTCTTGTTTCTTCAAACTCGCCAAGAAGATAACGAATCATAAAGAGTCTTTCTGCTGCAACGGTAATATCGTCCTCGGTAATCAAATCCTGCTCGTAGGCATCAACAAGTGCGGAATAAGTTTCACCGCAGTTGAGGTCACAGGTATTCTTGAGCGAAACAGCAGCCGCCTCTGCCTTTGTTTCGGTAAAATGATGCTCTGCATAGATATCTCTCAATGCACCGCAGTCCGAAACAACATAGCCGTCAAAGCCCCATTTCCCGCGGAGAACCTCCTTAAGAAGATACGAATGAGCGCAACAAGGCTCGCCGTTTGTTCTGTTATAGGCACCCATAACACCCGCAACACCTGCTTCAACTGTCTTTTCAAATGCAGGGAGATAGGTTTCATACATATCGTGGGGATTTGCAATTGCATCAAAGCCGTGACGTGTCTTTTCAGGACCCGAATGAACAGCATAATGCTTAGAGCAGGCACATGCCTTCATGAACTCTCCGTCGCCCTGAACACCCTTTATGAAAGCAGAGCCAAGAGTTGCTGAAAGATAAGGGTCTTCGCCGAAGGTTTCCTGACCTCTGCCCCATCTGGGGTCACGAAAAATATTGATATTGGGAGCCCAGAAAGTGAGTCCCTTAAAAATATCATAATCATTATATTTAACGTGCTGATTATATTTGATCCTGCCCTCGGTTGAAATAACGTCACCGATGGTTTCAATAAGCTCGGGGTCAAAGGTCGCAGCCATTGCAATTGTGTGCGGAAAAACAGTTGCTGTGCCCGAACGTGCAACGCCGTGAGCACCCTCATTCCACCAGTTATATTCTTTAACACCAAGTCTTTCGATAGCCGCCGCATTATAGACAAGCTGCGAGATTTTTTCTTCAACAGTCATCTGCGACACAAGTTCCCTGGCTTTGATTTTGGCTTCGTTTTTAGTCATTGGAATACCTCAAATTATTTTCAGATTTTATTTACAAGGTCGAATGCAACAATCAGCTTTTCAAAAGCATTGTTTATTGCAACAGGAATGGTTTTAAGAGCCTTGAGAACAACGTTTGTTTCAGGCGCATCAGTCTGAACCTTGCCTATGCTCTTTGACATAGTGTCTGCCTTGACATCAGCAAATTCAATTACATTAACATCCATGTTATCAAGACGGCCATCAATATCATTGACATTTCTTGTACCAAAAATATTCCAACGGATTGCGTTTGCAATTGCAGAGCCTCTGATACTGTCTGTGTATTCGTTCATTGCCCAATCAATTGTTTCATCAACAGCAGACTTGAAATAGCTGTTCCATACTCTTTCAACTTCTTTTATAAAATCTTCGTTCTTTGTAAGAATGTTGAATACGTTGGGTTGTTCATCAATATCCCACTTGCCGAAAACGGTGTTTCTGTACATTCTGTTATAACAGACCGTCCACTTTTCGGGGTCAGTATAGTCATTGCCGAATCTTCCCGAATCGTTGTTGCCGAATGCTATATCGAAATCCCATGCAGGACCTGCATAGAGGGTTTCGTTTGCACCCTCAGGCTTATAGAAATATGTGCTGGTAAGACCGAAATCCTGGTTTGAGCACCACTCGTTGAGAATATACATCTGTGCGAGAGACTCAACGTTGCAGAGCTTGCCGAGCTCTTCCATGCTCTTGCCAGAGTAAACAGCATCTTCAAATTTCTGATACAGGGCGCTGATATATTCCATCTGTGCCTTTGAAGCATATTCAGGAGTTTTCATAGTGAAAGGCTGGCTTCTTGTTGTTACGAATCCGCTTGCCTCGTCTGCATATCTGTTGGCAAGCTCCATTTCGATTATGTAGCCGCCTGTAATATCTTCGGGGTCATTGGGAATTTCATACCACTTGCTTGTGCCTTCAAGCAGGCCAGCATATGTTCCGTAAAGGCCGCCTCGGGGGTATGTATCAAGGTCATTCTTATTCACATCTTCAGTATTGCCTTCAAGGTCTTCAATATCAACATTTGAGCCGTCAATACCGATTCTTGTTGTCAGAAGATATGAACCCATATAGTCGTTGTTGATATAAACATCAACGGGAGTAAACTGCGGAGTATAGGGCATACCTGCATTTTCAGCTGCCTGATATGCAAGAGCGTTTCTGATAAGAGATTCATCGCCGTGGTTTGCAATAAGGCTCCACTTCTTTGTTTTACCCATGCCGAAAAGGTTCTTTTTGCTGTCGAGCTTGATATTGTAGGGCTTCTTTTCCATCTGCCAGGTTGAGTTACCTCTGCCCTTGATTTCAAGTCTGCCTGCGTATTCGATTTCTTCTCCGTCAGCACCGATAATGCTGATATTTCCTTCTTCTTCGTTACCTTTTTTCTCATGGATAAAATCAAGCGAACCCGAATCTGTTTCTATAAACACGGAAGCGACCTTTGATTCTGCGATGATGTCAACATCATATTCAGCTGCACCGCAGCTTACCTTAATCTTATCCTTACCTTCGAGGCTGATAACTCCGCCGTTTGCAACCGATACACCGTCAACTTTTACGTCTGCACTCGCAGGTTCAAAATTAACAGTTACTTCGCCTGTTCCGATTGATGTGGGAATAAAGAGCCAATACTTTCCGTCTGCGCCAAACCAGCTTGTCTTTTTCTCTGCTGCATCCTCGGGTTTTTCACCATCAAAAGCAACAGATACTGCAAAGTCGGTAAGTCCTGCAGCATCGTCTGCATATCCGATAAGAGAAACGCACGAAAGTGCAATAATAACCGTTAAAATTATTGATGTTATTTTCTTCATTGTTCTTTCTCCTTAATATCATTCCGAAATTTTTGTTGCAAGAGTGTTGCGGATGGCCTGCTGTCTGATTTCAGCCTGCTCTCTATTTTCTCCCTTAACGGAGAAATAGAGCTTAAGCTTAGGCTCTGTACCCGAAGGTCTTGCAGCAGCCCATGAGCCGTCTTTGAAATCGAAACGCAGAACATTTTCCTTGGGAAGTCCGTCAATACCCTTTGAATAGTCAAGAAGCTTATCAAGGTCATCAAAAAGCTCTTCACCGCTTTCTCTCATAGCCTTCATTGCCGCCTGAATCTTTTCCGCACCCTCTTTTCCTTTGAGTACAAACGTTTCAAGGCAGTCATAATAATAGCCGTATTCGGCGTAAATACCGTCAAGAGCATCTACAAGGGTTTTGCCGTTGTTTTTATAGTAAGCAGCCATTTCCGCAATCAGCATTGATGCCGAAACAGCATCCTTATCTCTTGCATGAGTACCTGCAAGATAGCCATAGCTTTCTTCATAGCCGAAGAGGAATGTATTCTCTCCGCTTTCCTCCCAAAGACAGATTTTCTCACCGATATACTTGAATCCTGTAAGAGTCTGCACAGACCTTGCGCCATGCTTTTCGGCAATCGCTGCGCCGAGACCGCTTGTAACGATAGTCTTTACAACTGCCGCGTTCTCGGGCATTGTGTCCTTTTTGAATTTGAGAACGTAGTCAACAAGGAGTGCGCCTGTCTGGTTGCCTGTGAGGAGCTGATAGCTGCCTTTGTGCTTAACGCCGACACCCACTCTGTCACAGTCGGGGTCTGTTCCGATAACAATATCCGCATTCTCTGCTTCAGCCTGCTTAAGAGCAAGGGTAAGAGCATCCTTTTCTTCGGGGTTTGGTGAACGTACGGTTGAAAAATCGCCGTCGGGAAGCTCCTGCTCTTTTACGATTGAAACGTTCTTACCTTCAAGAATTTTGCGTACGGGAACATTACCTGTGCCGTGAAGCGGAGTATAAACGATTTTAAGCTCCGAGGGTTCATTATAAAGACTCTGCTTTTTAACCTCTGCAAGAAATGCTTCGAGTGTTTCAACGCCAATATAAACAAGCTTTCCGCTCTTAACTGCATCTTCAAGGGCTTCGCAGGGAATATCTCTGATATCGTCAACGGCATTGACATATCCGATAACCTTATCCGCAAATTCGGGCACGAGCTGACAGCCCTTGCCGTCATAAACCTTGTAGCCGTTATATTCCTTGGGATTATGGCTTGCAGTGATAACGATACCCGCTGTGCAGTTATGATATCTTACCGCAAAAGAAAGCACGGGAGTGGGCATAAGCGTTTCAAAAAGGAAAACCTTTATGCCTGCCTTGCAGAGAACACCTGCAGCAACCTCGGCAAAATACTGCGAATTATTTCTTGAGTCAAAAGCAATTGCAACCGATTTTTCGCCGTCAAAGCATGCGTTAAGATAATCTGCAAGACCCTTTGTTGCCTTTGAAACGGTGTATTTATTCATTCTGTTTGCGCCTGCACCCATGATACCGCGCAGACCGCCCGTACCGAACTCGAGGTCCTTATAGAATCTGTCCTCAAGCTCCGCTTTGTCGGTTATGCTTTCGAGTTCGTTTTTTGTTGCCTCATCAAATGTGAGCCAATATTCATATGCGTTCATTTCAGGTCACTCCTTATTTTATTTCAACCCCAAGGGTTATAATTTCATACGGTGAATATTCGATTTTATCGGTTTTGCCGATTTCATCTTCAATAAGATTGAGAAGAGTCATCTCTTCGGGAAGATTTATAACTCCCCTTGCTCCGTTTTGTTCACAAAGACGGATAACAACATATTTTCCGTTTTCGGAAAGCTTGGCCGCTTGAAGCCAGAGAGGAGAAAAATCGGGAAGCTCTGCGCTGACATCGGCTTTTCTCAAAGGCACATTATATTCAAACGCTTTGTTATTGATTTCAGCCGAAACGGCATCGCCTGCATGCGGATAAATCATGTAGCAGAAGTCATGCTCACCCATGTCCGAGGTCGGGTCAGGCCTGATGGTTGAGCGAAGAAGAGAAAGTGCCATTGTCGAGCCTTCAGCCGACACACCGTATTTTCCTGAATTGATGAGAGCAACACCTCCGCCCTGCTCTGCCATATCGCACCATTTATGGTGGCAGACCTCAAAGCGCGCCTGCTGCCAGCTTGTGTTGCGGTGAGTTTCGCGGCGGATTATACCCGCCGAGGTATCGCAGAGAAGCTCTCTTGTCAGCACATTGCATCCGTATTCAGCTTTTACAAGCTTATGCTTTTCATACCAGTCAACAACATGCTCAACTTCAATTCCTCTTGACTGACGGAAAAGTCGGATTATCATTTTCCACTTGCTTTTTTCCGTTGCAAACGTTACGGAAAACTCCGCACATTCGCCGTTTACAGAGATAAATTCAAGCTCTTTTTCAACATTCAAATTGCAGGGTCTGTCCTTATAATTCGGAAGAATATCCCATGCATCATAGTTGCCGGGTGTGTCGTGATACATCTTGAGCTTATTGAAATCACCATTGACCCATTCACGGCATAATTCTTTATCCTTGAGCGAAGCAATGCTGCCATCAGGCGCAAATTTAATTGAATAGAATGGTGTTTCAACGCTGTATCCGTTTATTCTTATCCAGTCTATGTCTGCCTTTTCTCTCTTGATTTCGCCATTTGAAAGAGCATCAATATCGGGAATTGCGAAATATCCCTTTTCACCCTTTCTTATGGTATCGCCGTTTTCATCGGCAACAAATGTCAAACCGTTTCTCTTGAAATTGAGGGTATTGAAATATTTTTCTCCGCTTCCGATAATTTCGGAAAGCTCTTTTTCCATTTCTTCATAGTCTGCCATTGCATCGCGGTAAACAGGGGTTATATGGCTGCCGGGAAGAATATCATGGAACTGATTTATCATCAGCTTTTTATATATATTTCTGATTTTTTCAGCCGGATATTCTGCGCCGTCTTTCATTCTCAAAACGCTGAGCAATTCCGCATCTCTGAGCATAAATTCAAGACGTCTGTTATAATCCTTGAGCTTTGATTTGGTAGTGAATGTTCCCCTGTGCATCTCAAGATAAAGCTCGCCGTCCCAGACCGAAAGTGCTTCATTGCCGTCAAAATTCTTTGAAAGGAACTCTTTTGCGGTTATATGCTCGGTTTCAGGCATAACCGAAAGCTTATCAAGCCTGTGCATAATCTCAACCATTTCTTCGGTTGCACCGCTGCCGCCGTCGCCGTAGCCGAACATCTGCATCGTCTGCCCACCCTCATTTTTATCCTGGTAAGCATCCCAATTTTCCTGAATCTGGCTGGGCATATTCCACGAAATAAAGTGGGTCGGCGGTACGCACGCATAGACATCCGTGCCGTCAATTCCTCTCCAGATGAAATTGTTATGAGGAAATCTGTTTGTATCATTCCATGTTGACATCTTATTTGAAACAAAATAGTCAACGCCGCTCTTTTTAAGAATCTGCGGAAGAATCCAGCTGTTGCCGAAAACATCGGGCAACCAGCAATTATTGACCGTCATGCCGAACTTTTCTCTGAAATAGCTCTGACCGTAAAGACATTGTCTTATAAGACTTTCGCATGCAGGAACATTGCAGTCAGGCTCAACATACATTGCACCGACAGGCTCAAACCTGCCCTCTGCAATTCTCTTTTTAAGTTCTTCAAAGATTTCGGGATAGTATTTTTCAACCGTTTCGTAGGTATAAGCCTGCGTATGCGCATACTTGAAATCGGGGTATTTATCCATAAGGCGCAGCTGAATCAAAACAGTACGCAGGTTTTTCTGCACAGCATGGATTCTGCGCCAATAATACGCAATATCAAGATGGGAATGGGCTATGAGTGCAACCCTTCCGCTTCCCTTATAATCTTTGTTTGAGAATATGTTTTTATCAATATGCTCCGATGCCGCTCTGACATCTTCATCACACACATCGTCAAAATCAATAAGATTAAGCGCTGCGTCAATTTCTCTTATGACAAGAGCCGAAAAATCCTCGTTAAAAACCTCGCTTAACGCAGCATCAAGCAGCAGTTCAAGGTCATAAACAAGCGACTGCACCGCTTCATTTACAACAGAAATATATCCGCCCTCAAAAATTTGCCTGCAGCCTCTTACGCTCAGACTTTCAGGATTCCGCTCATCATCGGGCTTTGAGCGGTTATAACCCATGATTTCAAAATGAAGCTTTCTGCCTTCAACATATGGAGACAAGTCCATTCGTTCACGGTTGGGGTCAATGCCGCCTGCATAAACGCCGTTGACCTTGACTATCATTTCAGCCGCCGTTTTAAGCGAGAAACAGAACTTTTTGCCGACAAGGTGCTCCGGCAGCTCATAATCCGCTTCGATAAACGCCGTGCCGTCGGGGGTAAAATACATATCGCCCCTTTTCAGAGGTCTGAACTCGCCGTCATCATAGTATTCGAAATTCATTTCGGAAACCTGACGTGCGTCTTTAATTCTGAAGGTTGTTATTTCGTGCTTTTCGCTGTAAATATATCTTTTAAGCCAGCCGAAACGCAAGTTTATCCATTCCTCGGGCCGCATGCTTCGTCTGACAACCTTGATATGAGCCATTTATCTCACCTCACACATCCTGAAAATAGGGCTTTTTGCGGATTCCGATAACCCTTACCCTTTTGCCGCAGTCAGTTTCTATTCTCTGTTCAATCCATGCAAGGCATCGGTCAAGAATAAGACACTTTGAGCATTCACCCTGCAAAAGCACGGTCACCTCATTGCCTTCCTGCTTTACGAAGGTTATCTCTCCGCCGTCGCCCTGAAGTCTGGGGCGGATATATTCATTGATATATTCTTTCATGGAATATCCTCCGAAACAATTTCACAAATTACCATTTTAAGTATATCACTAACATCTTCTTTAATCAATAAAATATTTAAAAATTTATATAAAAGCCTTTTAAATAAATACTGTATATGATAAAATATATTTAAAGAAATTGTGAGGTGAGAATTATGTTTGTTGTGACAAGCAAGCAAATGTATCAGGCGGAGTGCAACGCCGTTAAAAGAGGCATATCCTTCCCTCAACTTATGGAAAACGCAGGTCAAGCCTGCGCTAAAATAATAAAAAACCAGTTTGAAATCAGCCGTGAAAACAAAAAGGATGTTCTTGTTATCTGCGGCAAGGGCAAAAACGGCGGTGACGGCTTTGTTATTGCCCGAAAGCTCTGGGAATACGGTGCAGATGTTACCGTTATGCTTGCATGTGGCGAACCCAAAGCCGAGGATTCAATTGAAATGTTTTCGCTTATAGAAACAGCAGGCATAGACGTTGTTCGCTACGATAACAACCTCACCCTGCTCAAGCATTATTTCAACAGAGCGGATATCATAGTTGAAGCAATTTTCGGAACGGGTTTTTCAGGCTCGCTTGACCATTCATTAAGTGTTCTTGCGCAGGCTGCAAACGCATCGAAAGCGCCCGTTATTTCGGTTGACGTACCCGCAGGCACAGACTGCGACAGAGCATCTGTCCAAGGTACCGTTTTTAAGGCTGACATGACAATTGCAATCTCGGCATATAAGCCGATACATATAATCAAACCATGCAACAAGTTATGCGGTAGAATTGTTGTTGCGGATATCGGAATCATCCCCGCTGATTACAGAAGTATTGTCCCCCTGCCCTGCTTCACTCTCGGAATTAGCGATATACGCAGTAAACTTCCGAAAAGAAAGCCCGTTTCAAACAAGGGCACTTACGGTCACGCACTCTGCGTCTGCGGCAGCATGAGAATGGTCGGTGCTGCATATCTTTCCGTAACAGGTGCGCTCCGAAGCGGTGCGGGTCTTGTTACGGCAGCATTTCCTCAAACCGCATATGCGGCTATCGCCCCGAAATTCACAGAGCCGCTTCTTCTGCCTCTTGAGCCGAATTTTGACGGTACCTTTGCATTCTCCGCAATGGCAGATATAATCGAAGCATCCAAAAGAGCGAGCGCAGTTCTTATAGGCTGCGGAATCGGCTTTAATAAAGACACAACCACTCTTGTTCAGAATCTTATAAAAGAAATAAAAGTTCCCATGATAATTGATGCAGACGGAATAAATGCGCTGAGCACAAATATAGATATATTGAAAGAAGCTCAGGCACCCGTTATTCTCACTCCGCATCCCGGCGAAATGAGCCGTCTTTGCGGCAAGAGCATTGCGGAAATAATTGCAAATCCCATTGAAACCGCTCGGGAATTTTCACAGAAATACGGAGTTACCGTTGTTCTGAAAACTGCAAACACGGTGGTTTGCGGTCCGGATTCACAGGGAATTTATATCAACACAACAGGTAATTCCGGTCTTGCAAAGGGCGGAAGCGGTGACTTGCTTGCAGGAATGATGGTTTCATTTGCAGCGCAAGGAATGAGTCCGTTTGACGCGGCTGTCAGCGCCGTCTTCCTTCACGGGCTTGCCGCTGACGCGGTTGCGCAGAAAACCTCAATGCGTGGGATGCTGCCGACAGATGTTCTCAATTACCTGCCCGAGCTTTTTTCAAAATTTGAATAGCAGGTGATTTTTTGAAAAAGGCTTTTTCCGTTTTTGCCGCTCTTATTTTGATTTTTGCGGCAGGATGTGAAAACCAAACCGTTTCTGAAACCAAAACCCCGCCTCCCATTCCCGAAAACTTTTCGGCAAACTTAAGAATCGCATACAACGAAACGTCAATGACTGCAGCTTTCAGACAAAATTCATTTGATGATTTTGAACTGAATATGCTTTCCCCTGAAATATTAAAGCCGCTTTCGCTCGCCTACAAAAACGACATTTGCACAGTTACTTATGACGGGCTGAAATTTGAAACCGATCTCAACAGATTTCCGCAGGTCACCTTTGGCGCCTTACTTACAGAGGCAATTTCATACATAAAGCAGGGCATTGATATTCAGACAGCCTATGCAGACGGAATCTGGACTTACAAGGGTAACGGCGAAAGAGGAATTTTCGTTCTGACCCGCGATGCCGAAACAGGCGCATGGCTTGAGCTTTCAATAGAAGGTGCCGGACTGCACATTATGTTTTCGGAATTTAAGCAGGAATAAAAACACAACGGCGGGAGCGAACGAGGCTCCTGCCGTTTTTTGAAATTATATGATTACTCCGTCTAATATCGCTTCGGCAAGCGAAAACTTATCGTCAGAACCGAATTGATAAAAACGTTTGATTATCGGTCCGTAGAATTTCTGCTCCGTTTCAGCTTCTTTAAGCGTCTGCTCCTCCTGATAATCAATATATCTTAATTTAAGCTCCGCAAGAAAGCTTTCTTTATCATAGATATTCATGTCGTTGACCCCGACAAACTCTGCAAGCTCCTCAAGCTGTTCAACGGCATCTGCACCAAACTCAACAACCATTTCCCTGAAAATATCTTTTTCAAAATAGAATCGTCTGCCCGAAAGATAACCGAATGCCTTTCTTGTGTCAAGATATCCCATCTGAATGCGCTTTTCGAACATTTCATCGCTGAAATCAAAGGCTGCTCCAAGCTTTTCAACATCATAGGGTCTTATATAAATCATTTCCGCACCCGAAAAATCGCCTCTGTGTCCAAATCCCTTTCGGGTTGAAATATCAACAACTATAATTCTGTTGTAGCCGTTTTTGCGCAACAAGCCTATCGGCGCATTGTCATAAACACCGCCGTCAAGATATTTTTCGTCCTCGGGACCTATTTTGCTTACTCCGGGCACTTTTGATGATGCCAGAAGGTAATCAACAAGCTCCCCCTCGGGTATATCCTTAATAAAAATCTCAAGCGGTGCAAATTCCGAAAGCTGGAAGGTTACCATTCCGAAATCTGTTTTTGAATTTCTGACCTTTTCTTCGTTTATATATTCGCGCAGAAAATCACCCGTCGGCGACGCATCAATTCCGCCGTTTTTGACAATTTCTTTCAAAAGCGCAGGTAAATTTTTAAAGCTAAAAAGGTTTTCGGGTTCTTTAAGCTCCTGCGTAATGTTTACGCCCCTATCCACCGATGCAGATTTCCAAAATTCAACCGCATCCTCATAACAGTCGGCAGTTATAAACGCACCGTTAATCGAACCGATTGAAACTCCTGCAACGGCGGAAAACTTTATTCCGAGCTCACGCATAGCCTTCCACGCACCGAGCTGATACGCTCCCTTTGCGCCTCCGCCTGCCAGAACAAGACCGTATTTTTCCATAATCTCATCTCCGAAATTTTATAATATTATTCTACCATTTTATTCTCACCGTGTAAACCTATGTAACAAAAAGTTCAAAAATTTGTTGACAATAATTTATTAAAATTATATCATTTACAATATAATAGACATCTCGAAAGGATAATTTTATGAAACTCCCCTCATGCATTGAAAAAAGAATGGACGAATATTGCTCTGTTATTGAAAAACACAGCAAAAAGCTTGCCGACCTTTATAGAAACTGTTACCCCAACACCCTTGAAACAGCAACTGAAATTACAGATGACGGCTCTGTTTTTGTTCTCACGGGCGATATTCCTGCAATGTGGCTGCGTGACTCAACAGCAGAGGTTTCGCACTATATTCCCCTTGCAAAAGAAAATGAAGATATAAAAGAAATCATAAAGGGTGTTATCAAAAGGCAGAGAATGTATATCTCAATCGAGCCTTACGCAAACGCCTATAAAAAAGAGCCGAATGACCACAAAGAATTTGACGATTATCCTGAAAACCACCCTATCGTATGGGAGAGAAAATACGAAATTGACTCGCTCTGCTACCCCATCCGCCTTGCATATCTTTATTGGAAGGCAACAGGTGACAACAGCATTCTCGGAGAAGATTTTCTTGAGAGCACCAAAATCACCGTTGACCTCTGGAAAACAGAGCAGCAGCATTTTGAAAAATCCACTTACCGTTTCACAAGAAAAAACTGCCCTTATCAGGATACTCTCCATAATGACGGCATGGGAGAGCCCGTTGAATACACAGGCATGACATGGTCAGGCTTCAGACCGAGTGACGATGCCTGCCGCTACGGCTATCTTGTTGCATCAAACATGTTTGCGGTTGTTGCGCTCAGATATCTTGATGAAATGCTCAATGCCGCATACCCCAAAGAAAAAGAATTGATTAAAAATTGCAAAATTCTTAAGTCAGAAATTGAAAACGGCATTGCCGAGCATGCTGTTATTGACCATGAAAAACACGGCAAAATCTATGCCTGTGAGGTTAACGGCAAAGGCGACTATTTCCTCTTTGACGATGCAAATGTACCAAGCCTTCTTTCCGCACCCTATCTCGGCTTCTGCGCATATGACGATAAAATCTATCTTAACACCAGAAGATTTATTTTAAGCAAGGATAATCCCTACTATTATGAGGGCAAATTTGCAAAAGGTGTCGGCAGTCCTCACACACCCGAAGGATACATCTGGCATATTGCCCTTTCGATGCAGGGCTTAACAAGCACCGACCCTGATGAAATCAGAAATATTCTTCACATGCTCGAAACAACCGACGGCGGAACGGGCTATATGCATGAAGGATTTGATGCAAACAACCCCAACACATTCACAAGAAGCTGGTTCAGCTGGTCCTGCGCGCTGTTTGCAGAGCTCGTCGAAAAAGCTGTTGATGAGGAGATTATAAAATGATTACGATGAATTTATATTATGAAATGAAGTCGGACACCAAGCACGAATTTCTCAAAAAAATCTATGCTCTCGGCATTCCTCAGGCAACGCAAAAAGAAAACGGATGCATTGCCTACGATTTTTTTGCATCGGCGGATAAAGATACCGTTTTACTGATTGAAAAATGGGAAAGCTCTGACTTTCTTTCCTCTCATACACAGCAGGAACACTTCAAAAAGCTCATTGAAATAAAAAACGATTATGTCGTTTCAACCGTTTGTGAAAAATTTGAGTAATTTTATAAAATAATAAAAAAATTTTAAAAAAGACTTGAAAAAGAGAAAATATTATGGTATTATAACATGCGTTCGATAAGAGCGTACTATGGCCCGGTAGTTCAGTTGGTTAGAACGCCAGCCTGTCACGCTGGAGGTCGACGGTTCGAGCCCGTTCCGGGTCGCCATAATAATTTGCTGCTATGGCTCAGGCGGTAGAGCGCATCCTTGGTAAGGATGAGGTCGGCGGTTCAAGTCCGCCTAGCAGCTCCAATCCCTTGAAACTTAAGGTTTCAAGGGATTTTTCTTATGTTTTATGAAATTCATCAAACCGCATCCCTAAATCGCAATTTTTTAGTAAGGGATGCGGTTTTATTATGAATAAAAAACAACCCAAAATTTTGAATTCATAAAATCACTTGAAAAAACAGATTTATGTTGCTATAATTAAATTACCACACTATAATTTAATATTTTTCCGATATAAGGGGTAAGTGTTTTTGTCTTTGGTAAAAACGCAAACTTCTATATTTCTATGCCCTTTTATCGGATATGAAATTATAGTGTGGTAGCTAAACGGAGTTTGTGTTTTTCGTGTGTGCATGACTTCGGTTAGCACACACTTTTTTATTTTATGGAGAATAAAACGGTGTCAGTTTATTTTGAGGAGGCGAAAATACAATTCTCCATAAACAACATTAAAAAGATAAATAAAACAAGAGGTGTTTATTATGAAGAAAAAAATCGCTAATGCTGTTCAATTGGTTTTATTAATCGCATCATTTATTGTTTTAATTTCAAAAAACATTACAGGACCAAACGGCATAGGCAAAATGTCTGCCATTTCATTTTTACATAATTTTTCAGCATGGTTCGTTCCTGTGTATGTTTTATATGTACTCGGCGCAGTTATGTGTATAATTTCAATCATTTCAAAAAATACATATAAAGACGGAAAAGCTCATGGTGCGGTTGCAATATTGCTGTTTATCTATACATTTTTTATCCTTTGTTTTTGCGAATCAAGTTATGGTTTCCAAGTTATTGATAGCAATTTCCCCGTCGGACTCTTTGCAGGATTGCTTTTTGCAGTGGTCGTTGTTGCTTTTGCAAAGCGTTCCTCGTTCATCGCAGAATCAAAAGAATCACAGCGAACCGTTGTTAACAACATTCAGGAAACCACAAATGCCGATGAATTGAAAAAATATAAAGATCTGCTTGACAGCGGTGCAATAACACAAGAAGAGTTTGAAAACAAGAAAAAAGAATTATTAGGTCTATAATATCAACAGGGAACGGAATTAATCCGTTCCCTGTTTTTTATCAGTTGATTTTCTTGTTTAATTGATTTATACTATTATTAGTTTAGAGATGAGGTCTGAGTTGATATAAAACAAGACCTCTAAACAAATAAAAATCCTAAACGTTATTGCTTTTCAAGGGGTTGTTGGGGGTATCGTCTCCAAAACAAGACCGAGAACCGGTCTTGTGTGCTTGGTAAGGATGAGGTCGGCGGTTCAAGTCCGCCTAGCAGCTCCAGAAAAAGAACTTCCTTTGGAAGTGCTTTTTTCAATGAAGCGAATACAAGGAGATGATTTTATGAAATCAATAACAGCATTTTTCCT
This sequence comes from Clostridia bacterium, assembly GCA_017409265.1. Lineage (GTDB taxonomy): Bacteria > Bacillota > Clostridia > Oscillospirales > Acutalibacteraceae > CAG-177. The sequence continues at coordinate 49,094 of JAFQSY010000032.1, forward strand.
TTCAATCACACTTTTCTTTTTAAGTATTTTCACGCCCGAATTACCCGCTGCAAAAACCGATGCTGAACTTGAAAAGATAGCACCGATCTGCCAAAAGCACGGAATCGGCGATAAACTTTACGTTATTGACGTTTCAGCTCTTAATGATGAGGGAGCAAAACATATGGCGATTGCTCTCCAAGGCATTGTTGCAAAAACAGAACCCTGTATTTTCGTAAAAAACAATACATACTGTAATAATTATCTTAGAAAAATCGCAGACAGCGGTATTGAAATTCTTTATAATGACGAAAACGGTAACCCCTGGACGCTCCCCTCTCTTCTCAACAAATTCAAATCACACATAACCGATTCGGGATATGTCCTTTACAGAGCAAGCGAAAAGGCGGAAGGTCTTAACGCCGCAACAAATCTTGCAGCTCTTTACGGATGGTTACCCGTGCCTGAAAATCTTGAGCAGCTTGCAATTAATGCAGGGCTTACTCTCAAAGAAGATTTTTCAGACGACGCTTATAACATTCTTTTCCAATGGAATTTCTTCGAAAAATATAAAAAAGAGTTTAACTACGGCGCAGTTATGAGCCTTAAATATGAGGTCTGCGGTCTGCGTGACCTTGCAATTCAGCAGAGATTCTATACACTCTATATTGACGATGATGAGGACACAAATCTTCTCCGCGGCAGAGTTATGGACTACGCAGGCGATAATGTTCCTGTTCTCGGCTGGGTAAAATATGAGGTTTCGTTCGTAAGGCAGGCTTCCGAAAGCGGAAACATTGCCATACCCTCTGATCACAGCTACAATAACAGCTATCTTTCATCTTTTGAATGCAAGATTCCCGAGCAGAAACACAGCGTTACAAAAGATTATACCGACCCGACCAAGCATTACTGCGCAATTGTTATGAGCGACGGCGATAACATGCAGTGGATTCAGAACGGATATTCCGAGTTTTATCAGAAGCTTGCTCTTGAAGAACAGTTTCCTATGACATGGTCATTCCCTCCCCTGCTTCAGGAGTTTTCGCCCGTAACGGTTAATCAGGTTTATTCCGATGCAAGTGAAAACGATTATTTTATTGCAGGTGTTTCGGGCGCAGGATATATACATCCCACAGAATATCCATTCAAAGCTCTCGCCGGATTTACCGATTTAACTGCAATTTCAATGAAGAGAAGCATGCTCAGCTATGTTCAGATTCTTGACGGCACACCCGAAAACGAGTATGAAGAAAAAGTTCTTACAGACAGACTTAAATATTATTCAAGATACAATAATATAAAGGGTGGCATTATCAGCCTTGACCCTGACCGTTATGCAGGTGGTGAAGGCAGAATCTGGTTTGTAAACGACAAGCCCTTCATTACATACCGTCTTTCTCTCTGGCATCCCGACGGTGAGGGTGCAAACGTTACAAAAGAATGGATTGACGAGCAAGCTGCAATTGTCAACAGCTACCCTGCCGATATGAGTTCTATCAACGGATACAGCGTTATCAACATTCATCCGTGGACAGTAAATATTGAAAATCTCGCATATTTTGTCAGTCAGCTTGATAATAATATCGTTCTTGTGACTCTTGATGAACTGATGGCGATGGTTGAAAAGAATGTTCCGCATGAGAATGCAAAACCGGAGAATTAATCATGAAAACAAAACTTAATGTTATCGCTCATATCCGCACCGACTTCACATCAAAATTCGGCATACCGCGTCAGAGCGGACTTGTCGATGAGCTTGAAGCAACAATTATCTTTGAGTCCGAATACCGCAATCCCGACGCTTTGAGAGGTCTTGAAGAATATTCGCATTTATGGCTTCTGTGGCAGTTTTCCGAATGCATTGACAAGGAATGGACTCCTACCGTGCGCCCTCCGAGACTCGGCGGCAACAAGCGCATGGGTGTTTTTGCAACCCGTTCCCCTTTCCGTCCGAATCCTATAGGTCTTTCATGCGTAAAGCTTATCGGAATTGAGAAAACCGAAAAACACGGCTGCATTATACGCGTTTCGGGCGCTGATTTGCTCGACGAAACTCCGATTTACGATATAAAACCGTATCTCCCATATGTTGACTCGCACCCCGATGCAAGCAACGGCTTTGCCCTTGATGAAAAGGACGGCAGACTCAATGTAGGGATTTCCGATAAACTTATAAAAATAATACCGTTCGAAAAACAGGCGGCATTAAAAGCAATTCTTGCGCAGGACCCGAGACCCGGATATCAGAATATACCCGACAGAATTTACGGCATCGAATTTGCAGGATTTGATGTGAGGTTTAAGGTTGAAAATAACATTCTAACTGTTGTTGAAATTAAAAAGATATAAAAATCCCCGAAACAGCTTGTTTCGGGGATTAGCTTTTTGGTTTAGTTGTTGTCCTTACCCTTGATTATATCATTAATCATAATATAAAACTGGTCATCCTCAAAGCCGTTGTCGTTTGCTTTAGGAGCGGCAGGAGCTGAAACGCTTGAAACTTCGTTGCTGCTGTTATTTGATGATGAGCCAAAGTTAGGGATGCTGGGTGCGCCTGCGGGAACAGCAGGGGCTGCGGGAGCAACAGGTTTTGCAGGAGCAGGAGCAGCGGCAGGAGCTGCAGCGGGTGCTGCGGGCTTAACTGCTGCAAGGAAAGGATTTGTTGCTACTGCGGTTTTTTCGGGCTCTTTAGCCTTTGAATCAAAACCGGTAGCAATAACAGTGATAACCATTTCATCATCAAGATCGGGATCAAATGCGATACCCCATGTGATGTTAGCATCCTCGTGTGCCTTTTCGGTAATGATTTCTGCTGCATTTTCAACATCTTCAAGGTCAACATCGTCAGATGCTGTAATACTGATGATAACGCCCTTTGCGCCTGCGATTGAGGTTTCAAGAAGCGGGCTTGAAACTGCTGCGTTTGCAGCTGTTTCTGCCTTATCCTTGCCCTTTGCTCTGCCAACGCCCATGTGAGCATAGCCGGCGTCCTTCATAACGCTTGTTACGTCTGCAAAGTCAAGGTTAATGAAACCGGGAACCTTTATAAGCTCTGAAATGCTCTTAACGCCCTGAAGAAGAACTTCGTCTGCCTCTGCGAATGCTTCAGCAATTGTCTTCTTTCTTTCATCAAGTGCACGGAGTCTGTCGTTGGGAATAACGATAAGGCTGTCAACATGCTCTGCAAGTCTTGAAATGCCTTCCTGAGCCTGAACCATTCTTCTGCGACCTTCAAACTTAAAGGGCTTTGTTACAACGCCGATTGTGAGGCAGCCCATATCTTTTGCAACCTGTGCAATAACGGGAGCAGCGCCTGTGCCTGTGCCGCCACCCATACCTGCGGTGATGAATACCATATCAGTACCCTTAAGAGCATCGGAGATAGCATCTCTGCTTTCTTCTGCGGACTTTGCGCCGATTTCGGGCTTGCCGCCTGCACCCTGACCGTGGGTTGACTTTTCGCCAATCTGAATCTTGTGGGTAGCCTTTGAGTGGACAAGAACCTGCTTGTCTGTGTTGACAGCGATAAACTCTGCGCCGAGAACGCCTTGAGTAATCATACGATTAACTGCGTTTCCGCCGCCGCCGCCGACACCGATTACCTTTATCTGAACCGCACTCTCAAAATCATTATCAATTTCAAATGCCATTGGTTTGACCCCCTGTGGATTTTATTTTACCATATAAAATTAGTATTAAACAGAATTATATTACCATGTATTTATAAAAAAAACAAGAACAAATTAAAAAAAACTCTTATTTTTACAGGTTTTTTTACAATTTAGATACAAATCACCCGAAAATCTGCCTGCATTGACAAATTTTCGGGTACCAAATTATTATTCTGCTTGAGTCGTTTCTTCTGTTTGCGGAATTTCGGGCACTTCTTCTACCCATTCGCCACCATTAAAAATCACGAGTTCCTTGATATCCTCGGGGTCAGAGGGATTGAAATATGCCTTCTTTGCAACGGTAAGATTAACCGTTCCCGACTGCGTAAGTGATATTGCGTCCTCCTTTTCAATCACACGCTGACCGAGAGAAAGCTTCGACTGAATTTCGGAGCTGTCTCCGAGTTTGAGAACAATTCTGTTCTGATAAATCAGATAAAGGTCGCTGCGTGTTGTAACATCAATGAGGTTAACATCTTTAATTCCGTATTCCTTAACACTTGATGTTATTTCAAGAATCAGTGAAAGCATTCTGTCACCGGTTTCAGCTTCTTCATCTTCTTTGCCCGGTTCGCTGACAAATGCAAGTGTTTCTCCTGTTTCATATTTAGCGGGAGCAGCACCCTTGATAAGAGTTATTCCTTCGGGAATTTCGGGAGAATATTCGAGGACCTTAAGATTGCTGTCAAGTAATGCATAAGTTCCGTTTGAAAGCGCAATTGCAAAGGATTTTTCTGTTGAATCAAGCCTTATCACAATTCCGTCGGGAAGCTTCTTTGTTATTCTTACATTATCTGTATAAGGCAGTTTTTTCTCAATTGCCGCGCTTGCTTCATTTATATCAATCAAAACAAGGCTCTTGCCTTCTTCAATACCGCTTGCGTCAATAATTTCTTCAACCGTGTATGCTGATGTTCCCTCAACCGTGAAATTTTTAACCCGAAAAGCCGCAAAAACAACAATCGGACACACAATAAGGCTGATTATAAGAAAAAAACCGATTATTACTATTGCAAGCCTGAAATTTCTTTTTCTTTTGAGCTTTTTCGCTCTGACAGCTCTTTCCTCGGGAGTCAGCTGTCTGCGCTGATTCATATTGATTTCTCTGTCCATTTCCACTCCACCGTTTTATACTCTTTTTATTTCTGCGCCAAGCTGTGAAAGACTCTGCTCAAGCGCTTCACATCCTCTGTCAATATGATAAATATTATCTATCACCGTTTCGTCCTCTGCACCGAGGGCTGCAACCGCAAGGGCAGACCCGCCCCGCAAATCACTTGCCGATACGCATGCACCTTTAAGACGTCGGACACCCTCGACAATCGCAACACAGCCATCCTCAATCCGGATATCCGCGCCCATTTTAATAAGCTCGGGCACATGTCTGAATCTGTTTTCAAATATTTTCTCTGTTATTATGCTTGTTCCGTCCGCCGTTGCAAGCATTGCCATGACTATCGCCTGCGAATCCGTAGGAAATCCGGGATAAGGCATTGTTCGCAGGGATTTTATCCTTGATAGTCTTTTTGGTGCTTTTGTTATAAGCTCGCCGTTTTTAAAAGAAATATTGCAACCTGCGGTTTCAAACGCCGAAATAGCCGGCAACAAATGCTCTTTACAGACTCCGCTGACGGCTACTTTTCCGCCCGTGCATGCCGCACACGCCATATAAGTTGAAGCTACAATGCGGTCGGGAATTATCGTATGCTCCGAGCCCTTCAGCTTTGCAGAGCCTTTTATCCTTATCACGCTCTGCCCTGCACCTTTTATTTCAGCACCGCATTTATTTAGAAAATCCGCTAAATCTTTTATTTCGGGCTCTCTTGCCGCATTTGAAATTACTGTTTCACCATGCGCTGAGAGCGATGCAAGCATAATATTTTCGGTTGCACCGACGCTTGGGAAAACAAGATTGATATGACATCCTTTTATTCCCTGCGGGGCTTTGCAGGCAAGCACACATGCGCAGTCGGATATTTCAACGCCCATGCTCCGAAGCGCACTCAAATGCAAATCAATGGGTCGAAGTCCTATTTCACAACCGCCGGGAGGAGTCACCTGTGCAACACCGAATCGCGCAAGAAGTGCTCCAAGAAAAATAATTGAAGAGCGCATTTCACGCATCATCTTTTCAGGAATACTGCATCTGTATGCCGATGTGGAATCAACAATAACAGTATGTCCCTCGCGTTTTATTTTACAGCCCGTATGCTCCAGTATTTTTAATGCTGCCGAAATATCGGTAAGCATCGGGCAGTTATGTATAACACTTATTCCGCTGACAGCAACCGTTGCGGCAAGTATCGGCAAGGCGCTGTTTTTGGAGCCCTGAAGAATTATTTTTCCGTCTAATACCTTGCCTCCGTTAATAACCAATTTTTTCATAACCCACGCTCCTTTGAACGCATTGAACGCTCTGTTCCATACTATTCAAAGATGCGGAATAATGTGAAATTATTTTATTATTTCCGAAAGAGTATCATAGATGCGCTGCGTTGCATCAACAACAGCCATTTTCTTTGCGTTCCTTCCGATTTCTTCAAGCTTTGCTTTATCGGAAAGGAGTTCATTCACTCGCTCTGTCAGAGAATCCGCCGTCAAATCCTTTTCTTCAAGAATTTCGGCTGCACCGTTATTAACAAGAGCCATTGCATTGTGATACTGATGATTTTCCGTAACATAAGGCGACGGGATGAGAATTGAAGGTCTTCCGAGTGCCTGAAGCTCGCTTAAGGTGCTTGCACCCGAACGGCAGATAACTAAATCTGCCGCAGCAAGGCACTTCGGAATATCAATATATTCAACGATTTTTATGTTTGGATACGCTTTCAGATCAACGCCTTTTTCTTCAAGTTCTGCGATAAAGCCTTCTGCATTCTTGCCTGTTGCATGAAGAAAAACGCAGTCATTATCTTTATATTTATTGAGAATAAGCCCCATAACAGCATCATTAACAGGCTTTGCACCGAGGCTTCCGCCCATTGAAAGAATAAGAGGCTTATTGCCTGCGTTAAGCTCTGCTCTTGCAAAATCTCTGTCACCCTTGAGAATATCGCCTCTTATGGGCAAGCCCGTAAGGACACAAGGATTTTTGGGATTCATATACTGCTCCGCCTGCTGTGCGGTAAGCATAACTCTGTCAACCTTACCTGCAACCGCTTTGTTGGCAACTCCGGGATATGCATTCTGCTCATGAATTGCGGTGGGAATACCCATTTTTGCCGCAATTCTCAAAACAGGTCCGCTGACATATCCGCCGTAACCGATAACAAGATCGGGCTTGAAATCGTTGATTATTTTTTTGATTTGAGATGAAGATTTGAGAAGCTTTTTAACGGTTTTAATGTTATGCTTTATTGCTTCACCCGAAAAACTGCGCCAAAAGCCACTTATTTCAATTGTTTTGAGTTCATATCCTGCCTGTGGAACAAGCTTTGCTTCCATTTTATCGGCTGTGCCGACAAAGGCAATTTCCGCACTTGGATGTTTTTCTTTTATGAAGCCTGCAGTGCCGAGAGCAGGGTTTATATGACCGCCCGTGCCGCCTGCCGCAATAAGAATTTTTTTGTTATCAAACATTATTTCTTTTTCCTTTCGCCGTTTCTTGATATCGAAAGAACTATGCCCATTTCCAAAAGCAGCATAACAAGCGATGTGCCGCCGTAGCTGAAGAAGGGAAGACTGATACCCGTATTCGGAACAGTTGCTGTAACAACCGCTATATTGAGCGCCGCCTGCAGGCCGACCTGAAAGCTGATGCCCATTGCAAGCATCGCTTCATATCTTGTTCTTGCTCTTAATCCGATTATAAATCCTCTTGCAACAAGAAGAACAAAAAGCGCAACTATAAGAATCGCGCGGATAAAACCGAGTTCTTCACAAACAACCGCAAAAACAAAGTCATTCTGCGGCTCCGGAAGATACATATGCTTCTGCTTTGAATTGCCGAATCCGAGTCCGAAAAGTCCGCCCGAACCGATCGCATAAAGCGACTGCTGACTCTGCCAGCCAGAGCCTCTTGTTTCTGCGGCGGTAAGCTCCTCGTTATTCAGAAGCTTAAGCCATATTCTTATTCTTTCGCTCGCATAGCCTTCAAGAATCTTATCAGAATTGGTTATAAACCAGATTGCCGCAATAATAACCGCACCTATCGCCAGAGCATAAACCGCCCAATGGATTCTTACTCCGCCGAAATAAATGGTTGCAACGCCGATTCCAAGAATGAGAAGAGTTCCCGAAACGTGGTTTTCCGCATATACGAGAACACATATAAATGCAACAAACGCAAGATAAGGAAGAATCATCCACCACTTCTGTTCTATTTTTTTGTGGTGTCTTTCCATGCTGAAGGCGAGATACATAACAACTGCAAGCTTTGCTATTTCAGACGGCTGGAATGAACCGATAACGGGAAGAGAAAGCCAACGTTTAAATTCTTCTTTTCCCGGTATTTCATGCGGGAAGGCAAGAACGGCAAGAAGCAGAAGAATCGAAACAACCATTATAAATCCCGATGCATCTCTGAAAACATCAGGCTTTATATATGAAACCGCAATCATAATCGCAACGCCTGCAACCGCAAAAAGTGCCTGTTTCTTCACATAAAAATACGGGTCATTCTCTGCATCGGCATCATACCAAGCATTAACGTAGCTTGCCGAAAACATCATTACTATACCAATCGCAAGAAGTGCAATAACAAGCGCAAGAAATGTTATATCAAGTGATCCTGTCACAAAACAGTCTTTAAGCTTTTTTTTGCCCGTAAACAAATCACGGATAAGATAGAAAATGCCTAAATGGGCAAGAATTTCTCTTTTCAAGCTCCGGTTTCACTCCTTTTTATTTTACAATATATCCGCCGTAATACATAACGGCCGCTGCTGCTATACCGCCGAGGATATTAACAGCAGAAAATACCAGGGCGATTTTCTTTTCGCTCCAGCCACACATTTCAAAATGATGGTGAATTGGCGCCATTTTAAAGATTCTTTTGCCGCCCGTCACACGGTAATAAACAATCTGCAAAACATCGGAAAGCCCTTCGATAACATAGACTATTCCGACAAGCAAAAGGATAATCGGACATCCGATTGCATAAGAAAGCGCTACAACCATGCCTCCGAGGAACATTGAGCCTGTATCGCCCATAAAGACTTTAGCAGGATTTTTGTTCCAGAGAACAAATCCGAGGCATGCGCCCGCAAGAGCGGCTGATGCCATTGAAAAACCGAAAAGTCCTTTGAGAGCGGCTATAACTCCGATTGAAACTGCTGCAGTTAATGTAACGCTGCCGCAAAGTCCGTCAATTCCGTCGGTAAAATTAACCGCATTGACAGTTGCGTAAATAATAACAGTACCGAATATCCAATGAAAAAATCCGATTTCAAGAGTTCCGATAAACGGAACAAACATATGGGGCGTACCCTGCATGCCCATATAAAGACTCGTAAGATATGCAAGGCAGACCAGAAGCTGAAAAAGAGTTTTCTGCTTTATTGTTAAACCGAGATTCTGATGCTTGACAACCTTAATATAATCATCAATAAAGCCTATAAAACCGAAGCCGAGCGCCATGAGCACTCCGCTCCAGAGCTTTGTATACATTTCAGACGGAATAAGACTGCCCGAAGCAGTTATATCCCCTCCCACAAGCTTATCTGTGATAACCGTGAGCAATATTGCGGCAACAGTACCGATAATAAACATCAGACCGCCCATAGTCGGGGTTCCCTGCTTGCTGCTGTGCCATTTCGGACCGATATCAAGTATCGTCTGCCCGAACTTAAGCTTGCGAAGCCACGGTATCATTATAAATCCCAGGACTCCCGTTATAACAAGACCTGCAATTCCTGCGGTCAGAACAGCTGCTGCGGTATTCATCGCCTGCACCCTTTCAAGCTTCTAAAGATTCGTAAACGGAATATATAACGTCCTCAAGCTTCATTCCTCTGCTCGCCTTGAACAGAACAGCATCTCCTTCTTTAAGATATGAGGAAAGCTCTTTTGAAAGCTCCTGCTTATCGCTGAAGCTTCTTACATCGGCAACGCCGCATTCGCTTGCGCCCTTTGCGGTTTCCAGCGAACGTTCACCGTAAGTAAACACGGCATCAATTTTGTTTTTTGCCGCTTTTTGGCCGACTCCGTAATGAGCATCCCTGCTCACCTCTCCAAGCTCAAGCATATCGCCTATAACAGCTATCGTTCTTTTTGCGTTCATTCCCGCAAGAACAGCGAGCGCCGCCGCCTGCGAATCAGGGCTTGCATTATAGCAATCCTCGATAAACGTAATGCCGCATTTTTTATTGATTCTCTGGCGCATGCCTGCAGGAACGTAGTTTTTGAGAGCATCAAGTCCGTCCTGAACACCGATACCGAACTGCATACCTGCCGCAACCGCCGCCAGAGCATTATAGACGTTGTGACGGCCCGGGAAAGGCAGGCTCACCCTGCCCGAACCGCCCTCGAAACCTACCGACAACTCGGTTTCGTTTTCTTTGGAGGTTATATCGAATGCCTTATAAATTGAATTACTGTTTTCAACTCCGTAATAAATTACGGGGTGCGCACCGGGGCGCACGGTAACAAGCATATCGTCATCGCCGTTAAGAATAATCGGCGCATTATCCTTCATTCCGTGAAGAATTTCAAGCTTTGCTCTTAAAATTCCTTCTCTTGAGCCGAGCTTCTCGATATGTGAAACACCGATATTGCTGATAATTGCAACATCGGGCTTTACCGCCTTCGTCATTCTTGAAATCTCATTGAATCCGCTCATACCCATTTCGATAACTGCCGCTTCATGGGTCTTGTCAAGTCTGAAAAGAGTGAGCGGAACGCCGATTTCATTGTTAAGATTACCCTCGTTTTTGAGGGTGTTATATTTTGAGGACATAACCGCGTGGGTCATTTCCTTGGTCGTTGTTTTGCCGACGCTGCCCGTAATTCCGATAACGGGGATTCTGAACTTACTTCTGTAATAGCCGGCAAGGTCAAGAAGCGCAAGGCGTGTGTTTTCAACAAGAATCTGATTATCGCTAAGCCCGCAGTCCTTTTCGCAAAGAACTGCTCTCGCTCCGCTTTCAATTGCCTTTCGGGCAAAATCATGACCATCAAAGTTATCGCCTTTTATTGCAATGAAAAGACAGCCCGGAGTTATCTTTCGGGTATCAGTACATATGCAGTCAAAGCCGTCCTCAAGTACTGTCGAAGATTTGACCGCCATAGCCGCTTCCTTGAATGTCATTGGAATCATTTTTTATCTCCGGCCTTTTCTGAAAGAATTTCTGCAACAATTTCACGCTCGTCATAGTGAATTTTTCCGCTTGCGAGAATCTGGTAGGTTTCCTGACCCTTACCTGCAAGAATAACTATATCGCCATCCTTTGCCGAGTCAAGTGCCTTTCTGATTGCGCCTGTACGGTCGCTGTCAACAATGACCTTTGAGCTGTATTTTCCGACACCTGAAGTAATATCCTCAATTATTGATTCAGGATCCTCGCTTCTGGGATTATCGGAAGTAATAACGGTAATATCCGAAAGTCTTGTTGCAATTTCGCCCATTATGGGTCTCTTTGTTTTATCTCTGTCTCCCCCGCAGCCAAAAACTGTAATAACCCTGCCCTCAGTTATTTCGCGAACGCAGTTAAGAACATTTTCAAGTCCGTCGGGTGTGTGTGCATAGTCAATGATAACCGTATAGGGAGTATCTGTAGGTACAATTTCCATTCTTCCCGGAATACCTGCGCATTCCGCAAGAGCATCAAGCACTTCTTTGAAATCCATTCCGAGTTCAACAAGGCAAACAGCCGCACCCATTGAATTATAAACCGAAAAATTGCCCGGAACGCCGAATTTTACTCTGCCGATATTTGCGTTGCTGACAAGTTCATATTTAACGCCCGATGCAGAAATTCTGATATTTTTTGCCGAATAATCGCAGTTGTTATTATTAACCGAGCAAGTAACAGCTCTGCAATGAGTGCCTTCAACCATTTCCCATGCACTTTCATCGTCAACATTAAGAATTGCGATATCAGAATTTTCAAAAAGCATGTGTTTTGCCGCTTTATAATTTTCAAAAGTACCGTGGTAATCAAGATGGTCCCTTGTAAGATTTGTAAATATTGCAGCGTTAAAATGAACGCCGTCAACTCTTCTCTGGTCAAGTGCCTGGGATGAAACCTCCATAACGCAGTATTCGCAACCGCATTCAGCCATTTCACTGAAAAGACCGAAAAGCTCATAGCAGTCGGGAGTTGTCAGCACTGCGGGATATTCCTTATCGCCAACGATATTTTTGACCGTTCCGATAAGACCCGTCTTATGACCGAGCTTATCAAGCACGGATTTGATTATAAAGCACGAGGTTGTTTTGCCGTTTGTTCCGGTAACACCTATAATCTTCAGTTTTCTTTCGGGATGACCGTAAAAAGCGGCGCAGATTTTTGCATATGCGCTTCTTGTGTTTTCAACAAGGATCTGATTTTTAAGACCCATGTCCTTCTGCACAACAACAGCCGCCGCTCCGTTTTCAATAGCCTCCGCCGCCTTTGTATGACCGTCAAAGCGCTTGCCTTCAATGCAGACAAAAATGCAGCCTTCAGTCACCTTTGCAGAGTTATCGGTTATCGCCGTAACTTCTTTATTTTCAAAGTCCCCGGTTATGCCGAGATCCCTCAAAATCATATCAAGTACCATCTTTTGTCCTCCGTAAAAACCGTTTGTGTTAATCCGCATAATCTCCGACATCAACGTTGGATTTGAAATAAACCGTTATTGTTTTGCCGTATTCTGCTTCTGTTCCGGGCTCGATGCTCTGGTCATACGAGATAAGCTCGCCTGTGTTAAGAGCATTGCCCGAAATTTTGATATTAAGTCCTGCCGAGAGAGCATATTTATTAGCCTGCGACACCGTCATCTGTTGAAGGTCAGGCACCGTCACGGTCAGTCTTTCCGCATCCTTTTCGGTGTAAAGAACAATTATTCCGTTCCGGGGCATTGCCTGGTTATAAGCAGGCATCTGATTGAGAACAGTTTCACCGTTGCCCACGACCTTAACCTCGAAGCCCTCTCCCTTAAGCATCGCCTTCGCATCGTTTACCGAACTGCCGACAAGATTGGGAGCATTGGTATCAAGGAGTTCAATCTCTTTGTCTGTATACTGACGTTCAACGCCCATATATTCAAGAGTTTTTTCAACCACCTGCGCCGCAACGGGAGTACAAATCTGACCGCCGTTAATCTGACCGACGGGCTCATCAACAAGAATCAGAACCGCAATCTCGGGGTCATCGGCCGGCGCAAAGCAGCCGAAGGATGCAACATATTCGCCAGTTTTACCGAGCTTCTGCGAAGTGCCTGTTTTGCCTGCTACTCTATAGCCCGCAACATAGGCATTCTTACCCGTACCGCTTGTAACAACAGCTTCCATCATATCGGCAACAGTTTCTGCAGTCTGCTGTGAAATAACCTGACGCCTTACAACCGGTTGAGTTTCGCTTATAACGTTGCCGTTTTCATCAAGCTGTTTTTCAACTATATAAGGCGTCATCAGCTTGCCGCCGTTTGCAATGGCGCTGATTGCCGTTATCATCTGAATGGGGGTAACCTGGAATGACTGACCGAAGGAGGAGCTTGAAAGCTCAACTATACCCATACTCTCGAGCGAGTGATAGTTAACTCCTTTAACCGGCATATTTTCCGCAGGAAGGTCAACACCTGTTTTTTCGGTAAACCCGAAAGCTTCGAAATATTCAAAGAATTTTTCCTTGCCGAGCTTCTGACCGACAGTTATAAATAAGGGGTTGCAGGAATTCATAAGTCCATGCTTGAGGTCCTGCGTTCCGTGACCCGTTCTCTTGTGACATTTAATCGTTCTGTCAGAAACCTGAATCTTACCCGTGCAGGTAAACGACATATCTGCGGGAACGGCATTCTCTTCAAGCGCTGCCGCAGCGGTAACTATTTTGAAAACCGAACCGGGTTCATAGGTATCGCTGACGATAAAGTTTCTCCATCTTGAATAAAGAAGATTGTTGCGAGCCTTGCTTCTTTCTGCCGAATCTGTATATTCCTCTTCAAGCTGTGCCGATTCCTCTTCGGTAAGATGCTGGGGGTTGTTAAGGTCAAAATTCTGCATGGATGCCATCGCGAGAATCGCACCCGTATTTACATCCATAACAACGCCGTGAGCGCCGACACCCTTTGAATCCACATAAACTTGCTCAAGCGCATCCTCAAGATAACGCTGAACAACCTCATCAAGAGTGAGAACAAGGCTTGTGCCCTGAACTGCATCATAAACCGTTTCAAACTCCTGACTCATAACGTCACTCTTGCCGTTCTGGGCAGTTATAATTCTGCCGGGTGTTCCGGTAAGAACCGTATCATACTTAAGTTCAACGCCGAGTCTGCCGATATCGTCCGTTCCCGTAAAACCGATAACACTCGATGCAAGTGTACCGTAAGGATAGTAACGTTTTACATCGGGGTCTATGCCGACTGCCGAGCTGTAATAAATTCGCTTATCCGTTTCTTCAAGAGCTCCATCGCCGTTATCTTCAAGAACCCTGTAAGAATAATATTGAGTCAAAAACTCTGCTATTCTTTCTTTTTCTTCAAATTCAATCTGTCGTTTGATAACAAGATAGGCATATTTATTTTTGTCAGCCTTTTCCTTAATATCCTCAAGTTCAACTCCGGTTATTTCAGAAAGCTTGCGGCAAAGATCATTCTTGAAATCCTCGTTATCAATTTTGCTCGGTCTGATATACACCTTCCAGACGGATGCACTTTTTGCAAGCACTGTTCCGTTTGTGTCGTATATTATTCCTCTTTCAGCTGATATTTCCGTATCATGAAGCTGATTTTCTTCTGCCTGCTGTTTATATTGCTCGCTGTCAATAAGCTGTATTCTTACAAGATTTACAGCCGTTAATCCGAAAACAAAAGAAAGAACAGCAAAAACTGCAACCGCTCTTAGAAAGAGCCTTCTTTTAGGCGAAACTTTTTTCAAAACCGTTCTCCTTCCATACAAAAACAAACAATATTTTGTCTAAAAAAATATACTGTCCCAAAAAGCGGCATGCAAAAGACTAATTCCCGATGAACCAAGCACCGAAAACACTTTTAACACGCCGAAATTGAGACAGCCTTGACTATAACTTTTCAATTATGTATATGCAGTTTTATGCCGTGCATATGCAGACAAAATCAAGATTAAAGCCGTCAACCGTCTGCATTTGCTTTATATTCAACCGCTTTTCCGTCTGCTACAACCACTCTGTCGCCATCCCTGTTTCCAAAGTAGTGTATCTGATAACGTTCAAGCTTATGCATACCCAAAACAGAAACCGCATATGCATCAACCTTATCAATCGAAGCGGATGAGTTAAGCTGCATAACAAGCCTCGTATTTTCGCTGCGCGCCTCATTCATCTTTGCTTCAAGTGCAGCAGCTTCATTCTCGATAAGAACAAGGCTTATCTTTGAAATAAGAACAGCACCGAAAAGAAGAACAAGAGTTACCGAAACAGCAAAAAGCTTCAGCGCACGGAGGGCGGAAGAAATTGACTCTCTGCGAATTTGAGCTGCTGTTTTTGGTCTCGCCTTTTGGGGCTGGGGCTTTCTTTCAAGTTTAGGTGCCGATGATGAATTAAGCGCAGGCAAATCATAGAGCGAAAGGTCATAAGCCTCGCTGCGATTGTATTCAGCCATGTTTTCTTCCTCCTTCCTTTAAAAATTGAGCAACAATGTCAAAGTCATCCAAAAGCGCCTGCGGCGCATTTTCTTAAAATTAAAGTTTTTCTGCCGTGCGAAGCCTTGCACTGCGGCTTCTCATGTTGTCGGAAAGCTCTTTTCCGCTCGGTGAAACAGCTTTGAGCACCTTCGCCTTCGGAGCATTTCCGCAAACGCAAACAGGAAAATTTTTCGGGCATGTGCAGCCCTTTGCAAGTGATGCAAACTGATGCTTGACAGTCTTATCTTCAAGCGAATGGAAGGTTATTATACTGACCCTTCCGCCCGGCTTGAGGCAATCAAACATGTCGGACACCGCATTGCCAAGCCCATCAAGCTCGCCGTTGACATAAATCCTGATAGCCTGAAAAGTTCTTCTGGCAGGATGTCCGTCGCGTTTTGCGGCTGCAGGCATTGCGGATTTGATGATATCCGAAAGTTCAAACGTCGTTTCAATAGGTTTATCGTCTCTTGCCCTGACGATGGCCCTTGAAATCGACGGAGCGAATTTTTCTTCGCCATATTCAAAAATTATTCTCTGAAGCTCGCTTTGCGACAGCGTGTTGACAGCTTGAGCGGCGCTTAACCCTTCAAGACTCATCCGCATGTCAAGAGGTGCATCATGGTGGAACGAGAAACCCCTTGAAGGCTCGTCAAGCTGATGTGAGCTGACTCCGAGGTCGGCAAGTATACCGTCAACCTCACTCACACCGAGAGAATTAAGAATGTTCTTTATATTAAAGAAATTATTGTGAACAAGAGTTACGCATCCAAAAGGCAAAAGCCTTTCTTTAAGCGTTTCAATTGCTTGGGGGTCTCTGTCGATTGAAATGAGTCTTCCACCGTTGAGGCGTTTGGCAATTTCTCCCGAATGACCTCCGCCGCCCGAGGTACAGTCAACATAAATTCCGTCGGGCTTTATGTTAAGAGATTCTATTGTTTCGTTAAACAAAACGGGGATATGGTGAAATTCGGAGGGCTTACCGTTCATTCCGACCTCCTGGGAGCGCTGTAATTAATGCCGCTGAAGAAATCATCGTCATCATCGTCATCGGAATTAATCATTGCCCAATTTTCAGCATTCCAGATTTCAACTCTGTCCATCATACCGACAAAATAAGCTTCATCGGTAAGCTGCGCATACGCTTTGAAATCGTCTTTAATGGAAATTCTGCCCGATTTATCAACAGTAACCTTTTCGAGTCTGTCGGCAAGCTTTCTCTGTGCCTTCGCTCTCATCATCGGATCATCAAAGGAGTAAATGAAGGCGTAGCTGAAATCCTCCCAGCTTTTTTCCGTAAAAAGCATGAGGCAAGGTTCTTTGTGAACGGATTTCATGAGAAACGCCGTTTCCCCTATATCCTTTCTGAAGCAGGTAGGAAGCGCTATTCTGCTGCCCTGATCAAATTTTCTCGACTCTTTGCCGGCTAATTGAAGTGACACAGCTCCTACCTCCTTTCTCTTTAAGTCCCCTTTGGTCTGCATTTTCACCCAAATTCACCCTAATGACTCCTATATTATAAAGCCTATCTCCATTAAAAGCAAGTGTTTTTAATAAATTTTTTTGAGAAATTCAAAATATTTTTCACAAAATTGTATCAAGAACAAAAATGCGGCACAACATGTAGATAGACAAAAATCCGACCGTCGTAAAACAGTCGGAAACCTTCGTTATTATGCAGTTAAAATCACCATATCCTCGGGGCTTATTTCAGGCTGAAGAGCACAGTTAAGAGCAAGTGATGTAAGCTTTGCCGCTCTTTCAATCATAAGATCAACTTCTCTTGGAGTTACCATCATATCCATAGACTTTTCGGGCAGCGATTTTTTATCAATTTCATCTCCCGCAAAATCAAGAATAAGTGTTGCCGCATCAACAACAGTCGGTACTCCGATTGAAATTACGGGCACACCGATTGTTCTCTCACTTATTTCCTGCCTTGCATTTCCCACACCCGACCCCGGCACAATTCCCGTGTTGCACATCTGAACGGTTGTTCCGAGTCTTTCGGCATTTCTCGCAGCAAGGGCATCAACAGTTATAACAGCATCCGGCTTAAGCATCTGAACGATTCCGCGTATCACTTCTCCCGATTCAGCACCTGTTTCCCCGAGAACACCTGTCGAAAAAGCGCTGACACATCTCAAATTGGAAAAGCCGGTTGCTTTGAGCAATTCACCTGTTATGTGACGGGTAGCAAATATCATCGACGCACATTTCGGTCCGAGAGCGTCGGGAGTTATTTTCATGTTTCCCAGTCCCGCAACAAGAATGCTCCCTTTTTCGGGCAGCATACGTCTTATTTCTTCGGTTACGGTTTCAAGACTTTCATCAATAAATTGCGCATGCTTCGCAAAAGGAGTCACTTCAACCGTAACATATTTCCCGACTGGCTTGCCCACGGTTTCGGCACCGCGTTCATTCAGAACCTCTATTCGGGTTACCTTTGCACTCTTCGCTTCAAAGCTTTCAATCTCTATTCCTTCAAGCTGTTTTTTTTCTAAAATTTCGCATCTTTCAAGCGCTAAATCCGTTCTGAAATTCATAATTTCATTTTCCTCTTGATTTTTTCTGAAATATTTAGTATTATTAATTGCAAAAGTTTGAAACATTTTTCAAAAAAATCTTGCATTTATCAGAAAAATGTGTTATCATAATCACCTGTATGAAGAAGGAGGTGTCGTTATGCCTAATATTAAGTCAGCTAAAAAGAGAGTTCTTGTTAACAAGACCAGAGCTGCAAGAAACAAATCACGCAACACAGCTCTCAAAACTGCTATCAAAAAGGCTCATGCAGCCGTTGAAGCAAATGCTCCCGAAGCAAACGCCCTTGTTAAAGAGGCTATCAAAAAGGTTGATCAGGCCGCTGCAAAGGGTCTTATCCACAAGAACAATGCTGCTCACAAGAAGTCAGCTCTTGCACAGCTTATAAAATAAGCGTGCGAAATTAAAAAACGCAAAAATGACCGTGGTTGTAAATTTTTTATGACCGCGGTTATTAAATTATTGACAATTTAAGACAGTTAAGATATAATTATTTCAACAGAATTTTTCTCAGGAGGTTAATCAAAAATGAAGAAGGCTCTTAAGGTTATCGGCATTATCGTTGCTATCGCAGGCGCTGCAGCTGCTGTTTACTTTGCAATTAAAAAGTATCTCGATAAAAAGAACGCAGTTGCTGACTGTGAAGAAAACTACGTTTCATGCTCCTGCTGCGAAGAAGCATAATTAAAGATTTGAATTTACCCTCGCTTTCCGGCGAGGGCTTTTTCTTTTCAATTTCTAAAAAATTATTAAATTCTTCTGTCTTTGGTTGACAAAAGGTAAATTATCTATATTATATTAATACGGATAGGTTATTTCTCTTTCGGCTTCGCAACAAGCGATGCGATTAATCCGCAGAGAATTGCAGCTGTAACACCGCCTGATGCCGCAGTAAATGCACCTGTCAGGATTCCTCTCACGCCTTGCTCGGCAATTGCTTTTTCAATTCCTTTTGCCATCAAATATCCAAAGCCCGTGAGCGGAACGGTTGCGCCTGCCCCCGCCCATTCGGCAAGCGGCTCATAAACTCCGATTGCCGTAAGCGCAACGCCCAAAACAACAAAGGCGACAAGTATTCTTCCCGGAGTAAGCTTGGTTAAGTCAATAAGAATCTGACCTATGAGGCAAATCCCGCCGCCGACCGCAAACGCTTTCAGCAAATCATAAAATATTTCCATAGTCACCGCTCCTTTGATAGTATTATCGGTGATCTTTCGGCGGATATTCGCGAATTTACAAAATAACTATTGACAAAACCGTTACAAAACAATAATATTTATATTGTAGGTTTCCGGGGGGAAACAAACATATTTTAAAGGAGATTAAGACATGGTATTCGAAAAAATCAAAAAAATCATCAGCGAGCAGCTCGAAGTTGATCAGAGCATCATTTCAGAGGGTTCATCAATCACAGGCGAGCTTGGTGCAGACAGCCTTGACCTTGTTGACCTTGCAATGTCGATTGAAGATGAGTTTGACATCGAGCTTTCAGACGATGCTCTTGATAAAATCAAGACAGTCGGCGACCTCGTTAACTATATCGAAGACAGAATCTGATTTCTTAAAACCGCAGCATATGATGTTGCGGTTTTATTTTTTTGTGATATAATTATATTAAATCCAAAATGGCAGGTGTAATTTATGATTATAAAAAACGCAACGGTTTATGATGAAGCATTCAATCCTGTAAAAACGGATATTGAAATTGAAAACGAGATTATCAAATCACTCGCGTCGACAGATAAAGACGGGCTTGATTTTTCGGGCTGTGTTGTTATTCCGGGATTTATTGATATTCATATTCACGGCTGCAATCTTGCAGATGCAACCGACGGGAAAAGCGATTCGACCGCAAAAATGAGCAAATGGCTCGCACAAAACGGCATAACATCATTCTGCCCGACTACCATGACCTTACCTGCAGACACTCTGCGCAAATGCTTCGGCTATATAGCAAAGACAATGGGCAAAGAAGAAGGCGCATATATTCACGGCATCAATATGGAAGGTCCTTTTATTGCCCCCGAAAAGAAAGGTGCACAGGACGGCACGCATATAATCGACCCCGATTTTGAGCTTTTCAGCGAACTAAACAATATCTGCCCCGTAAAGCTTGTTGACATTGCGCCCGAGAGAAACGGTGCAGAAGAATTTACAAGAGAGGCATCAAAGCTCTGTACGGTTTCAGCGGCGCACACTACGGCCGACTACGCAAAGGGCAAGAAATCCTTTGAATGGGGAATCAGCCACGCAACACATCTCTACAACGCCATGAGCGGTATGGGGTCAAGAGAGCCGGGAATGGTCGGAGCCGTTCTTGACAGCGAGGATATCTTTGCAGAGCTAATCTGCGACGGAATACATATTTCCCCCGCTACCTTGAGAATAACATTTAAGGCACTCGGAGAGGACAGAACTGTTGTTATAAGCGACGCCACAATGTCAGCAGGGCTTGAACCCGGAGAATACATGCTCGGCGGTCAGAAAATATTCAAGACCGATGCCGCAAGACTTGCTGACGGCACACTTGCAGGCAGCAGCACAAATCTTTTTGAAGAATTTAAGAATCTTCTCAAATACGGAATCCCTCTCAAGCAGGCAATCAAGTCCGTAACAATCAACCCTGCAAGAGCAATCGGTGTTGACGATAAAACAGGAAGCATTGCGGAAGGAAAGAACGCAGATTTACTTATTCTTTCAGAGGATTTTTCGGAAATAAAATCAGTTTTTATCAAAGGAAAAAAAACAGTCTGAACCCAATTTGAAATCTTTCCTGCAAATATCATTTTATATATATTCTTTATACATTTATATATGCATGAATATATACAGTAAAGCAGAAAAACTTTACAGCTTTTGGCTGTAAAGTTTTTTTACTTGCAGGTGTGGAAAACTTGGTGGAAAAAGTGAACAACTCGGGCTTAATTTTCTTTTTTTACATTATAAATGTAAAGTTTTCCACTTTACAATATGTTTTATTTCTTTATTACAATAAAGATATACAGTATACACGGTATAAAGATGTGAATAACTTTTGCAGGATTTCAAAACAAAACTTTCATTTTTAAAAAGTGTGTAAAAGAGAAACCCGGCGTTGTGCCCTTTCAGACACAACGCCGGGTTAATATTAATTTAACCTGCGGTCAAAAGACTTAAGCAACATTTTCAGTTCTGTGTTCAGTCTGAACAATCATATCATTTTCGTCAAACTTGCCGTCACCGTTAATGTCTTTGCGTGCATAGTGATTCTGGATAACTGTGATATCCGATGCGTCAACAACATTATCATGGTTAGCGTCAGCAGCAACAAACATGTAATGGTCCATATCTGATTCAGTATTCTTGCCGTTAGCAATCATGTACTGAATATATGCTGCGTCTGAACCGTCGATACGTGTATCGCCGTTAAGGTCACCGTAAACAACTGCATAGTATCTGAATCTCTCAAGAGTTCTTATACGGCCTCTGATATAAGCACCGGTACCGTTACCACGACCTGAAGGAGCAACTAAATAGTCACTACCGATTGATGAGTCGAATGTGATACCTGCAATTGTGAGTGAACCATCATCGCCAATTATATCTTCTGTAATACCTGTACCTTCTTCAAGACCGAAGATGTGACCAACAAGACGGTTATTAACGTTTTCAACGGAAACAACATCAACAGGTCCTGTTTTATCTGTAACAATAATTGAAGGAATTGAGTTGAATACGAGGTTCTGAATTGCATTGTTAAGAGCAGCAGCCTGTGTATCAACTCGTGACTGGCTTTCACAGTCGATTGTTGTGTCTGCGCGGAGATTCTGGGAGTCAGCAAGAACATCTGCAAGAGCATCAAGACCGCTTGCATAACCAAGTTCAGGGTCATCCTTATTAGGATCGTTAAGAATTTCTGTTGCCATTGCAATATAGTTATCAAGCTGAGTCCAATCAGCAAAGCCGGTAAATTCAACAAGCTGTCTGATAGCATAGAGGATACCCTGATATGCGGCAGTTATCATTGACTGTGTAATTTCATTTGTTGCAACTGTGTTGGAAACAACCTTCTCGCGAAGCGACTTTGCATAGTCATATGCCTTTCTGAGGTTCTCAAATGAAGCTGAAGTATAAACCTTTGTAACCTGAGGAACAGTGTTTACAATCTCGCCTGTATAATCATAGTTTCTGCCTGCATCGAACATGTAATAGTTTTCTCTTGCATAATCGAGAGCCCAGTCAAGGATAATAAGGTCGCCGTTGTTTTGCATAGGAACAGATCTTACTGCTTCAGCCTTTTCAAGACGGAATGAAATATTATCCATTGTATTATAAAGGCTTTCTCTGTTCTGATAAAGAGTGGTTATATATTCTTTATAGGCTTTATGCAGAGCTACATAAGCTTCATCTGTTTCAGTTTTACCGGGCTCCTGAAGTGTTCTTATACCCTTGATTCTTGATAATTCAGCATCATCAGGAAGAGCAGGTGTTGAGCTCAAGTCTATATCAGGAGTTGAGATTGAGACTGAGCTGTCGATAAGCTTGAATGCGGGGCGTGCAATTGTGTATGTGCCTGTTCCACTGCCGTTTTTATCAACATTTTCTTTAATTGTAAAGTCGTTGTCTTCAAGCCATGTTTCAAGTGTTGACCATTTTGCGCTGTCAGCACGGAGAGTTTCCCACTGAAGTGAACCGTCATATTTATTATCGGCATTCAAGGTTATATCAAACTCGAGTGATTCAAGAGCAAGTCTTACAACAGATTCAGTATCATGCTCATCAAGAGGAACATTATTTTCAGGATCGCTTGCATATTCAAGAGCAAGAGCAATCTGCTCATAATTCGATGCATTGAACGAGTTCATCGGCTCTGTTGTTATTGTTTCGCCTGTCTTATCATTATAGAATGAGAAGGTTGATGAAGATGTTGCTGAGAAGGGATACATGGATGTCGGCATTGAAGGCTCGCCGTCTGCCGGGTTACCATCGTCTTCATAAGTTACCGGATTGCCATCCGCATCGACGATTGTATTTCCGTTTTCATCGACTTTATTTTTTGTCGAAGGTGCAACGTAATCAGAATCATCAGGATCAGTATCTTCGTCATCTCCGTCATAAGGCATAACCGAGAAGCCGTCACCGTTAGCGTCCCAAAGGTCCTTGGTACGGAGCTGGGTTTCGACTGAGAACATATACCAATCGCCGTAAGCACTTACAAGGTCATTTTCAGCAAATGATCTGTAAGCTGATGCATAGTCCTGACCTGCCTCAATAGCCTTATCGGCATTAACGTAATAATACTCTCTGCCGGAGAAATCTTCAGGTGCAAATGTCTGATATTCATCGCCGTAGGAAGCTATATCCTGTCTACCGCTTCTGGGATAGAATGAAGCATATGCAAAATCGGAATATACATATTTCTCCTGACCGTAGGGAACAGAAGTATCAATTTCTGTATCCACGGTCATTGCACTTGTAAGATAGGTTTCATTTCTGTAAATATCATAGCCGGTAATGACAGGGTTGCCTTCTGCATCAAACTGTGTTTCGCTTTCAACTGCAACATAATATGCATCCTTGAGATATTCTATATCTCTTGTGGCAGACGCATTGTCGGGATAAGTTCCGTAAACATAGTTGTTTGAAAGAACGACATTATAGGTACCGTCGTCATTTCGTACCGATGTTGCCTTTCCATCGATAGCAGCTTCAGCATTTTCTTCACTTGCAAGTGTTTTAATCTTTGTTGCATTAATATGCTGGGTAAGTGAACCAACATAATTTTCAAGATCTGCAACCTTGTAGAAAGTAATTTCCTGTCTGCCAAGATATTCTTCATCATATGGTCTTTCATATTCTGATGAAAGAATCAGGGGAAGAAGAGTTGCAAGGAGAGGTCTCTTGAACTGGTTTATTCTGATAAGGAGCTGTGCAACAAGCTGAGGAAGTGAATCCGAGCTTCCGTTACAGCTAAGAAGTGCATCAAGAGTTTTGACCGAAGTAGGACTATAGGTAGCTGATGACAGGATGTTTGTACGGCTAACACTAAGAAGAAGAGGGTGGTCATTGGTAACAAGAGCAAGAACACGGTCAATTACTCTAATAAGGACCTGAACAACAGGAAGATTGAGTTCTGCATTTTCATCTGTATTTACGGTAAGAAGTCCGAGAATGCCCTGAAGGTCAAATTCGATAAGGTTACCGAGAAGCCAATCAAGAACAAACTGCTGCGAACCGTGAATATCAGGAAGCCATGATGTGGGGATGAGCTTGAAGAGAGTGTTATCAAGGAGAGTATAGATTGCATCGAAAGAAGGATCATTATCGTCGTCCTTCACAATTGTTTCTCTATCTGCATAGCTGGAATAAACATCTTCAAGGTAGGCATTAACTTCTGACATGAAAACGCCTTCCTCAAGATAACCGGGATTTATACCGTCATTGTAATACTGACCAAGTGTATCGCCATTCAACTGACCGGTAAGCATGGGAAGATAGTTTGTGAAGCCCCAAACAAGGAATTCACCTGCAAACTTCTCAAGTGAAGTATCTGTATCAAGCTTTTCTGCGTCACTCAAATCAAGGATTGAGTTGAGGTAAGCTGCAAGATATGAACAGCCGATATCAAGAGCAGCCTGAGGAACTATTACTTTTTTAGTATAAGCGCCTGCAGGATCGTTGATTGTTATAGTTTTCTCTACTGTATAAGGAATGGGGGTTACGTTAACTGTGCCCTCATAAATATCGCCTTCCTTTGTCTGCTCTGCATGATAAGCATCAAGACGTGCAAAATAGTTGTTCTGCGGAACGAGGGGCGATGCAAGAGACGCAAGACCGTAAGCAAGAACCGAAGGAATGGTGTCTGCCCATTCGGGGAAGTAGCAGCCGGGAATTATGCTGTCAAGAAGGAGTTTGATAAGGCTTGCATAAACCTGATCGTTACCGATAACGTAATACTGTCTTATCATCTTGGGGTTTCTGTATGTTGCTTCGTTTGTGGGGTCAGTTGTGTTAACAACTGATCTCTTTGAAGGATCTACATCGTAATAACAATAAATATCGGGAGTTCTTGAACCGTCAGCATTTTCTTTGTAAGTATCAACATAAAGAAGCTCGGTTTCAGCTTCAAAAGGAATATAAAGGGAATCAACTGCTGTTTCGTCTGAACCATCAACGATTTCAAAGCTTTCATTGTATGCATAGTATGCATTGAGTTCGTCTGATGAATAAACAAGATCGCCGCCGTCAAAAACACCGAGACCGGAAAGAAGGCCGGGAAGAAGACGGGCAAGGTCATTAAGAAGCGACATGAAGTTATCCTGAATGTGGATACCCAGATAGTCAATCTTGATAAGAGCATCAAGACCGCCGTCATCGAGGAACCACTTAACAAGAGCTGTTACCTGACCGACGGGATCGTCAACAGGTATTCCCTGTTCTCTATATACTTCATAATCAAGGTCAGGAGCACCGTTGGCAACAAGAAGGTCTTCAACAGCACCGATGATGAGGTTATACATCATATCTTGCTTGATTGCGGGATCGCCGTTAGGATACTGCTCAGTGATTTCAATGCCTACAAGGTCAATGAGGAGGTCTGTGAGC
Source organism: Clostridia bacterium (assembly GCA_017409265.1). Taxonomy (GTDB): domain Bacteria; phylum Bacillota; class Clostridia; order Oscillospirales; family Acutalibacteraceae; genus CAG-177. The sequence goes on from JAFQSY010000032.1 coordinate 74,615, forward strand.
ATCGGGGTAAGCATACCGCCGAGAAGTGAATCAAGCACGTTAGCAACAAGCTGATAGAAGCTCATGCTGTAGGTTACGCCTTCATCAATTTTGCCGTCACCGTCACGGTCTGCTTGAAGACCGTTAAGCTCACCAATAGTTGCACCGCCGGGAGTATTGGCAAGACCGGGAAGAAGTCCCTCTGTTCCTGAACCAAGCATTGAGTTTGCGCCGCCCTGAATAGTGTCGTCTGTGCCGGTGATAAGAGCCCAGTCAATAAGCTGCTGAACCATATCGTCAACAGTTGTCATCTTTTCAACAACGTCAGGTGTTGAGGGGTCGTCCCAGTCAGTACCTTCTGCGCCGTTCATAACTTCAGCATCGCTGTTGATGAGAAGCGAATAGAGAAGATCCTTGAGTGCGCCGTCAATGTTGTCGAGAGATGCATTAGGACCGAGGAGATCTGAAAGAAGGTCATTAAGAGTTCCGTCAAGGAAACCGGCATCCAATTCACCGCCGAGAAGAGCGGAAAGCATAGGATGCAGGCTTGAAATAACATAAATAAGATGCTCAAGAACAAGCTTATCATTGTTAACAGTTCTCTTATATGACAGGCTGGGCTTGCCTATAAGAAGGCTGAGACCTTTATCTGTACTGATAAGGTCACCCATGATATTAAGACCCCAACCTTGGAGAGTTTGAACAATACCAACAGCATCGTTTTCGTCAAGCCATCTTGAAATACCGACAAGAGTCTGAATGAGAGTATCAACAGAATTGATAATAATTGAGCCGTTAGCATTACCTGATTCTTCCATATACTTGTCAATGTTCAAGATGCCGAAATAAATATCTGTAACAACAAGGTTGACACCAATCAAATCATTGATATCGTCGCCATGGATTACAACGTTCAAATCGCCAAGCAACTGATCAAGCAAATCAAGAAGATAACCTGCTGTCTGGTCATAGTCGAGGTAATAACCATCGACATTTGATGTTTTGGGTGTGTGCCAGTTGTTAGCGTCTGTGTATGCATATGACGGGATACACGCTGCCGACATAAGCATAACCGCTGCCAACAAAACTGCCAGAAGTCGTTTTGCTTTTTTCATATTTGCACCTCCATAAAATATCTCGCAAGCAAGCTTGCGACGCATCCCTTGCAAGGGGCTGCATGGACAGGCATTCATAAAAATGCCTTAATTTACGTTAATTACTTTATAAAGGAGATGTTGCATTGTCCGTGCAGTTATTTAAACGTTTTGTAAATAATTTATGAACAAATTATGAATTTTGCATTCTTTTGTTTATAATCAACAAACGCTTCGCTCTATCATTGTTAATATTTAACAAAAGATTTTTAAGACTATAAGTTTGTCATTACGGTAAACTTCGAAAAAAATAACGGCAGAAAGAGTGAACTTCTGCCGCTGTTTACATAGTTTTTATAGTTTAAAGTTATACACTTTATAGTTAAAATGAATTGGTTTGTGAAGGATAATTTCCTTATTTTACAAGCCCAATCAATCCAAATAAATCATCAATCAAAGCTGCCTTTGTATTCCGAAGCCGGGATATATGCTCATGTCCGCTTGTGAGAAGTACGCAGTCTGCACCAAGCTCCGCTGCCATTTCCGCATCATGCTCCAGATCGCCGATAACAAGCGTTTTTTCGCCTTTACCGCCCGTTTCTTCAAGATAATTCCTTGCCCGGTCAATCTTTGAGCCTGCATAAAAATCGGCAGAACCAAGCACCGCATCAAAGCAGCCGTCAAGACCGTATTTCTTAATATTCATGCAAAGCTGGTTATTATTTGACGAAGAAACAACCGCCTGATGCATTCCGCAGGAGTTGAAATAATCTATCGCTTCCCTCGCACCGGCGGTCAGTCCGCAGGCTTCAAGATGCTTCAGATACCCCTCATTATATTGTTTTATAATAACTGAATAGTCCTCTTTATCCATATCAAAAACCTTATCGTAAAATTTTCTGATAGGTACCCCGATGCATTCTTTATAGTAATCAATATTTATATGGGGCATTCCGCGCAAATCCAGCATATCGTTGACACTCGAAAGCGATGCGGAAATATCATTGAGAAGTGTTCCGTTCCAATCCCATATAATGTGTGTATATTTTGGCATTTCGTCACCTCGGTTGCATATATAGAATGTTTGTATTATAATAATTATAGGTGATTATATGAATACATTCGACAAAATATATTCGGTTGTGAAACAGATTCCGAAGGGTAAGGTCGCCTCTTACGGCACGGTTGCAGCAATGGCAGGCAACCCGAGATGGTCAAGAGTTGTCGGCTATGCATTGCACGTCAATCCTGAGCCCGGAAAGATTCCGTGCCACCGCGTTGTTACCCGAAACGGCGAGGTTTCAAAAGCATTTGCCTTCGGCGGAGAAAACATGCAAAGACTGCTTCTTGCCGAAGAAGGCATTGAATTTCTCGACGACGGAAGAGTGGATATGAAAAAATATGCATGGTTAGGCTTTACTGCACAGGAGTAATCAAACCGTCATCTGCAATTGAAACGCCCTGCGGCTCATAGCTTTCAACTCTGTCAAAAAGCGCACGACTATCCTCTCCGGTGAGAAGCCTTGTTTCGCAGTTTTCCTGCTTGAGCGGCATAATTCTGATATTCAAATCTGCATCTGCGGAAATTTCAAGAGTAATAACGCAGGAATCAAGCGTTTTGCTGTTAAACCAGAAGTTGCCTACGCTGTAAACAATCGGCTTACCGTTATAAAATTCCATTCCCTGAAGACAATGGGTGTGTCCGCCGATAACGGCATCAACACCTGCATCAATATATTCTCTTGCGAGCTTTTTCTGCTGTTCATCAAGAACGGTTGTGTTTTCCGTTCCCCAATGGACGTAGGCAACAAGAATATCACATTCCGCATCGGCTTTCTTAACAGTATCAACAAATGCGGCACTGTCGTAGGTTCCCATAACGCCGTGGCTTTCAGCCGTTGCGACGGGATTGAAAGAGGTTGTTTTTTCAGCACAGCTTGCACCAACAATGCCGACTTTTATTCCGTTGACAATAAAATAATAAGGCTTTGATGCTTCATCAAGGTTTGCACCTGCACCGATATAAGGCATGCCTGCCTTCTTGAGGTTATCAATCGTATCAAAAAATCCAACTTCACCATAATCATAGATATGATTATTCGCAAGCGACACAATATCAGCTCCCAAATCCTTCAAAAGCTGAATTTTATCGGGCTCAACCTGAAAAGTCCAGGTCTTTCCGTGCAGGGGCTCTCCCCTTTCGCCGATTGTAAATTCATTATTTATAAGAAATACATCACAGGCATTGAGATAATCAACCACCGATTTATCAATGCAGTTGAGCACTCCACCCATTTCATTCGCATGCACCATGGGTCGGAAGTCCTTATCAAAAAGAATGTCACCAACAAACGCAACGCTGAATTTATCCTTGCCGTTATTTCCGCAATCCCTGATATTATCGGCATTGAGAGCACCCGAGAGCATGTCTTTAATTACGTAATATGAATATCCCGTCAGCGAAAGCCATGTTTTTTCGGTGTAAGCGCCCGAATCAGCGGCAAAAACGAGCTTTTGAGCGGTGTTTTCGCCGAGATTTTCAAGGAATACGGATGTCACATCCAATCCCGAGGCAGCGGAAAGCTTTGATGCCGCCAAAGCATAGTCAAAGCTTTGCTGCGTTGTTGCAACGGGTATAATTTCGGGCTTTGACTCAAACCTGCATGAGCAAAGACTGAATACTAATAACGTAATAATTAATATTTTAGAGAAAGTTCTTTTCAATTAAAAAACACCTTCTAATTTGCTTTTGAGTTCTATAATCTCGGCTATCTCTTCGCTGACAGCCTTCATATATTCAAGCATCTTTTCGTCACGCACAAGATATAAAGCGGCTTTTCTGACTTCTTTGATAAAAGAGCGGTCAAGTGGCTTTTTTTCTTTTGCAAGAGGACACATTGTTGCTCTCGGATCATAAACAACCTCAATTTTTACGTTGCCGTCACTCTCTGTAACAAGCGGAAAAAGCGGAAAAATGCGGCATGCAAGAGGTCTTTCCTCACGATTACACTCTCCGGAGCATATCACCATGGGATAACCGTAATTCCCCTCGGTTTCGCATACCTCAAAGCCCTCTTTATCCGCAAAAAGCTCTTCTTCTCCAGGGTAAAGCCACATGCCTTGACAGTCACCACGACAGCAAAGGCCGTCGCAGAGTCTGCCGCAATTATAGAATCCGAGCGGTGTTTTATGATAAAGACGCTCATACGCTTCACGCAGAGCGGGATTTTTTATTTCATTCATAATGTCTGCATCCTTTCCGCAAATGCCCGAAGCGAAAAATCACATAAGGTTTTGGGATGATTGAGATAATCACGGAGAATTTTCTTCGCATTTTCTCTGTTTTCATCGGAATTATCCCCGAGAAGAGAAAGCGAGGACTTTATAACATCAAGCGCCATAAACTGTTTTTCAGCCCATGGATAAAGCTCTGAAATCATAGGATTTTCAAGGACTTTGAGAGTTTCACAGCAACGTTCAAGCTTTTCGGTATATTCTGCCATAATTCCGAATGCACCCATCATATCGCCTGAAAAAAGCTTTTGCTGCGCATCATTGAGTGCAGCATTCATCATAGGCGAATTTTCAACCTTAAGACATGAGGTCAGAAGATTATCAAAAAAGGGCATAAGTGTATCCTTATGTTCTCCTAAAACAATTTCGCATGCTTTCTGCCATGAATCAAAGGCTTTGTATGTTTTCGGATTCCAAAGATAATCACAAACCGTAAGTAAAGGTATTCGGCTTGACAGACAGTATTCCATTACATTGGAAATAATGCCTTCCGAATAACGGCACAAATCCTTTTCTCTGCCGTCAACATATCCTATATGCATTTCGTTATACATTTCCGCATCGTTGACCGGGAAATTATCCCAATAAAGCGGCTTATGATTTGTTGCGTTTTCAAATATGATTGCTTCTTTGACAGTCTGCTCCTGCGAGCAGATATTTTTGCCCGTCCAGAAAAGGCTGACATCCGAGGGGATTCCTCTGCCGAGCTTTGAAATATAGTATTCTTCACCTGTGCCGTGATAGACAAGCGGACAAACCGTAAGACTGCAATCGACACTTAAATTTTTAAGGAACGCATAAAATTTATTGATAATATGCACATGAGCATTGACTGCTTCACCGTCAAAAGCGGCTTTATCTTCTTCAAAATAGAGATTTTCGGGAATATCATCAAGCAGAAGTCCGAAATTCTTGATTCCGATGTTGTAAAGCTGTTTCGCTTTACAAGCAAGCTTTAAAAAATCGCTATCGTCAGAATATTTCATACTGAGTCCGGGAGCAACACAAAAATGAAAATCAACAAATTTTTCCCGACAGAGCTCTGCAATTTCAAAAAGATGTGAGAGCTCTTTTTCGGGGTAAAGAATATCCCATTTGTCGCGGTGATAAGGGTCATCCTTCGGGGCATAATAATATGTGTTCATTCCGTAAAACGACATTAATTCAAGCATCATTTTGCGGTTTTTGTGGCTCCAGGGTTTTCCGTAAAACCCTTCTATATAGCCCCTTTTAGCGAACAGAGGATAATCCTCAACCGTGCCGACCGGGAATTTCCCGCCCCTGCACATTGAGGCTATTCTGTTAATCGCTCTGAAAAGAGATTTCTTGCAGGATACGGTGACTGTAAGTTTGAAATCGTCGCCGCATTTTTCACCCGAAATGAAAAACTTTTCATCGGTAAGACGGTATATCTCTTCAATATATTCCGTTTTTTGTGTGTTCTCTTTAATTGTATTCACGTAAAGTGTCTCACCTTTACAGTTTCGAGTGCGAAAGCCTTGCATAATTCCATTTGCAAACTCGCTTTCATAGCCCTCAAAAACAAATCTTTGTGGTGAAAACTCAATCCATTCTGTTATATTTGATTTTTGAAATGCAGGATAAATCATAATGCTTTAATCTCCCCGCTGTATTTTTTTATATATGCTTCGTTTATTTCATCTCCGCCGTCAACATTACTGCTTGAGAATACCTCGGGCTGATATCCATCCTCAACCATAAGCTCAACCGCCCTTGCCTCAATTGCATTAAGAATTGCAGCGCCTGCTGCAGTTGAGGTCGGAGCAACATTTCTGCCGATTTTCTCGATTGTCATTGACGCATCACCTATGCAGCCACAGTTATCAATAACAATTTCGCCCGCTTCATAAAGCTTCTTTCCGCTTGAATGCCTGGATTTGCCCTGCATTGTGTGCTGCATATTGGTTATGACAACGGTTTTTACACCTTTTTCTTTGGCAATGAGCGCGAGGTCAATTGCGACACCGTTTCTGCCTGAATTTGAAAAAAGGAAAAGAATATCCTTTTCGTTTATATTGTTGAAATCAAAAATTATTTCTCCGTAGCCCTCAAGTCTTTCAAGAGCGGTGCTTTTTGATGCGCTTTCGTGGAGCATAAGCCCCGATTCAAGAATGGGATTAACGTTTACAAGCCCGCCTGCACGGTAAAATATCTCTTCTGCGAGCATATGCGAATGACCCGTGCCGAAAGCATGGACTCTTCCGCCATTTTCAAGCGAGTCTGCAACTGCTCTTGCGGCTTTTTCTATATTTTCAATTTGCTCCGTCATGATGCGGCTCATAATCTTCTGTATATTTTCAAAATACTCAACTGCTTTTGACATAATACCCCTCCGAAAGCTTTTTATATCATTCTAATATCTTCGCATTAAAATATCAAGTTTTTTCTAAAATTACTTTATTTTTAGTATTTCCTATGTTATACTGAAATCAATTTATATTGAAAGGTGTTTCCCATGAAAAGACAAAGCGGCATTCTGATGCACATTTCTTCCCTTTACGGCAATTATTCAATCGGCAATTTCGGAAAGAATGCGCTCGAATTTATAGATTTTCTTAAAGAAAACGGTTTTTCCGTATGGCAGGTACTGCCCTTTACAGTTACCGACGAATACAATTCTCCCTATAAATCCTTCTCGGCATTCGGCGGAAATCCTTACTTCATCGACCCCGAAAAGCTTTTTGATGACGGGCTGATTTCAAAGGATGACCTTGAAGGCTGCAAACAGAAAACTCCCTATTCAGCCGAATATGAAAGACTTTCGCAGGAAAGAATCCCTCTGTTGAGAAAAGCATATAAAAACCTTGAAAGCACCGATGATATTGACGGATTTATTGAAAAGCACCCGAGAATAGAGGCATTCTGCCGATTCATGACTCTGCGTGAGCAAAACGGACTCAAACCCTGGCAGGAATGGGAATCCGATGAAATAACCGACACCGAAACTCTCGGAATGTGGAAATTCATTCAGTATGAGTTCTTCACGCAATGGAAAAAGATTAAGGATTACGCAAACTCAAAGGGCATAAGCATCATCGGCGATATCCCCATCTATGTTTCCGATGACAGCTGCGATGTCTGGGAAAACAGAAACCTTTTTCAGCTCAACGAAAAAGGTTATCCGTCAAGGGTTGCGGGTGTTCCGCCCGATTATTTTGCAGAAGACGGTCAGCTCTGGGGCAATCCACTCTACGATTGGGAAGAATTTAAAAAAGACAATTTCGGCTGGTGGAGAGAAAGAATCGACCATGCTCTCGATATGTTTGACGGTGTACGCATTGACCATTTCAGAGCAATTGAAGCATATTGGTCAGTTGACGCAAAGGAAAAAACCGCAAGAAACGGTGAATGGGTAAAGGGACCCGGCATTGACCTTGTTAATGCAATCAAGAAAGGACATGAGGACAAACTCATCATTGCCGAGGATTTGGGCGATATAACAGATGAAGTGCGTGCACTTGTTGATGAAAGCGGATTCCCCGGAATGAGAGTTTTTCAATTCGGTTTCCTTGATGATGGCAACAGTATTCACATGCCGCACAATTATATTAAAAATTCAGTTGCATATTCGGGAACTCACGATAACAACACCATTTTCGGCTTTCTTTGGGAAAGCGGCGATGATGTGCGCAGTAGAGCACTTGATTACTGCGGTTTTTCAGGCGGCGACTGGGGCGGAGCATCTCCCCTTTTCTTAAGGGCAATCTTTGCAAGCGTCAGCGACCTTGCGATAATCCCGATTCAGGACTTTCTTATGTACGGCTCAGACACAAGAATCAATACCCCCGGAGTTGCAGACGGAAATTGGAGCTACCGTGTAACCAAAGAGCAACTTATGAATGCCGACAGGGACTTTTTTAAATCACTTAACAGAATTTACAAGAGGTAAAAATGGAATTAAAAAGATTTTTTGATATAAGCGAGAGAATAAAGCTTTCAAGCGGCATTGCGCTTGAAAAAGCAAAGGCAAAATTTGATGAAATTGATGATATAACGGAATATAACCAGCAAAAGGTGCTTTCCGCATTTATTGAAAACAGAGTAAGTGAAACAGATTTTGCAGGCTCAACGGGTTACGGCTACGGTGATACGGGCAGAGAAAAGCTCGACAGAATTTATGCCGACATTTTCGGAGCAGAGGATGCAATAGTGCGTCACAGCTTCACCTGCGGCACTCATACGCTTGCCGTTGCTCTTTTCGGTATACTTCGTCCGGGTGACACAATGCTCTGCGTTACGGGCACACCCTATGACACGATTCACAGCGTTATCGGTATCAGCGGTAACGGAATGGGTTCACTCAAAGATTTCGGTGTGAACTATGCACAGGTTGACCTCGATAAAGACGGCAGACCAAATATGGCGGCTATTGAAAAGGCACTTGAAACGAATCCTAAAATGGTTTATATTCAGCGTTCAAGAGGTTACAGTCTTCGCCCGAGTCTTTCGGTTGATGAAATCGGCAAAATAGCGGCACTTGTTCATAAAAAAAGCGATGCGGTTGTTATGGTTGACAACTGCTACGGCGAATTGGTTGAAAAAATTGAGCCTACCGAGGTCGGCGCAGACCTTATGGCAGGCTCTCTGATAAAGAATGCAGGCGGCTCAATTGCAAGAACCGGCGGCTACATAGCAGGCAAAAAAGAGCTTGTTGAGCTTTGTGCATACAGAGCAACTACCCCAGGTCTGGGTAAAGAGGTCGGCTGCACTCTCGGTGAAAACAGAAATATGTTCATGGGTATTTTTCATGCACCTCATGTTGTCGGCGAATCGCTGAAAGCTGCTGTTTTTGCTGCAGCATTATTCGAAAATCTCGGCTTTAAGGTCACTCCCTCAAGTGACGAAAGCCGCCACGATATTATTCAGGCACTATGCCTCGAAAACTCCGAAAGATTGGTTGAGTTTTGCAGAGGCATCCAGAGCGGTGCACCCGTTGATTCATACGTAACACCCGAACCGTGGGATATGCCCGGCTACGACAGCAAGGTTATCATGGCGGCAGGTGCATTCATTCTCGGCTCATCAATTGAGCTTTCTGCTGATGCTCCTCTGCGTGAGCCCTTTGCGGTATGGATGCAGGGAGGAATCAACTTCCATTCGGCAAAAACGGCGATTATGCTTGCAGCCGAAGGTCTTTTAAAGAAAGGGCTGATATAAATGGAGTATAAAGGCATAACCCGTGACGCCCTGTTTCTGCTTGCAGATAACCGCTTCAGGGATTCAAAGGCATATTATGAAGAACATAAAGAAGAAATTAAAAGCGGAGTCACAATTCCCATGCGCCAGATTGCAGGTATCATCGGAGAGGAATTGCTTGCAATTGACCCCCTCATGAACACCATCCCAACAAAGATGGTTTCAAGAGTACGACGTGACACACGCTACACCAAAGATAAAAGTCTTTACCGCGAAAATATGTGGATAATGTTCATGCGTCCGAAGCACGATTGGGTGGGCTATCCCTGCATGTGGTTTGAGGTAACTCCCCGTGAATATTCACTTGGAGTCGGCTTTTACGGCGATGAACTGGGTCTGCTTGAAACATTCCGAAAAAATCTGCGTGAGAGACCCGAGGAATTTAAAAAAGCCGCCGATTTGTGCAAGAAAAGCGGTTCGGTCTTCTTTAAAAGACAATACAAAAGACCTTTCCCGGGCTGCCCCGATGGACTTGAAGAATATTACAACGCAAAAGACGTGGGATTTATCTCGTTTTCAGGCGACCTTGATGACCTGAAGGATGAAAAAATCATTGAAATTATAAGAAGCACTTTTAAAGCATACTCACCGATATATAAGTTTCTTTTGAGCGTTTCTGACGAATACTTTTCAAAGGGTGAATGATTATGGACTATTCAAAATTCAAAAGCGGAAGCGATATAAGAGGCTATGCACTCGGTGATGAAGCAAATCCGCTTTACATGAGCGATGAAATGATAATGCGCTCGGCAACGGCATTCGCATATTGGCTGAAAGAAAAAACAGGTAAAGAAAATATTTTTGTTTCCGTCGGTCACGACAGCCGTCTTTCGGCACAGAGAATAAAAAGCGCAGTTATTAAAGCACTCACTTCAAACGGAGTCAAGGTTGCAGACTGTGGACTTGCATCAACACCGGCAATGTTTATGACAACGGTTGAAATTAGCTGTGACGGTGCGGTGCAGATAACCGCAAGCCACCATCCGAAGGACAGAAACGGACTTAAATTCTTTACCCGTGACGGCGGACTTGACGGCTCTGATATTGCCGATATCCTTAAATCAGCAGGTGAACTGCAGAATCCCCTCGGAAACGAAAACGGAGAATGCTCCGAATATGACTTCATGGCCCGATATGCCGAAACTCTCCGAAACATGATAATTGACGGCGTTGACGATAAAAATGACCGTGAACATCCGCTTAAAGACATGAAAATCGTTGTTGATGCGGGCAACGGAGTCGGCGGATTCTATGCAAAAAATGTTCTTGCTCCTCTCGGTGCAGATATTTCGGGCAGTATTTATCTTGAACCTGACGGTAATTTTCCGAATCATGCGCCCAACCCCGAAAATGCACAGGCAATGGACTGCGTTTCAAAGGCAACAGCAGAAGCGAATGCTGATTTCGGCGTTATTTTTGATACCGATGTTGACAGAGCGGCATGCGTCGGTAAGGGCGGGTTTGAGATTAACCGCAACCGTCTTGTTGCTCTTGCATCAAAGATTGCACTTACATCGTGTCCCGGCGGCACAATTGTTACCGACAGCGTAACCTCTGACGGTCTTGCGGAATTTATCGCAGAAAACGGCGGCAAGCATCTTCGCTTCAAGAGAGGCTACCGAAATGTTATTAACAAGCAGATTGAGCTTTGTGAAAGCGGAATAAAATGTCCTCTTGCGATGGAAACCTCGGGTCACGCCGCATTTGCCGAGAATTACTTTCTTGATGACGGCGCATACCTGATAACAAGGCTTATCATTGAAGCTGCCGCACTTTCAAAGCAGGGCACAAGCCTTGAAGAGCTTATCGGAAAGCTGCGTGAAGCAAAAGAAGAAAAAGAGCTTCGCTTCAAAATCCTTTGCAACGATTTCCGACCTGAAGGAGAAAAAATTATTTCACTTTTTGAAAATATTGCAAAAGCACATGAGGGCTGGAAAGCTTCCGAAGACAACCACGAGGGAATCAGAATAAACGCAGATTCTTCATGCGGCAACGGCTGGTTTCTTATCCGTTTAAGTGTTCACGACCCGATCATCGTTCTCAACGCCGAAAGCGATGAGGATGGCGGAATAATGAAGATGTGCAAAGAAATTTTCAAGGTAATTTCAAGTGCTGATAATATTGATAAGCTCGATATTTCGGCACTTGCGGATTATATAAAATGAAGGAGAGATATAAATGATTGACAAAATTATCAGCGCGTTTTTCGCAGTTGTCACAGCAATTATGATGCTTTTCTACACACCGACTCCCGTAACACAGGTCAATCCCGAAAAGCTTCCCGAAGCAAAGCTTTCGCAGGATATAACCGTTATGAGCTTTAATGTCTACATCAAGGGAACAGGCGAAAAATCCCCCGAAAACAGAACTCCGCTTGTTGCCGAAACCATCAAAAAATATTCTCCCGATTCTTTCGGACTTCAGGAAGCTGATGAAGGCTGGATTGAAAGACTGCCCGCACTCATGACAGAATATGCCTATGTCGGCATCGGCAGAAACTCCGATAATGGTGGCGGAGAAGCAAGCCCTGTTTTTTACAAGAAGGATAAATATGACCTTCTTGATTCGGGTACATTTTGGCTTTCAAAGACTCCCGAAAAAGCTTCAAAGGGCTGGGATGCGATGTTCAAGAGAATATGCACCTATGCTGTTCTCAAGGATAAGGAAACGGGCTTTACATATGCCCATTTTAATGCGCATTTCGACCATCTCGGCGTTATTGCAAGACTTGAATCGGTTGCGGTAATTGCAGAAAAGATTTCAGAAATCGCGCCGAATCTTCCCGTTGTTTTCTCGGGCGACCTTAACGACTATGAGGGCGGTGATATGTATAACAGAGTTCTTGAGAGCGGGCTTAAAGACACAAGATATCTTGCAAAGACCGCATCAGGCGGAAACGTTACATATCACGGCTATTCCGAACTTGTTGAAAAAGATGCTCCCATTGATTTTATTTTTGTAAATGCTTTCGCATCAAACGTTGAAAGCCACACAATCGTCAGCGAAAAGCTCAACGGAATTTACCCCTCTGACCACCATGCAGTTGTTGCAAAAATGACCATGATTAACGGATAAGGAGAAAAGATTATGTATTTCAAGTTAATGCAAAAAATAGTTGCTTTCTTTGTTTCGATTATTGCAATGTTCGGCGCACAGACCCCTACAACCGGCATTGACCCCACCCTTCCTCTTAAGAATGTCAACCCCAATCCCATCGTTGAATCGGCAAAAACACAGGACCTCACAATCATGACATACAACGTCAAAATCAGAGGCGACGGACTTCGCGCAAATGAAAAAAGACTTCCGCTGATTGTTGATACAATTGTTGAAAACGCACCCGATTCTTTCGGGCTTCAGGAAGCTGACAAGGACTGGGTTGAAAGCATTGCCGCAGGTCTTTCTGATTATGCATACATCGCAAAATACAGAGATGACGGCATTTCCGAAGGTGAATCAACCGCAATTTTCTATCTCAAGGATAAGTATGAGCTTGTAAAATCAGGCTTCTTCTGGCTTTCAGAAACACCTGACGTGCCTTCTCTCGGCTGGGACGCTGCCTGCAACAGAATAACTTCATATGCAATCCTCAAAGACAAAACCAGCGGCTTTACATATGCTCATTTCAACACTCATCTTGACCATGTGGGTAATATTGCACAGGCAGAATCAATCGCTCTCATTTCAGCAAAAATTGCCGAAATCGCACCCGATATCCCCGTTGTTTTAACCGGTGATTTCAACTTCTCCGAAGGCACTTATAATTATAAAACTGTTCTTAAAACAGGACTTAAAGATACAAAATATCTTGCAAAAGAATATGACGACCACGCAACATACCACGGATATCATGTTGTTATGCCCGACACAAAACCCATCGACTATGTTTTTGTCAACGGCTATGTTGCATCGGTAAAATCAAGCAAAATCAATTCGGATTTCACTCATCACATCTTTGCATCTGACCATTTCCCCATCACGGTTGAAATGACTCTCTTTAACGGAGGCACAAAATAATGTACAGAATACTGTCTTTCAACCTGCTCTGTGCAGGCACAGGCTCCAGAACATGGAGAAAGCGTGTTCCGAAAGTTATAAAAATCATAAAAGAAGCTAACCCCGATTCTTTCGGAGTGCAGGAAGCTCATTGGGAATGGATGAAAAAGCTTTCGAGATTCCTTCCCGAGTATGATTATGTCGGAGTCGGCAGAGATGACGGCAAAAAGAAGGGCGAATTTTCTGCCGTTTTCTATAAAAAAGATAAGTTTACCGCAAGCGACAACGGCAATTTCTGGATTTCAGAAACACCCGAAAAGCCCTCAAAAGGCTGGGATTCCGCTTGCATAAGAGTTGCAACCTACGTTAAGCTCACAGATAAAGGAAACGGCAAATCCTATATTCATTTCAACACTCACCTTGACCATGTCGGCAGAACAGCACAGATTAACGGGGCAAAAATGATTCAGGAAAAAGCGGCATCATTCGGCGGAGCGCCCGTTGTATGCACAGGCGATTTCAACGTTTTCCAGGATTCCGACTGCTATAACACAATGGTCAGTGGCAACATGAAGGATGCAAGAAAGCTTGCACCCGACAGCGATGAATGCTACACCTTTCACGGATTCAGACCCAACGAAATTCAGGAAAGAATTGACTTTGTTTTTGTTGATGAAGCAACGGTAAAACCTATTAATTTTAAGGTTATAAATAAAAAAGTGGACGGAGATTTTTATTCCGACCACAATGCGGTTTATGCAGATGTAGAGATATAACAAAAACCGTTCAGGTGTAAAAACCTGAACGGTTTGTTTTTTTATCTTACTTCGCCATCTTTGATGATTTTACCCGTCTTGATATTGAAAACAAGCTCTTTCTTGATTCCGTTTTCATCAATCTTGATGTCGATAACATCCTTTGTCACATATTCAGCCGAGGTTATTTTTTCATCGGTCTTCTTGAAATACTTCTTGAGAAGTCCCATCTGAACCGCATCATAATCCCCTGCGTTATCCGAAACAAAGAGAACATTTCCGCAAAGATTGTTAATTCTTGCAAGAAGCTTTTTCTGCTCCCATGTGAACTTGAGATTGTCATTTCTCAAGAAGAAAACGTCGGGATCGTTCATAAACACTCTGCCGTTGAGATGGCGGCGGAATACGGAGTTGTTGATTGCGCTCTGTGCGCTTAACATTTCGTTGCTGACATGGATATGGTTATAAATCTTGCCTTTATAAGTAAGGTCAACGTCGCAGCTGATTCGGCAGGCATCGCAAACGCCGTATGCAGCACTCATGGGAATACCGCAACCGAGGAGAAGCTTATCGCCGACACACTCGCGAAGAAGCTGCATTGCTTCGTGCATGATTTCGCCTCTGCTCTTTCCGTTTCTCGGAGTTACGCATTCGCTGTAAAGGAAGTCAAGTTTAACCATATCATAGCCCCATTCATTGAGAACAACGTCAAAGACCTTCTTGATATAAGCTCTTGCCTCTTCATTATAAATATCAAGGGTGTAAGCTCCGCCCCATGCGATACAGCCGAGCTGTGGCTTGCCGTTTTCATCCTTGATAAGCCAATCAGGATGCTCCTTTGCGATTCTCGAAATCTTCTGACAGCTGAAGGGGGCAATCCAGATACCTGCAAGATACCCCTTATCGTGAATCTTGTCAGCAATATATTTCATGCCGTTTGGGAACTTGTCGCAATAGTCAAGCCAGTCACCGACATAAGGCTCATAGCCGTCATCAATTTGGAAAATCGAGGTTTCGTCCTTTGCGGGATCAAGACCGTCGAGGTCACGGAGAATAATTTTCTCATCAATCTTCTGGAAATAATTATACCATGAGGTATAGCCGCTCATTGCACCCTTTCTTGTTTCAGGCATTTTAAACATTCCAAAGTAATTATCAAACACTTCGTCATATGTTCCCTCAAAATAAACAACATCAAAAATCTTGAGGGGCTGAGTAACTTTTTTACCTTTTACATCCTTGCGGATTGAGAAATAGTTGCTGTTCATTCCAACCTTGAAATATGTATAACCCGTACTTTCGCAAAGTGAGCCCCAGAGCTTCATCTTTTCGCCGTTTCTGATGTAGGTGTAGCAATGGCTGTGAAATTCGCCGGGCTTCTCGGAATATTCAACGATTCTGTCATCGCTTGTGATGCTTGCGTAATGTCGTAAATAAGGATGAATATGAGAAAGCTTTATTGTGCCCTTTCTGATTTCATCGGCAGTAAATTCTCTCGTGTTGGTCCATGACTGATAGCCGTTTGCAAAGAATTTGTCGCCCACCTTGAACTCATAAGGAAATTCAACATAAAAATCAACAAGCTCAAAATCCTTTTTAGGATTAAGGGTGACAGTATATCTTCCGTCGGTTTCAGCGATGTCGAGCGCATAAAAATCGTTTTCAACCGCATTAGAAGCAACGGTCTTTCCGCCCGATAAATATTTGATTACATATTTCTTGCTCATGCCGCATACTCTCCTATTTTATATTTTACGATTGAATTATATCATCACATAGGAATTAATTCAAGATGATTTTGAATTATTTGTCATAATAAGCATTTAAAACCATATACTCATTGACACCGACGCACTCATACTATAAAATGGATATAAAGAATGTTATGAGGAGCGGTGTTATGAAAAAAATTTTTGCAGCATTAATGGCCCTTGCTTTGCTTGTTTCCTTCGCATCATGTAAAAACGATAACAGTTCTGACATTACAGAACACACAACAACATATGAAGAAACTGTAAAGAGTGATGATTCAGCTGAAACCTCCGAAGCCTTGACAGCAAACGGTACATTGCCTGAAGCCACAACAAACGCAGATACATCATCCGCAGAAACAACCTCTGTTTCAACAACCGTTGACCCTTCCGAATGGACAAAAGAAGAAATCATAGAGTTTTATAAGACAGCAGCGAAAAAGACGCATCCGAAAGCAAAATCAACGCAGGTCATGGTGCTTGAAGAACTTATAATCAACGACGGTGACGGTGCTCTCGGATTTTTCATTAAAATTCTCGAGCCTGCGATTGCATCCGTTATTGAAAAGAACGCACTTGATTTCGACGGAATAACAGGCGGATTCGATAATCTTACAGTCGATGATGCTCAAAGCATCAATGCATACAAAAGCGGAAATCACACCGTTATTGAAATGACCATGAAGCCCCAGACGGACCCGATTCACGCCGACGCACAATCGGGAACAGTCGGTCACGCAATATCTGTTCTCGGCGATATCGGAAAGGTTCTTGCGGAATTTCCGCAGTTTGATGTTGACGTTGAAAATGCAGACATAGCAGTACATTACATCAATCCAACCGTAAAGGTTAAAATCAACCAAAACGGCATCATAGAAAAAGGTACATGGAAATACACCTGCGACCCCGAGATAAGAAACCTTGATATCAGCGGAATCATGATTAACAAGGCCGATGCCAAAATTAATTATATCATAACTGTCGGCGGCGGATTCTGATTAAATGTTAAAGAGCGGTTCACATGAGTGAATCGCTCTTTTATTATTAACGGGCTTTCAAATCCCTTACAGATTGTAAAAAATCAAGAACCGTAACTGACGTTACGGCTCTTAATTGGTACGAGTGTTCATAACGGATTCAATGAATAAATTGTTAACGGCGGTTAAACACACATTGTTTCATGCTATCATTAATAACTGAAAGGAATTGTAAATTATGAAAAACAATATTTTATCTTGCGAATTTAACATTGATACCGCCTGCGTTGAAATTAAACTTACCGACGGCTCAATGGTGTCAGTTTACTGTATTGCTGTTGAAAACAAATATGCAAACAATATGTATTAAGTACCGGGTATAAAACGGATGTTATCAATGCTGATATCGGCATCCTTATTCTGCTGAAAAAGCGAAAGTGCTTTTTTCATTTTTATTACCTCAGGTTATCAAAACTTGCACGCATTTCGTCAACCGTACCGGTTGCGATATAGTAATTATATTCGCTCGGAACGAAGCTTCTGAAAGTGTTATGCTTAACAGCAGCAATATATGATGTTTGCGGTGCTACGGACGGGTCTTTATCTGTGGTGGTTTCCCTGGCAAGGACACCGGCAAGGAAATTTCCGTGGTGAGGCGTATAAATACCGATTCCGAAGCTGTCGTCAAACTCGCCGATAAATGCCGACCAGTTTTCCGTTGCCTGGAAATTGGGGTAACCTGCATCGGGCCAGAAAATGAGTTCGTTCTGATATGAGTAATTTTTATCTCCCGTCCAGGGTGCATCGCCGCCATAATAAACGAATCTGTTGAAAGGCTCTATGCAGTAAAATGCGGGAAGCTCCTGAGTTGTGTAATATTCGGGATAACCCGAAAAATCAACAAATCTGCAGGCCATCTCAACGGCACCGTCGCAGATGCTGTAGGTTGCCTCCATATACGAAGGGCTCATGTCCGTCGCAGGCTTTGCCCAGTCAAGGGGTCTGCACTTAATATAGATATAGTCATCGCCCACAACAAGGTCAACTATTTTGCTGCTCTCATTATACTGATTGCCGCCCTGCACGGGGTTATAATTCCACTTGTGTTCGCCGTACATGGCACTCTGATAAGCATCGCAATCAAAGGTGCCGTAGTAGGATTGCTGAACAAGTCTGCCCGTATCGTGACGGTTGATGAGATTAACGTTATTGTTGACGGATTTTACACCGTATCTCTCCGAAGCATCCGAATCAACCTTGGTCAAGCCGTCAACCATAACCGCCTGCACGTCTGAATCTAGGTCTTCAAGGTAATCCAGCGCGCCGCCCCAGAGAAGATTGACACCGATTTTATATTCGCTGTTCTGAAGATAAACGTTTTTATCGGGCACTTCACGGTTGAACACGTCAACGCCGACAAACTCAAACACCGCCGCATCCTTGTCGAGAGGCTCAAGCGTTATTTTGCAAAGAGTGTTTGATTTGGTCTTATCAAGCACACCGTCAATAAAGCTGTAAAAAGGCTTTGTGCCGTCCGAAGGTTCAAGGAAGAATTCCTCGGAATACTGTTCACCTTTGAGCTTATATGTAATTACGCCTTTCATATATGCGTCGGATTTATAGCTGATGCCGTAATAATTGAACCAGCCGCAATCGGCATCGCCGAAATCAAACTCCGCTTTTTCCGATATAATACCGTTTTCAATTCCGCTCACGGACACAGCCGCAATTGACTCAATTGCAAAATCCGTATCTGCTTTTGACGGCAGAAAACTGAAAAGATATGAAGGGAAAAGGAAAACAAACGAAAGAATAAAGGAAAGAATTTTTTTCAAAGCAATCACCCTTTTATGAAAATTTTAAATCTTTGCAAGCTCATAATTCGATAAGCTGCGGTTATTTTTTGACCGATTTTATAACAATACCTTACGATTGAATTACATATTTATCATCCCATCAGTATTAATGCATGAACAATCGCCCGTATTCTGTTATAGTATTTCTTCGGTGCCGGGTGTCAATTAATCCGGATATATAACCTGCGAGCCCTGCCAGGAAAGATAGTTTTTCTCTACACCGATTTCTTCAATCCATGCACGAACTTCAGGTGTCAAAAGCACAAGAGATTCATGTGAGTTGTTCCACACCCATGAAGGCGTAGGCCACAGGCAGATTTCGGGGTCAACAGCTTCATAGAATTCTTTCGTTACACCGGCCTGCCCGTGGTGTGACATTTTGCATATATCGCAATCCAGAAGCTCCTTATATTCGGGGTTTGCAAGCACCTTGTTGCCTGAGCTTACACCGGCATCACCCGTAAACAATACGCTTTTTCCGCCCAAATCCATACGGAATATCAAAGAGGAATCATTAACGTTTGTGAAAGCAGGGTCAAAGGTGAAAAGCGTGGTTATTTTTGCAGCACCGATATTGAAAACATCGCCGTCATTGATAATCTGAACTTTTTCGGGGAAAGCCTTACTTATTCTGTCAAACTTGCCCACCATTTCTGCACCTTCCGTTGAGTTAATGGAAGCGTAAAAGTCATATGGAGCGTATTTAAGAATAACCTTGTCAAATTTCACCTGATTTGTGCGGTTTTCAGCCACTTCGTTGAAAACCTGAACATGGTCAGTGTGGGGATGAGTCAGAAACCAAACGTCAATTTTCGGCACAATCTGCCCCGTGACAGCCCTGAGGTACTGAATGAAGTAATCGGTTTCAAATTTATAACCGCCGTCAATTGCAATAACCTTGCCGTCCTCGGTTGTGATAATAAAGCTGTCGCCAATAGCGTCTTCAACCGATTTGAGCATATGAATTGCATTTTTGTCCATAGTGTTGGGAACGCCCTCTTTTTTAACCACGAAATAGTACTTCACACTTCCGAAAAACGCCCTGATTTTTGCAAACAGTTTGTCGAAGAAAGTGATGAATGCATTGTCGCCGTTTTCTTCCTCTGCAGCAGATACAACTGTCTGCTCAGGCTCAGTCTGAACGGCAAATGCAGGTGCAGCACACGCAAACATCATAACCATTACAAGAATAATTGAAATTAATCTTTTCATATTAACCTCCGTTATATATTTGTTGGGTTAATTAGTGTGTTTTCACCAATAGGCACCTTAATTTTATCATTATGGTACAGAGAAGTAAATGACACATTTTAGTTGAAAAAGTGTCCTTATTCGCTGAATTGAATTATACCGCAATTACAATAAAAACCTACTGTTAAATTCATAATCAAAGTATAAAGTAGAGAATGCTCAACGATTCACGGCTTTACCTGTTATAATATTTACTTTGCACAATATTCTTCTTTATCACACCCGCAATTTCTTATTTGGTAACCGTTTTGTCTCTGTATTTTTTTGGCGACATACTATGGAATTTACGAAAAATACGGTGAAAATAGCTGATGTTTTCATAACCTACAAGCTGCGAAATTTCCGAAATTCCGAGATTTGTACTTTCAAGAAGAAAACAAGCGTGAGATATTCTCTTTTCCTGCACAAGCTCCGTATAGGTTTTGCCCGTCAGCTTTTTAATCTGCTTTGACAGTGCATTGAAATCGTAAAAAAGCATCTGCGAAAGCTCTGTCAGGCTGCCGCCCGCAAAATGCGCCTCAATATATTTCAGCACGTGGAATATAAGGCTGCTGTCGTCACCGTTATAATCAAGGTCATCAATGTGACTGAGAAGCTGAAGCAAAATAAGACCCATTGTTGTTTCGTTTATATTTCTTTGCTCCTGACGGTCATCAAGCAAATTCCAGATAAGATTTTCAATAAGATTCTGCACAGGCAGTACATCTGAAACTCTGAAATGAAGATAGCTTGATTTACCGTTATCGCCTCGCAAGCATTGAATTATAAAACTGTGCAACAATGATTCCTCGCTATTCAGCATTTCAAGAGCTTTCTCGAAAAAATGAGGCAGAACAATGAAATTGACTGCTATATCCTGTTCGGTTGAGGGCAAGTTTTCCTGCTTGCAATTCTGGGTCATAAAAAGGATATCTCCCTTATTAAGAACAACGGTTTCATTGTTTATAATATTGGTTTTTGTTCCTTGATACATATAAATAATCTCAACATAATCGTGGCTGTGTTCCGGAAAATGATTAGTATTTGTATCGGCTCTTACCGCAATAAGCTTTTCTTTTTTCATTAACTTGGAGCCCTCAATGATGATTCTCTCATCATCATTTTTATTTTTAAGCAAAAAAGATGGATTTTTATATGTGTGCATGATAAGTCTTTCTATCAGGTCATTTCTCATAACAATCACCGCCTCTTACACACAGTATAACTTATTGCGGATGCTGTTTCAACTCTTTTGTTGCAAATAAGGACACTTTTTCCTCTAATAATGACCTTTATTTTTTCTATACAAAATGATAAAATTTAAATACAAGGAGTATGTTCCGAATCATTAATACACTTCTGACAGATGAGAAAGAAGGATAGGGTTCCTTTATGAAGCTTAACAAAAATGATGTTGTGCTGTTTTCGGGTGACTCCATAACTGACGGAAACCGTGGCAAGTGCATGGACTGTAATCACATTATGGGTCACGGTTATCAGTATATAGTTGCATCGCAGCTTGCACTTGAAAATTCGGAGAATATGCCCAAATTCATAAACAAAGGCTATTCGGGCGAGAGATCAGAGGAACTTCTTGAAAAATGGCAGGAGGATGTTATCAATAACAAGCCGACCGTCTTAAGTATTCTTGTGGGAGCAAACGACGGCGGACACGGCTATTTCGCCGGAATCACGCCCGACGAAGCGGCACAGCGCTATGAAACAAATCTCCGTGCAATTCTTGAAAAAACAAGAAATGAGCTTGGCAGTATAAAAATCATAGTATGTGAGCCGTTTTATTATCCGCTTGATAAATCGGACTGTTCCTATAAATTCACACCGCATCCCGACGGTGTTGAAGGATCCTTCCAAAGACCCGACAGCAGTGACCCTGAGGATTCCGTTGCATACCGTGAGGCGGCAAACGCAAGAATCAGGGCGGCAGCAAAGAGCGTTGCCGAGGAATTCAATTGCATTTTCGTTCCTCTTTATGAAAAAATCAAAGAAAATGCAGAAAGATCGAGAATGGAATATTTTATCTGGGACGGAACTCATCCCACCATAGCGGGTCATATGATTATTGCCCGTGAATGGCTGAAATCCGTTGAGAATGATTGACTTGATAAAGAAAAACATAATTCCTTTACTCCGTGGGAATACAACGCAGGCACAAAGACTCTGTTCTGATCAGCATTGCAGCAAAAACCGTTAAAATTTTCAAACAACTATTTATTAAAATTACAGAAAGTCGGGTGAAATTATGTCAACAGAAAGAGAGATTGTTGAAACTACCGATAATTCCGTTCTCCTTAAAAACAGACGATTTGTCGGCATAAAAGAAACTGTTGCTTATGTTCTTGAGGATACTGCTCAGAGCCTGAATATCAACGATTTCAAAGAGCGATACATATATGATGTTGTCAAAATCGATTTCAGCTATCTTGCAATTCAGAACATTGTTGCAACTGTATGGGACACTTTCAACGATACGTTTATCGGCGTTATTGTTGAAAAGACCAGAACCCGTTGGGGTAAATTCAGACCCTATCTTCTTCTCGCTCAGTTTCCCCTCACTATTTTGGGATTATGGTATTGGCTGATTCCCTTTATCTTCCCCGATACACCGGGAGATTACCTTCCCAAATGGATTTTCTATTTTGCAATGTCAATCATCACCGAAACCGCCAACACCTTTACCGGCATTGCCCGTTCAGGCTTCGGCTCAACGATAACACCGGAGCCATTGGACCGTTCGAGGCTCATTGCGACGGCTAATCTGATGTCGCATTTCGTCGAAGACGTTCCGAGGCAGATTTTCGGTATCATCTA
>JAFQSY010000033.1 GCA_017409265.1 Clostridia bacterium
CAACTCGTGACTAACAATTTCTCTTGCCCGTGCTTCAATATTATTCATACGGGCAAGCCACTCCATTTGTGCATCTGATTTGAGTTGTTCCGTTATGCCCTCATTAACCTTCATCTGTTCTGCCAGCCGAGAGAACATAGCGGATGCTTGTTCATCAATCTCTGCAAGGTGAGTCCACAATGTGCCATTCATAAGCATAATGTTAAACTGCACTCGTTTATGTTGCATAAGAAAATCCTTGCGTTTCAATCCCCACACACCGAGTGGCTTTCTTGCTTCGGCAGGTAATGTGATATTTGGTATTTTGTAATCGCCAACCATTCTGTATGTGCCGCCGCTTTGTTCAAATGATGATTTATTCATAAATGTAACTTCCTTTCAATCTGTAACAAACGTGTCGTATGTAAATTTAACACCGAGTCTGAATCCGGATATAAAGCTGTCCGCATTGCTTACACAAAGGAACTCGCTTGACTGACTTGCATACTTAATAAACATTTCTTTTTCTTCATCGGTCAGTTTTGCTGTAAACTGTTCTTCAGTTTGTGACAGCTCATCCAACTTCTTCTTGATTTCCGCTTTTAGTTCTGTTATACTTTCTTGGGGTTCAATATTTCCGTAATAAAACTCTTCAATAAAATGTGACATAACAATCTCCTTGTAATTAAGTTGTTATTTTCAGCAAAAGTACAAGTGTAGAATATGTATGTTACGGCCGACAAGTATTTATTTTATTGAATCCGTTATTAACAATCGTACCAATCACAGCGGTACAGTCTGCGACTGTGCCGCTGTGATTTTTTGGGCAGGGATTCGAAGGACGAGCGGTACAGAGCAACAGTCCGGTGGACTGTTGTGACCGCGAGCGACCAAGCGCCCGCAGGCGCGCGAATCGCATCCCTTCACCTCGACCAAAAACAAAAAGCACCCACAGGGTGTTTTTGTTTTTTCAGAATAAGGGATTCGAACAGCGAGGGGATTCGCAAGGCGAACAAACTCTCCGGTGGAGAGTTTGCCGAGTCGCAACGAGCGCAAGCGAGGCGATAAAAATCCCTTCACCTCGACCAGAAGATGATAATCCGAACCCTCTCTTCAAAGTAGGAGATGCGTTCGGATTTTTCATTTCTTACAGTCTTTTAGAATGAGAAAACGGGGATGATGATTCATCCCCGCCGAATTAAGATTTATATTAATCTGCACTTCGTTCTCTTTCGGCTTTCCACTTTTCAAAAGCTTCTTTGCCTTCTTCGCTTTCGTAGAATGCCCTGATTTCCGGAAGAAAAGCTCTTACTGATTAAATCCATATGGTTCTTTCAAAAAGAGTTTTGAGTATATAAAAAATTGGAGGAATAACATAGTAATTATACTCAACAGATGTTCTTTCGTCATTAATATAAAGTGTCTCGGACTGAAGTCCGAAGCATACTTCATAAGTATGTGCAGAACCGAAAACACATTCATCTCCTGCAAAATAACCGACGTCTTTCTGTACTATGGTTTCGGTCTTTTCAGTGCCGTCATTGTATATCAGTTTGAGCACTATTCCGTCAGGAGAGTTTGGTGAACCAAAACCGAAAACAATTCTGTTTTTGAATGGAACAGAAATTATTTTTGCACTTTTCACGTTATTTAGGGGTTCAGATGTGGGGTCGGTGATGTTGTCTGTGGCAAATGCATGTAAACATAAACCTATACACATTGTAAGTACAATAACCAACGAAATAAGCTTTTTCATTATTTTACCTCCTAAAAATTTCATATGAAAGATTTTTACTCATATATATTTTAATAATTAATCTTGTATTTGTCAATATTCTATATCATTCTGTAGAAGAGTCTTGGATATATCATCTTTACTCCGACCAAAAACAAAAATCCCCCGAGACAGTTTTTGATGTTGCAATAAAGCAGAAGCCGCGGTTATGGTATTTCATTGCCACATGAGATTTTATGTGCTATAATACAGTCATCAAATCGGAATGAGGTTTATTATGGAAAAATTAACCGTTAAACAAATAATTGATGCTGATTTTAAAATCAGCAAAAGCAGTCCCGTGCTAAAGCCCTTTGGCGGCGCGGTTGTAGTTGCCGACCCGTCGATGCTTACCCCTGACGTAGCTCACGACGGTAAATGGCATATGTTTCTGCACACCACGTTCGGCGTATATCATTTTGTCAGCGATGACGGTGTTGATTTCCGCAAGGTGAAAAAGGTTCTTAACCGCGCCATGCGTCCGAACATTAATTATATCAACGGAAAATATTATCTTTTCTATGAAAGAACGAGACCGCTTATAATGAACGGGCTCAACGTCATAAATGCCGTTAAATGGGAATCCGTAATCTATGTTACGGAAAGCACCGACCTTGTTCATTGGTCAAAGCCCACACCTGCTTTCACTGATGCAAAGGGTTATGAGAAAAGTGACAGAGGCTCGGCAATATCGAATCCGTTTCTTCTGCGCGAAAACGGTATTAACCGTATGTATTATTCCTGCGGAATGACTTTTATAAAAGACTGCGGATTCTGTGAGCCTACCTACATCGGATACGCAGAAAGCGAAGATATCGCAAGTGGCTATGTTTCTGCCGCCAAGCCGATTATTTCTCCCGATAAAAACAATCCGTACCTCAATCTCTGCAGCGGATGTCTTAAGGTGTATAAGCTGAGTGACGGCTATATAGGAATCCAGAACGGATTGTACGAAAAAGACGGTCACAGCCATTCCGCAATAATTCTGCTTACATCTGCAGACGGACTTTCATTTGAATTTGAAAAAATACTTGTTGAGCCTTGCGTTGTTGACGATAAGGACTGGATGAAAGAGTTTGTTTACGCGAGCCATCTCGTGAAATACGGCAACAAACTCCGTCTTTATTTCAATGCGAGAAACACCGCCGATATGCTCAGAGGCAGGGAATGCATAGGCTTTGCAGAGGCCGAAATAAAATAATATGCCAAACTCTGCCGCAAAGCGTGTTCTTTTCAGGAAGACTGAAGCCGCTTGTGCTGGTTTGGATTCAACGTTTTTACAATAAAACGTTACAAAATCACAGTGAAAAATTCACATTTGCAATACATAATAGTATCAAAATACTGCAAAGGGATGACTATATGAAATTTGCAAGAATACTTTCAATCACTTTTGTTGTTTTGTTTGCCTTTGCCGCTTGCGGAAAAGTGCCGACAAAAACCGAAACTCCCGACTCCGTAACGGATGCGGTTGAAATCGTACTGGCTGACAGCGGAATCACTGCTGACGGAGTGCCTGCAGGGAACGATAATGCAAGCGCTGTTTATACAGCAAACGATATAGTTTATTATGAATCGGGCAAGGATTTTACCTACGGTGAAGGAACTGAAAAGGATGCTCATTCTGCCGAAGAAGCTGCGGCGCATACCGTCGTACACATCACAGAGGCAGGCACGTACAGTATCAGCGGTAAGCTTTCAAAGGGTCAGATTGCAGTTGACCTCGGCGACGGCGCAAAGGAAAACCCCGAGGCTGTTGTAACTCTTATTCTTGACGGTGCGGAAATATCCTGCTCTGTTGCTCCTGCGGTTATTTTCTATAATGTTTATGAATGCGCAACAGGAGAGGCAACAAAGGATGTTGATACCTCTGCGGCAGGCGCGAACGTAATTATTGCTGATTCAACCGTCAACGAAGTAAACGGTTCTTACGTTGAGAAAATCTACAAGCCTGAGAGCATAGTTTTCAATGAAGATAAAACTCAAGTTGAAGATGCAAAGAAGCTTCATAAATACGACGGGGCGTTTTATTCTAAGATGTCAATGAACGTCAGCGGAGAAAAGGAAAATTCGGGTGTGCTGAACATTACTGCCGAAAATGAAGGGCTTGACAGTGAAATGCATCTTACACTCAACGGCGGTATTGTCAACATCAGGTCCGGTAACGACGGTATAAACACCAATGAGGACGGTGCTTCGGTTACAACCGTAAACGGTGGAAAGCTGACAATAAAGGTTACGGGTGAGACGGGCGAAGGCGACGGAATCGACTCCAATGGCTGGCTTGTAATCAATGGCGGAACGGTTGATTCCTATGCTTGCTCTGACAGTGCAGATGCAGGAATTGACTCTGATATGGGCATTCACATCAACGGCGGAACAGTTGTGGCAAGCGGCAGTATGCTGGACAGAATTGAGGACGGCGGCCAGAACTATGCCGTGTTCAATTTTATGCAGAAGCAGACGGGCGGCGAAACAATCATCCTTAAAGATAAAGACGGCAAAGCGGTTGTGGAAACCACACCCGAAAATTCATATACAACTCTTATTTTCAGCAGCCCTGATTTAGATGCAGGAACTTACACTCTTTGGAGCGACGGTAAGCAGCTTGCGGGTCAGAGCGGCGGCGTGCTCGGCAGACCTGAAATGCCTGAGGATATGACTCCTCCCGAAATGCCCGAAGGTCAGGCGCATCAGTTCCCCGGAGACGCTGCTGATAAGGAAAACTTCACACCGTCCGAGGGTGAAATGCCTTTTGAGAGGATTGAGCCGCAGGAGGGATTTGAGCCGCCTGAAATGCCGGACGGCAGCAGACCCGAAAAACCTTTCGGTGAAAGACCGGATATGCCGGACGGGAATAACAATATTCCGCAGGAGCTTTCACCCGATTTCATTATCAAAGACGGTGCGAATATGTTCGGAGGAATATCGTATCTCAACTGATTTCAGAAGAAACGTTCTTTGCTTTTTACTTCTGACAAATGCGCCTCTTGCGAGGATGAAATAAGAGACAATATTGGATACATAAGAGATAATACTGAATAGATAACAGATAATAGTGGAAGAAGAAATTCGGCACTGGTTGTGTTATCTATTCTTTATTATCTCTTCTTTTTCATCTAATCTGTTTTTGCATCAGCCTTATATCATTGCAACACAATCGTATATATGATATAATCACCCTTGTAAAACAAGATTTCCGGGAGTTTAATTATGAGAGTGGAAGCGTTTCAGCCTGCCCCTTCGCAGGCACTTGAAATAAGGCAAAAGGTTTTTGTTGAAGAACAGGGCTTTCAGAATGAATTTGACGATATCGATTTAACGGCGGTACATTTTGTGCTGTTTGATGATTTCGATATCCCCGTTGCGACCTGCAGGGTTTTTGAATCCGACAGAAAGAACGTGTATATCCTCGGCAGGCTGGCGGTTACAAAAGAAAACCGCGGCAGGAATATGGGAAGCCTGCTTGTTGAAAAAGCGGAAGAATATATAAAGAAAATCGGCGCAGAGGAGTTGCGGCTTCATTCGCAGTGCCGCGCGGCGGCGTTTTATGAAAAATCGGGTTATATCGCTTTCGGTGAGGTCGAGGATGATGAAGGCTGCCCTCATATATGGATGAAAAAAAGGCTGTAAATTTTACGGCTTTTGCATCCCGTCAGTGACTGATTAAGATTGAAAAATCTGTCCGTATATGGTATAATATGTTAAAATACGTAAAAGGAAGTTTGTTATGAAGATAGCAGTTATAAATGGCAGCCCCAAAGGTAAATACAGTGTTACTCTCCAGACGGTGCGTTATCTTGAAAAGAAGTTCACTGAGCATGAATTTGCCGTTCTCAATGCAGGTCAGCAGATAAAGGCGCTCGAAAAGGATTTTTCAAAGGCAAAGGAGTTGCTTGAATCCTCGGATGCGGTTCTTTTTTCCTATCCCGTTTACACCTTCCTTGCGCCTGCTCAGCTCCACCGCTTCATTGAGCTTGCTAAGGCAAACGGCGTTGACGTAAAGGATAAATACGCAACTCAGATTTCCACCTCCAAGCATTTTTACGATATCACCGCCCACAAGTATATTGAGGAAAACTCCATTGATTTAGGTATGCGCTATATCAGGGGTCTTTCGGCGGATATGGAGGATTTGCTCGAGGAAAAGGGCAGGGAGGATGCTGAAAAATTCTTTGAACGCTTCCTCTGGTGCGTAAAGGAAGAGGTTTATACCTCCGCTCCTGTTAAGACTTGCGGATATTCTCAGGTGAAGGCAACCGCCGCACCTCTTAATGCAACTCAGAAAACCGACAAGGACGTAATAATCCTCACCGATGAAACCAACCCCGATTCCAACCTCAGCGCAATGATTGAACGCTTCGGCAACGTTTTCAGCTACAAAACACGCATTGTAAATATCTCCGAG
This sequence comes from Clostridia bacterium, assembly GCA_017409265.1. Classification (GTDB taxonomy): domain Bacteria; phylum Bacillota; class Clostridia; order Oscillospirales; family Acutalibacteraceae; genus CAG-177. The sequence continues at coordinate 6,162 of JAFQSY010000033.1, forward strand.
TTTCCGCTCAAGGGCGGCTGCCTCGGATGCTTCCGCTGCGCCGTGAGCGAAAAGTGCGTCTACAAGGACGGATTTGACACTTTCCTCAGGGAGAATATCCAGAAAGCGGATGCCATCGTTTATGCTTTCACGGTATCTGACCATTCAATGGGCTCACGCTTCAAGATGTATGATGACAGAAACTTCTGCAACGGCCACAGAACGGTAACTGTCGGTATGCCCGTCGGCTACCTTGTTTCGGGCAACTATTCGCAGGAGAATAACCTGCGCACCGTGGTAGAGGCAAGATGCGAAACGGGCGGCAACTTCCTTTCAGGCGTTGCAACGGATGAATACGATACCGATGCGCAGATTGATACTCTTTCAAAAACTCTCACCTTTGCGCTTGAAACAAAGCATACTGCGCCGCAGAATTTCTGGGGTGTCGGCGGAATGAAGATTTTCCGCGATCTCATTTATCAGATGCGTGGCATGATGCGTGCGGACCATAAGTTCTACAAAAAGCAGGGAATTTACGATTTTCCGCAGAAGAACAAGGGCAAATCAATGCTCATGTATGCGGTGGGTGCGCTTCTTTCAAGCGAAAAGATTCTTTCAAAAATGGGTAACAAAATGAACGAGGGAATGCTTATGCCCTATGAGCAGATGCTTAAGAAGATGGATTCGGATAAAGATTAAAAAAGAGTTGTAAACGCAAGCTTTTTTATAGCCTATTTAAAGGGGACAGGAAAAAAGATGCAGAACGGACAAACTGAGCAATAACAAGGCTTCAGCCTTGTTATGCTTGCCCGAAGGCGTACCTTGGTACAAATTAAGGATACTGCGGTTTAATCAATTTTACCGACGAAGCGGTAAATGATATCGATAACGAGTTCGGTTTCTCCGAAACTGTTTTCTTCAGTTTCGTGAATCAGTATCTTTTCAACCAAAGTGTTCAGCAGTTCGGCGGTCAGTTCCGTTGGATTGGAGTATTGTTTCAGAACTGCAATCCATTTTTCTGCATTGTCGGTTGCTTTCTTTTCGGTTGAAAGCTCGGCTTCAAGAGTCAGGATTTTATCATCAAGCTCTTGTTGTTCATTCTGATATCGTTCTGACATCATATTGAAGTTGTATTCAGTGATGCGCTCATTTACCCAATCTTCATACATCTTGGCGAAAAGTCGGTCAATTTCGGCTTTTCGCTTTTTTGATTTTGCGAGTTCGTAAGCTCTGTTCTTCATTGTTGCATCGTGTTTTTTAACATCGTTATCAACCAACTTTTTGAGCAACACTTCTTCTTGCGTTTGTGCAATCTTCGTCCAGAACTGTATTCTTGAAAGAATATACGGATAAAGTGTGTCGTAACGGATGTAATGCTGTGAACAGATTTCCTTTCCGTATAAAGAATAGCTTGTGCAATTGAAATAAGCGTATGTTTTCTTGTTGGTGCAATACCTCATACTCTTTCCGCAGTCTGCACACTTGATAAGTCCCGCAAATATCTGCGTATTCCCGTTTCTTGTCGGCTTCTTCCTGCTTTCCATTTGCTGCTGCACAAGGTCAAAGGTTTCTTTTGTAACAAGCGGTTCGTGCGTGTTTTCAACCTTCATCCATTTTTCTTTCGGATTCCGTATAACCTTTTTGTTTTTGTAAGAAACAGTTGTGTGCTGAAAATGAACGGTATTCCCTATGTATGTTTCATCCCTGAGGATATTCTGAACCTGACTGAACCTCCAAAGATAATTGTTCTTTTGTCTTTCAGGATTGTCATAGATTCTTGCAAATCCGCCGAATCTCGAATATTCCCAATAACTCGGAACAGGTATCTTTTCATCAATAAGATAATTCATAATTTTTGAAAGACTCGTACCGTGTGCTGCCATCTCGAACATTCTGATGACAATCGGTGCCGTTTCTTCATCGGGAATTATCTTGTTTTTTATTTCGGGATGCTTTTTGTAACCAAAGGGAGCATAATTCCCCATTCGCTCACCTGCAAGAAATTTTGCATGGAAAGCTTGTTTTGTTTTACGGCTTGTGTCTTTTGCATACCACTCGTTGAACAAGTTTTTGAACGGAACAAAATCGCTGAGTCCGTTTTCTGTATCCTCGTTTTCGGCAACGGCAACATACCGCACTTTCTTTTCGGGGAACACAAATTCAAGATAATAGTCCATCATAATGTGTTCTCTGCCGAAACGGCTGAGGTCTTTGGTAACGATGCAGTTGATTTTGCCTGCTTCAACATCTTCCATCATTCTTTCGAATGCAGGTCTGTCAAAATTCGTTCCGCTCCATCCATCATCTATGTATTCATCAACAACATTCAAGTTATTGGCCGTTGCATATTGACGGAGGATTGTGCGTTGCGACTCGATGCTGACACTGTCGCCATAGGTTTCGTCATCACGGCTTAATCGCATATATAATGCTGTATTGTAAGTTTGTTTCAATTTAAAAAATTCTCCTTTCTTTGAAACAACCCACGCTTACAATACTTTCCACTTGGATTATACTGTAAACGCAGATTTTATTCAAGGCTTTTTATCGGACAGTTACATTTGTTTTGACTGATAGATCACCAAATCTTCAAGCAGTTCTTCGACGGTTCTGCCTTCTGCAGGGAAATGTTCTGATACTTTTATCATAATTCCGTTGCGACAGTAATGAATTTCACCGTCGGAGTTTAAAACATAACTGCCATCGGGGAATACAAAAGGTTTGCATTTCTTGCGCCATTCCGAAAGCCAATATTGAGTACATTCTTTCAGAAAGCTTTCGGGCGGTTCAAAAATCGGTTCGTAAATTTCACATAAATCTATGTGTTCGTAAATATTTTCTGTCATAAAAATCCTCCTTTCATTATTCAATATTTTGATTATGGATTTTTGTAGGTTTAATAATTTCACGAGATTGTTCTTGTTTCTGATATTTAACATTTGCAAGGACTTTTGAAATGATAAATTTTGCTCGTTTGAGTTCTTCAAGACTGCCGTAGTTGCTTTCAATGAAAGTAACTTCGGTATCTTTTTCTTTTTGCAGTTTTTCGAGTTCGGCTTTCATAGATCTGGTTGTAGCTTTCGGGTTTTCATCAACCCATCGCTTTGCCCGGTAGAATGAATTTAACTCCTTGCTGTGTTCGGTTTTGAATTTATCTCTGCCGAATTTCCTTTTTGTATATTCATCTGCAACAGTTTTATATTTCGAATAATCGCCGAGGAATTTAATTCCTTTTTTGAGTTCTTTGATTCTTTCATCTGCGGTGTCGATACGGCTTTGAATTGTAGATACTTCTTCAATCATTTTCCATAAAGAATCTGCGGTAGTGATGTTGCGTTCCTGAAGAAATGCGACGATTTGTGATACTTGTTTCAAATCAACTGCAAGGTCTTTGCTGTAATAATATTTGCTTTTACCGTTGTGAGCTTCTTGACGGGAATTCAGATAGTCAATGAGAATATCTGCGATTGTCGGCTCTTTTTCTTCTTTGAGTTCAGAGATAATTTTCTTGATTTCTTCAATCCATTCTTTCAATTCCTCAAGTGCTTTTCGTAAATGTTTTCTCACAGAGTTGAATTTAACAATGTCCCGATTCAGAGTGCCGAGAATTGTTTCTTCACCTCTGCGTTCCATTTCCGATGCAGCGGGACCGAGATGAACGGTTGGCACTAAATCAATTCCTTGCCGTTCATAAGAACGCATATAAATTCTTTCGGGTCGGTTGTTCTTTTCGAGATACTCGTTGACTTTTTCTTCCCAAGCGTGCCGCCAGATTTCTGCATTTTCTCTTTTGTTCCAATCAACAATATCTTCACG